>DASZUK010000046.1:0-52508 GCA_035547695.1 Acidimicrobiales bacterium
GGGTGGCGGCGGCGGCGGTGGCTCCTCGTGGGTGGCCAACGCCGGGACGACAACGGCCTTCGGCACCGGGGCCGCTGGGAGCAACCGCAACGGTTCCGACGGGACGGCGGGGTCGGTGACGATCACCTTCTCTTACACACCGTCTCGGTGATCGTCGACGGCTGAGCCGCCCCGCTGCCGGGAGGTAGGACAGGAAGGACCGGGCGGGCACCCTGCGATCTGTCGCAGTGGTGCCCGCCCGGTGCCCTTTGAGACGACCATTTGTATGGCGACGACCGTTGGCGTCAACAAAGGAAACTCTTGATTACCACTTCATCGTGACTTGGGATCATGGTAAAACCTATCCACGCCGGTGTTCGTTACAAGTGGGGGGGCCACCAATGCGGAGGGACGGGCCTACGACGGCTGTCGGGGAGTTTTGTCTTCTTTTCCCGTATAGGTGCCCGTTGCCCGCCGGCGACCAGTTTGCAAGTGCGGACTGCTATTCGAGTTCATGCCGGGCAATTGACGTTCGGTGGGCGGCTTTGCCGTGCTGATGAAAAAGATCCCTCACCCGGCGCACATCGTCGGCGTGGTCGCCACGTTCGTCGAGGGGAGGGTCACGACACCGCCCGCCGCCCTTACGGGGCGATGCGGGGCCAACGGTTCGTGAGGTGCTGGCCCCCCTCCCATCCCCATCCCCCCGGGGGGCCAGCACCGCATCCTGAGGTCGTCGGCGGAACAGGAGAAACATCGGCGTCCGGCATGGCCGGAGCGTCGGTGGGAAGGACGACCGGTGGCGTGGGACCGCCGCCCGCGCCACCGGTCGTCGTTCCTCCTCGACGGATGACGTGGACAGGGCATCTGCCTGGCTGACCCGGCTACCGTGACCAGCGTGCTGCCCGTCAACCCCCCGGTGGCCCCGATGCTGGCCAAGCTGGCCCGAGAGCTGCCGGCCGGCGACGATCTGCTGTACGAGCCCAAGTGGGACGGGTTCCGTTGCATCGTGTTCCGGGACGGCGACCAGATCTCGCTGGAGAGCCGGAACGAGCGGCCGCTGACCCGGTACTTTCCGGAGCTGGTCGACGCCCTGCGGGGGGAGCTGCCGGAGCGGTGCGTGGTGGACGGCGAGGTGGTCATCGTCGGCCGGCACGGCCTGGACTTCGACGCCCTGCTGCAGCGGGTCCACCCGGCGGCGTCCCGGATCAACAAGCTGGCCAAGGAGACCCCGGCGTCGTTCGTGGCCTTCGACCTGCTGTCCGACGGTGACGCCGACCTCCGGGACACCCCGTTCGGGGAGCGCCGCCGCCGGCTGGTCGACCTGCTCGGCCCGGCCCGGCCGCCGGTGTACGTCACCCCGGCCACCGCCGACCCCGATCAGGCCAAGGACTGGTTCTCCCGGTTCGAGGGCGCCGGCCTGGACGGCGTGGTGGCCAAGTCCGCCGCGGGGCTGTACCTGGAGGACAAGCGGGCCATGGTCAAGGTCAAGCACGACCGCACCGCCGACTGTGTGGTCGGCGGCTACCGCGAGCACAAGGCCGGCGGTGTCGGCTCCCTGCTCCTCGGCCTGTTCGACGCCGACGGCTTCCTGCACCGGGTGGGGGTGTGCTCGTCGTTCAACGTCGCCCACCGGGCCGAGCTGGTGGACGAGCTGGCCCCGCTGCTGCTGCCGTCCGGCCAGCCGCATCCATGGTTGGCCGACCCCGCCGACCGCGGCGACGGCAGCCCGTCCGACGCCCCGAACCGGTGGTCCCAGGGCCGGGACACCAGTTGGACCCCGCTGGTCCCCAGTCGGGTCTGCGAGGTGGCCTACGACCACCTCCAGGGCGACCGGTTCCGCCACGCCACCCAGTTCCGCCGGTGGCGGCCCGACCGGGACCCGTCGTCGTGCACCTACGACCAACTGGACACTCCGGTGCCGTACGAACTGCACCAAATCTTCGGCCATCCTGCAACAATGCTACATATCAGTATGTAGTACGATACGTAGCATTCGATCACCGTCGGGGGGTGGCGGAGGAAGAGTTGCAGCGCAGGATCGCCTGGAACCTGAAGGCCCACCGCGCCGCCCTCGGCCTCACCCAGGAGCAACTGGGGGAGCTGATCGGTCGCAGCCCCAAGTACATCGGCTTCATCGAGCAGGGCCGTCGCAACCTCACCTTGAAGGCCCTCGAGCAGTTGTCGACCGACCTCCGCCTCGATCCCACCCACCTGCTGCAGCCCGTCCCTGTCACCGCCCCGCCGCCCCGTGGGCGGTGGCCCCGCCCCGATCCCGCCCGTGGCAGGCCGCCGTCCTCCCCGACCGACCTGTCGGCAGCAACACCGGCCGACCTGTCGGTGTCGACACTGCCCGACCTGTCGGTGTCGACACCGGCCGGCTGGACCGTGTCCTTCGCGTCCGACGCCGGCGACGCACTCACCGCCACCCTGGCCGGCCTGGCCCAGCAGCAGTTGGTCATCTCCATCGGCTGCCGGGTCGGCACCGTGGTCGACGGCGTCCCGGTCGCCGCCCTCGGCGGGCAGGTCCGCTGCCTCCACTGGGACACCGGCGCCGGGCTGCCCTCCGACGACCTGTTCACCCTGTCCGTCGACGACATCGCCACCATCCGGGTCTGGTGACCGGGCCCCATGTCGGACCGCGCAAGAGACCGGGTGTCGGCAGAAAGCTACATATCAGTATGTAGTACTATCCGTAGCCATGATCCAACAGGAGCTGCGGTGCCGGCCCACCCACCCCGGCCTCCCGCTCCGGCGAACCCCGGTGGTCCCTGCGCCATACTGGACCGGTGACCACGATGTCGCTGAGCGAGGTCCGCAACCGGTTGTCCGAGATCGTCGACTCGGTCGACCGCACCCACGACCGGGTCACCATCACCCGCCGGGGCCGTCCCGTCGCCGTCCTCCTCTCCCTGTCCGACCTGGACAGCCTGGAGGAGACCACCGACATCCTGGCCTCCCCGGGGGAGCTGGAGGCCATCCGGGCCGCCGCCGCCGACGTCGACCGGGGCGACGTGGTCGACTGGGACGACCTGAGGTCCGAGTTCGGCCCCACCGGCTGAGCCCGCATCCGGCGCGGGTCGGGCGGTGACCCGGCCGGACCCGCCCTCCCGCTGGAAGGTCGTCGCCGTCCCGGCCGTCCGCCGGCACCTCCGCACCCTCCCCGAGGCGGTCAGCGCCGCCCTCTACGAGTTCGTCGACGGGCCCCTCCGGGACAACCCCCACCGCATCGGCCGCCCCCTCCGCGGCCCGTTTGCCGGACTGCACGCCGCCCACCGCGGTCACTACCGGATCGTCTACCGGATCGACGACGACCGGCGCACCGTCGTGGTCCACCGGGTCGCCCACCGTCGCGACGCCTACCGGAGCGACGCCCACCGTCGCGGGCCGGGCCCCACGGGAACGGGCCCCAACGGAACGGGTAGGAAGTAGTCGTGGACCCGGTCACCGCCCTGCAGCGCATCGCCTTCCTCCTGGAGCAGTCCGGGGCGGCCGCCTACAAGTCCCAGGCCTTCCGCCGGGCCGCCGACGTGATCGGGCCCATCGACCCCGACCGGCTCGCCGCCATGGCCGACGCCGGCACCCTCACCACCCTGGACGGCATCGGCAAGTCCACCGCCAAGGTGATCACCGAGGCCCTGGCCGGCACCGTCCCGGCCTACCTGGCCGAGCTGGACCAGCCCGGCGACGGTGCAGGCCGCCACCACCGGGGCGGTGCCCGCAGTGCCGGCCCCAGTGCCAGCCGCAGCGGCAGCAGCACCAGCGGCCGCCGGGAGGCCGACACCCCCATGGACCTGGCCGACGCCGAGGAGATCACCCCCGAAGCGGCCGCGCTGCGGGACCTGCTGCAGGGGGACTGCCACAGCCACTCGGTGTGGTCCGACGGCGGCGCCTCGGTCCGGGACATGGCCGAGGCCGCCCGCGACCTCGGGCACCGGTACCTGGTGATGACCGACCACAGCCCCCGGCTGACGGTGGCCCACGGCCTCACCACCGACCGGCTCCGCCAGCAGTTGGACCAGATCGCCGCCCTCAACCGCGACCTGGCCCCGTTCCGGATCCTGACCGGCATCGAGGTGGACATCCTCCCCGACGGCTCCCTGGACCAGACCGACGACGTCCTGGGCGGCCTCGACCTGGTGGTGGCCAGCGCCCACTCCAAGCTCCGGATGGACCCCGCCGAGATGACCGACCGGCTGCTGGCGGCGGTCGACAGCCCGCACACCGACGTCCTCGGCCACTGCACCGGCCGCCTCATCGTCGGCCGCGGCCGCCCCCAGTCCACCTTCGACGCCGACGCCGTCTTCGCCGCCTGCGCCCGCACCGGCACCGCGGTGGAGATCAACTCCCGCCCCGAGCGCCGGGACCCCCCGCCGGACCTGCTGGCCCTCGCCGTGGCCAAGGGCTGCCTGTTCAGCATCGACACCGACGCCCACGCCCCCGGCCAGCTCGCCTGGCAGGGCCTCGGGTGCAACCAGGCCATCGCCGCCGCCGTCCCGGCCGACCGGGTGGTCAACACCTGGCCGCCGGACCGCCTCCTGGCCTGGACCCGCCGCTGACCCGCCCCGGAGGGTAGTTACTACACCGACGTAGCCTACGCTGACGTATGCTACACAGATGTTCGTAAATCGCCAGGACGAATTGGCGGCCCTGTCCCGGTGGTGGGACAGCGGGGAGCCGCTGGGCATGGTCTGGGGGCGCCGACGGATCGGGAAGAGCTGGCTGCTCGGCCGCTTCGCCGACGGGGTGCCCCGGGCCGTCGTCCACGTCGGCGGGGCCCGGCCGCTGGAACAGGAGCTGCGGCTGTTGTCCGCCGAGGTGGTCCGCGCCGGCCTGGCCGGTACCCGTGACCTGCTGGCCCGGCCCTACGGATCGTGGGACGAGGCGGTGGACGGCCTGGCCACCGCCGGAGGTGACCAGCCCGTGCTGCTGGTCCTGGACGAATTCCCCGAACTGCTCCGGTCCGATCCGTCGCTCGAGACCGTGCTCAGGGCCGCGGTCGACCGCCTGGGGCACCCTTCCCCGCTACGGCTGCTGCTCTGTGGGTCGGCGGTGCGGACCATGGAGGCCCTGGCCGAGGAGCGCCGGCCGCTGTTCGGCCGGCTGGCGCTCCGGGTCCCGGTGCACCCGTTCCGGCCCCACGAGGCCGCCCAGATGCTGGGTGGCCTGGCCCCGGCCGACCGGGCCCTCGTCTGGGGCCTCCTGGGGGGTGTCCCCCTGTACCTGTCCTGGTGGGACCAGGACCGCTCCGTCGACGACAACCTGGCCGAGCTGATCTGCCGGCCCGGCGGCCGGCTTCTCGACGAAGGACAACTGGTCCTGGCCACCGAAGGCGACGCCCACGGCCTCGCCGGCCCGGTGCTGTCCGCCATCGCCTCCGGCCGGACCAAGTTCTCCGAGATCCGCGACGCCGTGCGCACCGAGCCCACCCGTACCCTCGACCGCCTGGTCGACCTCCGCCTGGTCGACCGCGTCGTCCCGGTCACCGAGGACCCCGCCGAGACCCGTCGGGTCCGGTACTGCGTGGCCGACAACTTCCTGGCCTTCTGGCTCGGCGTGGTCGACACCTATCGGTCGGAGATCGACCGCGGCCTCGGCCCGTCCATCCTTCCGGTCCTGCGGGCGTCGCTCGACGACTTCATGGGGTCCCGCTGGGAGGAGGCGTTCCGGCAGCACCTTCGCCGGCTGGCCGCCACCGGGCACCTGGACGACGTCGTCGCCGTCGGCCGCTTCTGGACCGGCGGCACCGACGAGATCGACGCCGTCTGCCTCGCCGGCCGCAGCCGTTCCGCCGTCCTGGTCGGCGAGGCCAAGTGGGCCCGGCGGGTCCGGGCCCCGGCCGTCGAGTCCGCCCTGGCCCGCAAGGCCGCCGCCCTCCCCCGGATCACCGACCCGGTCCGCATCGCCCTGTGCGCCCGTGACGACGTGTCCGGACCCGCCCCGTCCACGCTGGTCGTCACCGCGGCCGACATCTTCGACGTCGGCCACCCCGATGCCGGCCACCCCGATGCCGGCCACGGACCGTCGTCGTAGCCGGCGGGCCAGGCGGCTCGGCCTGGCCGGTCTGCGTCCAGGGCGGTCTGCTCGTCTTCGGACAGGTAGATGTTCGTCCGGCGCACCGGACCCCGGCATACGCCGTGACATACACCGCTCGATGGGTGGGCCTCGATGGGTGGGCCCTGTGGAGTAACGGGTGGGCCTGTGGAGTAACGGGTGGGCCGCCCGGGTCTCGATCCCGGCACCTTGGGATTAAAAGTCCCCTGCTCTTCCCGATGAGCTAGCGGCCCACGCAGACGTTAGCCCTGGATGAGGGGGATCGGCGGACCTCGACGACGGCACCCGCACGCTGCGGTTTGCATGGCCACGGGGCCTGCGGGGCATACCTCGCAGGTGCCGGTCGCCGCCGCCAACGACGCCACCGACCGCCCCGCGCAGGACGCCGTGGTGGCCAGGGCCCGGACCGGCAGCGAGGAGGCATGGGAGGCCCTGTACGCCGGGGCCTACCCCAAGCTGCTGGCCTACGCCCGCCGCCGGCTGCCCACCCTGGACCACGCCCGGGACGCCGTCGCGGAGACCATGACCAGGGCGGTGGCGTCCATCGATAGCTGGTCCGGTGCCGGTGCCGGCTTCGACGCCTGGCTGTACGGCATCCTGCGGCACGTCGTGGTGGACTCCCGGCGGGCCAGCCGGCGGGAGGCCCCGGCACGCGGGACCGACCTGCCCAGCGGCGGGGCGGAGCCGGAGGACCACGCCCAGCCGCACGAGCCGCTGCTGCAGACCGAGGACGCCGTCCGCCTGCGGGCGGCCTACGCCGGGCTGAACGTGGAGGAGCAGGAGATCCTGGAGCTCCGGGTGGTGGCCGGCCTGCCGGCCGACCAGGTGGCCCGGGTGCTCGGCCGCCGGCCCGGCGCGGTCCGGATGGCCCAGTCCCGGGCCCTCGCCCGGCTGCGCCGGCTGCTCCACGAACAGGCCCAGTGACCGAGGAGGCGACATGGCCGTCACGGACTCCCCCAACCAGCACCGACGACCCCGGCATGCCGGCGGCCTGGACCGGCCCGCCACAGACCCTCCGACGGAGGGCCTGCCGGCCCGACCGGCACAGGCCAGACAGGGGGCGGCCGATCCGGAGTTCGCGGTGGCCGTCCGCGGCTACGACCGGGCCCAGGTGGACGACTACCTGGCCCACCTGCACCAGTGGCTGGCCGACTCGGAGGCTCGGGCGACGGCCGCCGAGGAGGCCGCCGGTGCGGCCAACCGGGAGCTGGCCGTGCTGCGCCGCCGGGTCCAGCAGTTGGAGGAGCGGTCCGAGGCTCCGGTGCCGCGGTCCATGGCGGCCTTCGGGGAGCGGATCGGGACGTTGTTGGAGGCCGCCGTGGAAGCCGCCGATCGGCTCCGGGCCGAAGCCGACTCCGAAGCCAAGGCCGCCCGCGGGGCGTTCGCCGCCGAGCGGGAGGCGGTGCTGGCCCGGGCCCGGGCGGAGGCCGAGCAACTGCTGGAGCACGCCCGCGGCCAGCAGCAGGCCATCGGCCGGCAGATCGACCAGTTGGACGCCAAGCGGTCGAAGGCGCTGGCCGAGCTGGCCCGGGTCCGCCAGCACCTGAGCGACCTGCTCGACGCCCCGCCGGCCGACGACCGAGGGGAGTAGGCCGCCGGGCGGACGCGGCGGCGTCTCGGCGTTGTGGCGTCTCGTGTGTCGACCCGGGATCGAGGCCGTCCCTAGCGCGGCTGCGTTGACGCCGAAATTCGGCGTTTTGTAACCGAGCAGTAACTACCTAGAAGCAATTTTTCTTTCCAACGCCCCTTGACTCTAATGGAAAACTGAGGTTACATTAAAGGCTGAGCTGCAGCGATGCTGGGAAAGTTCGCTCTGCAGCGGCCGAAACGAGGGGTCGGTGCCGTGCGCGCCGACGGAGGGGGTGTCGTAGTGCGTCGCGCCGTTTTTCGTCGTCTGGCGGCTCATCGTGGGGAGCTCCAACTTGCTCGGAGCCCCCGCGGAGGACCGGCGTTGAAGTGGGGACTGCTGCGAGCAGCCACCGGCCTGATGGCCACGTTCTTGGTCGTCGGGGTCTGCGGCGAAGCCCTGGCCACGGCGACGTCGACGGGCGCTACAACGTTGCCGTCGTGCACGACGACAAGGACCCAGACGACATGTTCGACGTCCTTGGCGGTTATCCCGCACGCCGGCCTGGCGGTCCATGGGAACACCGTCAACCCGATGGCGAAATTCCGTACGACAACACCGAGGTTCACACCACTTGACGCCGCAACATTCCTCCCGACAGCCACACCGATCGCAACGGTGGACGGCACCGTCAGTCCGACCGGGGCGATCAGCGGCCTCACGCTGCCCAAGCTCTACTACCACGAGTACCCAGGTCCGATCGACACAGGGAGTACAGAGACAATCGTCCTGTCGCAGCCGACGGCGGGAACGACCACCGGCTCGATCAACTCGACAGGTAACGTCACCCTCAGCGCGTCGCTGAAGCTCCTGATCACAATTCACTCGCCACTGCAGTTCAAGTGCCACAGCAATGTGAACGTCGTCCTGCAGTCGACGGCTCCCTACAACACGACCACGCAGACGGTGAGCTTGACGGACGCGACGTTCGCCATCCCGAACTTCGCGACGACAACATGCTCGATCGCGTCGATCCTGGACTCGCGCATCGCCGGGCCGACAGGCAACGTCTTCAACCTGGTGCTCCGCGGCGCCCTTCCAGAGCCCCCGCCGCCGGCAGCCCAGACGACGACCGTCCTCACGGTATCTCCCACAGCCGGCGCCGTGGCGGGCCAGCCCGTCACCCTGACGGCGACGGTGTCGTCTCCGACATCGGGAACACTCAATGCCGGGGCAACAGTCGTCTTCAAGGCAGGCGGGTTGCCGATCGGGCGGCCGCAGACCTTGACCGGCGGAATGGCGACGTTGGTCACGACAGCACTGCCGGCGTCGACCCAGCAGATCGTCGCCGTCTACTCGGGTAACGGAGGGTTCCTCGGCAGTACGTCTGCACCGGTCACCTACGCCGTCAAGCCGGCACCTTCGATCACGGCGAACCTGCCCGCATCGGTGCCCGGGAACAACGCCACGCCGACGCCGTTCACCGTGACGATCACAAACCCGGCCGGCGGCGCGACATATCAGCACCTCTTCATGACAGTGAAGCTCTCCGGGATGAGGGGCCTCACGAGCGCCAGGGTGCAAGTGCAGTACCAGGCCACCAATGGCACATGGTGCTCGCTTCCCGGGTTCACCGGTTCGGTGAACAACATCCACGGCAACTTCGCTGGTGTGCATGCCACATGCGCATTGACGTTCCCCGCCTCGTTCTCGCTGGCTCCGAACACCTCGCTACCGGTCCATTTCCGAGTGGCCTATCCGACAACGGGGTACTACGGGCGACAGACGTGGACGCTGACGCTCTTCACCGGGACATGCACGTCGGCCACCACCTGCACGGCGTCGGCACCCTTGGTCGGCGCCGGTGTCCCGTCGGGCTCGGGTTCGGTCGAAGTGGTGCCCCCTTCGCCGATCGCGTCGAGGACGACCGACTTCTCGACACGGAAGAACACCGGAACAGTGAGGAAGACCTTCAACCTCGTGCTCTCCTCGACAGTCGGGCCGGTCACCTCCGGGACGGGACTGTCGGCACCGACCGGGTCGGTGACGTACACGCTCGACAACGTGAACATCGGCACCAGTACATTGACAGCGTCGTCCACCGCCTTCGCCACGACGCCCAAGGTCCTTTACGACACGAAGACACTGCCACTGGGGCACCACACGCTGGTGGCGACGTACCCCGGTGATCAGATCTACGCGCCGAACACGTTGACGGAGACATTCACGTTGATCAGTCGGCCGACCGGCTCTCTGTACTCGTGCCTGGTTGGGAGCTTCAAGCTCCCCGCATACGTGACGGCGACGGGGACGGTGGGATCAACGCTCCCGTTGACGACAAGGACAACGACGGTCACAGTGAAGAACGTCACCGTACGGCTGGACATCGACCCGGCGATCAACACGACGACGTTCAACACCAGCCAGTCGACGGCGTCTCTCGGGTTCAAGCCGACAGGTTCGACGGCGGTGACGGCGAAGCAGATCGCCTTCACCGGTACGACAAAGACGCTACCCGACGTCATCGGCACCTGGACGAAGACGTCCACGACAACACCTATAACCGTGGCCGTCTCGGTAGCCAAGGGAACGGCACCGGGGACGAAGATCGCCATCGGCACGAATGGCATTGCCTTCTCGACGTCGTCCGGCAGCTATGGCTGCGAGCCCACACCGACATCCGCACCGATCGGTTCGGTGGTGGTTGCAGGAACGACGTTGGCGGTGACACCCACCGGCATCGTGACGGCGGGAAACCCCGTGACGCTCTCGGCGTCGGTTCAGCCGGTGACCGCGCATGCGGGCACGGTGACGTTCAACGAGACAGTCGGCGGCAGTGCCTCCCCTGTCGGAACGTCGACGGTGAGCACAGGCGGGACAGGAAAGCCATCGGCGGGTACCGCCGTCCTGACGATCGTTCCGTCCGCCGGAAGCCACACGTACACGGCGACGTGGAACGGCACGCTGTCGGTCCCGAAGAACATGTCCACCTCGGTGACGGTCGCCGTCGACGTGGCGCCAGCAGTCACGGCGCAACCGACGGCACCGACGGTCAGGGAGACGTCGCCGCTGCACTTCACTGCGACGGCCACCGGTACGCCTGCGCCCACGGCGACCTGGCAGATGTCGACTGACGGAGGTTCGACCTGGACGACGGCCTCGGGGACGGTGACAACCACCGTCACAGGGTCGACGACCAGGTCGAGCCTGACCATTGCGTCGGCCACCATGGCAGACGGTGCGACGCAGTTCCGGGCCTCGTTCTCCAACCCACTCGACACCGTGGCCACCAATGCCGTCACGCCGACCGTCCTCGGACCCCCGACGGTGACGACCCAGCCGTCGGACCAGACGGTGGTGGTCGGGCGCGCGGCCACCTTCACGGCGACGGCGACCGGCGGCCAGTTGACCGTCCAGTGGCAGGTGTCGACCGACGGCGGCTCGTCATGGACGAACGCTCCGGGTACGCCGCACGACACGTCCGGTTCGGCCACAACACTGACCAGCGTCTACACCACGCCGCCGACCACGACAGTGACGACGACAGCAAGCAAAGCGGTCCGGTACCGGGCGCAGTTCTCCAACACCGTCGGCGGCACAACGGTTGTCGCCACCTCCAACCCGGCCACCCTCACCGTCACCCCGGCGCCGGTCGCCCCGGTGGTCACCACACAGCCCACCGGCACCACGGTGAATGCCGGCACAACAGCGGTGTTCTACGCGGCCGCCTCGGGACTGCCGACCCCGACGGTGCAGTGGCAGATCTCCGTTGATGGAGGGAGCAACTGGTCGACAGTGCCCGGGGCCACCTCCACGTTCCTGGTGGTGTCCACCGTGCCGGGCACGGCGACCGGTGACCTCTACCGGGCGGTGTTCACCAATGGCGCTGGCACGGCCACCTCGAACCCGGCCACGTTGATGGTGGTGGTCGACGGCTACCGCCTGGTGGCCACGACAGGGTCGGTCTACGCCTACGGCGACGCCGCCTTCTATGGCTCGATGGACGGGAAGACCTTGGCCGCGCCCATCGTCGGCACGGCCACCACCCCCGGGGACGGCGGCTACTGGCTGGTGGCCGCCGACGGCGGCATCTTCGCCTTCGGTGACGCCGGGTTCTTCGGCTCGATGGGGGGCCAGTCGCTCAACCGGCCCATCGTGGGCATGGCGGCCACCCCCGACGCCAAGGGCTACTGGGAGGTGGCCTCCGACGGCGGCATCTTCGCCTTCGGCGACGCCGCCTTCTTCGGCTCGACCGGGTCGATGACGCTGAACAAGCCCATCGTGGGCATGGCGGCCACGGCCACAGGCCAGGGCTACTGGCTGGTGGCCTCCGACGGCGGGGTGTTCACCTTCGGCAACGCCGCCTTCTTCGGTTCGGTGGCCGGGACCACGTCGGCGTCCATCGTCAGCCTGGTGCCCACCACCGACGGCCACGGCTACTGGGAGACGGGGTCGAACGGCCAGGTGTTCCAGTTCGGGGACGCCACCAGCGCCGGGACAGCGCTGACCCAGACAGCCACCATCGTGGCCATGTCGGACTAGCCCCGGCACGAGGGGTTCACCACAGCTCTCCGGGGCCGCGGCCGGACCGCCGCCGGCCGTGGCCCCGGGACCACCAGGACGCAACCGCAAAATGACAGAGGGGAACAGAACGTTGCGACGAGGATCGACGAGAAGTCATCGGCTGGCCCGCACGATGTGCGCCGGGGGGCTGGCCGTGCTGGCCGGGGGCGCCACGCTCGGCATGGTGTCGCTGGCCGCACCGATGGCCCAGGCCGGGGCCGACAGTGCCGGGTTCACACTGACCTGCAACGGGACGGGGGCATCGTCGTCGCTGCACACACTCAGGATCACAGGGTCGGTCTTCACCGGCACCCTGCCGGGCACGGTGACACCGGGCAAGGGGTTCTCCCTGACCAACTACGCCCTGGTCATCGCCCTGCCGTCGGCCACACCGTTCCCGGCCGCCGCCACCCACACCATCTCGGGGACCTACAAGACCTCGGTGACGGCATCGGGGGCCACCCCGGCCACCCAGGCCGTCACACTGACCGTGCCGGTGACGGCCATTCCCACACCGGCGCCGGGCACCAAGCTCACCGCCCAGGGCCCGACGGTGAACTTCACCGCCGGGGACACCGCCGGGCCGGCGTCGGTGGCGGCTAGTAGCAGCGGCACACTGACCCTCACAGTCACACTCTTCGGGACAATCCTGCCCGTCACCATGACCTGCACCAACCCGGCGGTCACCATCGCCACCACCACGGTCAGCGCCCCGCAGACCTCGGTGACGGCGGTGCTGCCCAACTCGGGCCCCCTGGCCGGCGGTGAGTCGGTGACGGTGGTCGGCACATTCTTCACAGGGGCCACCGCCGTCGACTTCGGGTCGGTGCCGGGCACCACAGTGAAGGTGCAGACAGGCAACGTCCTGACGGTGGTGTCCCCACCGGGGGCCGCCGGCACGGTGGACGTGACGGTGACCACCCCGATCGGCACCTCGTCGGTGACGGCGGCCGACCACTATACCTACACCGACGCCCCCATCGTGCTGGACGTGACACCGAACAGCGGTCCTCCGGCCGGGGGCACCCCGGTCGTCATCACCGGCCTGCAGATGACAGGGATCACCGCCGTCGACTTCGGCAGCACGCCGGCGGCCGGCTTCACCCAGGTGTCGTCGACCGAGGTCACCGCCGTCTCCCCGCCGGGGACCGGCACGGTCGACGTCACCCTCACCAACGCCGAGGGCACCTCGGTCCCGGGCCTGCTCGACCAGTTCACCTACGCCTCCCCGGGCTACTGGGAGGTGGCCAGTGACGGCGGGATCTTCAGCTTCGGCGGGGCCCCGTTCTTCGGCTCGATGGGCGGCCAGCCGCTCAACCGGCCGGTGGTGGGCATGGCGGCCACCCCGACCGGCACAGGGTACTGGGAGGTGGCCAGTGACGGCGGGGTGTTCAGCTTCGGCGACGCCGGCTTCCACGGCTCGATGGGCGGCAAGCCGCTCGACAAGCCCATCGTGGGGATCACCGCCACCCCGACCGGCGCCGGGTACTGGGAGGTGGCCAGTGACGGCGGCGTCTTCGCCTTCGGCGACGCCGGCTTCTTCGGGTCGATGGGCGGCAAGAAGCTCAGCGCCCCCATCGTCCAACTGGTGGCCGCCCCCACCGGGACCGGCTACTGGGAGATCGGTGCCGACGGCACCGTCTACGCCTTCGGCCACGCCGGCCACTACGGCGGCATGGGCGGCAAGGCCCTCAACAAGCCGATCGTCGGCGGGGCGGCCACCTGGACGTTCAACGGGAACTGGGAGGTGGCCTCCGACGGCGGCATCTTCGCCTTCGGGGACGCCACCTTCTACGGCTCGACCGGCGGACTGGCCCTCAACAAGCCCGTGGTGGGCATGGCTCCCACCCTCGACGACGGCGGCTACTGGTTAGTGGCCGCAGACGGCGGCATCTTCAGCTTCGGCGACGCCGTCTTCTCGGGCTCCATGGGCGGCCAGCCGCTGAACGCCCCGGTGGTGGGGATGGCAGGGGCCTAAGGGGGCGTTGGCCACCCGGTCCCGGCGGCCCGGCTGCCGGCAGGATCACGCAACCGCCGGCAGCCGGGGCCGCCCCGGCGTGCAGGCGGTCGACGTGAGGTGCTGGCCCCCCACCCCCATCTCCACTCTCCCCGGGGGGCCAGCACCAGTTCCCGTTCCCGACGATCCGGAGGATTTCCCGTGCTGAACCACACAGGCCGACCGGTGATCGTGGCCGTCTCCGGCAATCCGGACCCCCGCTCGGGGGAGACCCGCCTCCTGGCCCGAGCCCCGGGGCTGGCCCCGGGCACCGTGGCGGTCGACCTCGACGTCGACCTGGGGACGGTGCCGCCGTTCACCGCCTCCGGCGACCGGCCGCCTTCGGCCGTGGCGTCGGTGAGGGACGAGCTGGCCGGTGCCGACGGCCTGCTGATCGCCAGCCCGCCGGTGGACGGGGGCGTCGCGGAGCCGGTCGACCGGTTGTTGCAGTGGCTGTCGGGGACGGCCGTCCTCGACGGAACGCCGACGGCGGCGCTGAACACGGCCCTCACCGCGGATGCCCACCTGGCCCATGCCGCGCTGATCGACGCCCTGTCGGGGTTGGGAGCGGTCATCGTGTCCCGGGCCTGCCTGGCCGTGCCCGGTACGGCCGGGGCGTTCGACGCCGCCGGCCGGCTGGTCGACCCCTTCGTCGTCGGCGTGCTCCGGGTGTCGCTGGCGTACCTGGCCGACGCGGTGCTCCGGGGCAGGTCTGGCTGACCCGACGGTACCCCCCGCCGACTCGTCGGTCCGGGCGTCCGCCGACAAGCGATCCGGCCCGGCATCGCGGGGAAGCTGGCCGAGCACCTGGGGCGAGACGATCGCCGGCAGCGAGCGGTGGCCGGCGCCGGCGCCGGTCACCCACGGGCGCAGGGCGACCCCGCGGGACGTTCGGCGGCGGTCCACCCGGCCCGGTCGGACTCGGGGAAGTAGTCGCCGGTGACCGGGTCCTGGACGTAGGGGACCGGCGGGGCGGAGCCGCCGGCGACGTCGGCCACCGCGGCCAGCAGCGCGGCCACGTCGGCCTCCGTGGTGCCCAGGCCGCAACTGGCCCGGACGGCGCCGGGGATGTGGCGGCGGTCGCCGGCCAGCACCTGTCGGCGGGCGTCGGCCACCGCACCGGCGCCGAGCCCCAGCAGGCGGAGCAGGTAGGGGTGGGCGCAGAAGCAGCCGTGGCGGACCCCGATGCCCCACTCTGCGCTCAGCCGGGCCGCCACCAGGGCGTGATGGACCCCTTCGACGGTGAACGCGGCCACGGCCAGCGGGCCGTCCCCCTGGGGTCCGGCAGGCCCGAGCACCCGGACCCCGTCGATGGCGGCCAGGCCGGTGCGCAGCATCCGGGACAGGTGGGCCTCGTGGGCGGCGATCGCCGGCCACCCGATGGCGGACAGCTCGGCCATGGCCGCGTCGAAGGCCACGGCGCCGATCACGTTGGGGGACCCGGCCTCCTCCCGTTCGGGAGGGTCGGTCCAGATGACCTCGTCGATGTCCACCAGGTCGACGGCGCCGCCGCCGGCCAGGAACGGGTCGCCGTGGGTGAAGGCCGACCGGGGCCCGACCAGGGCACCGGCGCCGTAGGGGGCGTACAGCTTGTGGCCGCTGAACGCCACGAAGTCCGGTCCGGCCGGCAGCGGCCGGTGGGGGGCCAGTTGGGCGGCGTCCAGCACCACCGGCACCCCACGGTGGTGGGCGGCGTCGCAGATGGCCTCGACCGGCGGCAGCCAGCCGGTGACGTTGGAGGCCCCGGTCACCGCCAGCAGCGCCGGCCGGCGGCCCTGGGCCACCACCCGGTCCAGGACGTCGGTGACGTCGTCCACCCCGAAGGTGCCGTCACGGTCGCACTCCACGTACCGCCGGTCCGCCACGCGGCCCCACGGGAGTAGGTTGGCGTGATGTTCGACCACGGTGGTGACGACCACGTCGTCGGGCCCGAACGGGAGCCGGTAGGCGAGGTGGTTGAGGGCCTCGGTGGTGTTCCGGCAGATGATGGCCACGTCACCCGGCGGCCGCCCACCGAACTCGAGAACCCGGGCCCGGGCCGCTTCGTAGGCGGCGGTCGCCCGCCGCGACTTGTACCCAGCCCCTCGGTGCACGCTGGAGTACCAGGGCAGGAACTCGGCCACCTGCGCCGCCACCGACGCCGTCGCCGGGGTGGAGGCGGCGCAGTCCAGGTCCCGGTAGGGTCGGTCGACGCCGTCCAGGCAGGGAACCGGCAGTCCGGCCCCGACCAACCCGGCCAGGGCGTCTCCCGGCTGGGTGTGGTGCTCCGGCACCTCCTGGTCCAGTTGCTGTCCCGGTTCGTCTTCGGCCGCCACCTCCTCAGACTATGGAGGTCCGCGGACCTCGGCGGAACGGCTCCGGCTCCCCGGCCCGCTCCCGCCCCCGGCCCTACCGCCGGTCCGGCCGCCGGTCCGGCCCCGGCCCCTGACGCGACGGCCGTCGTCCTGCCGGCTGCCGATGGCCCGGAACCGGTCGAGGCGACGGATAGCCTGCCCCCGGTGGAACCGCTTCCGGACCCGCCCGACTTCGACGCCGACCTCGACGAGGTTGACCTCGACGAGGTCGAAGGCGACCTGGCCCGGCAGATCCTGGCCGATGCCGCCGGCGTGGCCCCCGACGCGGTCGAGGCAGGTGCCGTCGAGGTCGTCGAAGGCGACGTCGTGGAGGTTGTCGACGTCGGCATCGAGGAGGCCGGCACCGAGGAGCCGGACCTGCCGATCGGGGCGGGGTACGAGCAGATGCTGGCCGAGGCGGAGCGGGTGCTGGACGAGGTGGACGGGGCCCTGGCCCGGCTGCGGGACGGCACCTACGGCACCTGCGAGGTCTGCGGGGACTCGATCGCCGACGACCAGCTCGAGGCACGGCCGACGGCGCGGACCTGCGAGCGGCACCTGCCGCTGCCGACGGCCTCCTGAGCCTCCGGGTCCTGACCCCCTGAGCCGATGGGTCCTGAGGCGCAGCCCCGTCGGTCGGCCGTCGACCCGGGCGGCCGGCCGGGCCGGCGTACGCTCTGAGGATGGGACCGGACCCGGCCGAACGGTGGAACGACCTGGGGGCGTTCATCCGTGAGCAGCGCAGCTCGGCCCGGCTGTCGCTCCGGCGGCTGTCCGAGCTGGCCGGTATCTCCAACCCGTACCTGAGCCAGATCGAGCGCGGCCTCCGGCGGCCGTCGGCGGAGATCCTGCAGCAGATCGCCAAGGCGTTGCGGATCTCGGCGGAGACCCTGTACGTGCAGGCCGGCATCCTGGACCCGCCGTCCGAGGTCCCGGACCTGGCCCGGCAGATCCTGGCCGATCCGCACCTGAACGAGGAGCAGAAGCAGGCGCTGGTCCGCATCTACCTGTCCTTCCGCCGCGAGCATGAAGGGGCCGCGACCGCGGCCGGCTCCGCCAACGGGACCGACACAGCCGGGGAAGCCGGGGAATCGGCAGACGGCAACGGGGCAGCCGCAGGCGGGGCGGCCACCGCCGACCCGGCGACCGTTCCCGCAGGTGGGCGGGTCGGAACGGGTCGATGACCGGAGGGGCCGGGTAGCGGCACCGGTAGGCTCTGGCCCGCATGCGACGGCTGGCCGTGCTCTCCCTCCACACCTCCCCGTTGGCCCAACCGGGCACCGGGGACGGTGGCGGCATGAACGTGTACGTCCGGGAGCTGGCCGGCGCGCTGGCCCGGGCCGGGGTGGCCTGCGACGTGTTCACCAGGGCGCAGGGCGCCGACCTGCCGGCGGTGCTGGAGGTGGAGCCGGGCCTCCGGGTGCACCACGTCCCGGCCGGCCCGCTGGCTCCGATGGCCAAGGAGGCCCTGCCGGCGGTGGTGGACGAGTTCGCCGACGGGGTGCTGGCCCGGATGACCGGTCCGTCCGGACTGCCGCCGGGGGACGACCAGGGGGGGCCGTTCGAGGCCATCCACGCCAACTACTGGCTGTCCGGCCTGGCCGGCCACCGGCTGAAGCACGACCTGGACCTGCCCCTGGTCTGCACCTTCCACACCCTGGACCGGGTGAAGGCGGAGGCCGGCCCGGAGGAGGTGGAGGCCGACCTGGTGCACCGCCGGGCCGAGGCCGAGGCGGCCATCATCCGCTGCTCCGACGCCGTGCTGGCGTCCTGCTCGGTGGAGGCCGACCAGATCGCCGACCTGTACCCGGCCGACCCGGCCCGGATCGCCGTGGTGGCCCCCGGGGTGGACCACGCCTTCTTCGCCCCCGGCCACCGGCCCCAGGCCCGCCGGGCGGTGGGCCTTCCCGAGGACGGCCCCCTGCTGTTGACCGTCGGCCGGATCCAGCCCCTGAAGGGCATGGACGTGGCCGTCCGGACCCTGGCCGACCTGAACCGCACCCACCCGAACGACGCCGGCCGCCGGTACCGGCTGGTGGTGGTCGGCGGCCCCAGCGGCCCCCGGGGGGAGGACGCCTACAAGGGGCTGTTGCTGCTGGCCGAGCAGCTCGGGGTGGCGGACCGGCTGACCATGGTGGACCCCCAGCCGCACGAGCTGCTGTCCACCTACTACCGGGCCGCCGACGTCTGCCTGGTGCCCAGCCGGTCCGAGTCGTTCGGGCTGGTGGCCCTGGAGGCCGCGGCCTGCGGTACCCCGGTGGTGGCCTCCGCCGTCGGCGGCCTGACCACCCTGGTGGACCACGGCCGCACCGGCTTCCTGGTCGACGCGCCCGATCCGGCCGCCTACGCCGGCTACGTCCGCCGGATCGTGGAGGAGCCGCTGCTGGCCGAGCGGCTGTCCACCGCCGCGGTGCTCCGGGCCCGCCAGTACACCTGGCGGGAGGCCGCGTCCGGCCTCCAGGCCCTCCACGACCAGCTCCTGGCCGGCCGGCTGGTGGAGTGTTGAGGGCCGGCTGACGTGCCGCTGGTCGACCTGCCCGACGAGGGGGCCATGGCCGACGTGGTGGCCCGGATCGACGCCTGGGTGGACCGGGAGCGGTCCCCCGACGGCACCTTCGGCCTGGTGGCCGCCGAGCGGCAGGACGTCACCGACCGCACCGCCTCCCACCGCTGGTACCTGCGGTTCAAGGGAGACGAGAAGGACTACATCACCGTCTGGCTCACCCTGCGGCAGCGTACCCTGCACCACGAGGCCCAGTTCATGCCGGCCCCCGAGGCCAACCAACTGGAGGTGCTGCAGTACCTGATGCGCCGCAACGCCGACCTGTACGGCATGGCGTTCTGCCTCGGCACCGAGGACGCCGTCTACCTGGTCGGCAAGGTCCCGGCCAGCCTGGCCGACGACGACGAGCTCGACCGCATCGCGGGTTCGTCCATCCTGTACGTCGACGACCACTTCCCCACCGCCATGGCCCTCGGGTACCCCGGCCTGTACCGCCGCCGTCCCCGCCGCTGAGACCGGACCGGTCGGAACCCCCATCGGGCGATGCCGACGTGGCCCGGGAGCCTTCGGGCCATGCCGACGGGGCCGGGACAGCCCCCGGCGCCACGGCCTGCCCGGGGGGCCATGCCCAGACGGACCCCGGAGTAGCCTCCGGGCCATGACCGCACGGTTGCTGCTGGTGGGTGGGGGGAAGATGGGCGGTGCCCTGCTCGCCGGCCTGCTCGGCCGCGGCGGGTGGTCGCCGGCGACAGTGGCGGTGGCGGAGCCGGACGCCGACCGCCGGGACCAGTTGGCGGCCGAACATCCCGGCCTGACCGTGCTGGCCGCCCCCGAGGCCGGGGTGGTGGCCGACGACGGCGGGGCCGTCCTGGCGGTGAAGCCGGACGTGGCCGAGGGCGTCTGCCGCACGCTGGGCCTGGCCGGCGTCCGGCGGGTGCTGTCGGTGGTGGCCGGCCTGGTCGCCCAGCGACTGGAGGCCACCCTGCCGGACGGTGCCGTCGTCATCCGGGCCATGCCGAACACCCCGGCGCTGATCGGGGCGGGGGTCACCGCCATGTCCGGCGGCAGCCATGCCACCGCAGCCGACCTGGCCTGGGCCGAGGAGCTGTTACGGGCGGTGGGCACCGTGGTGCGGCTGCCGGAACGGCAGTTGGATGCCGTCACCGGGCTGTCCGGGTCCGGGCCGGCCTACGTGTTCTTGGTGGCCGAGTCCCTCATCGAAGCCGGGGTGCTGGCCGGGCTGCCCCGCGACCTCAGCCGGACGCTGGCCACCGAGACCATCCTGGGTGCCGCCCGCCTGATGGTGGAGACCGGCGACAGCCCGGAGGCCCTGCGGGCCGCGGTCACCTCCCCGGGGGGCACCACCGCCGCCGGCCTCCGGGCCCTGGAGTCCCGTGCCGTCCGCTCCGCCTTCCTGGAGGCCGTGGCGGCCGCAGTGGAGCGGTCCAGGAACCTCGGCCGCTGACCGGCAGCCCCGCCTCCGGGCAGGCCCGCCCGGCCGCCGTTTCGGCCACCGAATACCCGCAGACCGCATCCCACTTTCCTCGGCGGGCCGCTGGGCGTACAGTTCGCGGTGCGGAGGAGAAGTCTGAAGCCGATGACCAAGCGACTTGACAGTACGCACACCCGGTTCATGACCGTCGGCGAGGTCGCGGCCGTCCTGCGGGTGTCCAACATGACGGTGTACCGGTTGATCAACGCCGGAGACCTGGCCGCGGTCCGTATCGGGCGGTCGTTCCGGGTACGCGAGGAGGACCTCGACCGGTACCTGGGCGAGCGCCTCACCAAGGCGGGTTGACCGGGCCCGGATCCCCGGCGCCCCCCGGCGCCGTGTTCTTCCTCTCCGACTACGGCCTGGTCGACGAGTTCGTCGGCGTCGTCCACGCGGTGCTGCACCGCCTGGCCCCCGGGGTGCCCGTGGTCGACCTGACCCACCAGGTCCCCCCGTACGACGTCCGTGCCGGCGCCGCCACCCTGGCCCGGGCCTTGCCGCACCTCGGGCCGGGCGTGGTGCTGGCCGTCGTCGACCCCGGTGTCGGCGGGCCCCGGCGGGCCGTCGCCCTGGAGCTGGCCGGCACCGGCCACCCCGACCCCGGCCACCCCGACCCCGGCCGCCCCGCCTCTGGCCTCGCCGTTCCCGGCCGCCCCGCCTCTGGCCTCGCCGTTCCTGGGCATCCCATCTCTGGCCACGGCCGGCCTGGGCAGGCTGCCCCCGGCCACCCCGTCCCCGGGCACACCGCCCCCGGGCACACCGCCCCCGGTCCCCGATGGCTGGTCGGCCCCGACAACGGCCTGCTGCTGCCCGCCGCGGCCCAGTCCGGCGGCATCTGCCAGGCCGTGGCTCTCGACCGAGCGGCCGTCAACCGGGCAGCCGTCGACCGGGCCGTCACCGCCGGAAGCCGGGTCACCGGCGGCCTTGGCACCGGAGAGACCGCCGCCGGCTCGGCTGCCACCGGGCAGATCGCTGCTGGCTCGGCTGCCGCCACGTTCGACGGCCGGGACCTGTTCGGGCCAGCCGCCGCCCTGCTCTGGGCCGGCGTCGACGGCGGGGTCCTGGGGGACCCGGTACCCGCGGACGAGCTGGTCTGGGTGCCGGACCCCGTGGTGGAGCGGGGCACCCTAGACGACGGCCGCCGGCTGCTCCGGGCCGAGGTGGTGTGGGTGGACCGGTTCGGGAACGCCCAACTGGGCGCCGACGGGGACGCCGTGCCGCCGTCGGTGCCGTCGGTGGCGGTCAGCGTGGCCGTCCCCACCGCCAGCGCCGCCACTGTCATCGCCACGGCCAGCGCCGGCACCACAGCCACCGCCGCCACCGCCAGCGCCGCCACCACAGCCACCGCCGTCACGGCCAGCGCCGGCACCGCGGCGATCGGGCCGGACACGGTGGCGGTCAGCCGGGTCCGGACCTTCTCGGACCTCGGCACTGGCCAGCCAGGGTTGCTCAGCGACGGCAACGGCCGGTTGGCCCTGGTGGTCCGGGAGGGTTCGGCTGCCGCCCGGTTCGGGATCGCCCCCGGGGACCTGGTGGAGCTCGTCTGGTGACCGGCACCGATCTCTCGGGTAGTATCTTGCATGGTTACTGAGAGGTTGGGCGGCGGGGACGGCTGGGGCGTGGATGCCGGTTGATGGCGCCGACGCCCGGGCTCGGCGGATACCGGAGGCCACGGTGGTGCGGTTGCCGGTGTACCAGCGGATCCTGGCCGAGCTGCTCCGGGCCGGCTCCGGGACGGTGTCGTCGGAGCAGTTGGCCACCCTGGCCCGGGTGAACGCGGCCAAGGTCCGCAAGGACCTGTCCCTGTTGGGCTCCTTCGGCACCCGCGGCACCGGCTACGACGCCGCCTTCCTGATGGCCCAGATCGACAAGGCCCTGGGCGTGGACCGGGACTGGCCGGTGGCCATCGTCGGCATCGGCAACCTGGGCCGGGCGCTGGTCAACTCGGAGGGGTTCTCGTCCCGGGGGTTCCGGGTGGCCGCCCTCTACGACGTGGACGCCGAGGTGGTCGGGGAGCAGGTCGGCCCGGTGGTGGTGCGCCACGTCGACCACCTGGCGAACCTGGCCGACCGGCTGGCCATCGGGGTGATCGCCACCCCGGCCGACGCCGCCCAGGGGGTCGCCGATGCCCTGGTGGCCGCCGGGGTCGGCTCCATCCTCAACTTCGCTCCCCGGGTCCTGACGGTGCCGCCGGACGTGCTGCTGCGGTACGTGGACCTCTCCATCGAGCTGCAGGTGCTCAGCTTCTACGAGTCCCGCCGGGCCTCGGTCGACGACGGGGACGACGGGGCCGGTGTCGGCGGCGGCGTGCTGCGGTCGGTCGGGCTGAGCCCGGCGCCCGACGCCGGCTGAGCCCGGCGCCCGACACCCGACGCCCGACGCCGGCTGAGCCCGGCTCCCGATGCCGGACGGCGGCCCCGGCCCGCCGGCACGGCCCGGGCCGCCGATGGTGGGTCCGTCGAGGCGACCGGCTACCGTTTGGGGTGAGCCGTACCGGGAGGTGACCCCTGCGCCGGGCCCGGCGCAGGGCCCGGAGGACGGTCGATCGAGGAGGCACCCGACCAGTTGTCGGTGGTGGTGGTAGGCATCGAGCACGACAAGGTCCCCCTGGACCTGCTGGAGCGGGTCGCCGTCGGCGACGCCGACCTCGGCAAGATGCTCGGGGCACTGCGGGACCGGGCCAACCTGCAGGAGTCGGTGGTGCTGTCCACCTGCCTGCGTACCGAGGTGTACGCCGTGGTGGACCGGTTCCACGATGCCGTGCACGAGATCCAGGAGGTGCTGGCCCAGAAGGCCGGCCTGGCGGCCACCGATCTGGAGGACAAGGCCACCATCCGGTTCGACGACGACGTGGCCGCCCACCTGTTCTCGGTGGCCTCCGGGCTGGAGTCGGCGGTGCTCGGCGAGGGAGAGGTGCTGGGCCAGGTCCGGCGGGCCTGGGACCGGGCCCAGGACGAGCGGGTCAGCGGCCCGGTGCTGTCGGAGCTGTTCCGGCACGCCATCCAGGCCGGCAAGCGGGTCCGGTCGGAGACCGCCATCGCCCGGGGCACCACCTCGTTCTCCCACGCCGCCGTCGAGCTGGCCGAGGCCCGCCGCCCCGGCGGCCTGTCCGGCACCACCGTGGCCGTCGTCGGCGCCGGCGCCATGGGGGCCGGGGTGCTGCAGGCCCTGGGCTCCCTGCTGGAGGACCGCCGCCCGGCCGGGGCGGTGGTGGTCAACCGCACCGAGGCCCGCGCCGAGGCGTTGGCGCCGTCACTGCCGGACGGCCTGCCGTTCCGGACCGCTGGCACCGCCGAGCTGCCGTCGGTGGTCCAGGCCGCCGACGTGGTGTTCAGCGCGGTCGAGGCCGAGGGCCACGTGGTGTCCACCGAGGCGCTGGCCCCGGCCGGGAACCGCCGGGAACGGCCGGTCCTGGTGGTCGATCTCGGGATGCCCCGGAACGTGGACCCCGCCGCCGGCGGTGTCGACGGGGTGACGTTGGTGGACATGGACCACCTCAGCTCCGCGGTGGCCCAGGCGGTGGAGGAGCGCCGGGGGGAGGTCGACCGGGCCCGGGCCATCGTGGCCGAGGACGTCACCCGGTACCGGGCCGCCGCCCGGGCCCGCGGCGCCGCCCCGGTCATCGCCGCCCTCCGCGGCCGGCTGGAGGACGCCCGGCGGGCCGAGCTGGACCGCCGCCGGCCCCAGTTCGGCGACCTGTCCGCGTCCGACTGGGAGCAGGTGGACGCCGTCACCCGGTCGGTGCTGGCCAAGCTCCTCCACGAGCCCACCGTGCTGCTGCGGGACACCGCCGGCACCGCCCGCGGCGAGCGGCTGGTGGAGGCCCTCCGGCTCCTCTTCGACCTGTAGGGGCCCGGTGCCGACCACCCCCGACGGCCGGCAGGCGGTGCTCCGCCTGGCCACCCGCGGCTCGCCGCTGGCCCTCCGCCAGGCCGCCCTGGTGGCCGACCTGCTCGGCCGGGCCCACCGCGGGCTGGTGACCGACACCGTGGTGGTCCACACCGAGGGTGACCGCCGCTCGGCGGTGTCCCTGGACCGCATCGGCGGGCAGGGGGTGTTCACCAAGGAGGTGCAGGCCGCCGTCCTGGACGGCCGGGCCGACATCGCCGTGCACTCCGCCAAGGACCTGCCGCCGGTCACCCCCGACGGCCTGGTGCTGGCCGCCGTCCCCGAACGGGCCGATCCCCGCGACGTGCTGGTCGGCCGGGCCCTGGCCGACCTGCCTGCCGGCGCCGTCGTCGCCACCGGCTCCGCCCGCCGCCGGGCCCAGTTGGCCAACCTGCGGCCCGACCTCACCTTCGTGGACCTCCGCGGCAACATGGCCCGGCGGTTGGCCAAGGCCGACGACGGCACCGTCCACGCCGTGGTGGTCGCCGCCGCCGCCCTCGACCGGCTCGACCTGGCCCCGCCGGTGGCCGACCACCTGCCCACCGCCGTCCTCCTCCCCCAGGTCGGCCAGGGCGCCCTGGCCCTGGAATGCCGGGCCGACGACCACGCCACCCGCGGCCTCCTGGCCGCCGTGGACCACGACCCGGGGCACCGGACGCTGCAGGCCGAGCGGGCCTTCCTGGCCGGCATCGGCGGTAGCTGCGCCGTCCCGGTCGCCGGCTGGGCCGAGCCGGCCGGCGGCGGCCGTGGACCGGCCGCCAGCCCGGCCGCCAGCCCGGACGACGGCGACCCCGGGCCGCTCAGGCTGCACGGCGACCCTGGGCCAGTCAGCCCGGCCGCCAGCCCCGGGCCGCTCAGGCTGCACGGCCTGCTGGCCAGCGGCGACGGCCGCATCGTCGTGCGGGGGCACCTCGACGGCGACGACCCCGACGCCCTCGGCCGGGACCTGGCCCGGCACCTGCTGGACGACTGCGGCGGATCGGCCATCGAGGGGTGGGGGTGACCGTCTACCTGGTCGGGGCCGGGCCCGGCGACCCCGGGTTGCTGACCCGCCGGGGTGCCGACCTGCTGGGGCGGGCCGATGTGGTGGTGTACGACCGGCTGGTCGATCCGGCCCTGCTGTCGTTGGTGCCGGCGGAGGCGGTGCTGGTGGACGTGGGCAAGCAGCCGGCGGCCCAGGGGACGGCCCAGGGAGGGACGGCACGGCAGGGGGAGATCAACGACCTGCTGGTGGAGCACGGCCGCCGGGTCGGGCCGGCCGGCACCGTGGTGCGGCTGAAGGGCGGCGACCCGTTCCTGTTCGGCCGCGGCGGGGAGGAGGCCGAGGCGCTGCAGGCCGCCGGGGTGGACTGGGCGGTGGTGCCGGGGGTGACCTCCGCGGTGGCCGTCCCGGCCTCCGCCGGCGTGCCGGTGACCCACCGGGGGCTGTCCACGTCGGTGACGGTGGTCACCGGACAGGTGGGCGACCCGACGGCGCCGGGCGGGGTGGACTGGGAGGCCCTGGCCGGGGTCGGCGGCACCCTGGTGGTGCTGATGGGGATGGCCAACCGCGCCGAGATCGCCCACCGCCTGATGGCCGGCGGCCGGGCCGCCGACACCCCGGTGGCGGTGGTCGAATGGGGCACCACGGCGGCACAGCGGACCGAGCGGACCACGCTGGACCGGCTGGCGTCGGTGCCGCTGGGGTCGCCGGCGGTGATCGTGGTCGGCCCGGTGGCCGCCCTGGACCTGGCCGCGGCCGACTCCCGGCCGCTGGCCGGCACCACCGTGGTGGTCACCCGGCCCCGTGACCAGGCCGGGGACCTGGTGGCCGCCCTCGGCGCCCGCGGCGCCCAGGTGATCGGGCTGCCGGTTATCGAGATCGACGGGCCCGAGGACGGGGGGGCGGCCCTCCGGCGGGCGGCGGCCGCGGTGGCCGGGTACGACTGGGTGGCGTTCACCTCCGCCAACGCAGTGGACCGGTTCGTCGGCCTGTTCCGGGACGGCCGCGACCTGGCCGGGGCGCGGCTGGCCGCCGTCGGCGGTGCCACGGCGGCCGCCCTCCGCCGATTCGGCCTGGTGGCCGACCTGCAGCCGGACCCGGCCGGGCCGGCCACCGCGGAACGGCTGGCCGCGGCGTTCCCGGCGGCGCCCCCGGCCGGCGGCCGGGTCCTGTTCCCCCGGGCCGCCGTCGCCCGGCGGTCGCTGCCCGACGGCCTGTCCGCCAAGGGGTGGACCGTCGACGAGGTCGAGGCCTACCGGACCGTGGCCGCGGCGGCCCCGCCGGACGACGTGGTGGCCGCCCTGGTGGAGGCCCGGGTGGTCACCTTCACGTCGCCGTCCACCGTCACCGGCTACCTGTCGCTGGCCACCGCCGGCGGCCACCCGCTGCCGGTGCCGCCGCTGGTGGCCTGTATCGGGCCGGTCACCGCCGCCGCCGCCCGCAGGGCCGGGCTGGACGTGGCGGTGGAGTCGCCGTCGCCGTCCGGGGAGGCGTTGGTGGGGGCCATCGTGGCCCACCTGGCCAGTGGTGGCCGCCCGGCTAGTGGTGGTGGCCCGGCTAGTGGTAGCCGGGGAGGACGGTGAACCCGAGGGCCTCGAAGTCGTGGTCGCAGCCGAAGATCTCCGTGATCCGGCCGGCCCGGGCCATGGCCGCGCTGACGGCGTCGGTCAGCGACAGGCCGACCGCGGCGTACTGCTGCAGCACCTGCCAGCCCTGGTCCTCGGTGCGCTCGTCCACCCAGGCCACCCGCACCCGGCCAGCCTCCGCCGCGGCCTGCACCATGGCACGGAAGTCGACCGCCGCCGGCAGCCCCAGCCGGTAGCGCAGGTGGGTGGCGGTCTCGTCCACCACGTAGTTGTTGGTCAGCAGCCGGTCCCCCTGTTCCAGCAACTGCCGGTAGCGGTGCACGGTCGGTGCGTGCCGCCGGTCGTCCCGGCTGAGCAGGGCGATCCAGGCGCCGGTGTCGGCGAAGACGGTGCTCAACGGCCGGTACCCGCCGCCGACGGCTGCCGGGGTCGGTCGCCGTCCGGTCCCGGCGCGGCCGGCGGCCGCTCGGGCCCGTACAGGTACCGGTCGTGGTCCACCGCGGCGTCCGGCGGCAGCCCGCCGAACCGACCGGCCATGGCCAGGATGGGGTCGTCCACCATCGGGGCCGTGCCGGTGCCGCCGGCCAGGTAGGCCCGCAGGGCGTCGCGGATGATGGCGGCCGCCGACCGCCCCTCGGCGGCCGCCGCCTGCCGGAGGTCTTGGTCGACCGCTTCGTCCAGATAGATCTGCATCCGTCGCATCTCCTCGATCATACATCGAATCCGATGTGCTGTATACATTGCACCCTCCGGCCCTGGCGGTTGGCTTCGTGGACTGAACGGTCGTCCCGGGTGGGCCGGGCGCGCGGCGTCGTAGGGTGGGGGGATGGGATTCCCGGAGCGACGTCCCCGCCGGCTGCGCCGGACGGCGGCCATCCGGCGCCTGGTGGCCGAGACGGCGGTGACGGTCGACGACCTGGTGGCGCCGTTGTTCGTCCGGGAGGGCATCGCCGAGGCCGTCCCCATCCGGTCGCTGCCGGGGCAGTACCAGCACACGGTGCCGTCGCTGGTGGCCGAGGCCAAGCGGCTGGCGTCGCTCGGGGTGCCCGGCCTGGTGCTGTTCGGGGTGCCGGCCCGCAAGGACGCCGTCGGCTCCGGGGCCTGGGACCCCGACGGCATCGCCCAGGTGGCCCTGGCCGAGCTGCGGGCCGCGGTGGGGGACCAGATGGTCCTCATGGCCGACCTCTGCCTGGACGAGTACACCGACCACGGCCACTGCGGCGTGCTGACCGCGGAGGGGACGGTGGACAACGACGCCACCGTCGACCTGTACCGGCGGGTGGCGGTCGCCCAGGCCCGGGCCGGGGCCGACGTGGTGGCCCCCAGCGGGATGATGGACGGCCAGGTGGCCGCCGTCCGCCAGGCCCTGGACGGCGACGGGTTCGCCGAGGTGGCCGTCCTGGCCTACT
The DNA here is from genome assembly GCA_035547695.1 of Acidimicrobiales bacterium. Classification (GTDB taxonomy): domain Bacteria; phylum Actinomycetota; class Acidimicrobiia; order Acidimicrobiales; family RAAP-2; genus DASZUK01. Next base: position 28,350 of record DASZUK010000046.1, read on the forward strand.
CGGCCAAGCACGCCTCCGCCCTGTACGGGCCGTTCCGTGACGCGGTCGACGTCACCATCGCCGGCGGCGGGGACCGCAAGGCGTACCAGCAGGACCCCGGCAACCGCCGGGAGGCCCTGGCCGAGGTGGCCCTGGACGTGGCCGAGGGGGCCGACATGGTGATGGTCAAGCCGGCCGGCACCGCCCTGGACCTGATCGCGGAGGTCCGCCGGTCGGTGGACGTGCCGGTGGCCGCCTACCAGGTCAGCGGGGAGTACGCCATGGTGAAGGCCGCGGCCGACCACGGCTGGATCGACGGCCCAGCGGTGGCCGCAGAGCAGCTCACCGCCATCAAGCGGGCCGGCGCCGACTTCGTCCTCACCTACTTCGCCGCCGAGGTGGCCGAGGCCCTCGGTGGCTGACGGGCCGCCTGCCCGACCGGACCCGGCCGGCGACGTTTCCGCGGAAACGCCCGCCGGCGCCGGATCGAACACAACATGGTTCGCGCGGGCCCGGCGGGTCATCCCGGGCGGGGTGGACTCGCCGGTGCGGTCGTTCGCATCGGTCGGCGGGGTGCCGTTCACGGTGGCCCGGGGCGACGGGCCCTGGGTGTTCGACGTGGAGGGCACCCGGTACCTGGACCTGGTGCAGTCCTACGGGGCGGTGCTGCTCGGCCACGCCCACCCGGTCACGGTGGAGGCGGTGCGGCGGGCGGTGGGGCTGGGCAGCACCTTCGGGATGCCCACCCCCGGCGAGGTGCTGTTGGCCGAGGCCATCTGCCAGCGGGTGCCCGGGTGTGAGCAGGTGCGGCTGGTGTCGTCCGGGACGGAGGCGTCGATGAGCGCCGTCCGGCTGGCCCGGGGGGCCACCGGCCGGGACCGGGTGGTGAAGTTCGCCGGCTGCTATCACGGCCACGCCGACGGGCTGCTGGCCGGCGGCGGCAGCGGGGTGGCCACCCTGGGGCTGCCGGGGTCGGCCGGGGTGCCGGCCGCGGCGGTGGCCGACACGGTGGTGGCCCCGTACAACGTGGTCCCGGACCTGGACGGTCCCGATCTGGCCGGCACGGTGGCCTGCGTCATCGTGGAGCCGGTGGCGGCCAACATGAACCTGGTGCCGCCGGCCCCGGGGTTCTTGGAGGGGCTGCGGGCGGCCTGCGACGCCGCCGGGGCGCTGCTGATCTTTGACGAGGTCATCTCCGGGTTCCGGGTCGGGCCGGGTGGGGCCACCGCCCTGGTCGGGGTGACCCCGGACCTGTGGTGCTTCGGCAAGGTCATCGGCGGCGGCCTGCCGGTGGGGGCGTTCGGCGGCCGGGCCGACCTGCTGGCCCACCTGGCCCCGGCCGGGCCGGTGTACCAGGCCGGCACCCTGTCGGGGAACCCGCTGGCCACCACGGCCGGCCACGCCGTGCTGTCCCACCTGTCGACGGCCGACTACGACGACCTGGCCAACCGGGCCACCGTGTTCGCCGGCGAGCTGGCCGACGCGGTCGTCGACGGCGGCCTGTCGGCGGTGGCCCCGTCGGTGGGGCCGCTGGTGGGGCTGTTCGTGGGGCCACCCGGGGCGGACCTGGTGGCGCCGACCGACTACGACCGGGCCCGGGCGGTGGCCGGCAACGGGGTGTACCCGAAGCTGTTCCACGCCATGCTCCGCCGGGGGGTGGCCATGGCCCCGGGGGCCTACGAGGTGCTGTTCCCGGGGATGGCCCACACCGAGCGGGAGCTGGCCCTGGCCACCGAGGTGGCCGCGGAGGCGGCGGCCGAGGTGGCCAAGGAGCTGGCCTCCGCCTGACCCCTCCGGGTGTCGGGCGCTCGTCTGTCTCGGGAGACCGGCCGGTTCAGGGGACGAGGGTGAACGCCTCGGTGTGCCGGGGGCGGACGACCGAGAAGTGCCGGCGGTCGAGGGTTGCGATCTGCGTGGCCCCGAGGCGTTCGGCCAAGGCGACGACCGAGGCGTCGACGATCCCGAGCGGGAGGTCCCGGTAGCGCTCGGCCAGGTCGGCGATCCGTTCCCATTCGAGATCCCCGACCGGTTCGACGACCAATTCCGCGTCAGCCAGCGACCGGGCGAACGCCAGCTCCGCGTGGTCGCCGAGGCGGTCGGCGAGCAGGTAGGCAACCTCGGTGACCACCAACGCGGGGACGACCAGCGGCCCGGGGGTGGACATCAGCAGGTCGGTGCACCGCCGATGGTTGCGGTCCCTCCGAGCCGCCGCGGCGTAGAGGGGCCCGGCGTCGACGACGAGCACCTACGCCGACCGCCGGGTTCTCTCCGTCCCCTCGACCTTTCGACGGCGGGCGACGGCCTCGCCGACCAGCTCGTCGACGCGTTCCGAGGCGTCCTCGGGACTCCCCTCGCCGACACCGAAGAACCCTGGCGGGGCCGCCGGTGCGATCTCGGGCAGGTACCGGTCGATCGCCTCCCTGACCAGATCGGCGATGGGCACGTGCCGGCGGCGGGCCTCGAGACGAAGCCGGCCGTCGACGTCGTCCGGCAGGAGGACGGTGGTCCGCTTCATCACCGTAGGGTACCACCGGGGTGGTATGCACCTTCAACATATGCATATATGGCGAGAGGGCGAAGAAGCTGGCCGGGGTCCTCTTCTGGGCCTGGGTCTGGTCCCGGGCTTGGGTCCGAGCCCGGCCGGGGCGGGAGCCGGGCGGGGGGCCATAAGTTCTTTGGCGTCACCGGCAGCCGGAATTGAGCACATCCGCTCAAACGCCGGCGCGGGTGAGTCACGAAAAAACGACACGCCCAGCCCCCTCGACCGGTCAGCTTCCGTGGTAGAGACGGTCGAGGTCGACCAGCTCGACGTCCCGGCCGCCCGCCGAGGCCGCGTGGCGGACCAGCTCCCCGGTGAAGCCCGAGCGACTGAACAGGGCGAGCTTGGTGGACGGTCCGGCGCCGCCGACCAGCTCGCGAAGGTGCCGCAATCGGTCCAGCTCGTCCATCCCGACGGCCACCTGCCGCCATTTGGCCTCGCCGAGGAGCAGGACGCGGGACGGCCGGCCCGGTGATCGTTCGACGGCCACCACGTCCACCTCGTGCTGCTCCCGGTGGACCCGGCAGGGCACGACGGTGCTGCCGACCGGACCCACCGGACCCACCGGACCCACCGGACCGCCGACCGTGGTGGCGTCGGCGTGCTCCGCCGTCCACTGCCGGGCCAGCTCCTCGAAGTGGGGGCCGTAGATGCGGGCCTGGACGGTGTCGGCCACCTCCGCCCACACCGACCCGCCCTGCCGCCGTGCCAACCGGGCTTCGTTCGGGACGACGATCAGTTGATGGAACCGGAGCATGGGCTCGGCGATCTGGAAGGTCGACCGGTTCGCCCGAAGGGCGTCGGCCCGGCGGTCGACCAGCCGGGCGTCCTGGAGGACCGACAGGGGATGGGCCAGAGCGGTCTCCTTGCGGCCGACGGCACCGGCGATCTGCCCGCGCCGGGTACGACCGGCGGCGATGGCGCCGAGGACCGAGGAGTACAGGCTCACGTCGGTCAGCTCCGGCTCCTCCGCCAGGAGCGACCGGCCCTCCCGGAAGAACGCACTGGACGGGTTGAGGAGGTGGCGGACGGCCCAGGCGTCGAGGTCGGCTCGGCCCTCGGGGAGGTCGCCGTCGCAGAAGTCCCGGTAGGCGGGGGTGCCGCCGACGAGGGCGTGCAGCCGGACCGCGGTGTCGGGATCGTCGTGGACGCCCCAGAAGGCGGCGGACTCCCGGAAGTCGAACGGGCTGACCAAGACCTCCCGAACAGCCCGTCCCCGCAGCGGCGCCGTCCCGGCCAGCAACGACGCCATGACGGAGAAGGCGCTGCCGCAGAGGACCAGCCGCGTGCGGCTGCTCCGCCGGGCCCGGCCGCGGGGGCTCAGCGCCTGCTGGACCAGTGAAGGGATCTCCGGGGCCGTCTTGAGCAGGAACGGCAGCTCGTCCACCACCACCGTCAGCGGATGGTCCCGCTCGCCGAGGGTGAACAGGGCCTGGACGACGTCGCCCCAGGAACCGAAGGCCACCGGGACGCCGAGCCCGGCGAAGTCGGCATAGGCACGGCTCACCGCATCCAGGTTCTGGGCCGCCGACTGCTCCAGCCCGGTGAAGAAGAACCCTCCGGTCTGCTCGGCCAGCAGCTCCAGCATGAGCGTCTTGCCCTGTCGCCGCCGCCCGTAGACGATGGCCAGCGACGCCCCGGTAACGCCGGCAGATGCGAACGTCGCCAGGTCAGCCCATTCGGCGTCACGGGCGAACAGCTCAGGCGGCTTGGGCAGCCATTGGGGGATTTCCATAACTCAAGTTATGATAACTCGATTTATGGAACCCGGCAGTGACGGCCGGACAGTGGCCGCCGGGGCCGGGCAGTGGCGGCGCAGGGCTCAGCCGGCCAGCAACTGGGACAGGGCGTCGTCGGGGAGCACCCCGGCCAGGCCGTCCATGAGCCGGAAGGCGACCTCCGCCGGCCCCAGGGTGTCCGGCCGCAGCAGGTTGGCCATGATCCGGAGCAACTGGGCCATGAACCACTCCGACCGCATCCCGGCCCCCACGCACACCCGCATGACGTCGGGGTGGCTGATCAGGTGCACGAAGGCCCGGGCCACCCGGTAGTACGGCCCGTAGGCGTCGGCAAGGTGCCGGTCGTACCGGGCCAGGGCGGCGGGGCCGTCCCCGGCCAGCGCCTGGCCCAGGTGGGCGGCGGCCAGCCGGCCGGTCTCGTACCCGTAGGCGATGCCCTCGCCGTTGAACGGGTTGATGGACCCGCCGGCGTCGCCGGCCACCACCACGTTGGCCCCGGCGTGCGGCCCGACGGCCAGCCCCATCGGCAGCTTGCCGCCGGTGGGCGGCCCGCAGGCGGTGTCGGGGGAGATGCCCCAGCTCTTCGGCGCCCAGGCCACGAAGGCGTCCATCAGCTTGGTGGTGTTGACCCCCTTCCACCGCCGGTCGGTGGACAGCAGGCCGACCCCGACGTTCACCCGGCCGTCCCCCAGGGGGAACACCCAGCCGTAGCCCGGCACCACGTTGCCGTCCGCGTCGCGGACGTCCAGGTGGGACTCGATGAACGGGTCGTCGTGCCGCGGGGACCGGTAGTAGCCGCGCAGCGCCATCCCCAGCGGGTAGTCCTTCTCCCGGGACGTCCCCAGGGCCCGGCCGAACCGGGAGTTGGACCCGTCGGCCACCACCACGTACCGGGCCCGCACCTCCCGGGCCTCCCCCGACGCCTTCTCCTTCACCACCGCCCCCAGGCAGTACGGGAGGGAGGCCCCCGTCGCTGTGCCGGATACCCCGCCCGGGGGCCCCACCCCAGGCTCCTCTGAAGGGCGGGGCCCCTGCCCCGCCCCGGCCGGACGTCCTGGGCCGGCGGTCGGGGTGCCTCCATCGGCGGCCAGCAGGGGTTGCACCGCTTCGGTGCCCTGCCACACGGTGGCCCCGGCCTTGGCGGCCCGCTCGGCCACCAGCCCGTCCAGGTCGTGCCGGGTGATGGTGTAGCCGTACGACGGGAACACCGGGTGCTCCGGCCATTGCAGCTCCATGGCGTGCCCGAAGCCGTAGGCCCGCAGCCCGGAGTACCGGTGGGCGCCGGCCAGGGCGTCCTCCAGGCCCATGTCGGCGAGCTGGCGGACCGCCCGCGGGGTGAGGCCGTCGCCGCAGGTCTTCTCCCGCGGGAACCGCTTCTTCTCGACCACCGCCACGTCCCAGCCGGCGTCGGCCAGCCAGTAGGCGCAGGACGACCCGGCCGGCCCGCCGCCGACCACCAGGACGTCGTGGACGTGCTTCTCGTCGGCCTTGGCCGTTCCTCGGGGCACCCCTAGATGCTACGCCGACCGGCCTCCGCGGCCGGCCCTCGGAGGGCCGCTCCAGGATGTGCCTGAGCTGAGGGTGCCGTGGTAGAACCGGGATGCTGTGGACCAGTACCTGCCGATCTTCCTCCTGCTGGCACTGGGCGTGCTGTTCGCCGCCGGGTCCTTCATCGCGTCGAAGCTGCTGGCCCCGCGACAGAAGCCGACCGCGTCGAAGCTGGCCCCGTACGAGTGCGGGATCATCCCCGACAAGGAGCCCCCGCAACGGTTCCCGGTGCGGTTCTACCTGGTGGCCATGATCTTCATCATCTTCGACATCGAGATCGTGTTCCTGTACCCCTGGGCCGTCGTGTTCCGGCAGCTACGGGTGTTCGGGCTGGTCGAGGTCCTGGTGTTCGCGGTGGTGGTCTTCGTGTCCTTCCTGTACCTGGTCAGCAACGGCGCCCTCAGTTGGGGCCCGGCCCGCAAGCTGCAGGCCGGCATCCAGCGGACCTCGGAGTCCACCATCAGCCGCATCACCGCCGCCCCGTCCCCGACCCCGCCCGCGTCGCCGGCTCCGGCGTCGCCGGACCAGGCTGCCTAGGAGCGGGCCGTGGGGCTGGAAGACCTGCAGCACAACTTCCTGACCGGCCGCCTGGAGGACCTGGTCAAGTGGGCCCGCCGCAACAGCGTCTGGCCGGCCACCTTCGGCCTGGCCTGCTGCGCCATCGAGATGATGTCGGTCGGGGCCGCCGACTACGACATCAGCCGCCTCGGCATGGAGGTGTTCCGGGCCTCCCCCCGCCAAGCCGACCTCATGATCGTGGCCGGCCGGGTGTCCCAGAAGATGGCCCCGGTGCTCCGGCAGGTGTACGACCAGATGATGGAGCCCAAGTGGGTCATCTCCATGGGGGTCTGCGCCTCGACCGGCGGCATGTTCAACAACTACGCCATCGTCCAGGGGGTGGACCAGATCGTCCCGGTGGACGTCTACGCCCCCGGCTGCCCGCCGTCGCCCGAGACCCTGCTGCACGCCATCCTGACCCTGCACCAGAAGATCCGCACCGGCGCCATCACCCGCCGGGCCCCCCGCCCGGCCGTCCCGGAGCGCACCGCCGGGTGGGTGCCGGAGGTCCCCGACGCCGTCCGGGTCACCACTCCCCGATGACGCACACCGGAACAGTGACGGCGCCGGGCGCCGGGGGGGCCGACGCGGAGAGGGCGGACAGCCTGCTGCCCGACGTCCCCCGGGCCGACGGCCGCCGCACCGACGAGATGGCGTTCCCCCCCCGGGACCGCTACCACGACCTGGTGGCCGCCTACCAGGGTTCCGGGTTCGAGATGTGCGTGGACGTCTGCGCCGTCGACTACCTCACCCACCCCGGCCGCACCCTGCCCGACGGGGTGGCCGCCGAGCGGTTCGAGGTGGTGACCAACCTGCTGTCCCTGTCCCGTAAGCGCCGGGTCCGGGTCCGGGTGCAGGTCCCCGAGGCCGACCCGGTGGTGGACTCCCTGGTGGACCTGTACCCCGGGGCCGAGGCCATGGAGCGGGAGGCCTTCGACCTCGTCGGCGTCCGGTTCGCCGGCCACCCCGACCTGACCCGGATCCTCATGCCCGAGGACTGGGAGGGGCACCCGCTGCGCAAGGACTACGGCGTCGGCCGGGTGCCGGTGCAGTTCAAGGAGGCCCCCGGCCCCCGATGAGCACCCGACCGACCACACCGGGCGCCGCCGGCCCCGGTCCCACGGACACCGGCCCCGCCGACACAGGCCCCTTCGAGCCCGACGACTACGTCGAGGCCGCCCGCATCGCCGAGACCTCCGAGGGCGCCCAGGAGCTGGCCGACCGCTCCACCACCCCCGCGGCCGAGCTGCGCCGCGAGGTGGGCGCGGTGCTCCGGCTGCCCGAAGGCGGGGTGCTGGACCCCGGCGACATCGACGTCGAGCGCCGCGACGACGAGACCATGATCATCAACATGGGCCCCCAGCACCCCTCCACCCACGGGGTCCTCCGGCTCATGCTGGAGCTGGACGGCGAGACCGTGCTGCGGACCAAGCCGGTCATCGGCTACCTGCACACCGGCATGGAGAAGACCGGCGAAGAGCTCACCTACGTGCAGGGGGCCACCAACGTCACCCGGATGGACTACCTGTCGCCGCTCAACAACGAGCTGGTGTTCTCCCTGGCCACCGAAGCCCTGCTCGACGTCGAGCTGCCGGCCCGGGCGGTGTGGATCCGCATGCTCATGTCCGAGCTGCAGCGGGTGTCGTCCCACCTGATGTGGATGGCCACCAACGGCATGGACCTGGGGTCCACGTCGATGATGATCTACGGGTTCCGCGAGCGGGAGATGGTGCTGTCCTTCTTCGAGAAGGCCACCGGGCTGCGGATGAACCACAACTACATCCGCCCCGGCGGCGTCGCCGCCGACCTGCCCGACGGCTGGGAGGACGACGTCGACGTCATCTGCGAGACCGTCCTGGCCCGCAGCTTCGAGTACGACGAGCTGCTCACCGGCCAGCCCATCTTCCGGGAGCGCACCGAGGGCATCGGCAACCTGACCGCCGCCGAGGCCCTGGCCCTGTCGGCCACCGGTCCCATCCTGCGGTCCACCGGCGTCCCCTGGGACCTGCGCCGGTCCATGCCGTACCTGGCCTACGACCGGCTGGACTTCGACGTCATCGTGGGCACCTACGGCGACAACTTCGACCGGTACTCCGTCCGGCTGAACGAGATCAGGGAGTCCGTCAAGATCATCCGGCAGATCCTGGAGAGGATGCCCCCCGGCGACTACCGGGTGCAGGACCGCAAGGTCACCCCGCCGCCCCGGGCCCGCATCGACGAGTCCATGGAAGCCCTCATCCACCACTTCAAGACCTTCACCGAGGGGTTCCGGGTGCCCGAGGGCGAGGTGTACGTGGCCGTGGAGTCCCCCCGGGGCGAGCTCGGCTGCTACCTGGTGTCCGACGGCACCTCCAAGCCGTACCGCATGCACATCCGCGGGCCCTCCTTCGTCAACCTGCAGACCGTCCCGGTGCTGCTCCGCGGCGGCCTCATCGCCGACGCCGTCGCCGTCATCTCGTCAGTGGACCCCGTCATGGGCGAGGTGGACCGCTGATGGCGCATCTCAATCAGGACATCCGCCAGCGCGCCGAGGAGCTGGTCGCCCTCTACCCGGAGCCCCGGTCCGCCCTCATCCCGATCTGCCACCTGGCCCAGGAGCAGGACGGCTGGCTGCGGCCGGAGGCCATGGAGGAGATCGCCGACCTCGTCGGCGTCACCCCGGCCGAGGTGCGGGGGACCGCCACCTTCTACGACATGCTCCACACCGAGCCCGTCGGCACCTACCTGGTGTCGGTGTGCACCAACATCGCCTGCCTCCTCGGCGGCGCCCTGGAGCTGCTGGACCACGCCGAGCAGACCCTCGGCATCCGGGTCGGCGGCACCACCGCCGACGGCGCCATCACCCTCGAAGAGGCCGAGTGCCTGGCCGACTGCGACCGCACCGTCTGCGTGCAGGTCAACCACCGCTACGTCGGCGGCCAGGACCCCGAGTCCTTCGACCAGCTCGTCGACGACCTCCGGGCCGGCCGCCGCTCCGACGACATCCCCCCCCACGGCACCCTGGTCCGGGTCCGCCGGTCCGTGCCCCTGCAGGCCGACCGCCGGCAGGTGGTGGCGGAGCGGGCCGCCGTGGCGGCGGCCCAGGCCGACCGGGCGGCCGCCGCCAGGGCCGAGCAGGCCGCCGGGCAGCAGGGGGGTGGCGCCTGATGGCGGTCACCGAGGCCCCCCGCATCGTCACCGCCCGGATCGGCTACGACGACTCCCACACCATCGACCGGTTCCTGGCCACCGGCGGCTACGACGGCCTCCGCAAGGCGCTGACCATGACCCCGGAGGCGGTGGCCGCCGAGGTGGACGCGGCCAGCCTGCTCGGCCGCGGCGGCGCCGGGTTCCCGGCTGGCCGCAAGTGGTCCATGCTCCGCAAGGACCCGGTCACCTACCTGGTGGTCAACGGCGACGAGAGCGAGCCGGCCACCTTCAAGGACCACCTCCTGGTGGAGCGGGACCCCCACCAACTGGTCGAGGGCGTCCTCATCGCCGCCTACGCCCTGCAGGTCAGCCAGGCCTTCATCTACCTCCGCGGCGAGTTCGCCCTCGGCCTCGAACGGGTGCAGCAGGCCCTGAACGAGGCCTACGCCCACGGCGCGGTCGGTGCCGACATCTTCGGGTCCGGGTTCTCCGTCGACATCGTCGTCCACCCCGGCGCCGGCGCCTACATCTGCGGCGAGGAGACCGCTCTGCTGGAGTCCCTGGAGGGCAAGCGGGGGTTCCCCCGCATCAAGCCGCCGTTCTTCCCCGCCGCCATCGGCCTGTACGGGCAGCCCACCGTGGTCAACAACGTCGAGACCATGTCCAACCTGCCCTGGATCGTCCGCAACGGCGGCGCCGCCTTCGCCGCCCTCGGTGAGGGCCGGTCCACCGGCACCCGGCTGTTCGCCCTGTCCGGCCACGTCAAGAACCCCGGCACCTACGAGGTGGAGATGGTCAAGACCACCTTCCGGGACCTCGTCTACGCCCCGGTGTACGGCGGCGGCGTCCCCGGCGGCCGCGACGTCAAGGCCATCATCCCCGGTGGCGTGTCCGCCCCCTGGTTCGGCCCCGACCAGTTGGACCTGCCCCTCGGCCAGGACGAGGTCGGCCAGGCCGGCTCCATGCTCGGCTCCGGCGCCATCACCGTCATGGACGCCTCCACCTGCATGGTCCGGGCCGCCTGGCGGATCACCAAGTTCTTCTCCCGCGAGTCCTGCGGCCAGTGCACCCCCTGCCGGGAGGGCTCCGGCTGGCTGGAGCGGATCCTGTACCGCATCGAGCACGGCGGCGGCCGCGAGGAGGACCTGGACCTGCTGCTGGACGTCAGCGACAACATCTCGCCGGGTTTGCAATGGCCGCCCCAGCAGACGACCATCTGCGTGCTCGGTCCCTCCATCCCCTCCTCCATCCACTCCGGCATCCAGATGTTCCGCGACGAATTCCTCCTCCACGTCAAAGAAGGCGGCTGTCCCCATGGCTGACCCTGTCCCCATGGCCGACGGGGACCTGTCGTTCACCCTGGACGGCCGGCCGGCCACCGCCCGCAAGGGGGAGCTGCTGATCGCCGCCGCCGAGCGGGCCGGCACCTACATCCCGCGGTTCTGCTACCACCCCCGGATGAAGCCGGTGGGGATGTGCCGGATGTGCCTGGTCGAGGTGTCCGGCCCCCGCGGCGCCACCCTGCAGCCGTCCTGCTTCGTGCCGGTCACCGACGGCATGGAGGTGGTGACCACCTCCGACAAGGTCAAGAAGGCCCAGGACGGGGTGCTGGAGTTCCTGCTCGTCAACCACCCCCTGGACTGCCCGGTCTGCGACAAGGGCGGCGAGTGCCCCCTGCAGGACCAGACCCTGGCCTACGGCCCCGGCGAGAGCCGGTTCGTGGAGGAGAAGCGGCACTTCGAGAAGCCGGTCCCCATCTCCGACCTGGTCCTCATCGACCGGGAGCGCTGCATCCAGTGCGCCCGGTGCACCCGGTTCGCCGAGGAGGTGGCCGGGGAGGCCCAGATCGACTTCGCCGGCCGCGGCGACCGCGTCGAGGTGGCCACCTTCCCCGGCGAGCCGTTCTCGTCCTACTTCAGCGGCAACACCGTCCAGATCTGCCCCGTCGGCGCGCTGACCGCCACCCCGTACCGGTTCACCGCCCGTCCCTGGGACCTGGACCAGGTGGAGTCCACCTGCACCACCTGCGCCGTCGGCTGCCGGGTGGCCGTGCAGTCGTCCGCCAACCGCCTCACCCGGCTGCTCGGCCTCGACGCCGACCCGGTCAACCACGGCTGGCTCTGCGACAAGGGCCGGTTCGTGTTCGAGTCCGTCAACGGCGACGCCATCGGGATAGATGCCAGCCCGGCCGGACCGGTCGACGTGCCGGCCGCCGTCGCCGACCGGGCGGTCGACGTGGTGCCGGCCACCGCCTCCCAGGTCGAGACCCTCCCGGTGTCCCGGGGCCAGTTCGCCGGCGAGGTCAAGGAGGCCGGCGTCCGCCAGAGCCGCCGGCTGACCGAGCCGATGGTCCGCAAGGAGGGCCAACTGGTCCCCGTCAGTTGGAGCGAGGCCCTGGCCGCCGCTGCCGGGGGGCTGTCCTCCGCCAGGGCCGCCGGCGGTCCCGGGGCCGTCGCCCTCATCGGTGGGGCCCGGTCCACCAACGAGGGGGCCTACGCCTGGGCCAAGCTCATGAAGGGGGTCGTCGGCACCGACTCGGTCGACGCCCAGCTCGGTGACGGGCTGCCGGCCGACCTGGTGCTGTCGTTGCCGCGGGCCACCATCGACCAGGCCTGCGCGGCCAAGACCGTGGTGCTGCTCACCGGCGACGTCCGCGAGGAGCTCCCGGTGCTGTTCCTGCGGCTCCGCGAGGCGGTGGTCGACGGCGGCACCAACCTGCTGGAGCTCACCGCCCGGCCCACCGCCCTCACCCGGTACGCCGCCGTGTCCCTGACCACGCGGCCCGGCGACGCCCCGGCCCTGGCCCGGGCCCTGGTCGGCCGGGGCGACTGGCCCGCCGACGACCTGTCGGCCGCCCGCCAACTGCTCGGCACCGCCGGGGACGTCTCCGCGGAAACGTCCGTCACCGCGGGGGAGGGGATCGTTGTTGTGCTCGGCCGGCCGTCGCTGGCCGAGCGGGCCGAGGTACTGGCCGAGGCCGCCCGGGTGCTGGCCGACGCCCTGCCGGCGGCCCGGTTCCTGCCGGCCCTGCGCCGCGGCAACGTCTTCGGCGCCCTCGACATGGGCCTGGCCCCCGGCCTGCTGCCCGGCCGGGTGTCCCTGACCGCCGGCAGGGACTGGTTCGCCGGCTCCTGGGGCGCCGTCCCGACCACCACCGGCCGCGACGCCGCCGGCATCCTGGCCTCCCTGGCCGACGCCGCCGGCGCCACGGCCGGCATGGGGCAGGGGGCCCGCGCGTCGGAGGAGCCTGGGGTTGGGGCCCCAGGCGGGTCGCACAATGCGGACCGGGTCCGGGCCCTGGTGGCCCTCGGGGCCGACCTGGCCGGCGACTTCCCGGACACCCAGTTGGCCACCCGGGCCCTGGACGCCGCCGACTTCGTGGTGGCGGTCACCGGCCACCACTCGCCGACGGTCGACCACGCCGACGTGGTCCTGCCGGCGGCCGTCGAGCACGAGCGGCCCGGCACCACCACCAACCTGGAGGGCAGGGTCAGCCGGCTCGGCCAGAAGCTGGTGGCGCCCGGGCTGGCCTGGCCGGACTGGATGATCGCCGCCGAGCTGGCCGTGGCCCTCGGTGCCGACCTGGGGGTGGGCAGCCCGGCCGACCTGTGGGCCGAGATCGAGAACCTGGCCCCGGCCCACGCCGGGCTGACCGCGGCGGTGCTGGACTCGCCCGGCGCCCGCGACGGCGTGCTGGTGCCGCTGTCCGGCAGCCCCCTGCCGGCCGCGGTGGAGGCCACCGACCCGATGGCCATCCCCGGGGTGGAGTCGGTCGAGCGCCAGGGCGCCCCGCCACGGGTCGGCCTGGCGGTCCCCCCGGAGGTGGACGACGTCGCCGTCCCCGAGCCCGTCGGCGAGGGCGCCGGGGCCCCGCCGTCCGGGGATGGGGCCGGGGCCAAGCCGGCCGTGCTGGCCGGCCTGGCCGGGCCGGCTGCCGCCGAGCCCGACCCCGTGCACGTGCCGCCGGTCGACAGCTACTCCCTGCGGCTGGTGTCGTCCCGCCGCCTGTACGACGACGGCGTCGCCGTGGGCGGGTCCCCGTCGCTGACGCCGCTGGTGCCGGCCGCCGTGGCCCGGGCCAACCCGTACGACCTGGACCGGCTGGGCCTCACCACCGGCGACCCGGTCCGGGTCCGGTCCGCCCGCGGCTCGCTGGTGCTGGCCGCCGACGCCGACTCCACCGTCCCCCGCGGGGTGGTGGCCGTCGAGTTCAACCTGCCCACCGGGGGGCCCGGATCGGCCGCCGCGGGGGCGGCGGGCACCGAGGCGGCGGGCCAGCCGGTGGGCAACGCCGCCGCCGCCCTGATCGACGTCACCGACGTGGTCACCGACGTCCGCCTGGAGTCGGTGTCATGAGCGGCGCCGTGCTGGCCCTGCTGCACCCGATGGTGGCCCTCACCACCCACGGGGACCCCCTGGTCGACAATGGGGTCGGCTGGTTCGTGTGGGTGGTCGACGTCATCAAGGTGCTGGTGGCCTTCGCGGTGCTGCTGGTGTCGGTGATGCTGATGATCTGGTTCGAGCGGAAGCTGATCTCGGACATGCAGAGCCGGATCGGCCCCAACCGGGCCGGGCCGTGGGGGTTGCTGCAGACCCTGGCCGACGGCACCAAGCTGTTCTTCAAGGAGGACCTGCTGCCGGAGCGGGCCGACCGCGGGGTGTTCAAGCTGGCCCCCTACCTGTCCCTGGTGCCGGCCCTGCTGATCTTCACCGTGGTGCCGGTGGGCGGCATCATCTCCATCTCCGGCCACAGCTTCGAGCTGCAGGTGGCCGACCCCCCGGTCGGCATCCTGCTGGTGCTCGCCATGTCGTCCATCGCCGTCTACGGGGTCATGCTGGCCGGCTGGTCGTCGGGGTCGAAGTACCCGCTGCTGGGCTCCGTCCGGGCGTCGGCGCAGATGATCTCCTACGAGGCCGCCCTGGGCATCACCGTGGTCACCGTGGTGCTGATCACCGGTTCGCTGTCCACCCGGGCCATCGTGGAGTCGCAGGCCACCAACTTCTGGGATTGGAACCTCATCCGGCTCGGCATCGTGCCGTTCTTCCTGTTCCTCATCGCCATCACCGCCGAGCTGACCCGGCCGCCGTTCGACCTGACCGAGGCCGAGTCCGAGCTGGTCGGCGGGTTCCACACCGAGTACTCGTCCATCCGGTTCGCCATGTTCTTCCTGGCCGAGTTCATGAACGTCATCACCATGTCGGCCGTCGTGGTGACCCTGTTCTTCGGCGGCCCCGACGGCCCGGTGCCGCACATCCCGTCGTTCAGCATCTGGTTCCCGGTCGTCTGGTTCCTGATCAAGGTCTTCATCTTCCTGTTCATCTACGTCTGGTTCCGGGCCGCCCTGCCCCGGCTGCGGTACGACCAACTGATGACGCTCGGGTGGAAGTACCTGATCCCGCTGTCCCTGGGCTGGCTGCTGGCCGTCGCCGGGTTCATCGTCGACGGCTGGTGGGGCCTCGGCATCGCCGTGGTGGCCGTGGCGCTGGGCACCGTGCTGGTCCGGGCCTTCGGCATCGGCCAGGCCCGGGAGGCCGACCGGGAGAGCGTCGCGGTGGTCGCCGCCCAGATGGGCCCCCGGGTGGCCGTGCCGAGCCTGGTGGCCGACACCCCGCCGGTCCCCGGCCCGGCCGGCGCCTTCGCCGACCGTCCGGCCGAGCCCGGCCCGCCGGCCGCCCCGTCGGGGGAGGACCGCTGATGGGCGTCCTCGACGGGGTGAAGGAGCAGCTCAGCTTCCTCGGCGGGTTCAAGCTGACCTTCGAGCACCTGACCCGCCCGCGGGTCACCCGGCAGTACCCGGAGGAGAAGAAGCCGAAGCAGCCCCGCCAGCACGGCCGGCACGTCCTCAACCGCTACGAGGACGGCATGGAGAAGTGCATCGGCTGCGAGCTGTGCGCCGGCGTGTGCCCGGCGGACTGCATCTACGTCCGCGGCCTCGACAACCCGCCGGACGACCCGGTGTCCCCCGGCGAGCGGTACGGCTACGTCTACGAGATCAACTACCTCCGGTGCATCCACTGCGACCTGTGCGTGGAGGCCTGCCCCACCGAGGCCATCACCGAGTCCAAGCTGTTCGAGTTCTCCTTCACCAACCGGGCCGACGCCATCTACACCAAGGCCGAGCTGGTGGTGGACGATGACGGCCGGCCGAAGAAGCTGCCGTGGGAGGACTGGCGGGAGGGCGACGACCTGATGACGTCGGGGTGGATGCGGGCCACCTCCCCGTCGGGGAACGCCGCCTACGAGGGCGAGGTGCAGTGGTCCGGCGAGCTGGGCTACGGGGTCCGCCGTCCCGAGGGCGGCCAGTCCGGCCGCCGCGACGACCAGGCCACCGGGTCCAAGCAGCTCCGTGACGTGCTGGAGCCCCACCTCCTCGCAGAGGACATCCCGCTCGAGCACCGCGGCATGAAGGGCCGCATCTGGCGGGCCCAGATCTCCGCCGAGCGGAATAAGAAGAAGATGGAGGCCGCCCGGGAGCGCTTCAAGGAGCTCCGGGCCGCCCGGGCCACCCAGAAGTCGGCGGCGAAGAAGGACTCCGCATGACCGGCGCCCTCCTGGCCGCTTCGACCTCGACGGGGCACGCCACCATCCCGGACATCATCACCTTCGTGGTGGCCGCCGCCATGGTCCTGGCCGGGGCCGTCGGGGTGGTCACCTCCCGCAACCCGGTCCACGCCGCCCTGTCCCTGGTGCTCACCCTGTTCGGCATCGCCGTGCTGTTCGTGGAGCAGAACGCCGACTTCCTGGCCGTCGTCCAGATCATCGTCTACGCCGGCGCCATCGTGGTGCTGTTCCTGTTCGTCATCATGTTCCTCGGGGTCGACCGCCGGGAGAACATCGAGGCGGAGCCGTTGCGGGGCCAGCGGCCGCTGGCCTTCCTCATGATGCTGGTGTCCCTCGGCGCCGTGTTCGCCCTGGCCGTCAACGCCAACTGGGTCAGCGGCGCCCACGCCGTGGCCGGGTCCACCACCGCCGGCGGGCAGACCAACGTGGCGTTGCTGGGCAAGTCGGTGTTCACCACCTACCTGTTCGCCTTCGAGGCCACCGCCGCCCTGCTGGTCATCGCCGTGGTCGGCGCCGTGTTCCTGGCCCGCCGCCCCTCCGCCCCCGGCGAGGTGGAGGGCGAGGACGGCGAGGAGGGCGCCGCCGACGAGCTCGGTCCCGGCGCGCCGGAGGCCCCGGCCGACGAGGCCGCGGCGACGGAGGTGGCGGAGCCGACGGGGCCGGAGACAGAGGTGGAGCCGGAGCCCGAGCCGGTCCAGGAGGGATCACCGGTGGAGGTTCCGTCATGAGTCTCGCTCCCGGCTGGTACCTGGGGCTGGCCGCCGTGCTGTTCGCCATCGGGGCCATCGGGCTGCTGGTGCGACGGAACGTGCTGGTCATGTTCATGTGCATCGAGCTGATGCTGAACGCCGCCAACCTGACGTTCGTGACGTTCTCCCGGGTGCTGGGCGACATCGGCGGGCAGTCCGTCGTGTTCTTCGTCCTGGTGGTCGCCGCCGCCGAGGTGGTGGTCGGCCTCGGGATCGTGGTCGCCATCTTCCGCCGCCGTCGCCACACGACGGCCGACGACCTGCACGTGCTGAAGGGCTGACCGACCGTGCTCCACGCCGCGTTCCTCATGCCCTTGTTCCCGCTCGCCGGGTTCGTGGCCATCCTGCTGGTGGGCCGCCGCCTCGGCGACCCGTGGGCCGGCTGGATCGGCACCGTCGCCGTCGCCGGGTCGTTCGTGGCCGCCTGCGTCACCCTGGCCGGGCTGATGGACGTGCCGGCCGCCGCCCGGCACCTCACCTGCGCCTATTCCTGCGGGGCCTCGGTGGCCGACCACAACTTCTTCAACTGGATCACCGTCGGCGGCCTGCAGGTGAAGGCGGCCATCCTGCTGGACCCGCTGTCGATGACCATGTGCATGTTCGTGACCGGGGTCAGCATGCTGATCCACCTGTACTCGATCGGCTACATGAAGAAGGACCGGGACTACTCCAAGTTCTTCCTGTACCTCAACCTGTTCGTGTTCTCCATGCTGGTGCTGGTGCTGGCCAGCAACTTCCTGGTCACCTTCGTCGGCTGGGAAGGGGTCGGGGTCTGCTCGTACTGGCTGGTGGCGTTCTGGTTCCACCGGGAGTCGGCGGCGTCGGCCGGCAAGAAGGCGTTCATCTACAACCGGATCGGCGACGTCGGGTTCCTGCTGGCCATGTTCCTGATCTTCTCCAAGGTCGGCTCCCTCGACTACCTGACGGTGTTCGCCCACCAGGGCCTGTTGGCCGGCGGGGCGGCGACGGCGGCGGTGCTGCTGCTGTTCCTGGCCGCCACCGGCAAGTCGGCCCAGATCCCGCTGTTCAACTGGCTGCCGGACGCCATGGAGGGCCCGACGCCGGTGTCGGCCCTGATCCACGCCGCCACCATGGTGACGGCCGGCGTGTACCTGCTGTGCCGGGCCAACGCCCTGCTGGCCCTGTCGCCGGACGCCCGGTGGGTGATCGCCATCATCGGCGGCGTCACCGCCTTCGTGGCCATGACCATCGCCTGCGCCCAGCAGGACATCAAGAAGGTGCTGGCCTTCTCCACGGTGTCCCAGATCGGCTACATGGTGCTGGCCGTCGGCTGCGGTGCGTACGTGGCCGCCATCTTCCTGATGGTCTGCCACGCCTTCTACAAGGGCCTCCTGTTCCTGGGCGCCGGCTCGGTCATCCACGGCCTGGAGGACGAGCAGGACCTGAAACGGATGGGGGCCCTCCGGAAGTGGCTGCCGTGGACCTTCGGCACCTTCCTGGTCGGCTGGCTGGCCATCGCCGGCATCCCGCCGTTCTCGGGGTTCTGGTCGAAGGGGGACGTGCTGACCAACGTGTTCGCCAAGAGCCCGGCCCTGTACGCCCTCGGCGTGCTCACCGCCCTGGGCACCGCCTACTACATGAGCCGGCTGTTCTACCTCACCTTCACCGGCAAGGCCCGGTGGCAGGACCCGGCGCCCGACGGCCGGCCGGCCCACCACGCCCCGCACGAGTCCCCCTGGGTCATGCGGCTGCCGCTGGTCGTCCTGGCCGTCGCCGCCTTCCTCGGCGGCATCCTCGACCTGCCCTGGGTGCACGGCGACACCCTGGTCAACTGGCTACAGCCGGTGTTCGGGCACACCGAGTTCGTCAACCACGAGGACACCCTGGAGCAGTGGGTGCTGGCCGTCGTCGACGGCGTGGTGGCCCTCATCGGCCTGACCATCGCCTGGGTGCTCTGGCGGGAGCGGCCCGGGCGGACGGCGGACCAGCCGGCGCTCGAACCGGCCTTCCTGCGCCGGGTCTGGTACTGGGACGACGTCTACGACGCCCTCATCGGCCGGCCCGGGCAGGCGTTCGCCCGGTTCTGCGCCGTGGTGGTCGACGGCCGCATCATCGACGGCGCGGTCAACGGGGCGGCCGCCCTGGTCCGGGTCACCGGTACCGGCGTCCGCAAGCTGCAGACCGGGTACGTCCGGAACTACGCCCTGGGCATCGCCGTCGGGCTGGCCGCCATCATCGCCTTCATGGTGTCGAGGGTGTGGTGGTCGTGAGCCATTCCCCCGGGTTCCCGTACCTGACCTTCCTGATCCTCCTCCCCTTCGCCGGGGCGGTGGCGGTGGCCCTGCTGGGGGGGCTGGCCAAGATGGACCGCCGCATCCTGGAGGGGCTGGGGATCGCCGTGTCGGTCGCCGTCCTCGGCTTCGCCATCGGGGTGGCCGTGCTGTTCCACGCCCACGACCCCGGCTACCAACTGGTGTCGAACCACGTGTGGGCCCAGGGCGTCGGGGTCCGCTGGTACGTCGGGGTGGACGGCATCTCGCTGTTCCTGCTGCTGATGACCGCGGTGCTGTTCCCCATCGTGCTGGTGGGGGCGCGGACCAAGGAGAACGCCACCAGCTACATCGCCTGGATGCTGGTGCTGGAGGCGGCCTGCATCGGCAGCTTCCTGTCCCTGGACCTGATCCTCTTCTTCTTCTTCTTCGAGCTCACCCTGGTGCCGACGTACTTCCTCATCAGCGGCTGGGGCTACGCCCGCCGGTCGTACGCCGCCATCAAGTTCTTCGTGTACACCTTCTTGGGGTCGGCCTTCCTGCTGGTCGGCATCCTGGTGGTCGCGTTCTTGCACCAGAGCCAGACCGGCGTGCTCACGTTCTCGCTGCCGGCCCTGGAGCACACCCACTTCTCCAGCGCCACCGACATCCTGCTGTTCCTGGCGTTCACCGCCGCCTTCGCGGTCAAGGCGCCGCTGTTCCCGCTGCACACCTGGTCGCCGGACGCCTACACCGAGGCCCCCACCGGCGGCTCCATGATCCTGGTGGCCGTGCTGGCCAAGCTGGGCACCTACGGCCTCCTCCGGTTCGACCTGAACCTGTTCCCCCAGGCCTCCGAGGACCTGGCCCCGCTGCTGCTCACCCTGGCCGTGATCGGCATCCTGTACGGGGCCGTCGTGGCCTGCGCCCAGCGGGACCTGAAGCGGGTGGTCACCTACTCGTCGCTGGCCCAGATGGGGTTCATCGCCCTGGGCATCTTCGCCTTCACCAGCCAGGGGCTGACCGGCGGGGTGCTGCTGATGGTCAACCACGGCCTCATCACCGCCGCCCTGTTCCTGCTCATCGGCTGGATCTACGAACGGCGGAAGACCTGGCAGGTGAACGAGCTGAAGGGGTTGCAGACCCCGGCCCCGGTCCTGGCGGGGGCCTTCACGGTGGTGATGCTGGCCTCCATCGGGCTGCCGGGCCTGAACGGCTTCGTCAGCGAGTTCCTGGTGCTGTCCGGCACCTTCCTCACCCACCGCTGGTGGGCGGTGGTGGCCACCGCCGGGGTGATCTTCGCCGCCCTGTACCTGCTGTGGGCCTACCAGCAGGTGTTCCACGGCAAGGTCCGCCTGGCCGACGCCAAGACCCGGGACCTGTCCTGGGGTGAGCGGGCGGTCATCGCCCCGCTGATCGCCCTCATCGTCATCCTCGGCCTGTACCCCAAGCCGGTGCTGGACCGGATCACCCCGTCGGTCAACCAGTTGGTGACCCGGGTGGAGGCGGTCACCCACCAGCACCAGCCGGCCGTCGCCACCCACGGCACCGCCGGGGCCGAGGTGGCCGCCCACGTCGGCGGGAGGAAGCCATGAGCACCCTGCTGGCCGCGGCGACCACCGCCGCCCACGGCGCCCACCAGGCGGCCTCCGGGGCGGGCATCTCGTTGCCGCCGATCCGCTACCTGGCCATCCTGCCGGAGATCGTCATGCTGGGCGGGGCCGTCCTGATCCTGGCCGTGGCCTCCCTGGTCCGCCGGCCGCTCCGGGTGCGGGTGGCCACCGTCGGCAGCGTCGCGGTGTCCGGCACCGCCCTGGGGTTCGCCCTGTGGCAGTGGGCCGACGTCCAGGACCACGGGGCCTACACCGCCATCGACCACGCCGTGGCCGTCGACGGGTTCAGCGTCCTCGTCGCCATCCTGGTGCCCTGCGCCATGCTGCTGTCCGCCCTGGTGGCCGACGGTTACCTGCGCCGGGAGGGCATCGAGGGGCCCGAGTACCAGGTGCTGGCCCTGGTGTCCGCGTCGGGGGCCATGGTGATGGCCGAGG
Source organism: Acidimicrobiales bacterium (assembly GCA_035547695.1). Taxonomy (GTDB): domain Bacteria; phylum Actinomycetota; class Acidimicrobiia; order Acidimicrobiales; family RAAP-2; genus DASZUK01. The sequence goes on from DASZUK010000046.1 coordinate 49,411, forward strand.
CCAACGACCTCATCCTGGTGTTCCTGGGCCTGGAGATCCTGTCGCTGGCCCTGTACGTGCTGGCCGCCTTCAACCACCGCCGCCGCGAGTCCGGGGAGGCCGCCCTCAAGTACTTCATCCTCGGCGGGTTCTCCTCCGCCGTGTTCCTCTACGGCATCGCCCTCACCTACGGGGCCACCGGGTCCACCAACCTGACCCAGATCGCCGACTTCCTGTCCCACAACGTGCTGCGGACCGACGGGCTGCTGCTGGCCGGCCTGTCCCTGCTGCTGGTCGGGTTCGCCTTCAAGATCGCCGCGGTCCCGTTCCACATGTGGACCCCCGACGTCTACCAGGGCTCCCCGTCGCCGGTGACCGGGTTCATGGCCGCCGTGGCCAAGGTGGGCGGGTTCGCCGCCCTGCTCCGGGTGTTCGTGTCCACCTTCGGCACCCTGCAGGACGACTGGCGGCCGGTGCTGTACGTCCTGGCCATCGTCACCCTGCTCGTCGGCGCCGGCCTGGCCGTGGTGCAGCGGGACGTCAAGCGGATGCTGGCGTACTCGTCCATCAACCACGCCGGGTTCGTCCTGCTCGGCCTCCAGGCGGCCACCGCCCAGGGGGTCAGCGCGTCCCTGTACTACCTGTTCGCCTACGCCTTCATGGTCATCGGCACCTTCGCCATCGTCACCGTGCTGGGCCGCCAGGGCGACGGTGCCCACGACATCGCCTCCTACCGGGGGCTGGCCAAGCGGCAGCCGCTGCTGGCCCTGGCCCTGGCCGTGCTGCTGCTGGCCCAGGCCGGCGCCCCGTTCACCACCGGGCTGTGGGCCAAGCTGCAGGTGGTCGTGGCCTCGGTGGACGCCAGCTCGGTCCCGCTGGCCGTGATCGCCATGGTGTCCGCCGCCGTGGCCGGCTTCTTCTACCTGCGGGTCGCCGTCCTGATGTACTCCCCGCTGCCCGGCCGGGGCTCGGTGCCGGGGCTGGAGCCGGTGCCGGTGGGGGTGCCGGTGCCGGTGGGGGCGCCGGTCGGGCCGGTGCCCGCCGGCGAGGTCGGCCCGGCCCACACCGCCCCGCCCGGGCCCAACGCCATGGCGGAGACCCATCCGCAGCCCGTCGACGAGCAGCAGGCCCCGGCGCACCGCCCGGCGGTGCCGGTGTGGGCGGGCACCGAGCAGACCGCGGCGGCCATCACCCGGATCAACGCCGGGCTGCTGCTGGACGACGACCCGGTGACCGCGGCGGTTGCCGCTTCGGTGCAGCCGGTGGCGACCGCCGAGACGCCGGCGGTCGTTGCCGCCGCCGCTGCCCCCGACGCCGCTGAGTCCGTCGTTGACGCCGCCGCCGGGGCCGACGCCGACGCCGTCGAGGAGTCCGTGCCGGCGGCCTCGGTGGTGCCGGTCCCGGCCCTGACCGCGCTGGCCATCGCCCTGTGCGTGGGGGTGACGGTGGTGTTCGGGATCATCCCGGCCCCGCTGGTGGACCTGGCCCACAAGGCCACCCTGTTGTTCGTCCCCTGAGCTCGTTCCGCTGAGCCTGTCGGTCCCCTGGGCCTCCCGCCGCCCGCGTCCAGGGCGGTCCCGGCAACGGCCCGTCCATCGCACCCATCCCGCCCAGGGCGGGCGTCATCGCCCCTCCGACTGGTAGCCCGCTGTGCGTCCGCTGTGCGTCCTGGCCGCAATCCAACAAATACCCGCTCGCCGGCCACCGGAGAGTTACTACACCTTGAACGCAGACAGTCTGCCGAAGGCCCAGGTCGGGGCCTCCAACCCGGGTTTCGACCCCCTGCGCTAGCCGATGGTGGCTACTTGGTTGCAGAGCGGATAGTTTCGCCACCTTTTTGTTGACCCCCCCCGCCCTCGGCGCCACAATCGATCCCGAGGCAACGATCGTCCGATCATCGTCGGCAAGTTCGTGCCTTCGCTCCGCTCCGGCGTGTGGGTCAACGCGGCCTGTGCCTGGTTCGGCGCGAATCCGGTTGCACGAACAGAGAGGTGAGACAGATGAAGCGAACACGAGCCTTCTCGAAGGCTTCGAGGGCCGTGGCGGCGGTGGCGGCCGTCGCCGGGCTGACCGGCGGGGCGATCGCCCTGACCGGCGGGGCCGCGGGCGCGACGACACTGACGACAGTGTCCCTCAGCATCGGTAACAACGCCGCCAACGCCGCCGGGACGGGGGCCACAGGCACCACAAACACCGCGACCTACACCGTGACCTTCGCCCTCCCCTCGGCGGCGGCGTTGACCTCCGTGACCTTCACGGTGGAGACAACAGCGACGACCACCGGCGCGGCGATCACACCGACGGGGCTCTACATCCCGGGGTGCTCGTCGGCGACGGCCACAGGGACCGGCACCACCGTGACCGTCACACTGACAGGCTGCTCGTCTTCGGGCATCGGGACGACCTTCTCCATCCCGGTGTCGGGCATCATCAACGGCAAGGCGGGGCCCTTCACGTCCACCATCACCGCCAAGGCCGGGGCGACGACCGTCGGGACCAAGACGGTGACAAAGTCCCTGGAGACAAACAAGACCCCGGTGACCGTCATCGTGCCGGACACCCTGACGTTCATCAACGGCAACCCCACCGGCATCACCCTGGTGCCGATCCCGGGTAACAGCCAGGTCACAGCGGCGGGCGTGACCCTCCAGGTCAAGACCAACGCCGTGACAGGGTACAAGTTGAGCGCCTGCATGACGCCGGCCCACACCCTGAAGTCGGGGAGCAACGGCATCCCGGCCCTGGTGACCCCGGCCAGCAGCCTGCCGGTGACAACAGCAACCTCGTCGTTCGGCGCCAAGGCGGTCGTGAACACGGCGAACGGCGGCGCCCAGGGTGCCTACTGGACGAGCGCAAGCAACTACTACGGCTACCCGACCAGTTGCGCCAACCCCGGGGCGACCATGATGTCGAACACGCACACGACGGCGACAGACAGCGTGGTCGTGACCAACGCCGCCCGGGCGAAGCCGACCCAGGCCTCCGGCGTCTACAACGGGACCATCACCTACCAGGTGACACCCCACTACTAGACGGAGGGGCCCTGCCGGCTCCGGGGGGCGGGTCCCGCCGACCGACGGCGGGTGACGCCCGGTAGTTGAGAGGAGGCGGCGCCGGAT
>DASZUK010000047.1:0-24327 GCA_035547695.1 Acidimicrobiales bacterium
CCTCGGTCACCTTCGGGGGCCCGGACCTCAAGACGGTCTACGTGGGCAGCCTGCGCCAGACCACCCTCCCCTACTTCCGCTCCCCGGTGGCCGGCCTGCCCATGGTCCACTGGGGGGAGACCTACCAGTAGGAGGCCTACCAGTAGGAGGGCCCGGCCCTCAGTCCACCCGATCCGTTCGACCCAACCCGACCCGGAGGTCCCGCTCATGAACGTCAATGTCCACAGCCATGTCATGACGGTGGAGTCCCAGTACAGCGCCGGCGACATCGGCCCCACCTTCACCACCGACGACAACGGCTTCCACCTCAAGTTCGGGCCGTTCGAACGGGTCGGGCTGAAGTCGGTGGACATGATCGAGAACGCCAAGAAGGTGGGGATGGAGCAGGCCGCGGCGGACTGGTACCGCCGGTTCAGCGACCCCACTCTGCGGCTGGCCGAGATGGACGAGAAGGGCATCGACATCCTGGGGGTCACCATGAGCCCGATCGTCTACGGGTACTTCCTCGACGACGAGACCGGCCGGCGGCACGCCCGGGTGCAGAACGAGGGCCTGGCCACCTACTGCCAGGCCGACCCGGCCCGGCTGTTCTTCATGGCCACCCTGCCCATGCAGGACCCGGCCGGATCGGCGGCCGAGGTGGACTACGCCGTCGGCGAGCTGGGGGCCAAGGCCATCAACATCGCCGGCTCCCTCCTCGGCGGCCGGGAGCTGGACGACCCGGCCCTGGACGCCATCTGGGAGCGGGTGGCCGCCCACGACGTGCCCATCTTCATCCACCCGTCCCTGCACTCGTCGGAGAACGAGACCGCCTTCACCAAGTGGGCCCCCATCCTCGGGTACCCCTACCAGGAGACGGTGGCCTTCACCACCATCCTCCTCGGCGGCATCCTCGACCGGTTCCCGGGGCTGAACTTCTACATCACCCACGGCGGCGGGTTCGCCCCCTACCAGTTCGGCCGGGTGGAGCGGATGGCCGACGCCTACGGCTACAACCACGCCGAGCGTCCGTTGCGCGACTACCTGTCCAACTTCTACTTCGACGTCCTCATCCACGACGTGAAGGCCCGGCGGTTCCTGGTCGACTGGGCCGGCCCGGACCAGGTCATCGTGGGCGACAACTACGACGGGATCGATTCGGCGACAGGGTTCGCCTTCCTGGACGAGCTGGGCCTGCCGGCCGGGGCCCGGGAGAAGATCGCCGGCGGCAACGCCGTCGAGCTGTTCCACCTGACAGCGCTGGCCAGGGCCGGCCGGTAGGCCGGTGCCTGCCGGCCCGGCCCGTCGTGGTCGCCGGTCAACTGGCGGCCTGCTCCCCCTGCTCGAGCAGGGCCAGGATGAGCGACTGGTTCCGCTCCAGGTGGGCCACGGTGGCGGCCCGGATCTTCCTGGCCTGCCGGGTCTCGACGATGTCGAGGTACTCCTCGTGGACCTGCTGGGTCTCCCGCTCGTGCGAGCTGCCGACGTGGGAGGCGAAGAGCAGCCTGGCGTACCGCTCGTTGGCGGTGAACAGGTAGTCCCAGATCCGCAGGTCCCACTCGGTCATGGCCTTCTCGATCAGGCCGAGGTGGAACCGCCGGTGGGCGGTCATCCGCTCGTCGACGGTGGTGGCCTTGGACGACTGCCGCAGCAGGGCGCGGAGGTCCTCGAAGTCCGCGTCGGTGAGCAGCGCCGCCCCCTCGGCGGCCAGCGGCGGCTCGAACAGCAGCCGAAGCCGGTAGATGCCCTTCACGTCGTCCCGGTTCATCGCCCGGACCTCACCGCCACGAGTGGGCCGCAGGGTGACCAGGCCCTCGGTCTCCAGCCGGCGGAGCGCCTCCCGGACCGGGATGTGGCTGACCCCGAGCCGGGTGGCCAGATCGGTGATGGAGAAGCTGCCGGGGGGCAGCTCGCCGGTCACGATGGAGTGCCGGATCTTCTCGGTCACCTGGTTCACCACCGACACCGGGCTGACCGGGATGATTGTGGTCCGCTGGTCGTTCACGTCGACTCCTGCCTCGGCACGCCCGTCATGGACGTGGATTGTCGGAGATCATATCGGACGCTTGGTCGGTATCTCTCGGACCATCGCCAATCGGTCGGGCCGCTGGCCTCGTTCGTTATGACCGATCAGCGCTTCTTTCCTGGTGGAGCGGGGTTGCCGGTCTATCCCGCCGCCTCGACAGGGGTTCCGATCATGCCGGTCGGCGCCCCTGCCCCATCGGTCGAACCGATGGACGCCCCCCGTTCTCGTCCAACCTATGCAAGTACTCGGAGGTGACCACGATGGCTGAGGACGGAGGTTCTGGCGGGGGCGGGAGTCCCTATCTGGTGGTGGCGGCGGACTCCCACGTCGGGCCGCGGCTGGAGACGTTCCGACCCTACTGTCCCCGCCGGCACCTCGACGCCTTCGAGGAGCAGGTCCGCCAGACCGAGGCCCAGCGGGCCCAGGGAATGTCGTTCAAGGAGGTGGCCCGGCGCAGCTTCGGGTACACCGCCCCCGACGAACTGGTGAGGGCGGCGGACGAGGCCGACCTGGTGGCGGGGGGACATGACCCCGAGGCCCGCCGGCGGGACATGGACGCCGACGGTGTGGCGGCCGACGTCATCTTCCACGGGCTCCAGAACGGTGAACCGCTGCCGCTGGTGGCCGAAGGCCTCTTCCAGAGCGCCGCCAACGAGCCCGGCGAGCTGGACCCGGTGGGTTACCACATGTACAACCAGTGGCTGGTCGACTTCATCTCGGGTGCCCCCGAACGCCACGCCGCCCTGGCCTACGTGTCCTTCAACGACATCGACCAGGCGGTCGACGAGCTCACCTGGGCCGCCGAGGCCGGCCTGCGGGGAGTCAACTTTCCGGCCCCCAAGCGGGGCCGGCCCGACTACACCAGCCGGCATTACGACCGGTTCTTCGCCGCCTGCGCCGATCTCGACATGGCCCTCACCACTCACAACGGCGCCGGTGACCGCTGGCGCTACGACGACGGCGTGCTGTCGATGGCCTTCCAGAAGATCGAGGGGCCGTTCGTGGCCCGCCGCGGGGTGTGGCAGCTCATCTTCTCCCAGGTGTTCGAGCGCTACCCCGGGCTGAAGATGGTCCTGACCGAGCTCATCCACCATCACTGGATCGAGGAGATGCTCCGGGAGATGGACTTCGCCGCGATGGACCCGTCGAACCCGGCCATCCGCGGCCGCCTGGCCCGGCTGCCGAGCGAGGTGTGGGCGACCAATTTCTACGTCGGCGCCTCGATGCTGTCCGCCGACGAGGCCGCGCTGTACCCCGACAGGGGCACCGCCCACCTCATGTGGGGCAGTGACTACCCTCATGTCGAGGGGACCTTCCCCCACACCCGGGCCTCCCTCCGCCAGACGTTCGCCGGGCTCCCCGAATCGGTCGTCCGGCCCATGGCCGGCCTCACCGCGGCCGCCGCCTACGGCCTCGACCCGGAGCGCCTGCAGCCCGTGGCCGACCGGATCGGTCCCACCCCAGCGGAGCTGTCCACGCCCCCCGAGGCGACCCCGGGCGACGACGAGTACTTCGGCTTCGGCTTCCGGCGCTCGACGGCCTGGCCGGCCGCGGCGACGGCGGGACGATGACGACGAGCGAAAGGGAGGAAATGGTGGCAGGGCGGGTGGAAGGAAAGGTGGCGTTCATCACCGGGGCGGCCCGGGGCCAGGGGCGGGCCCATGCCGTCCGGCTGGCCGCCGAAGGGGCCGACATCATCGCCGTCGACCTGTGCGCGCAGGCCGAGACGGTGCAGTACCCGATGGCGACGCCCGAGGACCTGGACGAGACCGTCCGGCAGGTCGAGGCGCTGGGCCGCGGCATCCTGGCCGTCAAGGCCGACGTCCGAGACCTGGCCGAGTTGTGCCGGGTGGTGGACGAGGGGGTCTCCCGCTTCGGCCGTCTGGACATCGTGGTGGGCAACGCCGGCATCTCGGCGCCGACGGCGATGGTGGACATGACCGAGGAGATCTGGGACACCATGATCGAGGTCAACCTGACCGGGGTGTGGAAGACGGTGAAGGCGGCCCTCCCCCACCTGCTCGCCGGGGGCCGGGGCGGGTCGATCGTGCTGACCAGCTCCCTGGCCGCCCAGCAGGCCAACGACAACCTGGCCCATTACTCGGCGGCGAAGGCCGGCCTGATCGGGTTCATGCGGGTGCTGGCCAGGGAGATGGGGCCGCACGAGATCCGGGTGAACAGCATCCATCCGGGGTTCGTGGCCACCCCGATGGTCATGAACGAGTCCAAGTACCGGCTATTCCGGCCCGAGCTGGAGAACCCGACCCGGGCCGACATGGAGGAGCTGACCCGCTCCCGGCACGCCATGCCGGTGGCGGCCATCGAGGCCGAGGACGTGGCCAACCTGGTCCTGTTCCTCTGCTCCGACGAGGCCCGGTACATCACCGGCACCGCCCAGATCATCGACGCCGGCGGCGACCTCCTCTAGGGGCCGATCCCCACCCCGGGCAACCGGTAGCCGGTTCCCCCGATGAGGATCGGCGGGTGCGGCCGCTGCACCGGCTTGGGGCCGACCACCGCGGCCTCGAAGTCCAGGTGCTTGCCGTGGAAGGTGGTCGACCGGTTCGTCCACAGATCGGTGATCACCCGGAGGTACTCCGTCAGGCGGGACCCGAACCGGCCACCCGCCCCGATCGGGGCCGCCGTGCAGTATCCGATAAGATATCTTGGTCGGTCTGGCCGGAAGAAGGGTGGGAGGCATCCATGGGCGACGGCAACGTGGTCATCATCGGGTACATCGAGGTCGACCCGGCCGACCGGGCCCGTTGGCTCGAGCTGGTGACCCCGCTGGTGGAGAAGACCCGCCACGAAGAAGGGGCCCTGGACTACGCCGTCGGCGCGGACCTGGTGGAGCCCGGCCGGATCATCCTCCACGAGCGGTACACCGGGCCCGACGCCCTGAAGTCGCACATGGCGTCGGACCACTTCCAGGAGTTCATGGCCGCCGCCCGCGAGATCCCGATCATCAGTGGCCCGAACTCGACCCGGTTCTACCAGGGTGAGGAGTTCAGCTACGGACCGAGCATCCTGGGCAACAACCAGGGCTGACCTCCCCCGGCGGGGAGGACGACGGAGGCACCACCATGCAGACAGCTCCTGACGGTGGGTCGACCGCGGTGGCCGACCGACCGTACTACGACCCGTTCTCCCGGCAGATCAACGCCGACCCGTACCCGTGGTTCAAGCGGCTCCGGGACGAGGCGCCGCTCTACTACAACGAAGAGCTTGGCTTCTACGCCCTCAGCCGGTTCGCCGACCTGCAGGCGGCCCGGTTGGACACCGCGACGTTCTCCAACGCCACAGGAGTCCTCTTCGAACGGATGCTGGACCGGAACCAGCCCCAGACCATGCTGCTCGACATGGACCCCCCGCAGCACACCGCCCTCCGGCGGGTGACCAACCGGTACTTCACGCCCAAGGCCATGAACCAACTGACCCAGACGGTCCGGGACCTGTGCCGGGAGTTCCTGGACGCCCAGGTGGGATCCGGCGGGTTCGACTACGTCACCGACTTCGCCAAGCCGCTGCCGATGATGGTCACCAGCTCGCTCCTGGGGCTGTCCCGGGCCGAGCAGGACGAGCTGCGACCGGTCTTCGACGAGCGGGAGAGCGCCCTGGCCCGTGAGCACTGCGACATGCAGCAGGTGGTCGCCCTGGAGCGCCGGATCCGGGACCGGCTGATGGCCGTCGCCGAGGAACGCCGGGCCGAGCCACGGGACGACCTGATCAGCGTGCTGGTGCAGGGCCAGGTGGACGACCCGGCGACGGGGCTCCGCCCGCTGACCGACGAGGAGATCAAGGCCTACTGCCTCGTCCTCTACTCCGGCGGCAACTCCACCACCACGCTCCTGATGAGCTGGATGGCCTACCTGCTGGCCAAGCACCCGGACCAGCGGCAGAAGCTGATCGACCAGCCGGAACTGATCCCCAACGGCATCGAGGAGATCCTCCGGTTCCAGCCGGTGTCCCACACCCAGGGCCGGACGACCACCAAGTCGGTGGAGCTCTACGGCCAGACGGTGCCGGCCAGGGCCAAGTTCCTCCTGCTGACCGCCTCGGCCTGCCGGGACGAGCGCCGCTACGACCGCCCCGACGACCTGGACGTGACCCGGGAGGTGGGCAACCACATGGCCTTCGGCTGGGGCATCCACTCCTGCATCGGGGCCCACCTGGCCCGCCTGGAGGGCCGGATCGCCCTCGAGGAGACGCTGAAGCGGTTCCCGGCGTTCGAGGTGCACGAGACAGTGAAGGACATGCGGATCTCGTCGAGCATGCGGGGCTACTACGCCCTGCCCATCACCTTCTGACGGGCTGATGGCCGCCGACCGGGACGCCGCCGGGCCCACCGCGGTCCGCTCGCGGCGGGTCCACACCAACGGGATCGAGCTGGCCGTGCTCGAAGCCGGCGATGCGGCGAACCCCACGGTCGTGCTCAGCCACGGCTTCCCGGAGACCGCCTACTCGTGGCGTCACCAGCTCCCGGTCCTGGCGGCGGCCGGCTACCACGTGCTGGCCCCCGACCAGCGGGGCTACGGGGACAGCGCCGTCCCGGGGGCGGTCGAGGACTACCGGATCGAGGAGCTCGTGGCCGACCTCGTCGGCCTGCTGGACGAGGCGGGCAAGGACGAGGCTGTCTTCGTCGGCCACGACTGGGGGTCGTTCATCGTCTGGGACACCGCCCGGCTCCGGCCCGAACGGGTCCGGGCGGTCGCCTCGTTGAGCGTTCCCGCCGTCCAGTGGGGCCCGGTGCCCCCGGTGGCGGCGATCCGGGCGGCCTACGGCGCGGCCTTCCACTACGTCCTCTACTTCGAAGCGGTCGGGGTCGCCGAGGCCGAGCTGGAGGCCGACCCGTACGCGACCATCCGGCGCCTGTTCTTCGGGGTGAGCGCTGAGGGCGGCGTGGCCCCGGTGGCGTCGGACACCCCGCAGGCCGGGTTCCTCGACACCCTTCCGGAGGAGACGCCGTCCCTGCCGTGGCGGTGGCTGGAGGAGGCGGACCTCCGCCACTACGCCGACCAGTTCGCCCGGAGCGGGTTCTTCGGCCCGGTCAGCTACTACCGGAACCTCGACCACAACTTCGAGGCGCTCCGGGGCATCGGCTTCGACCGGGTGACGATGCCCTCGACGCTGATCGCCGGCGCCGGGGACCCGATCGTCGTCCACGACGGCGAGGGGATGTTCAAGGGGGTGGGCCCCCGCAGCCGGCAACTGGAGCAGATGGGGACACTCCTCCCCGACTACCGCGGCACCGTCATGATCGAAGGGGCCGGCCACTGGCTCCAGCAGGAGCAGCCGGACCGGGTCAACGAGGCCCTGCTGGCCTTCCTCGCCGACCTGTAGCGGTCCCGGTCAGGCCTCAGACCAGCGGGAGCTGGATCGACAGGACGGTCTCGCGGATCTTGAGCATCTTCTCCCGGAGGGCGTCGTGCTCGGCCTGGTGCTCCCAGGTCTCCAGGACCCCCGGCTCCGCCACCTCGGCCACGTAGCCCCAGTCGCAGGCCGGCGTGAGCCCGAGGTCGAGATCGGGGCCCATGGCCACCACCCGGAACGGAGCGGCCGCCATGGAGTCCCCGGCCGAGCTCAGGAAATCGTCGACCTCGGCGGGATCGGCGTCCTTGCGGAACCGCGACAGGACGATGTGGAAGAACGGCGATGCCACGTCAGCCATCAGCTAGCCCTCGCTTCCCGGTAGGCGGCTGCCGGCCAGGCCGAACCCTTCCGGAAGCCGTAGCCCATGTAGGTGGAGTCCGGACGGTCCTCCGGCTCCCTGGACAGTTCCTCGACCGTCGGGCCGATCTCGGCGGCCACGGCCGCCAGCTTGTCGCCGTCGAGGCCGTACACCTCGACGGCGGTGCCGCCGATCATCGGTCGGACGTAGTCCGGCCGGATCCCGGCGAAGGTGGTCTGCAACGACAGCCGGGTGTAGGGGTGGGTGCCCTCCACGTGGGGGTAGTCACTCCCCCACATCAGGTTCACCGCCCCGCGGTCGGGGTACAGCAGGGCCTCGTCGTGGGACAGGAACGAGGCGGCCACGAAGCAGTTGGTCAGCCAGTACTCGCTCGGCAGCTTGGGGACTCGCTCCCGGATGGGCGGATTGATCGGGTCGACATAGGCGTAGTCCAGGTCACGGAGCATCTCGTTGACCCAGGCGGCGTAGATCTCGGTCATCACCAGCTTCAGCTTCGGGTGCCGCTCGAACACCCCCGAGAGCATCATCTGCCAGATCCCCCGCCGGGCGACGAAGCCGAGCTCCATCTTCTGGAACGCCTGGCCGTAGACGCCGTCGTCGTAGTTCCACCGGTCGCCCCCGCCGGTGTGGGTGGCCAGCGGCATCTCCAGGTCGGCGGCCGCGGCCCAGATCGGCTCGTACCGGGGATCGGTGTAGTAGGGGCGCTTGGCGTTGGGCGCCGGGAAGTTGATCCCCCGCAGCCCGGCTTCCCGGGCCCACTGCATCTCGGCGACGGCCCGGTCGATGTCGGACCACGGGATGTAGGCCAGACCGACGTGGCGGTGGGGCGCCCCCGACATGAAGTCGGCCAGCCACTGGTTGTACATCCGGCAGCCCAGCGCCTCGAGCTCGGGGTCGAAATCGGACGAGGCGGCGAAGAGGGCGTCGGCCACGAAGGGCAACTGCTCGCCGTTCATCGTGCCGTGGAAGATGACGTCGGCGGCGACGCCGTCCTTGTCCATGTCGGCCCGGCGGGCGTCGGGGTCCCACTGGCCGGCCACGAGGTTGGCCCGCTCGGCGGCGGCCAGGACGCCGGGGTCCACGCTCTTCAGCCCTAGGGCCTTCCTCGCCAGGGTCTCGAAGGTCCGCCCCGGGGGGCCCTTGGCCTCGTTGGCGGCGATCGCCGCCTCGTCGAACTTCTCCAGGTAGGCCGACGGGCAGTAGGGCCGGTAGGCCTCGATCGGCGGGCCGACGTGCGAGTCGGTCGACACCACCAGGTACCGCTGACCAGCCGCCTCCGGCGGGGGGGTTTGATGGGTCGTCATCGGCGTCCTCCGGATCGGTTCGTCCGGGCCCGCCGGACAGCGGACCAGTGGAACATGCCCCTCTTATTCTATAGGATATCAACCCACCTCGACCATGGCAGGAGGGCCCGTGAGAGCGTTGCAACTGGAGGCGTACGACGGACCGGAGGCGCTCCGGGTCACCGAGGTTCCCGAGCCGGCGGCCGGGGACGACGTCGTCATCGACGTCCGGGCGATCGGCATCAACTTCCCCGACTACCTCATCACGACGGGCCAGTACCAGCACAAGCCCCCGCTCCCGTTCGTGCCCGGCTGCGAGGTGTCCGGCGTCGTCCGGTCCGCCCCGGCCGGGTCCGGCTGGGAGGCGGGCGACCGGGTGGCGGCCTTCGTCTGGACGGGGGGCTACGCCGAGCAGGTGGCCGCCCCCGCCCGTTCGGTCTACCGCCTGCCGGACAGCATGGACTTCCTCACCGGCGCGGCCACGATCGTGAACTACCACACCGTCCACTTCGGCCTGTCCCGCCGGGGCCGGCTGGCCGCCGGGGAGAAGCTGCTCGTCCTGGGGGCGGCGGGTGGCATCGGCACGGCGGCCGTCCAGGTGGGCAAGGGGCTCGGTGCCCGCGTCATCGGCGGGGTGGCGGACCCGGGGCAGGTCGACGCGGCCACCCGGGCCGGGGCCGACGAGGTCATCGTGCTGGCCGAGGGGTTCTCGGCCGCCGTCCGCGAACTGACCGACGGGTACGGGGTCGACGTGGTCCTCGACCCGCTGGGCGACTGGGTCTTCGGCGAGGCCGTCCGGGCCCTGGCCCCCGAAGGCCGGATCCTGGTCGTCGGGTTCGCCGCCGGGGAGATCCCGACCCTGCGGGTCAACCGCCTCCTCCTCAAGAACATCGATGCCGTCGGGGTCGCCTGGGGAGCCTTCCTGGACATCGACGACCAGTTGATCGCCAAGGCCAGCCGGGACATCGGCGAAATGTTCGAGCGGGGCGTCGTCGCCCCGATCATCGCCGGGAACTTCCGGTTCGACCAGATCCCCGAAGCGCTCCAGCATCTGAGCCGGGGCGAGATCCAGGGCAAGGGCGTCATCGACCTGTCCCGGGGCTGATCCGAACCCGGGGCCGGCCCGGATCGGGGTCGGGTACGGGCCAGGGACCGGGCCTAGAAGACGAGGTCCAGCTCGTAGCTCAGGTCGTCCCGGTCCCGTCGGCCCTTGTTGAACTTGTCGAAGTTCGGGAACATCGGGCAGGACTGGTCGTCTTTGACGGCATAGCGCCAGTCGATGATGGTCGTCCGCTCGGAGATCTTCCAGACCCCGTCGACCCGCCGGAAGCGGTCGGCGTAGCGGCCGCCCATCAGGTCGAAGTACTCGCCACCTTCGCCGTCCGGCATCACGTGGAAGCCGAGCAGCCGGGTCTCGGCCTTGGCGGTGTCGCCGTCGAGCTGGACGATCGACTGGCCCAGGAAGTGCTGGGTGACGACGAAGTCCCCGGCGTTCCCGTCCAGGACCCACTCGGTGTACTCGGCGCCGGTGCCGTTGAAGATGCCGTACCGGATGACCGCGTCATCGAGGTAACAGGTCCGCCGGAGCTCGGCGTCCCCCCGGTCCTGGGCTCGGGTCAGCGTGGCCAGGAGGTCACGGATCTCCTCCCGGTCGGACAGTTCCTGCAGGTTGAACATCGATGGCCCCCGATCGGTGCGGTCACGGACTGCTGCTGACGGTCAGGCGGGACCCCAGAGGGCGAGCTCGGAGGCGAAGTACATGTACAGCCAGCCGACGAAGGCGGCCTCGTCGCCCTTGATCTCGTTGGTCCCGCTGTGCCGGCGGATGTGCGAGGAGAGCCGGCCGACTGTGTCGTACCACTGCTCCACCATCAGGTCCCAGTGGTCGTCGCCGGGATCGAGGGCGCCACTGCTGGCGTAGCGGTTGTAGAGGGTGCCCAGGGCCTTGGCGATGGCGACGTGGTCACCCCGGTGGTGGGCGACGGCCTCGGCCGGCGATACCCCCGGGGCCCGGTTCACCAGAGCGATCATCTTGGCCGACCCAGCCGGCACCCCGAACGGCTCCCCCGCCACCACCTTGGACTCGTAGGCGTAGACGGCCATGGCGTCGACGTCCACTCCGAGATCGATCGGACCGTCATCGACGAACCGACGCCCCTGGCCGTCCTCGAACCGGAACTGCAAGAAGCCGTCCCAGTCCGTCGGCATCGGCCGGCGCTGGCGGCCTCCCGGCTCCAGTGTCCTCGTCGTCTCCGGCCAGACCACCAGGTCGAGCGACCCGGCCACGGCCCCGGACTCCCGGGCCCCTTCGATCACCGGCGCACCCTCGACGAGGGACCGGTTGAACCCACCCGCCCCTTCGCCGAGGGGGCGCTTCAGCGCGATGCAGATCGTCTCCATGCCCGGGCCTGGGCTCCGGTCAGCGCGGTAGCTGGATATTGCAGACCTCGCCCCGGATGGGCTTGATCTTCTCGTTCAGCTCGACGTGGGCATCGCAGTTGATCCACACGTCGACGTCCTCGGGCCGCTCGAGCTCGGCGACGAATCCCCAGTCCCACGACGACGCCATCACGCCGACGGTGGCGCCCTCGGTGTACGACCGGAACGGGCCCCGCTCCATAGCCGTGGGGGCGAAGGCCAGGAACTCCTTGATCAGGTCAGGGTCGGCGTCTTCTTTCCACTTGACCACCACCACCTGCAGCAGCATGTCGCCTCCGTCGCTCGCTCGTCTTCTCCGGGCCATCGGGTCCGGCCGTCTCGATCCGCACGCCGGCCACCGGGGGGAGGTGCGCCGGGCGTGCAGCTATAGGATATCACCGACTCGATGGGCGGGCTCGGTCTGGGGCCGGCTCGGTGTGGGGCCGGCTAGGAGGTCTCGGTGCCCGCCCCGATCCGTTCCCGGATGGGCACGCTGCCGGGGGCGGCGGTGTACCAGGAGGCGTCGAGCCGGAAGTTGACGAACTCCCAGGGCCCGCTGGTCCGGAACCCGTACCGGCGCTCGGCCGGGATGGCCACCGTCTTGACCGCCCCGACGGTGTCGGGGCCCACCTGGAGGGCGCCTTCGGTGACGGTGATGAGCTCGTCGACGGTATGGATGTGGGAGGCGGCCACGTACGGCCCCGGGCCGGAGATCCGGAACAGGGCGATCCGGCAGCCGTCGCAGTAGGAGTCGGCATAGAAGGCCTGGTGGATGTCGTCGTAGACGTCGACGGCCTTGCCGTCGGGACCGAAGGCGTGGACCGTCGGGTGGTCGTTGGCCGGGGGTCCGATGACGCTTTCGGACTGCGGCCCCGGGACGGTCGAGCCGAGGTGGAGCAGCCGGGCGTCGGTCGTGGCCCGCAGGCTGGCGGGCGCCCCCGCCTCGATCACGGCCGCCCCCTTGGCGGGGATGACGGTGCCGGCCACCTCGACCTCACCTTCGAGCACGAAGACGCCTTCGTCCCCGTGGTGGTCGGTCCAGCCCACTTCCGCGCCGGGACCCAGGTCGGCGTAGAGGACGAACTGGGAGAACCCGTCGGGCACGGCCATCCCGGACCGGACGTCCCCCCGGGCCGAACAGAACGGGGCCCGGTAGCCCCCCTGCCACTCGAGCTCCTCGGGGTCGATGATCTGCAGGCTGGCCATGGTCCTCCCCTATCTCGTCCTGACCCTCCGTCGCCCGCCGCCGGCTCGCTGCGCCGGCGGGCTCCGCTCCCCCCGGTCTACTCGGCCCAGGCGGCGAGCCGGCCGGCCCGGACGTGCTGGGGGCCCAGCTCGTCCACGGAGGCGCAACCGAGGAACCCCATGGTGCGGTCGAGCTCGGTGAGCAACAGCTCGATGACCCGCTCGACGCCGGCCTGTCCACCGGCGGCCAGGCCGTAGTGGTACGGCCGGCCGATGGCCACGGCCCTGGCCCCCAGGGCCAGCGCCTTGGCGATGTCGGTCCCCCGGCGGATCCCACCGTCGAGGATGATCTCGGCCCGCCCGTCGACCGCCTTGACGACCTCGGGCAACACCGCCAGGGTGGCCGGGAAGCCGTCCTGGGACCGGCCGCCGTGGTTGGACACGATGATGGCGTCGGCGCCCACCTCGACGGCCTTCACCGCGTCCTCGGCGCTGATGACCCCCTTGATGATCAGTTGGCGGTCCCAGGCGTCCCGGACCTGCTTGACGTGGTCCCAGGATGCCCCCGGGATGGACCCGATCTTGGCGCCGAACTGGGGGAACGGGGCGATCTTGGGCAGGAAGGTCTTGGGCAGGTTGGCGGCGATGTCCAGGTTCCGGGGCGCCAGCAGGTGGGCGGTCCTCCAGAACCCGATGCCCCACGCCGGCTTGCGGGCGCCGTCGAGGATGTTCTTCAACGTGTACTGGGGCGGGATGACCTTGCGCCGGAGCTCCCGTTCGTGCCGGGCGGGCACCGGGCTGTCCACCATGAAGACGACGCCGCTGAAGTCGGCCTTGCGGGCCCGGTCCATCAGGTCCAGGGCGAGGGACATGTCGGCGAACGGCCCGACCTCGAACCAGTGCGGACCCTCCGAGCCCTCGGCGATCTCCTCGATGGTGAACGTGCACCAGGGGGTGATGCAGAACGGCAGCCCCGCCTGGCCCGCCGCCTTGGCCACGGCCAGCTCCCCGTCGGGGTGGACAGCCCTGGTCAGCCCAGCCGGACCCATGATCAACGGGGCGGCGACCGGGTCGCCGACGATGGTGGTGGCCTTGGACCGCTCGGCCACGTTCTGCATGGCGGACGGCCGGAAGGTCACCAGGTCGAACGCCTCCCGGTTGAGCCGGGCGGTGAGCTCGTCCTCCGACCCCCCCTCGACGAAGTCGTAGATCATTCCCGGCAGCTTGCGGCGGGCGATCCGTCGCAGGTCGTCGACGTTGACGGTCTGGTCGATCCTCATGGCTTCTCCCTCAGATCACTGGTTCGATCGGTGCTGCTCAGACGATGGTCCAGCCACCGTCGACCACCAGGGTCTGCCCGGTGATCATGCTGGCGGCGTCGGACAGCAGGAACACGGTGGGGAGGCTCATCTCCCGCACCTCCGCAGGACGGCCCAGGAGGATCCGCTCACGGACCTCGGCGGCGAACTCCGGCCGGTCCTCCATGGCCTTGCGCCCCAGCGGGGTGAGGGTCACCGTGGGGGCCAGGGCGTTGACCCGGACCCCGTACTTGGCCCACTCCGCCGCCAGGCTCCGGGTCAGGTTGTTCACCCCGGCCTTGGCCGCGCTGTACGGGGCCCGGCCCGGCGCCCCGACCACCCCGGCCTGGCTGGTGATGTTGACGATGGCCCCCCCGGTCCCCTGGGCGATCATCTGCTGGCCGGCCAGCACGCAGGCCCAGAACACCGACCGCAGGTTGATGCCGATGAGGGCGTCCACCTCTTCCTCGGTGTAGTCCACCGCGTCCCGCAGCCGGTTCCAGCCGGCGTTGTTGACCATGCCGTCGATCCGCCCGCAGGCCTTGACCGAGAAGTCCACCAGCTCCCCCACCCCGGCCTTGGTGGACAGGTCGACCACCGCCACCTTCACCCGGTCGGCCGGCACCCCGGCCTCGTCGGCCAGGGACTCCAGCTCCTCGCGGGTCCGGCTGCAGGCCACCACGGTGCTGCCGGACCCCAGCACGTCGAGGGCAATGGCCCGCCCGATGCCCTTCCCTGCTCCGGTGACCACGATCACCCGGTCGTCCAGGCCGAACTCCGCTAGCGCACCCATGTGCCCCCTTGTCGGTCGTCGTTTTTCTCGTGCTATTCTATATATCCTATCATCCGAACGCCCAGGCGAAATGGGGCGAACGTTGGACGTGGAGCCCAGCGGGCGAGGCGACGGAAAGGACGCGAGACCATGGAGCGCCGAGGGGACCCCTGGCACACCGATCGATGGTTCACCAGTCCCTGGAACCACGACCCCACCGTACGGGACAGCTTTTCGCTGGCCGACACCATCGAGGTCCACGACACCACCCTGCGCGACGGCGAGCAACAGGCCGGGGTCATCTTCAGCGCCGTCGACAAGGTCCGGATCGCCCACGCCCTGGCCGACGCCGGGGTCCACCGGATCGAGGCCGGCATGCCGGCGGTGTCGCCGGAGGACGAGAAGGCCATCCGGGAGATCGTGTCGTCGGACCTGCCCAGCTCCATCTACGTGCTGTCCCGGTGCCTGAAGGACGACATCACCCGGGCCGTCGACTGCGGGGTGGACGGCGTGGTGGTGGAGATCCCGTCCAGCGACCACCTGATCCAGTTGGGCTACAGGTGGACGGTGGAGCGGGCCATCGAGCTGTGCGTGGAGGCCACCGGGTACGCCCACCAGCAGGGGTTGAAGGTGTCGTTCTTCCCGGTGGACGCCACCCGGGCCACCAAGATGCAGTACGTCGACCTGATCGGGACAATCGCCCGCAACGGCCACGTCGACGCCATCGGCCTGGTGGACACCTTCGGCGTCCTGGCCCCCCACGCCGTGGAGCTGTTCGTGAAGGAGAGCCTGCGGTTCGGGGTGCCGCTGGAGACCCACTTCCACATGGACTTCGGGCTGGGGGTGGCCAACACCCTCCTGGCCCTCGGAGCCGGGGCCAGCGTCATGCACACCACGGTGTCGGGCCTGGGCGAGCGGGCCGGCAACACCCCGCTGGAAGAGACCGCGATGGCCCTGCTGGTCATGTACGACAAGGACCTGGGCCTCAAGACCCAGTCGTTCACCGAGCTGGCCCACCTGGTCAACGGCCTGGCCGGGGTCACCCAGACCTCCAACCGGCCGGTGTCCGGGCCCACCCTGTTCGACATCGAGTCCGGCATGGTGGCCGGCTGGGTGGTCAACGCCCGCGACGTGGACCCCACCGAGATCGTCCCCTACCTGCCGTCCCTGGTGGGCCAGTCGGGGCCGAACATCGTCCTCGGCAAGGGCAGCGGGCCGGACTCCATCGCCGACGGCCTGCGGCAGCTCAAGATCGAGGTCACCCCGGAGCTGGTCCGGGACATGCTGCCGCTGGTCAAGCTGACGGCCAACGAGAAGATGCGGCTGCTCACCCTGGACGAGCTGCAGGGGATCGCCGAGAAGGTGATCGCCGACCGGCGTGGCGGCTGATCTTGATCCGACCCGACGGAGGAGGGGCACAGGCAGTGAGAGGACGGCGACGGACGGCGCGCGGGCCGAGGGAGGCCGGCGGCGGTGTCTAGCTACGACGCTCGCCCATGGGTGGCGCACTACCCGCCGGGGATGCCCGACGACCTCCCGCCGGTCACCCGGACCATCCCGGAGGCCTTCGCCGCCACGGTGGCCCGGATCCCCGACCGGCCGTGCATCACGTACTTCGACCGTGAGCTGACCTTCGCCGACCTGGACGCCTTCAGCTCCACGGTGGCCGCCGACCTGGCCCGGCGGGGCGTGGTCCACGGGGACCGGGTGGCGCTGTACCTCCAGAACGACCCCGAGTTCGCCATCGCCGAGCTGGCCATCTGGAAGGTGGGCGGCACGGTGGTGTCCGTCAACCCCATGCTGCGGGAACAGGAGCTGGAGTACATCCTGCAGGACTCCGGGGCCATCGGGCTGGTCACCCTGGACCAGTTGTGGGACGACGTGGCGTCGTCGGTGGCCGCCGGCACCGCCCTGCGGTTCGTCCTCACCACCGACCCCGACCGGTGGCTGGCCGACCGCCCGGTGCCGGCGGCCGGCGGCGGCCGGTTCCGCACCGACTTCCACGCCGTCCTGGCCGCCGCCGCCCCGGCCCCCACCGCTCCCGGCCTGGGCCTCGACGACGTGGCCTGCATCGGGTACACCTCGGGCACCTCCGGGCGGCCCAAGGGCGTGGTGACCACCCACGAGAACCTGGCGTACAACGCCGAGGTGTACCGGCGGTGGATGGACATCTCCCAGGACGACGTGTTCCTGATGGCCACCCCCATCTTCCACATCACCGGCCTGGTGGCCGGGCTGGCCCTGAGCTTCCTCACCGGCATGCCGATGGTGCTGTTCCACCGGTTCGACCCCGACGAGTGCCTCCGGTTGGCCACCCGGTGGCGGACGACGTTCGTGGTGATGGCCATCACCGCCTACCAGTCGTTGATGAACAGCCCGGAGCTGGCCGACGCCGACCTGACCGCCCTGGCCAAGGCCTACAGCGGCGGTGCCCCGGTCACCACCGTGGTCGAGTCCGCCTGGCGGGAGCTGACCGGCCACGCCATCCACAACATCTACGGCCTCACCGAGACCACCTCGCCCAGCCACATCGTCCCGATGGGGGTGACCGCCCCGGTCGACCCGGAGTCGGCGGCCATGTCCGTGGGCCTCCCGGTCCCCGGGGCCGAGGTCCGGGTGGTCGACGCGGTCACCCTGGAGGACGTCCCGGTGGGCGAGAAGGGGGAGATCTGGATCCGTGGCCCCATGGTGTGCCGCGGGTACTGGAACCTGCCGGAGGCCACCGCGGCGTCGTTCGTGGACGGGTACCTGCGGACCGGCGACGTCGGCCTGATGGACGCCGACGGATGGTTCTACGTCATCGACCGGATCAAGGACATGATCAACGCCGCCGGCTACAAGGTGTGGCCACGGGAGGTGGAGGAGTTCCTCCTCCAGCACCCCTCGGTGGACGAGGCGGCGGTCGTCGGGGTCCCCGACCCGTACCGGGGGGAGACGGTGAAAGCGTTCGTCACCCTGAAGGCCGGCACCACGGCGGAGCCGGACGACATCATCGCCTTCGCCAGGGAGCACATGGCCGCCTACAAGTACCCCAGGCAGGTGGAGGTGGTCAGCGAGCTGCCCAAGACCGCCAGCGGGAAGATCCTGCGCCGGGAGCTCCGCACCCGCACCGCGTCCGAGGCGTCCGCCACCGGCAGCCCGTCCGCTCCGGGGAACGGGGCCGGCTGATGGCCACCGACACCTGTGCGCTGTGCCAGCTCCTCGACACTGTGCCGGTGTCCCTGGACATCCACGCCGACGACGACTGGCGGGTGTTCATCCACCCGGAGTACTCCCGGCCCGAGTGCCTGTGGCTGGTGGCCAACGGCCACGTGGACGGCTTGTGGGGGATGTCGGACGCCCAGGCCGGGTCGTTCGGGTCGATCGTCCGTGACGTGGCCGGCCTCCTCCGGGAGGCGTGCGACGGGCAGAAGGTGTACGTGGTCAGCTTCGGCGAGAACCACGACCACTTCCACGCCCTCCTCATCACCCGGGTGGACGCCGACGACGGCCTCCGGGGCCTGGCCCTGGTGAACGACCACCTGTCCAAGACCAAGAAGGCCACCGCGGCCGCCGAGGCAGTGGCGGCAGCCATCCGCCAGGGGCTGGCCGACCGGCTGGCCGTCGACGAACCGTCGGTCTGACCCCGGCCGGCGGCCGACGCAGGGAGGAGCCATGACGGAGAGCTACCTGGGGCGGGTGCGGGAGTTCATGGCCGCCCAGGTGTACCCGGCCGAGCCGGTCTACGAGGCCCAGCGGGCCGAGCTGGCGGCCGCCGGCGACCCGCACGGCCTGCCGCCGGTGGTGGAGGAGCTGAAGGCCAGGGCGCGGGCGGCCGGGCTGTGGAACCTCTTCCTGCCGTCGGTGTCCGGGCTGTCCAACCTGGAGTACGCCCCCCTGGCCGAGGAGATGGGCCGCTCCCCCGCCATTGCCCCCGAGGTGTTCAACTGCTCGGCGCCGGACACCGGCAACATGGAGCTGCTGCACCTGTTCGGCACCGACCAGCAGAAGGCCACCTGGCTGGAGCCACTGCTGGACGGACGGATCCGGTCGGCCTACGCCATGACCGAGCCGGACGTGGCGTCGTCGGACGCCGCCAACATCCGGACCAGCATCACCGCCGACGGCGACGACTACGTCGTCGACGGCCGCAAGTGGTGGATCACCGGAGCCGCCGACCGGCGGTGCCGCCTGTTCGTCGTCATGGGCCGGTCCGGGAACGGGGAGGACGGGTCGACGCACCGGCAGCACTCCATGGTGCTGGTCCCCCGGGACACCCCGGGGGTGGTCGTCGAGCGGTCCCTGCCCATCTTCGGCTACCACGACCAGGCCGGCCACTGCGAGATCACCTTCGACCGTGCCCGGGTGCCCCGGGCCAACCTGGTCGGCGGCGAGGGCGAGGGGTTCGCCATCGCCCAGGCCCGCCTGGGGCCCGGCCGCATCCACCACGCCATGCGGGCCATCGGCATGGGCGAGCGCGCCCTGGGCCTCATGTGCGACCGGGCCACCACCCGGGTGGCCTTCGGCGGTCCCCTGGCCGAGAAGGGGGTGGTCCAGGAGCTGATCGCCGAGTCACGGCTGGCCCTGGACCAGGCCCGGCTGCTGGTGCTGCACACCGCCGGGCTGATCGACCGCCTCGGCGCCCGGGCGGCCCGGGCGGAGATCTCGGCCATCAAGGTGGCCGCGCCCCGGGCGGCCCTGGCCGTCATCGACCGCGCCATCGAGCTGTTCGGCGCCGCCGGGGTGTCCGGCGACACCCCCCTCGCCCTGCTCTACGCCACCGCCCGCACCCTCCGGATCGTCGACGGCCCCGACGCCGTCCACCTGCGGACGGTGGCCCGCCACGAGCTGTCCCGGCGCCAGAAGGCCGTGACATGACCATGGACGACGAGCTGCACCTGGCCGACCGGCGGCTGTTGCGGGAGCTCGCCGATCGGGAGCAGATCCGCGAGGTGCTCTACCGGATGTCGCGGGCCATCGACCGCCACGACATGGACCTGCGAGCATCGGTTTGGCACCCTGACGCCACCGACAATCACGGCATCTTCGATGGCAGCGTGGCCGACTACACCGCCTGGTTGGTCAGCGACCAGTCACCTGCATCGAAGTTCGACCATACGCAGCACATGCTGGGCAACATCCTCATCGAGCTCGACGGTGACGTGGCCGATACGGAGTCGTACCTACTGGCCACCCACGTGATGCACGACGACGCTGGTGAATATTTCGACATCATGGGTTGTCGTTACTTCGACCGCCTCGAGCGTCGGAACGGCGAGTGGCGCATCGCGGTGCGGCAGGTCCTCGTCGATTGGCGCACCGCGGCTCGGGCGGACGAGACCTGCCCACCGTTCCCGGGATTCGAGCACTTCCTCCGAGGCCAGCGAGGGCCGGGCGACTTCAGCCGACAGGCCGGCTTCTATCCGAGCCCAGGCCAGTGAAGATCGGCCTGGAGAGCGTCATCGCCATCTCCGGCTTCGGGCCGGCCGAGCTGGCGGTGCTGCTGGAGGACCACGGGTTCGAGTCGTTCTGGCTGGGCGAGCACTCGCACATGGACCTCGGGATCGACCGGGTGGTCCTGACCGACGACCTGCGGGAGATGCCGACCAGGGACGAGCGGTTCCAACTGGTCGAGCGCTACGCCCCGGTCATCGCCGAGCTGGCCTCCGACTGAACGGCCGAGCTGACCGCCGACCGAGCTGACCGCAGGGAGGACGCCGAGATGACCGTTCGGGTGGGGATGGCCATGGGGATGCGCGGTCGGGCCCACTGGACGGTGCCCGACCTGACCGACCAGTGGCGCGAGGTGCTCGACCGGGGACTGCAGTCGGCCTGGTTCTCCCAGGGGGTCGGCGCCGACGCCCTCCAGACGATCGTCGCCTGGGCCGGAGCACGGAGGGCCGGACCCGACGGGACGCCGACGCCGGAGGTGGGGACGGCGGTGATCGCCGCTCAGACCCGCCACCCGCTCGTGCTGGCCGGGCAGGTGGCCACCGCCATCGCCCTGGCCGGGCCGTTGACCCTGGGCCTGGGCCTCGGCCACCGGGAGGTGCTGGCCTCCATCTACGGCGTCGGCGGCCCACGGCGGGTGGACTGGCTGCGGGAGTACCTCGACGTCATGGAGGGACTGTGGCGGGGCGGCGAGCTCGACTACCAAGGTGAGCACTTCCAGGTCCGGGGGCACCTGGCGCTGCCGCCGACCCCACGGCCGGACCTGGTGCTGGCCGCCTTCGGTCCCCGGATGCTGGAGCTGACGGCCGAGCGGGCCGACGGGACGGCCCTGTGGCGGACCGGGCCCAAGACCCTTCGCCAGTACGTGGTCCCGACGCTGGCCGAGGCCGCCGACCGCCATGGGCGCCCGATGCCCCGGGTGATGGCCGGGCTGCCAATCGTGGTCACCGACGACCCGGAGGAGGCCCGGGCCTACATCGACGCCGTCGAGCAACCGTTCCTGGCCTTCCCGACCTTCCGGGACGCCTACGCCCGCGAGGGGGCCGGCCGGCCCTCGGACATCGCCCTGATCGGCTCCGAACAGGAGATCCGGGAGCGGGTCGCCGAGCTGGTCGAGGCCGGCGCCACCGACCTGGTGGCCCTCCCCCACGACGTCGGTGACCACGACCGCACCTGGGCGCTACTGGCCGCCCTGGCAGCCGGCTCCTGATCCGCGCCCGTCGAACGCCACGCCGGGGTCAACAGCGAGCTGGCCGCCACCACGACCGGGTGCCGGGTGACGAAGTTGACCGCCGCCGTCATCAGCTTGATGCGGGTGGTGGCGGCCGCGGCGCCTCGGAGGCGGCGGCCACCGAGCCTCCTGGCCCGGCGGGCACCGCCACAGAGAGCGAACACAGGGAGCGAGCTCGACGGGAGGGCGCTCCGGCCGTCGCACCGTCTTCTCGGGCTTCTCGGGCTTCTCAGGGCTCGATGCCCAGAATGCCCGCCATCTCGGCCATAAGGTCGTCGAACCCGTCGGCAGGGACCCTCGGGGAGATGACGACCTCGTCGACGCCGACCGCCCCGCAGGCTTCGATGTAGTCCCGCATCTCCACCCAGGAGCTCCGGTCCAGCTCGTCCGGAGTGGCGTCGATGAGCGCCCCCCGGGGCCGGTAACCCACCCGCAGGCTCACCCCGGCGGGGTCCCGACCGGC
Source organism: Acidimicrobiales bacterium (assembly GCA_035547695.1). Lineage (GTDB taxonomy): Bacteria > Actinomycetota > Acidimicrobiia > Acidimicrobiales > RAAP-2 > DASZUK01. The sequence goes on from DASZUK010000047.1 coordinate 21,775, forward strand.
GGCGGCCAGGGCCGCCCGCAGCCGGTCGATGAAGGCCTGCACATCGGCCGGAGCCAGGCCGTAGCCGAGCCAACCGTCCCCCACGGCCACGATCCGGTCGATGGTCGCCTGGGAGTTCCCGCCGATCAGGATCGGCGGATGGGGATCCTGGTGGGGCCGGGGCCCCACCCGCACCTTGGCCACGTCGACGAAGTCGCCGTGGTGGTCGAACAGCTCACCCGACCAGGCCGCCTTGATCGTGCGGAGGTAGTCGGTGGTCCGGGCCCCCCGCCGTTCCCAGGGGACCCCGAGCCCGGCCCACTCGTCCGGTGTCCAGCCGACCCCGCACCCGTAGAGCAGGCGGCCCTCCGAAATTTGGTCGACCGTGGCGGCCAGGTGGGCGGTCACCAGCGGGTTCCGCAGCCCGGTCAGGTCGACGTAGGACCCCAGCTTCAGCGTCGAGGTCGCCGCCGCCATGGCCGCCAGGCTGGTGAAGGTCTCGAAGAAACCGTGCTGGTGCATGGCCCGGTGCTCCCGGTCCAGCCCGTACGGATGTGCCTCGTCGGAGCCCTCGGCCAGCAGCACCCGTTGGGGAGCCCAGAAGGAGCTGAACCCCAGGCGCTCGCACAGCCGGGCGGCATCCACGACCCAGCGACCGGCCCGGTTCCCGGCCCGCGAGCCGACGTCGCTGACCCCGACGGGGGTCTCCATCCGTCAGCCCCAGGGACCGACGGTACGGAAGGAGAGCGAGTAGTCCCGCTCCGGGAACGTCTCCAGCGGCGTCTGGATCTCGGCCATGGTGGGGGCGTTGATCTGCTGGGCCACCTTGTCCAGCTCGGCCAGGTCGAACCCGAAGACCGACGCTGCGGTGTCGGTCAGGAACGACCGCACCTGTGCCTCGGAGAGCCCGGTGCACGCGTACCGGATGGCGTCGTGGGTCGAGCTGGGGCTGCCCTCTTCGGGCATCTGCCAGGTGCCTTCGGGGTGGGGGTAGTCCGAGCCCCACATCGTCTTCTCGAAGAAGCCCCCCTGCACGGCCTCGTCCACCTCGAACGGAGCCGGGAAGCTGTAGCCCAGGAACACGTGGGCGTTGGCGTACTCGCTGGGGTGGCGGGGCACCTGGTCGCGCAGGGCGAAGGAGAACGACGCCCACGAGGAGTCCATCTCGGCCAGGGCCTGGGGCCACCAACCCGACGAGATCTCGGCGAACACCAGCTTGAGGCGGGGGTGGCGCTCGAACACCCCGCCGAAGATCATCCGGTGCATGGCCCGCCGGCACAGCCACCCGCAGCCCTCGATCTGGTAGATCGACCCCCGCTGCGGACCACCGCTGAAGGCGATGGGGGCACCGCCCGAGTGGGTGACCAGCGGCATGTCCAGGTCTGTGCACGCCGCCCAGAACGGCTCCCATGCCGGGTCGTCGTACTCCGCCAGGCCCGGACGGGGGGCCGGGAAGTTGACCGCCCGGAGCCCCATCTCGCGAGCGATCGGGAGCTGGGCGGTGGCCGCCTCCACGTCCCACATCGGGAGGTAGGCCAGTCCGACGTGGCGGGCCGGCTGCGGCGAGAGGGCGTCGGCCAGCCAGCGGTTGTAGACGTCGTAGCCGACCCCCAGGAGCTCGAGGTCGCGGTCCTCGTACTGGTAGAAGAACCCGTTCCCCTGGAACGGCATCATCTCCCCGTTGAAGCTGTCGTGGAAGACGATCTCGGCGGTGACGCCGTCCTCGTCCATGTCCCGCAGCCGGGCCGAGACGTCGTGGTGGCCGGCCGTCCGCAGGTTCCGCTCGATCTGGCGCTGCTTGGCCTCCCCGTTCGGGGCCGCCCCGAACCCGGAGTCCTGGGCGCGCCAGGCGTCGTAGGCCTCGAGATGCTGGCTGGGCACGTAGGGCCGCAGGTCCTCCACGACCCGGGGGCCGATGTGGCCGTCGGACGAGATGAGGATCACCTTGCTGCCCGTCCGGCCGGTCCGGTCAACGGCCTCGGTTCTGTCAGCCTGAATGGTCATCGGTCGTGTCCTTCCCTACTTCTGGTTGCCCTACTTCTGGTTGCCCAGGACGCTCGGTCCGTAGCTGAACGGCTCACCCTGGTAGAAGCGCGAATTGTTCGGTCCGCTGACGATGGGGATCTCCCGGGCGGCGGCCATGAACGTCTGGAAGTGCTTGGAGGCCATGTGCTCCTTCAGCGCCTCGAGCGAGGTGTACCGCTCGTGGAGGATGATCCGTCCCGGCTCGACCAGGTCGGCGCCGATCGAGTAGTCGAGCGCCCCCGGCTCCTGGCGCGTCTTGGCCACCAGGGGGACGGCCAGCTCCAGCCAGCGCTCCCGGTCTTCGGGCGCCACCTCGATGTAGCCCATGATCGCAATGTTCGAATCGCTCATCTGGTCACCTCGTTGTCGATGGATACGTCGATCGGGCCCGTCAGCGCCCGGCGGCCACGCCCCGGAAGGCCAGGGCCTCCTCCGAGTCCGCCGGCCAGGCCGTACGGCTCCGGAAGGCGAAGCCGATGTACTCGTCGCCGGGGCCCTCGGTCGGCGGCCGGGCCAGGTCGGCCACGGTGGGCCCGACGGCGTCGGCGA
>DASZUK010000048.1:0-14049 GCA_035547695.1 Acidimicrobiales bacterium
AGCTCACCCTTCGCCCCGATCCTTGATCTCCGGCGTCCCGGCGTCCGAACCGCCAGTTCGGTCCGGCTGCAACAGCCTCGTGGAACCTCATGAGGGTGGTGTCAGCGGCCGACGGACCGCTACTCACGGATCTAAGTCTGAGATTTCGGGGGCTGCCGGTCAGGTACCGGCCAGGGTCGGGCTGACCTCCATGGTCTCCCACGTGCCCTTGTGGGCGGCCAGGGTGGCCATCATGGTCGCCCACACCTCGGGTCGTTCGGCGTCCAGGTAGTGGATGTCGGCCCGCCAGGCCCCCCGCCGGATCTCCAGGACCTCCGCCCCGTCCGGCCCGGCGTCGTAGGCGTAGGGCGCACCGGCCGGGATGTAGAGCGCATCGCCACCCTGCAGGGTCTGGCCGCCCATCAGGAGCGACCCGGAGATGACGTAGTACATGCAGTCGTCGCTGTGGTGGTGCCGCGGGATCGGGTAGTGGGGCTTCAGCCAGATGAACACCAGGCTGAAGCCGCCCTCCTCGGCGGTCTGCCGGGCCAGGACCTTGTACTGGGCTCCGGCCAGGGCCCCGTTGGCGCACCCTGATGGCGCACCTCGGATGGTGCCCTCGGAGGGGAGGACCGGCGCTCAGGCGACGGGCGCCCCGATCGGCTTGTGGACGTCGCCCCGGGGGTAGTGGTCCTCGGTCGGCGGCGTCAGGATCTCGGCCATCTCGGGCCCGATGCGCCGGCGGACCGGGTCGAGGGCCACGGGGTCGAAGCCGAAGACGTCCACGGCGTTGCGGCTGAGCAGCAGCTCGGCTTCGGCCCGGGGGACCCCGGCGGCCCCGAGGGTGGCCTGCAGGTAGGCCGGCGTACCGGGGCCGACCCCCCAGGTGCCCTCGATGTGGGGGTAGTCCATCCCCAGCATCATCTTGTCCAGGCCGATCTGGTCGCGGATCTCGACCTCGGCCCGGGAGAAGATGGACGAGCCGAGGAACATCTGCCGCTGGAAGTACTCCGAGGGCTTGTGCTTGATGACCCGCCGGAGGTCCCGCGGCAGGTAGCTGCCCTCGTAGGTGTAGTCCATGGCCTCGAGGACCCCCACCACCCAGCCCGAGCCCTGCTCGGTCATCACCACCTTCAGTTCCGGGTGCCGCTCCAGCACCCCGCCCCAGATGAAGTGGTGCAGGATCTGCCGGGAGACGAAGAACAGCTCTTGCTGGTACATGGTGAACCCGCAGCTCACGTGCGGCTCGGTCCCCACATGGAGCTGGCGGCTGGTCGTCATGCTGGTCGCCGCGTGGGTGTTGGCCGGTAGCTCCAGCTCGACCAGCGTGCGCCAGATGGGATCGAACCGGTCGAGGTACAGCGGGGAGTCCTCGTCGAACGCCGGGAGGACGATGCCCTTCAGCCCCGCCTCCTTCGCCCAGTGGATCTCCTGGACCGCGGCGTCGACGTCGTGGAAGCTCAGGCAGGCCATACCGGCGAACCGCCCGGGGGCGACCGAGCAGAAGTCGGCGAGCCACCGGTTGTGGGCCCGGTATCCGGCCGCCCGCTGCTCCGGAGAGCTGGTGATCCCGGCCGCCAGCATGGCCCGCATCTGCATCTGGAACGGCAGGCCGAAGTCGGGGAACAACACTTCGGCGGCGACGCCCTGCTCCTCCATCAACGGAAGCCGGCGGGCCGGATCGGACAGGCCCTCGAGCCTCCCGGCCACGATGTTGTCGCGCCAGCCCAGGGCGTACTCCGGTTCGAGCTTCAGGGCCATCAGGTCGGGGTCACTGGAACCGAGGTCGCTCCCGTACTGGCGGTAGACCGCCAAGAACGATTCGAACTCCTCCTGGTAGCCGTTCGGGATGTACGGGGTGTAGTCCGGCATCTTGGCCATGGCGTGGCCGTCGGACGAGATCACCAGGGCCCGGTCTGTGCCCCCCGGACCCGCGGCGCCCTGGCCGTCGACTCCCTCGGTTGTGCTCATGTCGGCTCCCTTTCCCCTCGGTTCCCAGCTCTCGCTGACCGGCCGCCCCGGCCAGCTCGACTTACCCCGCACCCACCAGGGTGATCTCGGTCACCGCCCGCCCGTCCTCGGACCGGGCCCCCCGGACGTGGGGGACCTCGGCGCCCTCGGCGTAGTCCGGGGCGGGCCGGAAGTCGTGCGGGATGCCCAGCAGGTGGCGGCCGTTGGTGTCCACGATGCGCCGGGCGGTGGTCGGGTCGAGGGAGGGGTCGCGCAGGATCACCCCGTGGGCCCCGATCTCGGACCCGAGGTCGTTGTGGCCGTAGTCGGTGCCGGTGACCAGGACGCCCGGTCCGAGCAGGTTGGCCAGGTAGGGCAGGTCCTCGTCGGTCTCGCAGGCCACGTACAGGTTCTTGGCAGCCAGGTCCTCGTGGGTGTACCGGCGCAGGTGGAGGAAGTGCTCGACGTTGGCCATCAGCCGGGCGTGCTGCTGGAGGACCGCCGGCGCCCAGGTGGCGCCGCCCTCGAGGAAGCCCCACCGCAGCCTCGGGAACCGCTGGTCGAGGTCGGAGGCCAGGACGGCGTGGAACCCGGCCATCAGGTTGTGCACGTGGCCCATCAGGGCGGCCGGGGTGGGGATGAGCTGGCCGATGGGCAGGTTCTCGGTCCGGCGGATGGACTCGCCCAGGTGGACGACGATGGCCAGGTCGAGGTCCTGGGCCTGCTCGTAGAGGGGGAAGAAGTAGGGGTCGGACAGGAACATGCCGTGCTCAATGCCCCGGATGTGGACGGCCACCGCCCCGTGCTCCCGCCCGAAGGCCAGCTCCTCGGCCGTCCGGTCCATCAGCCGCAACGGCGGGCGGAGGGCCCAGGCCAGCCGGCCGCCGCTGTCGCTGGTGATGTCGGCCATCCAGCGGTTGAAGCTGCGGGCCAGGGCCGCCTCCCCCAGCGGATTGTCGAGCTCCATGCCGATGAAGAAGGTGGAGATGAGGAGCTGGACGTCGATGCCCAGGGCGTCGAGGTCCTCCAGCCGGGCGGCCGTGTTGCCGTCCAGGGTGGACCCGTCGTAGATGTTGGCCTTGCCGGTGTAGTTGGCATCGTCGGGCAACCGGCGGCACCAGCCGTCGGCCGCCACCCAGGCCCGTTGGGGGAGGACGTCGGTGACCGGCACCCCGCCGGCCAGGTACGAGTCCTCGGGCTCGAGGAACTCGACCACCCGGGGCCGGAACCGCCGCTCACCGGGGTCGAGGTAGCTCCAGGTGGCGTCGGTCTCCACCACGTGGCTGTCGCAATCGACGAATCCCATGTCCTGCTTCTCCTGCTGTCGTGCCGCTCGCTCTGGTTCGCTCGCTCTGGTCGCCGGCCCGGCCTCAGCCCCGGAAGGCCAGGGCCTCGGGGGAGTCCGCCGGCCAGGAGGTGGACTCCCGGAAGGCGAACCCGATGTACTCGTCGCCCGGCTCGGCGGCGGGGGGCTGGGCCAGCTCGGCCACGGTGGGGCCGATGGCGTCGGCGATGGGGCGCAGGGCTTCGGGGTCGAACCCGTAGGCCTCTGCCGCCGTCCCCCCCAGCATGGCGGCGACGCTCTCCCGGGGCAGCCCGTGGAAGGTCGTCTGGAGGGACAGCCGGGTGTAGGGGAAGGTGCCCTCGATGTGGGGGTAGTCGCTGCCCCACATGAGGGCCCGGGCGCCGTGCTCGGGGTAGAGGAGGGCTTCGTCCCGGGACATCATCGACGCCCCGACGTAGCAGTGCTCCTCCCAGTACTCGCTCGGCAGCCGGGGCAGGCGGCGGCGGATGGGGGGGTTGATGGGGTCCAAGAAGGCGTGGTCCATGTCCCTGACCATCTCGGGGACCCACTGGCCGAAGATCTCGGTCAGCACCAGCTTCAGCCGGGGGAACCGCTCGAAGGCCCCGCTCAAGATGAGGTGCCACACCCCCCGGCGGGCCACCCAGGGCCCCTCGATCATCTGGAACGCCTTGCCCAGGGTGCCGTCGTCGTAGAACCAGACCCGGCCGGCGCCGGTGTGGGTGGTCAGCGGCATGTCGAGCTGGGCGCAGGCGTCGTAGAGGGGGTCGAGGCCGCCGTCCCACAGGGCCGGGACCCCGGGGCGCGGGGCGGGGAAGTTGACGCCCCGCAGGCCGTGCTCCCTGGCCCACTCCACCTCGGCCACCGCCAGGTCGACATCGTGGAGCGGGAGGTAGGCCAGGCCGGCGTGACGGTGCGGAGCGCCGGACACGAAGTCGGCCAGCCACCGGTTGTAGATGCGGCAGCCGACGGTGTCGAGCTCGGCACTGTTCTCGGCGCCGCGGGCGGCGAAGAGCCCGTCGCCGACCAGGGGGAGGGGCTGGCCGTTCTGGAGACCGTGGAAGATGACCTCGGCGGCGATGCCGTCGGCGTCCATGTCCCGCCGGCGGGCGTCGGGGTCCCACCCGCCTGCGACCTGGTTGACCCGGTCGGCCGCGGCGATGACCTTGGGGTCGAGGTCGTAGCCGAAGGCCTTCTTGGCGATCTCGGCGAACCCCCCGCTCTCGGGCCAACTGGCCCGGACGGCGGCGATCTGCTCGTCCAGGGCGCCCAGGTGGGCGGCCGGGCAGTACTCCCGGAACGTCTCGAGCGGCGGCCCGACGTGGCCGTCGACGCTGATGACGAGATAGCGGTCCTCTGCGCCTGACTGGTCGCCCGACACCATCGGCCTCACCCCTTCGTGCTCGCCCCGGCCCGGAGCGGCCGCCGACGGCCCATGGTCTGGGCCGGGAGCGGACCTCCGGTACCGCTATGATATAGGGAAGTCACCGCCCTTGAGACCGGCGTCGGAGCGGGGTCGTCGCCCACCGCAGCCCGACGGCCGGGTGGAGGCCGGAGTGTCCGCCGTGGAGAGGGAGGAGGTCGCCGATGACGATCCTGCACGAGCCGCCGACCAGGTTGTCGGACGGGACCCATATCGAGGACCTGATCGACCGGGAGAACCGGATGGTGGCCGCCCGGGTGTTCACCGATCCGGAGATCTACGAGCTCGAGCAGGAGCGGCTCTTCGGGTCGTCGTGGATCGCCGTCGGCCACGAGAGCGAGATCCCCGACCCCGGGGACTTCGTGGCCCGGTCCATCGGCGAGGACCCGGTCATGGTGGTGCGCAACCGCGCGGGCCAGATCCGCATCCTGCTCAACGTGTGCTCGCACCGGGGGATGGGGGTGTGCCGGATCGGGGTGGGCACCACCCGGTACTTCACCTGTCCCTACCACGGCTGGAAGTACGACACCGACGGCCGGCTGGTGTCGGTGCCGGCCGAACGCTCCATGTACGGCGACGGCCTGGACCGGTCCAGGTTCTCCCTACCCCAGGCCCGGGTGGCCACCTGCGGGGGGATCATCTTCGGCAACTGGGACGAGAACGCCCCCAGCCTGGAGGAGTACCTCGGCCCGGCGGCCCTGTACCTGCGGCTGTCCTTCGAGCGGACCCCGGGCGGCGTGGTGGTCGCCGGCCCGCCGGCCCGGTTCACCATCGAGGCCAACTGGAAGCTGGCGGCCGACCAGTTCCAGGGGGACGCCTACCACACGGCCATGCTCCACCGCTCCATGGTGGAGGGGGGCTACGTCAGCACCGACCCCGAGGCCATCCTGCGGGGCATCAACATCGGCACGGTGGGTGGCCACCACATCCGCCTGCTGGACTTCCGCCGGGCCACCGCCACCGGGGCCGACGAGCTGACCGAGCCGCTGGAGAAGCTGGCCGGCATCACCCCCGAGCTGGCCGCCCTCGCCCGCGAGCACCTCTCGTCGGCCGACGCCGACCTGCTGTCCGGGTTGCCGCCGTCGACGGCCAACGTCTTCCCCAACGTGTTCTGGTTCAGCACCCGGGTGCCCCCGGCCGACTTCGGGCCGAGCGAGGGGTTCTTGAGCTTCCGGATCATCGTCCCCCACGGCCCGGCCCACCTCGAGCAACTGTCGTGGGCCCTCTACGAGAAGGACGCCCCGGCCGAGGTCCAGGAGCGCACGGTGCAGAACTACGTCCAGACCTTCGGGACCGGCGGGGTGTGGGAGCAGGACGACACCGAAGCCTGGGTGGCCATCCAGCGGGCTCTGCGGGGCCCCAAGGGCCGCCAGCGCTGGTTCCACTACGGCGCCCGGTCGGCCGACCCCGGCGACGAGCTCCCCGGGTTCAACTGGCCCGGCCCGGCCCGGGACGACTGCCAGTGGCTGGCCTGGCAGCGGTACTTCGACGTCATGACCCAGGGGGGCCCGCGGTGACCACCGACCTCGGCCCTGCCGACACGGGGGCCCGGGTCCGTATCGGCGCCGCCGACCCCCGGTTCGACGCGGTCACGGACTTCTACGCCACCGAGGCCGAGCTCCTGGACGACCGACTGCTCGCCCGGTGGCTGGAGGAGTGCCTGGCCGACGACGTCGTGTACCAGGTGCCCGTCCGCACCACACGGGGCGCGGACGCCCCGGTCGAGTTCCTCGGCCACATGTACCACCTCGACGAGAACCGGGCCTCGCTCGGCGCCCGGGTGGCCCGGGAGGGGACCGGCCTGGCCTGGGCCGAGGACCCCCCGTCGCGGGCCCGCCGCCACCTCAGCGCCCTGCGGGTCTACGAGGGGCCGGAGCCGGGGGAGCTGCTGGCCCGGATGAACGTGCTGCTCACCCGCAACCGCCTCGACCGACCGACCTACGAGCTGCTCTCCTACGAGCGCCGGGACCGGCTGGTCGACCCCGGGGACGGGCTCCGGCTGGCCGAGCGGGTGGCCCTGGTGGACCAGTCCTGCCTGGGCATGGTCAACCTCGCCATCTTTCTGTAGAGGCTTCCTCTCGGGGCCGGTCGACCAGAGGGCCGGTCGACCGGCTTCGCCCCCATGCCGGCGGCGTGGGCGGTGCGACCGACCGCCAGGGCGGGGACAACGGCCAGGGCCGCCGCTCCGGCGGCCAACAGGAAGGCCAGGTCGAAACCGTGGGCCAGGGCATGGCGGACGGCCACCCCGGTGGCCGGATGGTGGTGGAGGCGGTTGGCCACCGCCGTCCAGGCGACGGTGCTGATGCCGGCGATGCCGACGGAGGCGCCCACCTGGGAGGAGACGTTGAGCGAGCTGGAGGCCACCCCGCGGTCGGCGTCGCCGACCCCCGCCATGGCGATGGTGGCCCGGGAGAGGTTGCCCGAGCCGAACCCGAAGCCGGCCATGAGGACGGGCCCGAGCACCGCCACCACGTAGGCGTCGTCCGGGCCGACGTGGGACAGCCAGTACAGCCCGGCGGCTCCGAGCACGGAGCCGAGCATCATCACCGCCCGCGGCCCGATCCGCTCGACCAGGCGGCGGGACGACGTCGTGGCGGCCAGGGTGAACATGGCCATCCAGGGCAGGAAGGCCAGGCCGGCCAGGACGGGCGAGTAGCGCCAGACCTCCTGGAGGAAGAGGGTGAGGAAGTAGAGGGTGCCGAAGACGGCGGCGCTCTGGGCGGCCATGATGCAGTAGACGGCCGCCCGGTTCCGGTCGGCCACGATGCGCAGGGGCAGGAGAGGGTTCCGGACGCGCCGCTCGATCAGCACGAAGGCGGCGATCAGCACGGCTCCGGCGCAGAAGCCTCCGACCACCCGGGGGACGCCGAAGTGGGCGTGGTCGTACGGGCCCGACGGGGCCGCCGACGAGAGGGCGAAGATGAGCGAGGCCACCCCGGCGGTGACGGCCACGGCCCCCAGGACGTCCACCCGGCCGGGCCGCCGCGGCGTGTCGGCCAGCACCCGGGGAGCGGCGACGGCGATCACCAGCCCGATGGGCACGTTGACGAACAGGGTCCATCGCCACGAGGCGTAGCTGGTCAGCAGGCCGCCGACGATCAACCCGACCGCGCCACCGGTGGCCGACATCGCGCCGTAGACGTTGACGGCCCGGTCCCGCTCCCGTCCATGGCCCAGCGTGGTGAAGATCAGGGCCAACGTGCTCGGCGCCACCGCGGCCGCGCCGACCGCCTGGGCCATCCGGGTGGTGATGAGCCAGGCCGGGCTGGTGGCGAACCCGCCGAGCAGGGAAGCGAGGGAGAAAAGGAGGACGCCGGCGACCAGCAGCCGGCGGCGTCCGAACACGTCGCCCAGGCGGCCCCCGAGGAGGAGGAGGCCGCCGAAGACCACCGTGTAGGCGGTGACCACCCACTGCAACGACGAGCTCGAGAAGTGGAGCGACCGCTGGATGTGGGGCAGGGCCACCGTCACGATCGTCGTGTCGAGGATGATCATGAGCTGGGTGACGGCGATCAGGGCGATGGCCGTGCCGGCCCTGATCGAGATGGTGGTCCCGCCGGTGCTCGGGCCGGCGACCGGCTGGGGCATGCCGTCGCCCGCTTCCGTCGGGGGCCTACCCGCCGGGCCGGGGCCCCCAGAGGGCGACCTCGGCGGCAAAGTACATGTGGAGCCAGCCGACGAACGCCTCCTCGTGGCCCCGGATGTCGTCGGTGGCACTGTGCCGGCGGACGTGGTCGGCCAACCGGCCGGTTGTGTCGTACCACTGCTCCACCATCAGGTCCCAGTGGGAGCCCTGCTCCGTCAGGGCCCCACTGCTGGAGTAGCGGTTGAACAGCGTGCCCAGGGAGAGGGCGATGTCCACGTGCTCGCTCCGGTGGTGGGCCACGGCCTCGGCCACCGACAACCCGGAGGCCCGGGTGACGAAGGTGACCTCCTTGGCCGAGCCGGCCGTGACGCCGATCGGCTCGCCGGCGACCACCCGGGTCTCGAAGGCGTAGACGGCCATGGCGGCGGGTTCCAACCCGAGCTCGACCGGGCCGGCGGTGAGGAACCGGCGGCCCCCGCCGTCGTCGAACCGGAACTGCAGGAACGCGTCCCATTCGACCGGGAACGGGCGACGGTCCCGGGCGCCCGCCTCGACGATCCTGGTCCTCTCCGGCCACAGGACGACGTCGAGGGCCGCGGCGACGGCCCCGGCCGACCGGGCCCGGTCCACCACCGGCGCCCGCTCGATCAGCCCCTGGGCGAACGGGCTGAACGGCGCCCCCTCCGGCCGCTGCAGCGCGATGCACACGGTCTCCATGCTCGAACCCCTCCCGTGGGCCGCGACCGTCCCTCGATCCCGGCGATCAGCCTAAGTGATACGATATAGGAGCCCGGGAGAGATGGCCGGAGCCGGAGAACTCGACGGAGCGAGGGAACATCATGAGCAAGACGGTCACCAACGAGCGCCTCGGCTACGGCCTCGTCGACGCGGACAGCCACTACTACGAGCCGCTGGACTGCTTCACCCGGCACATCGAGAAGGGCTACGCCGACCGGGTGGTCCACCACGAGATCGGCGACGACGGGCTGGCCCGCACCTTCATCGGGGACACCCCGTTCGCCTGGCGCAACGTGGCCGTCGCCTCGGCGGTGTCGCCCCCCGGAGCCACCAAGAACGTGGTGGGGCTGGACCCCGAGCACCGTGGCGAGATCTCCGACATCCCGGTGGTGTCCCCCATGGACTACCCGGCCTGGATGCACCGGGACGCCCGGCTGGAGCTGATGGACGAGCAGGGGGTGCAGGCCAACGTCATGCTGCCCACCGAGGCCGTGCTGGTGGAGTACGAGCTGTACAAGATGGGGGTCGACGCCGCCTTCGCCAACATCCGGTCGTTCAACCGGTGGATCGAGGACGATTGGGGCTACAACTACCAGGACCGGCTGTTCGGGGTGCCCATCCTGTCGCTGGCCGACCTCGACCTCGCCGTGGCCGAGCTCGACCGGGTACTGGCCCTCGGGGCCCGGTTCGTGCACCTGAACGTCGGCCCCGCCTACGGCAGGTCGCCCGCCGACCCCCACTTCGACCCGTTCTGGGGCCGCCTCGCAGAGGCCGGGGTCCCGGCGATCTACCACATCTCCAACTCCGGCTACAACGAGATGGTCTGCGTCCACTGGGGCCTGCCGGCGTTCCCCACCCTGTACGACGAGTCGCCGTTCCAGCAGTTCCTCGGCCGGGGCACCCGCCCGATCGCCGACACCATGGCGTCGCTGGTCCTGGGCGACCTGTTCGGCCGGTTCCCCGACCTGAAGGTGATGAGCGTGGAGAACGGGTCCGCCTGGGTGGGGCCGCTGCTCGACGAGATGGACCACGCCACCAAGCTGTCCCGGGTGGCGTGGTCGTCGCGGGAGGGCAAGCCCAGCGAGATCTTCAAGCAGAACGTCTACGTGGCCCCGTTCTGGGAGGACAGCGGCACCGCGCTGGCCGGGATCATCGGCGTCGACCACGTCCTCATGGGGTCCGACTTCCCCCACGCCGAGGGCGAGGACGACCCGGTCAACTTCGCCAACTCCCTCGAGGGGCTCGGCGCCGACGACGTCCGGAAGGTGATGCGGGAGAACACCGCCAACCTCATCGGCCTGTCGCTCTGAGCGGACCGGGCGCCCGAGCCGACGACGTCGATGCGGGAGCCCGTCGCCCGGTGACAGCGGCGCCGGCGGCCCCGTGAACGGCCACAGGGGGCGCAACGGGGTCAGCTCTGGGTGGTGGTACCGGAGGCGCCGAGGGCGCTGGTCGTGGTGAGGCCGCCGTCGACGGTGAAGATCGACCCGGTGAACCAGGACGACTCGTCGCTGGCCAGGAAGACGGCCAGGTTGGCGCAGTCGTCGACCGTGCCCAGCCGGCCCAGCTTGTAGGTCCTGGCCGTCGCGTCCATGCCGGCCTGGGCCGAGGGGTAGGCCCCCTGCCGGGCCCGCTCCTCGTAGGTGCTGCGGAGGAGCGGGGTGAGGATCGCCCCCGGCGCCAGGGCGTTCACCCGGATGTTGTCCGGGCCGAAGTCGGCCGCCATCTGGCGGGTGATGGCGATGATGGCCCCCTTGGCCGCCGCGTGGGGGAACGTCTTCGGGAGGCCGGTCACCGCGGCGGCGGTGGACATGAGGATGATCGACCCCCGGTGCTGCCCGATCATCGTCGGCAGGACGGCCTGGGAGGACAGCCAGGCGGATCGCAGGCTGACGTTCAGGTTGTGGTCCCACAACGAGTCGTCACAGCTCAGCGCGGTGGCTACGCCGGAGGTCCCGGCGTTGGCGAACAGGACGTCGATGGTCCCCCAGCGCTCGACGGCCCGGGCCGCCATGGCCTCGACGGCGGCCCGTCGGGTGGCGTCGACCGGCATCGGCTCCGCTATGCCCCCGTCACCGGCGATCGTCGTCGCGGTGGCCTCGGCCGTCGACCCGTCGAGGTCGGCACAGAGGACCCGGGCCCCCTCGCGGCCGAACCGGATCGCCGCCGCCTGCCCGATCCCGGAGCCGGCGCCGGTGACGATCGCCACCCGGCCGGCCAACCGTCCGGTGCCCATTTGATCGCTCACGTGGCCGGATCGCTCACTTGGCGAAGGCCGGGAGCGCCGTCTTCCCCTTGTTCTTGTAGTCCGCCATGATCGTCAGGGCGTTGTTGGTGGCGTGGTAGCCGCGGGGAGCGGCCACCGGCTGGACCCGCACGTCCATGCTGATCCGCACCTGCTCCGACGAACGGTTCGGCTGCGAGCGGTGGACGAGGTAGCGGTGGAAGATCAGGAGGTCGCCGACGGCGTAGGCGGCGCTCTGCCACTCCTCTTCGATGGTGTCGACGGGGACGCCCGGGATGGCGTAGTCCCTCCCGAACAGGCGGTGCTCCGGGTGCTCGACGTGCTCCCGGCAGCCTGTCCGCTGCGAGCTCCGGGCGACGGCGAGGCCGCCGACCTCCCGGGGGATCGTCACCAGGGGGACCCACACCGTCCGGAAGTCCTCGCTGTCGACGTAGTAGCCGTCCTGGTGGGGTGGCTGGTCGTAGCGGCCGAAGGTGGGGAGGGCGACCCGCAGCAGCGTCTGCTTGTAGACGAACACCGGGCCCCCGTAGGCGGCCTCGAGCACCTCCATCAGGCCGGGGGAGTCCCAGAAGGCGTCGTAGTCCACCTTCCGGTGGAGCTCCTCCTGGTCGAGGTCCTCCATGGTCCGGCCCGTCCAGGTGAGGCCCTCGGCATCGCCCCGGACCAGGTCCTGGCGGGTCAGCTCGGCGATGTAGGCCTCGGAGACGGCGGACAGCTCGGGGCAGGCCAGGATCCCCTGGAAGTACAGGTAGCCGTTCTCCTGGAAGCTGGCATCCAGGGCGGCCCGGTCGCCCAACAGGTCGTTGGCGACCTCGAGCGTCCCCAGCGTGGGTTCGGACATGGGGCTCCTCCGGTGGTCGATCGTCGGGTGGTCGATCGTCGGGTGGTCGATCAGGCGGGCAGGCCGATGAGGGCGGCGGTGTTGTCCCGCATGACCTTGCGGATCTGGCCGTCGTCCAGGCCGTCGAGGCAGTCGACGAAGTCGACCGGCACCGCCTCCCCTTCGGGGTGGGGGAAGTCGGACCCCAGCAGGACGTGGTCCTCGCCGATCAGGCGGGCCAGCTCGGCCCCGTTGTCCTCCCAGAAGGGGGCCACGGAGAAGTGCCGGGCGAAGGTCTCGCTGGGCTGCTCCACCAGGGTGTTGACCCGGGACAGCAGGGCGGAGTGGTCCATCTGGTGCAGCAGGCCCGGCACCCAGGCGCAGCCGTTCTCGACGCTGACGATCTTGAGGGAGCCGAACCGCTCGAACAGGCCCCCGAGGACCAGGGCGGCGAAGGTGTCGGTGATGGGCCGGTCGCAGAGCCCGAGAAAGTTCTGCAGGGGCGTCTGCTCGTAGAGCGAGACGTTGGGCCGTTCGCCCCACAGGACGCCGACCGAGTCGTTGTAGCCGGAGTAGCCGATGTGGAACATCACCGGTACCCCGGCCTCCTGGGCCCGGGCCCAGAACGGGTCGAAGTGGGGGTCGGCGGGGGAGCGGCCGTAGGCCGGCCCCGGGTTGAGGTGGACGGCCCGGGCGCCCAGCGCCAGCACCCGCTCCAGCTCGGCCACGGCCAGGTCGACGTCGGCCAGGGAGAGGAGCGGCACCCCGAAGATCCGGTCCTGGTACCCGTAGCCCCAGTCGTCCTCGATCCACCGGTTGAACGACCGGAGGTTGGCGAAGGCCGCCTCCGGGCCGTCCTGGTAGAGGTTGTACTCGAGGCAGACGGCGGCGGTCGGCAGCAGGTAGGCCGCCTGGATGCCCTGCTCGTCCATCAGGGCCAGCCGGGCGTCCCGGTTGATGAAGGCCGGGTGCTCGTAGGGCTTGATCAGGACGTTGGCGTTCGGGTCCTCGAACTGGGGGTCCTTGCGCTTGCCGATCATCAGCCCCTTGCCGGCTCCCGGCGGGGCGATCAGGTCGTACTGGATGACCGGGCGCCACGGGGCCGGCCGGTCCCCGATGAACAGCCGCCCCAGCCCGTCGTCGCCCACCACGGTGTGGACGGCGTGGTCGGCGTACGCCGACTCCATGTGCCGGGTGAAGCAGTCGTGGGGCTCGTAGTAGTGGTTGTCGGCGTCCACCAGGGCGTAGCCGAGCTGCCGGGCGGTCCCGGCCGGCGGGTCGGCGACGGTGGTCATCCGACGACCTCCACGGGGTGGGTGACGGTGCAGCCGATGATGAGGTTGCGGCTGGCGAACCGCCACTGGCCGTCGTCCTCCTTGACGTAGACGTCGTCGTACTCCAAGAACACCGTCCGTGTCGTCGCCGGCCCGTCGTCGTCCTTGATGTGGTGGGCCACGCAGCGGACCCGGCCCCGCACGGGGTCGTCGCCGGGGTACAGGACCTGGCTGGCGCAGATGTGGCCGGTCTCCCGGTACACCCCGCCGAGCCAGTTGGTCTGCTCCTCGATCGCCGCCCGGCCCCGCCGCTCGCCGGTCGGCCCGCTGCTGGGGTTCGACCGGGTGAACCCGAGGAGGCCGTCCTCGGTGAACATGCCGGCCACCGCCGCGCCGTCCGCGGCGTCGACCGCCAGGAAGTACCGCTCCACCAACTGGCGGATGGCCAGATGGTCGGCGAGGTCCAAGGTCGGGGTGGTGTCGACGGTGGTCATGCGTCCTCCTGTTGTCCTACGGTCGATGGTGGGCTGGCGGCCATTGTCGGGCTGGCGGCCATTGTCGGGCCCGTCAGCGCCCGGCGGCCACGCCCGCGCCCCGGAAGGCCAGGGCCTCCTCCGAGTCCGCCGGCCAGGCCGTACGGCTCCGGAAGGCGAAGCCGATGTACTCGTCGCCGGGGCCCTCGGTCGGCGGCCGGGCCAGGTCGGCCACGGTGGGCCCGACGGCGTCGGCGA
>DASZUK010000049.1:0-105739 GCA_035547695.1 Acidimicrobiales bacterium
AAGACGGTGTCCAACTGCTACCTGATCGGCCGCATCAAGAACGGCCAGTGGGTCCGCCAGGCCGACCCGTCGATCAGCAGCAAGACCAACGGGTACCGGTGCACCGACCAGTACTACGTGCCCCCCAACACCCCGTACTAGAACCGCAGTAGAACAGGTACTAGAACAGTAGGGAGCAGGGACGCGGTTGATCCGGCCACGGGATTGCCGCCCGGCAGCGTGAGCGACCGGGGATCGGGGAGGACACGGTGAGCGAATTCTTGCAGTTCACCGTCATCGGCATCGCCGTCGGTGCCGCATACGCCATCTTGGCCACGGGCCTCGTGGTCACCTACACCACGTCCGGGGTGTTCAACTTCGCCCACGGGGGCGTGGCCATGATGGCGGCGTTCTGCTACTGGCAGCTCCAGCAGGCCGGGGTTCCGGACTGGGCGGGGATCATCGTGGTGGTGTTCGTCGGCGCCCCCCTGTTCGGGGCGGTGGTGGAGTGGGCCTTCATGCGCCGGCTGTTCGGTGCCACCGCCGAACGCCCCATCATGGTCACCCTGGGGTTGTTGGTCATCCTCATCGGGCTGGGCACCCTGGTGTGGAGCGTGGCCACATCCCGTTCGGTCCACTCCCTGTTCACAGGGTATTTCCACCTGTTCGGGGTGGCGCTGTTGTGGCAGAACCTGGTGCTGCTGGTCGCCGCCGTCGCGGTGGCCGTCGGGCTCCGCCTGTTGCTGTACCGCACCCGCATCGGCACCGGGATGCGGGCGGTCGTCGACGATCCCGACCTGCTGTCCATGGCCGGGGTGTCGCCGGTCCGGATGAGCCGGGCCGGGTGGGCCCTCGGCTTCATGCTGGCCGCCCTGGCCGGGGTGCTGATCGCTCCCACCCTGACACAGACCTTCAGCGTCCTGACCATCGCCCTCCTCGTCGTCAACGGCTACGCCGCCGCCGTGGTGGGGCGCCTGCGCAGCATCCCCTGGACGTTCGCCGCGGCCATCCTCATCGGCCTGCTGGTCACATACTTCAAGCAGTACGCCGCCCCCCACCTGCCGTCGGGAACCGGCGCCGACGTCACCGCCGCCCTGCCGATGATCTTCCTGTTCATCGCCCTGGTGGCCCTGCCGTCGGTCCGGCTGCGGGCAGTCGGCCGGCTGACCACCGTCCGGATCCCCCGGGTGGCCGGCGGCTGGGAGTCGGCCATCACCGGGGTGATCTTCATCGCGGCCGGGGTGGTCTTCGCCATGGCCATGGGCACCACCTTCCTCGCCCCCGGCACCGGCACCCTCGGGCCCATCGTCGGGCAGACCATGGTCTTCGGGGTGGTGGCCCTCTCCCTGGTGCTGCTGGTCGGCTACGCCGGCCAGGTGTCCCTGTGCCAACTGGCCTTCATGGGGATCGGGGCGTTCTGCATGGGCAAGGTGGCCGGCGGCGGCTCCCTGCTGGGCGTCCTGGTCGCCGTCGGCGTCTGCGCCGGTCTCGGTATCGTCATCGCCCTGCCGACCATCCGGCTGCGCGGCCTGTACCTGGCCCTGGCCACCTTCGCCTTCGCCGAGGCCGTCCAGAGCGGGTTCTTCCTCGACTCCCGGGTGCTCGGCACCTCCGGCATCTCCGGCGACCGCCTCTCCATCGGCGGCTGGCAGATCACCAGTGACCGGTCCGAATTCATCCTGCTCACCGTCGTGTTCGTCCTGGTCGCCCTGTTCGTCCTGGCACTGCGCCGCGGCCTGTTCGGCCGCCGGCTGCTCGCCCTCAACGACTCCCCGGCGGCCTGTGCCACCGTCGGCCTCAACCCGGCGATCACCAAGGTGATCGTGTTCGCCGTCGCCGCCGGCCTGGCCGGTCTTGGCGGCGCCCTGTGGAACACCCTGCAGTTCACCGTCACAGCCAAGACGTTCACAATCTTCTCCGGGGTCATGTTCCTGCTGTTCCTCGTCATCTGGAACGTCCGGACGGTCAGCGGCGCCTTCCTGGCCGCCCTGACCTACGCCATCTCGGCCAACGTGCCCCACCTCAACCAGGTCCAGGGCCTGGTGGTGGGAGCCCTCGGGATCATGCTGGTCGGCCGGGCCGCCAACGGCATCCTCGGGCTCGACTGGATCGCCGCCCGGTTCCGGCTGCCGTGGGTGCCGTCCGACCCCGAGGTGCCGCTGGCCGTCGGCCCGCCGTCCCTGGCCGTCAGCGCCGGCCCGGTGGGGGAGGAGCAACGTGTCGGCAGTTGACCCCACCCGGCCGGCCGACCCCATCCGGCCAGCGGACCCCATCCTGGAGGTGACCGGGGTGGCCGTCCGCTTCGGCGGCGTCGCCGCCCTGTCCGACGTCAACCTGACCGTGGCCGCCGGATCGGTCACCGGGCTGATCGGGCCGAACGGCGCCGGCAAGACCACCCTGTTCAACGTCATCAGCGGCCTGCAGCCGGCCGACCGCGGCGAGGTGCGGTACCGCGGCCGCAGCCTGGCCGGGCTGCCCCCGTACCGGCGGGCCCGGTTGGGCATCGCCCGGACGTTCCAGCGGCTGGAGCTGTTCGGCAGCCTCAGCGCGGCGGAGAACGTACAGGTCGGCGTGGAGGCCTCGTCGTCGTGGTGGCCGTGGCGCCGCCGCCCGGTGCCGTTGGCCGACGGGTCCGTGCCGAAGCCGCCGGCCGCCGTCTCCGAAGAGCTCCTCGTCCGGGTCGGCCTGGCCGGGGCCGGGGCCAGCCAGTCCAGCGCCATGCCCACCGGGCTGGCCCGGATGGTGGAGCTGGCCCGGGCGCTGTCCATCGACCCAGCCCTGTTGCTGCTGGACGAGCCGTGCTCCGGGCTGGACGATGCCGAGTCCGAGGTGCTCGGCCGGCTGTTGCGGCAGTTGGCCAGGGCCGGGGCGGCCATCCTGCTGGTGGAGCACGACATGGAGCTGGTCATGCGGGTCTGCGACTGGGTGCACGTGCTGGACTTCGGCGAGGTCATCGCCTCCGGCACCCCGGAGCAGATCCGTAACGACCGGGCCGTGCAGGCCGCCTACCTGGGGACCGTCGCGCCGTGACGGCGCCCACCGGGGTGGCGGGGGCCGCACCGATCGCGCCGGCCATGATCACCGCCGAGGGCATCCGGGCCGGCTACGGCCGCATCGAGGTGCTCCACGGCGTCGACCTGTCGGTGCCGAGCGGCAGCGTGTTCGC
The DNA here is from genome assembly GCA_035547695.1 of Acidimicrobiales bacterium. Lineage (GTDB taxonomy): Bacteria > Actinomycetota > Acidimicrobiia > Acidimicrobiales > RAAP-2 > DASZUK01. The sequence goes on from DASZUK010000049.1 coordinate 3,146, forward strand.
CCTGCTGGGCCCCAACGGCGCCGGCAAGTCCACCCTGCTCAAGGTGCTGAGCGGCCGCATCCGGCCCACCGCCGGCGCGGTCACCGTCGACGGGCAGCCCACCGCCAAGGTGTCGGCGGAGTCCCTGGTGCACCAGGGGCTGTGCTCCATCCCGGAGGGCCGCGGCATCTTCGCCAACCTGACCGTCCGCGAGAACCTGCGGATGTGGACCTACGGCGGCAGGGTCACCATGGACCAGGTGGAGGCCCGCACCTACGACACCTTCCCCCGCTTGAAGGAGCGCCGGCGGCAGCACGCCGGCACCCTGTCCGGCGGGGAGCAGCAGATGCTGGCCATCTCCCGGGCCCTGGTCACCGAGCCCAAGGTGCTGCTGCTGGACGAGCTGTCCATGGGGCTGGCCCCCCTGGTGGTGGCCGACCTCTACCAACTGGTCGGCCAGTTGGCCGCCAGCGGCATCACCGTGCTGCTGGTCGAGCAGTTCGTCAACACCGCCCTCACCGTGGCCACCGACGCCGCCATCATGGTGCACGGCCGCATCGAGCGGCAGGGCACCCCCGACGACATGGCCGAGGCGGCCCTCTCCGCGTACCTGGTCGACTGATCCCGGGTACGTACCCGGGGTGGACTCCGCCCGGCGCCGCCGATGGTTGCGATGGCTGTTCGTCGCCGCCATCCTGGCTGCCCTCGCCGTCGTGGTGGTGCGGGCCCGTGGCGACCTGGCGGCCACCTTCCGGCACATCAGCGCCGGCAGCCTGCCCTGGCTGGCCGCCGCCCTGGCGGCCGAGGCGGTGTCCTTCGCCTGCTACGCCGGGGTGCAGCGCCGGCTGTTGCTGGCCGGCGGGGCCCGGTTGCGCCGCCGCACCGTCCTCGGCCTGGCCGTCGCCGCCACCGGCCTCACCAACCTGGTCCCCGGCGGCACCGCCCCGGCCAGCGGCTGGCTGGTCGGCCAGTACCGCCGCCGCCGGGTGCCCATGCCGCTGGCCCTGTGGGCGGTCCTCGCCGGCGGCTTCGCCGCCGCCGTGTCCGTCCTGGCCCTGCTGCTGGCCGGTGCCGCCGTCGCCGGGCTCATCGGCGCCGCAGCCACCGTCGGTTGCGCCGCGTTGCTGGCCGCGGGCACCGCCGCCGTGGTGGTTGCCGCCCACCACGTCCCCGCCGTCGAGCACTGGCTGGGCCGCCACCGCCACCTGCCCGGCGTGCACCTCGCCGAGCGCCTCGCCGGCCGCGCCGCCGAGGTGGCCCGGTTCCGGGCCACCGTCCCCGGCGGCGCCCAGGTGCTCGCCCTCAGCTTCGGCAACTGGGGCCTCGACGTCCTGTGCCTGGTCGCCGCCTTCGCCGGCCTCGGCCTTCCGGTGCCGTGGCGGGCCGTCCTGTTCGCCTACGCCGCCGCCCAGGTCGCCGGCAGCCTGGCCCCGGTGCCCGGCGGCATCGGCTTCGTCGAGGGCGGCCTGATCGGCGCCTTCGCCCTCACCGGCACCCCGGCCGCCGACGCCGCCGTCGCCACCATCGTCTACCGCCTCATCACCACCTTCGGCATGGCCGGCGTCGGCAGCGTCGTCCTCCTCGCGGTCACCCACCGCCCCCCACGGGAGGCCGACCTCGAAGGGCAGGCTGCCGAGCTGGCGGCGCGGGCCGAGCGCGGCGAGCCGACCGACCGGGCCGATGCGGCCGAGGGGGCGGCGCGGGCCGAACCGGCCGAGCGGGATAAGCCGGTCGAGGGGGCCGAACCGACGGAGCCAGCCGAGCGCGGCGAACTGACCGAGCGGGACAGGCTGCCGGCGGAGCCGGCGAAGCGGGCGGAGCGAGCCGAGCGGGACAGGCCGGCCGAGGGGGCCGAGCCGGCCGAACGGGATAGGCCGGCCGAGGGGGACAGGCCGGACAGGGCAGGCGGGAACATGTGCACCGGTGACGTCGTTTGTACAGTATCGTTGACGTAAACGTAAAGGTCGAATCCGGAGCAGCGGCTCCGATCGACCGGAACGGGCTGGACGGGACGATCGGAGGACCATGACCACGGTGGCGGCGCCGGCCGGCGCAGGGGACCGGTACAAGTGGGTGGCGCTGTCCAACACCACCTTGGGGATGATGATGGCGGCGATCAACAGCTCCATCACCCTGATCGCGCTGCCCAGCATCTTCGACGGCATCCACCTGAACCCGCTGGAGCCGTCCAGCACCGGCTACCTGCTGTGGATGCTGATGGGGTTCATGGTGGTGACCGCCGTCCTGGTGGTCACCCTGGGCCGGATCGGCGACATGTACGGCCGGGTCCGGCTGTACAACCTGGGGTTCGCCATCTTCACGCTGTTCTCCATCCTGCTGGCCGTGACCTGGTTCAGCGGCACCGGGGCCGCGGTGTACCTGATCGTCATGCGTATCGGGCAGGGGGTGGGGGCGGCCTGCCTGATGGCCAACTCCGGGGCCATCCTGACCGACGCCTTCCCGCAGGACCAGCGGGGGATGGCCATCGGCATCAACGCCATCGCCCTGGTGGTGGGGTCGTTCGTCGGCCTCATCCTGGGCGGCCTGCTGGCCCCGGTGGAATGGCACCTGGTGTTCTTGGTGTCGGTGCCGTTCGGGCTGTTCGGCACCGTGTGGGCCTACCTGAAACTCCGCGACCAGGGGGTCCGGACCCCGGCGACGATCGACTGGTGGGGCAACGCCACCTTCGCGGTCGGGCTGGTGGCGGTGCTGGCCGCCATCACCTACGGCATCATGCCGTACGGCCACCACGTCATGGGGTGGACCAACCCGAAGGTGCTGGCCGCGCTGATCGGCGGGGTGGTGGTGCTGGGGGTGTTCGTGGTCATCGAGACCCGGGTGGCCAACCCCATGTTCGACCTCAAGCTGTTCCGCATCCGGGCGTTCTCCGCCGGCAACTTCGCCGGCTTCCTCACCTCGCTGGGCCGCGGTGGGCTGATGTTCATGCTGATCATCTGGCTACAGGGCATCTGGCTGCCGCTACACGGCTACGACTTCTCGCAGACCCCGCTGTGGGCCGGCATCTACATGCTGCCGCTCACCGCCGGCATGCTCATCGCCGCCCCGGTGGCCGGGTGGCTGTCCGACCGGTTCGGGGCCCGGCCGTTCGCCACCGGGGGGATGGCCGCGGTGGCCGCCGGGTTCCTGCTGCTGACCGCCCTGCCGGTGGACTTCTCCTACGTCTGGTTCGCCCTCATCCTGCTGATGATGGGTGTGGCGATGGGGGTGTTCGCCGCCCCCAACCGGGCCGGCATCATGAACAGCCTGCCTCCCAACCGGCGCGGGGCCGGGGCCGGGGTGGCCAACACCTTCCAGAACTCCGCCCAGGTGCTGTCCATCGGCATCTTCTTCACCCTCATCATCGTCGGCCTGGCGTCGTCGCTGCCCGGCCGGCTGTACCACGGGCTGGTCAGCCACGGCGTCCCGGCCGGCACCGCCAGCTCGGTGTCCCACCTGCCGCCGGTGGCCAGCCTGTTCGCCGCCTTCCTCGGCTACAACCCCTTGCGGAACCTGCTGGGCAGCTCCCTGCACCACCTTCCGGCCGGCCAGGCCGGGGTGCTGACCGGCCACAGCTTCTTCCCGAGCCTGATCAGCTCGTCGTTCCAGACCGGGCTGCACGAGGCGTTCTACTTCGCCGCCGGGGCCTGTGTGCTGGCGGCGGGGGCGTCCTGGCTGCGTGGCGGCAAGTACGTGCACGACGACCAGCCGGTGCCGTCCCGCCGGGTCCGCGAGGAGGAGGTGGCCGCCGAGGACGTGCTCACCGCCTTCGAGGGGTTGCTGCCGGTCGGGGTCACCGAGGAGGGCCGGGAGCTGGCCGGCTGGAAGGAGTCCGGCGGCTGACCCCGACCGGTTGGGCCCCGGCCGGTTGGGCCCCGGCCGGTTGGATGACGAACACCTGTTCGCTATGCTGGCCCGGTGGTGCTGCAGGGTTCGCTGCTGACGTTGGCCGACGGGCCGGGACCCCGGCCGTTGCGGGTGTCGGACGCCGGGACGGACGTGGACCCGGGCCCGGGTGCGATGCGGACGGTCCTGCCCGGCGGGGCGTGGGTGGACCTGCACCGGGCGTGGATGGCCGGGGCGGACCCGCTGTTCGAGCGGCTGCTGCTGGACGTGCCGTGGCGGACGGAGCGGCGGCGGATGTACGACCGGGTGGTCGACGTGCCGAGGATGATGGCGTTCTACGCCGAGGGTGCGGACCTCCCGGACCCGGCGCTCGCCGCGGCCCGCCGGGAGCTGGACCGCAGCTACGGCGCGTCGGCGGGGGAGCCGTTCTGCACGGTGGGCATGGCGCTGTACCGGTCCGGCGACGACAGCGTGGCGTGGCATGGCGACACCATCGGCCGGGGGTCCACCGAGGACACGACGGTGGCGATCCTGTCCCTGGGCTTCCCCCGGACCCTGCTGCTGCGGCCGCGGGGCAAGGGATCGGCGCTCCGCTTCGACCTGGCCGGCGGTGACCTGCTGGTGATGGGAGGGAGCTGCCAGCGGACCTGGGAGCACTCGGTGCCGAAGACCAGGAAGCCGGTGGGCCCGCGGATCAGCGTGCAGTTCCGGCCCCGCGGCGTCCGCTGAGCGGTCAGCCGCCGGGAGGCGGACGCTCGGCGAACACCCAGTCCGGGAACGACTGGTCGTCCAGCAGCAGGTCCTCGTAGAACGCGCCGAACGGCTCCGTGGGGTGCCGAATGGCGATCTCCAGCACCCACCGGTCCGGGCTGGGCCGGAACGGCACGTCGGCGACGGACCCGTCGTAGTGGGCCGAGTGGGGGTAGTCACCCAGCCGGTGGCCGGACAGGTCGAAGTTGAGGGTCCAACCCAGGCCAGCGGCGGCGTGGTCGGCGAAGGCGTACAGCTCCTGGCCGGTGGCCCCGTCGTCCAGCCACCGCTGTCGGACGGCGTCCCAGATGGCCCGGACGTCGGCCTTCGCCCGCAGGTGGTCCGGGTCGGCGCCCACCACGAAGGTCTCGCCGGCGTCCCCCTCGATGTCGCCGTAGACGGGGCCGATGTCGATGAAGAAGATGTCGTCCGGACCGAGCACCACGCCCGGCTCGGACCGCTCCATGAAGTCCTTGGTGGTGTTCGGCCCCACTCGCACGATGACGTGGTGCCAGCCACGGCGCATGCCGAGCGTGGACAGGGTGTCCCGGGCCACGGCCCGGGCCTCCTCCTCGGCCATCCCCACCCGTACCTGTCTGGCGATGGCGTGCACCGCCCACCGGGTGCGGGCCCGGACGGCCATCAGGCCGTCCACGGTGAACCGGTCACCGGTCCCCTCCATCTCCTTCAGGGTGGTCATGGCTCCTCCAGGGTGGTCACGGCTCCTCCAGGGTGGTCGCCGCGGATACGAGACGGGCGAACCGGGTGGCGACGAGGTCCCGGACGGCGGCTAGCCGGGCCACGGCGTCACCGGCGGTGATGGCGGCGGCGTCCACGCCGGGCTGGTCGCCGAAGGCGGCCACGAAGGCCGCCACCGCCCCCTGGTCGACCTCCACATGGAACTGCAGGCCCCACCCCCGCGGCCCGATCCGGAAGGCCTGGTTGGGGTAACGGCCGCTGGAGGCCAGGTGGGCGGCGCCGGGGGGCAGGGTGAAGGTGTCGCCGTGCCAGTGCAGCACCTCGAACCGGTCGGGCAGCCCGGCCAGCAGGGGGTCGTGGGCGGCGTCGGGGGCCAGGTCCACCGGCCCCCACCCGATCTCGGGACCGGCGGTGCCGGCGACCACCCGGCCGCCGGTGGCCGCGGCCAGCAACTGGGCCCCCAGGCACACCCCCAGCACCGGCCGCTGCCGGGCCACCGCGTCGGCCAGCAGCGCCAGTTCGGCCCGGCGGGTGGGGAAGCCGTCGTCGGTCGTGGCCGACATCGGGCCGCCCATGACCACCAGGCCGTCCAGGCCGTCCAGGCCGCCGGCGCCGTCCGGCAACCGGTCACCGGCGAACACCCGGCGGACGTCGACGTCGACCCCGGCGGCGGCCAGGGCGTCGCCTACCGCGTACGGGCCCTCGGGGGCGACGTGCTGCACCACCAGGCACCTGGGCAACGGCTCCTCCTCGATCGACGGTCGACGGCGGGCGGTCCGCCAACGATACGACCGGCCGGGGGCCCGGCCGACGGTACGGTCTTGGGCATGCCTGCCCAGTACATCTTCACCATGCGCGACCTCCGCCGGTTCTACCCGCCGGACCGGGAGGTGCTGCGGGGGATCAACCTGTCCTTCTACCCCGGCGCCAAGATCGGGGTCATCGGGTCCAACGGGTCCGGCAAGTCGTCCCTGCTGCGGATCATGGCCGGCCTGGACGACGACTTCACCGGCGAGGCCCGGCTGACCCCGGGGTTCACCGTGGGGTACCTGCCGCAGGAGCCGGAGCTGGACCCGGCCAAGGACGTGGCCGGCAACGTGGCCGACGGGGTGGCCGAGACGAAGGCGCTGGTGGACCGGTTCAACCAGGTCTGCGCGGCCATGGGGGAACCGGACGCCGACTTCGACAAGCTGCTGGCCGAGCAGGCGGCGCTGCAGGACAAGATCGAGGCCGCCGGCGCCTGGGACCTGGACCGGACGTTCGAGATCGCCATGGACGCCCTCCGGCTGCCGCCCGGGGACGCCGACGTCGCCACCCTGTCCGGTGGGGAGCGGCGGCGGGTGGCGCTGTGCCGGCTGCTGCTGGCCAAGCCGGACCTGCTGCTGCTGGACGAGCCCACCAACCACCTGGACGCCGAGTCGGTGGCCTGGCTGGAGCGGACCCTGCAGGACTACCCGGGGACGGTGGTGGCGGTCACCCACGACCGGTACTTCCTGGACAACGTGGCCGGCTGGATCCTGGAGCTGGACCGCGGCCACGGCATCCCGTGGGAGGGCAACTACTCGTCCTGGCTGGAACAGAAGCAGGCCCGGCTGGCCGGGGAGGAGAAGGCCGACAAGTCCCGGCAGCAGGCCCTGCAGCGCGAGCTGGACTGGATCAGGATGTCGCCGCGGGCCCGGCAGAGCAAGGGGAAGGCCCGGATCAACGCCTACAACGACCTGGTGGCGGAGGCCGAGGCGGCGGAGCGCCGGGCGGACAAGCTGGAGATCACCATTCCGCCGGGGCCCCGCCTGGGGGACCGGGTAGCGGAGGCCGACGGGGTGGTCAAGGGCTACGGCGACCGGCTGCTGATCGACGGCCTGTCCTTCCTGCTGCCCCCCGGCGGCATCGTCGGGGTCATCGGGCCGAACGGCGCCGGCAAGACCACCCTGTTCCGGATGATGGCCGGCGACGAGAAGCCGGACGCCGGGTCCCTGGAGGTGGGGTCCACGGTGGCGCTGGCCTACGTGGACCAGTCCCGGGACACCCTGGACCCGGCCGCCACGGTGTTCGACGAGATCACCGGCGGCCAGGACCGCATCGTGGTGGGCAACCGCGAGCTGCACGGCCGGGCCTACGTGGCCGGGTTCGGGTTCAAGGGGTCCGACCAGCAGAAGCTGGTGGGCCAGCTATCCGGAGGCGAGCGCAACCGGGTGCAGCTCGCCAAGGTGCTCAAGTCCGGCGGCAACGTCCTGCTGCTGGACGAGCCCACCAACGACCTCGACGTGGACACCCTGCGGGCCCTGGAGGACGGCCTCCTCGGCTTCCCGGGCTGCGCCGTGGTCATCAGCCACGACCGGTGGTTCCTGGACCGCATCGCCACCCACATGCTGGCGTTCGAGGGCGACTCCGAGGTGCGGTGGTTCGAGGGCGGGTTCACCGACTACGAGGCCGACCGGCACAAGCGGCTGGGCGCCGACGCCGACCAGCCGCACCGCATCCGGTACAAGCCGCTGGTCCGGGACTGACCCCGGGCCCGGCCACGCCGGGCCATCGGGCGGTCCCGCTGCGGTGGCCCGGGCCACCGACGCCCCGCACTGCGCCGTTTCCGGCCGGTGCTGCCGGCCGGCGCCTACGCCGGCTCGTGCAGGTGCTTCCCCTGGATCTCGGTCAGCCGCTCCGCCGCCCGGCGCAGGGCCCGGGCCGCCGGGGAGGTGGTGCTGTCGGACAGGGTGGTGGTGGTGCCCACCAACGCCATGACCGCCACGATCTCGCCGTCGGCGAAGACCGGTGCGGCGATGGTCCGGACCCCGTGCAGCTCGGACACGTTGACCCCGATGCGGCTCTCCCTGATGGCCGTGATCTCCGTCCGGAACTTGGCGGACCGCTTCAGCTCGTCGGCCAGCTCCGGCACGTTCCCTTCGGGGAGGAAGGCGCAGAACACCCGGCCCTGGGCCGACCTGAACCGGTCGAGGCGGGCCCCGGCGCGGACGCTGACCCGGATCACCCGTTCGGTGCCGTCGTCCACCCGGACCACCACCGGAGCCTCGCCGTCCCAGATGCTGAGGACCACGGTCTCGTTGACGTCCCGGACCAGCTCCTCCATGAGCGGGCCGGCCACGGTGATGATGGGCAGCCCGGCCCGGGCGGCTCCGGCCAGCACCAGGACCTGGGGGCCGAGGGTGTACTCGGCGCAGCTCGGGTCGTAGCGCAGCAGGTTCACCTGTCGCAGCGCCATGGTGTACCGGTGGGCGGTCGCCTTGCTCATGCCCAGCCGGGCGGTCAGCTCGGACAGGGTCAGCCGTGGCCGGCTGGCGGTGAAGAACCCGAGGATGTTGGCCGCCCGCTCCACCGACTGGATCGACGGGGTGGCCTCGCCGCGACGGGGTCGCTGGGGACGGGTGCCGTTGCCGGCCCCGGCACCAGCACCGTTGCCGGCACCAGCACCGTTGCCGGCTCCGGCCCCGGCCCCGTTGCCGGCCTCGGCGCCGTTGGACACGGTGCCATCTGCCCCGTTGGTGTCCGCCCCGGCGCCGTCGGCCACGGTGGCGAGGGGGCCGGAGGGCGCGCTGTCCGGCCCGTCGCCGTTGGCGCCCGGCGGGTCCGCCATCTTGCTGGGACTCACTGTTCTCCCTCACTGCTTCGGGGGTCACGGCCTGCGGCCTCACTGCCCACCGGTCGACCACCGGGGTCCTGCCGCCGTGGTGCCGTGGATGGCCGAAGTCCAATCTTTGTCGCTACCAACGGCGACGGCAAGCATGGGGCCGCCGGACCAGCCCGCTGGACCGTGTCACCGGACCGTGTCATCGGACGGTCGCCGGACCCCGTCGCCGAGCGGTCACCGGACCCTGTCGCTGGACCGCCACGGACCGTGTCGCCGGACGGTCACCGGACTGTGCCAACCGCGCCACCAACCGTGCCAACCGTGCCACCAACCGTGCCGTTGAACCGTAATGTGGTATGATATCTCACGATAATAGACAGTTGACAGACCCTGACGTGCATCACCGACGGGCCGACGGGCATGGTCGACGGTTGACGGTCGAGGGACCGACCGCCAGCCAGCCGGTGGTCGGCGGTGACGACGTCCGGGGGGATGGAGGGCGGCTGTGGAGTACCGGACGCTTGGCCGGACGGGCATGCAGGTGAGCACGCTGTGCCTGGGGACGATGATGTTCGGCTCGTGGGGGAACCCCGACGAGGCGGAGTGCCGCCGGATCGTCGACATGGCCCTGGACGCGGGGATCAACTTCGTGGACACGGCGGACATCTACGACTACGGGGTGTCCGAGGAGATCGTGGGGCGGGCCCTGAAGTCGCGGCGGGACGAGGTGGTGCTGGCCACGAAGGTCAACAACCCGATGGACAAGGACCTGAACCACCGGGGGAACTCGCGGCGCTGGATCACGGCCGAGGTGGAGAACAGCCTGCGCCGGCTGCAGACGGACTGGATCGACCTCTACCAGGTCCACCGGCCCGACCACACCGTCGACATCGACGAGACCCTGGGGGCCCTCACCGACCTGGTCCGGGCCGGCAAGGTCCGGGCCATCGGCACCTCGACGTTTCCGGCGGAGCTGCTGGTGGAGAGCGTCTACGTCGCCCAGATGCGGGGGCGGGAGCGGTTCTCGACGGAGCAGCCGCCGTACTCGATCTTCGCCCGGGGCATCGAGCGTGACGTGCTGCCGGTGGCGGAGCGGTTCGGGTTCGGGGTGCTGGTGTGGGCACCGCTGAACGGCGGTTGGCTGAGCGGCAAGTACCGCCGGGGCAACGAGGCACCGTCGGACTCGCGGGCCCTGCGGCAGTCGGACCACTTCGACTGGGGAACGCCGGAGGCGGCCCGGAAGCTGGACCTGGTGGAGCAGTTGGTGGAGGTGGCCGGTGACGTCGGCTGCAGCCTGCCGCACCTGGCGGTGGGGTTCACCCTGGCCCACCGGGCGGTGACGTCGGCCATCGTCGGGCCGCGGACGCCGGCGCAGTTCGAGTCGATGCTGGGGGCCGAGTCGGTGGTGCTGGACACGGCCGCCCTCGACCGCATCGACGAGCTCGTGGCGCCGGGGACCAACGTGAACGAGTACAACGCCGGCTACGTGCCGCCGGCGCTGTTGGACGCCCGGCTGCGCCGGCGCTGAGCCAGGAGGCCGCGAGCCGTGGGGATGCGCATCCGTTCGGTGGAGCCGGTGCTGGTCACCTACCCGTTCGCCCGGGAGCCGCTGTCGTACTGCTACGTCAAGGTGGTGGGCGACGACGGCCTGGTCGGCTACGGGGAGGCCTGCGACAGCTTCGGGTGCACCTACGCCGGGGTGGTCGGCAAGGCCGTCGAGGACGCCTTCGCCCCGCTGGTCGTCGGGCAGGAGCTGGTGGCGGTGGAGCCGCTGGCCGAACGGATGCGGCTGTTCACCCGCCGCCGGCTGGGCGACGCCTGGATCGCGGTCCACGCCCGGAGCGCGGTGGAGATCGCGTTGTGGGACCTCCTGGGCAAGTCGCTCGGGCGGTCGGTGAGCTCGCTGATCGGGCGGTCGAAGGAACGGGTCGAGGTGTACGCCTCCCACACCTTCCTGGAGGAGGGCGACGCCTCCTGGCACCTGGACCTGCTGGCCCCGTTGCTGGAGCGCGGGGTGCGGATGGTGAAGGTCCGCATCGGCCCCGACTGGCGACCGGAGCTGGCGGTGCTCGAAGCGATCCGGGAGGGGCTGCCCGACGACGTGGAGCTCATGGTGGACGGCAGCGAGATCTTCACCGTGCCGACCGCCCTCGAGGTGGCCGACGCCTTCGCCGACCTCGGTATCCGGTGGTTCGAGGAGCCCGTGCCCCAGCACGAGACGCGTGGCCTGGACGGCCTGGCGGAGCGGTCGCCGGTGCCCATCGCCTACGGCGAGCACCTGTTCGGGGTGGAAGGGGCGTTGGACGCCCTGGAACGGGGACAGTTGAACGTGCTCCAGCCGGACGCCGCCACCTGCGGCGGCATCGGGGAGGCCCGGGCCATGGCCCGGTTGGGGGCCGCCTACGGCGCCCGGGTGGTGCTGCACCACGCCGCCGGTCCGGTGTCGCTGGCCGCCAACCTGCACGTGGCGGCCACCGTCCACGGGGTGCGGGCGGTGGAGTACTCCCACGTGCTCCGCGACGGGTGGTCGGTGGGCACCGGGCCGGATCTCGGGATCGAGGCGATCAGCGACGGCTCCCTGGCCGTGCCGGACGGGCCGGGGCTCGGCGTCGGCCTCGACGAGGACCTGGCCGCCCGCCACCCCTACGCCATCGACCCCACCCGGGTGGCCGGCTCCCGGGGCGGGCTGCCGGACCGGTTCGTCGGTGACCGATGAGGGAAGAACGACGAAGGAGGAGCACATGACCGTCCAGACCCCCCGATCCGCCGGCCCCGAGGGCCGGACTGTTCCGTCCGCCGGCCCCGAGGGCCGGACCGCCCCGTTCGCCGGCCCGAAGGGCCGGGCGATGTCGGAGTTCAGCCCGGAGTACATGGCGTACCTGCAGGACTACGTGGCCCGTGACCTGACAGAGGTGCCGGGCCGCATCCTCCACCAGCTCGGCCTGCTGGAGCCGATCGTGGAGGGGATGGAGGTGCACCAGTTGGAGCACTCGCTGCAGACGGCCACCCGGGCCGACCGGGCGGGGGCGACAGTGGACGTCGTGGTGGCGGCCCTGGTCCACGACCTCGGGAAGACCATCTCCAACGAGAACCACCCGGCCATCGCCGCCGAGATGGTCCGGCCGTGGCTGAGCGAGGAGGCCTACTGGGTGATCAAGGTGCACCAGGACTTCCAGGGCATCCACTACTTCGCCTACATGGGCCTGGACCCGATGATGCGGCGCCGGCACCAGGACCACCCCTGCTACGAGCTGGCCGAGCGGTTCGTGGACGAGTGGGACAACAACGCCTTCGACCCCGACTACGACACGCTGCCGCTGGAGCACTTCGAGCCGATGGTGCAGGAGGTGTTCCGCCGCCCGGCCCGACGGCCGGCGCTGCTCACCCCGCCGGCCTGACCGGGCCCCGTCCGGGGCCGGTCGTTCAGCCGCGTTCGACCGGCCAGCGCACCGGCGGGACGAGGCCGGCCCGGTCGAGCAGGGCGGTCGAGGCCCGGGCGGCCTCCCGGCGCAGCTCCGCCTCGTCGACGGTGACGCAGCGGCCGTCGTCGACGGCCACCTGCCCGTCGACGACGACGTGGCGGACGTGGCGGCCGTCGGTGGCCCAGACGAGGGCCAGGGCGGGGTCGGCCGGCGCGGCCCAGTGGAGGTGGCCGGTCTCGAAGACGACCAGGTCGGCCCGCTTGTCGGCCTCCAGCGAGCCGATGCGGTCGGCCATCCCGATGGCCTCGGCACCGCCGATGGTGGCCATCTCCAGGGCCTCGTGGGCGCCGAACCAGGTGGGGTCGATGCGTTGGTCCTTGGCCAGGCCGGCGGCGAGGGCGGCGGTGCGGAGGACGTCGACGGTGTCGCCGGCGGTCACCGAGTCGCAGCCGAGGGCCACCCGGCCGTGGCGGGTGGCCATCTCGGCGTGCCGTCCCTGGCTGGTCACCCCCTGGCCCAACCGGAGGTAGGCCCAGGGGCAGTAGGCGACGGCCGTGCCGGTGCGCAGGACGGCGTCCACCTCGTCGTCGTCGAACCAGACCCCGTGGCCGAGGAGCAGGTGGGGGCCGAGCACCCCGAGCCGGTCGAGGTGGACCACCGGCCGGCAGCCGTGCCGCTGCAGGTAGACCTCGGGGTCGGAGGAGGTGGGGGAGAGGTGCATGGTCATGCCCACCCCCCGCGCCCGGGCCAGGTCGGCGGCGCCGGCCAGCAGTTGGTCGGAGGCCAGGCTGTGGCCGATGAGGGTCACCCAGCCCTCCACCAGGCCGCCGGGCGGGTTGGCGTCCAGCATGGCCCGCACCCGGTCGAGGACCTCGTCGGCCGGCGCGGCGAACGGCCCCTCCTCGATGTCCCATGCCCACACCCCGACGGTGGCCCGGACCCCGGCGGCCCGGAGGCCGGCGGCGACGGCGTCGGGGTGGGACACCGTCCCCGGCTCCACCAGGGTGGTGGTGCCGGACCGGAGGGACTCGGCCGCCGCCACCATGGCCGACAGCTCCTCGTCGGCGGGCTGCTCGGCGGCGTGGAGGGGGACGGACCACTGGAAGATGGAGGTGCCGGGGACCAGGTTGTCGGGGATGCAGCTCCACACCAGCGGTCCACCGGTGACGTGCTGGTGGGCGTTGACGAAGCCGGGGGTGACCAGCCCGCCGCCGGCGTCGATCTCCCGCCTGGCCCGGAACCGCTGCCGGAGGGCGGCGGTGCCGCCGACCGCCCGGATGGTGCCGCCGTCGACGGCGACGGCACCGCCGTCGATGATCCGGCGGTCGCCGTCCATGGTCACCACGTGCCCGTTGGCGACGAGGAGGTCCACTTCCTCGGGTTCGGCCGCCATCACTGACCTCCCTGGACGATCGGGCACGGCGTGGCCGCCGAGGCGCCGGTCGGCGAAAGGCGCTCTGCTAGGTTACGCGAGATGGAGTACCGGAATGTGAGATCGACGGTCGGGGCTCCGAGGGGGGGCCGATGAAGGCGGTCCAGCACGCCGTCCACGGCGGCCCCGACGTGCTCGAGCTGGTCGAGCTGCCGGACCCGGTGCCCGGGCCCGGCGACGTGGTGGTGGCCGTCCGCAGCGCCGGGCTGAACCGGCTGGACGTGCTCCAGCGGGAGGGGCCGCCGCTGCTGCCGCGGTTCTCGCTGCCGCACGTGCCCGGCATGGACGTGGCCGGCGAGGTGGTGGCGGTCGGGCCGGCCGTCGACGGCGTGGCGGTGGGCGACCGGGTGCTGGTGAAGGCGGGCATCCACTGCGGGGTGTGCCCGGCCTGCCTGCAGGGTGACGACCGGCGGTGCTCGGCCGTGGCGGTGGTCGGCGGCTCGCGGCCCGGTGGTTACGCCGAGCAGTGCCTGGTGCCGGCCACCCACGTCTTCGCGCTGCCGGACGGGGTGACCTACGACGAGGCGGCGACGGTGCCGACGACGCTGTCGACGGCGTGGCGGGCCCTGGTCGACACGGCCAAGGTGCGGATCGGCGAGGTGGTGGTCGTCCACGGCCCCGGCAGCGGGGTCAGCCTGTCCGGGGTGCAGATCGCCAAGCGGGCCGGGGCGACCGTGATCGTGACCGGCCGTTCCGACGACAAGCTGAAGAGGGTCCTGGAGGTGGGGGCCGACTACGTGGTCAACGAGGGCGATCCCCAGATGGTGGACGCGGTCCGGGAGCTCAGCGGCGGACGGGGGGCCGACGTGGTGTTCAACCACGTGGGTGCGGCGCTGTTCGAGCAGTCGGTCAAGATGCTGCGGATGGACGGCCGATTGGTCCACTGCGGGACGACCACCGGCTCGACGGTCACGCTGCACCTGCCGTACCTGTACCACATGGGCATCCAGATCCTCGGCGCCGGGCCGCAGAGCTACCGCGGGTTCCGGTCCATGCTGGAGCACTACTGGTCCGGCCCGCACCAGGCGGTCATCGACAGCACGTTCCCGCTGGAGCAGGCGGCGGCCGCGCAGGCCCGGCTGGAGTCCGGGGACGCCTTCGGCAAGGTCCTCCTCAACCCCTGACCGGGGGGCCGGATCGATGGCCGGGGAGGTCGCAGACACCGGGACGCTGCCGGAACCGGTGCTGGTGCCGGAACCGGTGCCGGAGCCGGTGGACGTGCTCATCGACCACGGCGTGGTGGTGACCATGAACGCCGACCGGGAGGTGTTGGCGGACGGGGCGGTGGCGATCCGGGGCCGGCGGATCGTGGCGGTGGGGCCGAGCGCCGACGTCGGCCGCCGGTACGTCCCGGCCACCCGGGTCGACGCCTCCCGGATGGTGGTGGTGCCGGGCATGGTGAACGCCCACCTGCACGCCACCACCGAGCCGCTCACCCGGGGGGTGGTGCCGGACGACACGGACTTCATGGAGAACGTGTTCGCCTGGCTGAGCCCGCTGGCCGCCGCCTACGGCGAGGGGGACGAGCGGCTGGCCGCCCAGTTGGGCGCGGTGGAGTCGCTGAAGGCGGGGACCACCTGCTTCCTCGAGGCCGGGACCGGCTGGCACCTCGACGCGGTGGTGGACGGCCTGCTGGAGGTCGGGGTCCGGGCCCGGGTGGGCCGGCGGATCTGGGACCGGCCGCCGGCGCCGGAGAAGTTCCGCCAGACCACCGACCAGGCCATCGCCAACCTCGCCGACGTGCTGGAGCGGCACCGCAGCCACGACGACGGCCGCATCCAGGGGTGGGCCACCGTGGTCGGCCACGTCACCTGCACCGACGACCTCTGGCGGGCCGCCCGGGCGCTGGCCGACGAGCACGGGGTGGGGCTCAACTTCCACATGTCCCCGATGCCGTCGGACCCCGAACAGTTCCTGGCCGAGACCGGCCGCCGTCCCGTGGAGCACCTCGACCACCTCGGCGTGCTCGGGCCGGACGTCGTCCTGGTCCACGGGGTGTACCTGTCCGAGGGCGAGGTGGCCATCCTGGCGGAGCGGTCGTGCAGCGTCGCCCACTGCCCGGGCACCGCCCTCAAGGTGGCCTACGGGGTCAGCCAGGTGGGGCTGATGCCGGAGATGGCCCGGGCCGGGGTGAACCTGTGCATCGGCACCGACGGCAGCAACGCCTGCAACTACGCCGACATGTACCGGGCCGCCTACCTGGTGGCCGGCCTGTTCAAGGACGCCCGGCGGGACCCGGCGGTGTTCCCGGCCACCGAGGTGCTGGAGATGGCCACCCTCGGCGGGGCCCGGGCGCTGCTGGCCGACGACGAGGTGGGGTCCATCGAGCCCGGCAAGCGGGCCGACCTGGTCCTGCACGACCGCGACCGGCCGGAGTGGACGCCGCTGCACGACGTGGCCAACCAGTTGGTGTACGCCGTCGACGGCCGGAGCGTCCACACGGTGTTCGTGGACGGCCGCACCGTGGTCGAGGACCACCGGATGACCACGGTGGACGAGGACCGGCTGTACGCCGAGGCCCAACGGGCGGCCGAGGCGGTGATGGGCCGGTTCGGCCGGCGGCCGGGGCCGCACTGGCGGACGTGGCCGGCGCAGGCGGCGGCAGACGGAGCGACGGGACGAAAGGGAGGGCGAGATGGCTGACGATGAGCGGGCACCGGCGTCGGTGGTACGGGCGTACCTGGCCGCGCTGACCGCCCACGATCCCGACGCGGCCTGCGAGCTGGTGACGGACGACTTCTTCAACGAGCACACCTCGGTGCGGGGCACCAGCCTCCGGGGCCGGGACGCCTACCGGCGGCGGCTGGACGGGTTCCTGGCCGACATGGCGGACCTGGCGTACGAGGTGGAGGACGTGGTGGCCGCCGGGGACAAGGTGGCGGTGGCCTACCGGATGTCGGCCCGTTGGGACCACGACGGCGAGCGCCGGCCGTTCAGCATCCGCGGGGTGTTCTGGTTCGAGGTCCGCGACGGCCGGATCGCCCACCGGGTGGACTACCGCGACGGGATCGACTTCGAGCAGCAGGTCGGGCTGCGGTGAGCCTGCGGCTGGCCGACTGCTCGGTGTTCGTCGACTTCGACGGGACCATCAGCACCGAGGACATCGGGGTCCGGCTGCTGGAGCGGTTCGTGCCGGGCCGATGGCAGGCCGTCGACGGCCGCTACGAGCGGGGGGAGATCGGCAGCCGCCAGTACGTCGGCGAGCTGTGGGCGCTGCTGGGCGACGTGGACCTCGCCGAGCTGCGGTCGGCCGCCGGGGAGGTGCCCCTGGACCCCGGCCTGCCGTCGCTGCTGGCGTTCCTCCGGTCCGGCGGCGCCGAGGTGGCGGTGGTGTCGGACGGCCTCGGGTTCTACGTGGCCACACGGTGCCGGCCGTTCGGGGTGCCGGTGGTGGCGAACGACGTCACCGCCGGCGCCACCGGCGGCCACCGGCCGGTGTTCGGGCGCCCGGCGCCGCACGACCCGTGGGACGACCCGCGGGACCGGTGCCCCTGCGGCCTCTGCGGCACCTGCAAGGCCGAGCCGGTCCGCCGGGCCCGGGCCCGGGGGCGGACGACGGTGGTGGTCGGCGACGGCACCTCCGACCGGTTCGGGGCGGCGGAGGCCGATGTGGTGTTCGCCCGGGACCGGCTGGCCGACTGGTGCCGGGCGGGGTCGACCGACTACGTCCCGTTCGACGGGCTGGCCGACGTGGAGGCCGCCCTGCGGGCCATGGCCCCGGCGGGCTGAGCCGCCCTGTATCGCCCCGTGGGTGCGGGTGTGTCTTGCTTTGTAAGATCATGTATCGCATAGGTTGACAGTTGCCGGACCGGGTTGCTATCGTCCCGGGGCCAGGGGACGAACCCGCGACGAGCACTGGCGGGGGTGTGTGGATGGTGACGACGGCGGGAGCCGGATACCTGACGGAAACCGGCGAGGGCCGGTTCATCGACGAGGACGCCGAGGCCGGCATCTTCCGGGTCCACCGGCGCGCCTACCGCGACGAGGAGGTGTTCGCCGCCGAGCGGGAGCGGATCTGGGGCCGGTGCTGGCTGTACCTCGGGCACGCCAGCGAGGTGCCGTCGCCGGGCGACTACAAGGTCCGGACCATCGGGGGCCGGGAGCTGATCTTCCTCCGCGACACCGGCGGCCGCATCCGGGCGTTCCTGAACTCGTGCCCCCACCGGGGGACGGCGGTCTGCCGGGAGCCGGAGGGCAACGCCCGGCGGCTGCGGTGCTTCTACCACGCCTGGACGTTCGACACCGAGGGCCGGCTGGTGTCGCTGCCGGGGCCCGAGGCGTACCCGGGCGGCTCGACATTCCGGGAACGGCTGGGGCTGCGGCCGGTCCCGCGCCTGGAGGTGCTCCGGGACTTCGTGTTCATCTGCTTCGACCCCGACGGTCCCGACCTGGCCGGCTACCTGGGGGAGGCCGCGGACTTCGTCGAGCTGGTGGCCGACCACAGCGAGGCGGGGATGCGGGTGGTGCCGGGGGTCCAGCGGTACTACTCCCGGGCCAACTGGAAGCTGGGGGTCGAGAACGCAATGGACGGGTACCACTTCGCCCCCAGCCACAGCACGTTCCTCGACTACCTGAAGCGGACCGGCTTCACCACGTCCGACGAGGGCGGCCGGGGCCGCGTCTTGGGCAACGGCCACGTGGTGGGCATCCAGAACGGCCACAGCGGCCGTGTCGGGTTCGACTGGGAGCCGCGCTTCGGGGAGGCCGAGCGGGAGCGGATCGAGGGGAACCGCCGGAAGCTGTTCGACCGGCTCGGCCCGGACCGGGCGTCGTTCATCGCCGACCACAGCCGGACGTTGTTCATGTTCCCGAACCTGCTGCTGTTCGACATCGAGGGCATCTCGATCCGGCTCCTCGAGCCGGTGGCGGCGGACCTGACGCAGATCTCCGCCTTCGCCCTGGCCCCGGCCGACGAGCCGCCGGAGGCGGTGGACGTGCGGCTGAAGGTGTTGACGAGCTTCATCGGGCCCGGTGGGTTGGCCACCCCGGACGACCTGGAGGCCCAGGAGGCGATCCAGCGGGCGATCGTGGCCACCGCCGAAGACCCGACGCCGGGGGTGGACTGGAACGACGTGTCGCGGGGCATGGCGACCGAGGCGGCGGGCGGCCCGCTGCGGACGGTGGACGAGGGGCGGGTGCGGGCCTTCTGGCGGCACTGGGCCTCGATGGTGACGACGCCAGTTGTGGACGGGCGGGCAGTGGAGGAGTGTGGGGAGCGATGACGAGCACGACCGGACCAGACCAGCGGACCGTGGAGGACGTGACCCGGGCGGAGGTGGAGGACTTCCTCTACGACGAGGCCGCCCTGCTGTCGACCTGGCGGTGGGACGACTGGCTGGCCCTGTTCGAGCCGGGGGCCCGGTACGAGGTGCCCACGTTCGACGGGCAGCGGTGGCCGGGCAGTGAGGGGCAGTACTTCATCGCCGACGACTGGGACCTGCTGCAGGCGCGGATCATCCGGATGAAGAGCAAGAACGCCCACGCCGAGAACCCGCCGTCGCACACCAGCCGGCTGGTCGGCAACGTCCGGCACCAGGTGGGGCCGGACGGGACCCTGGGGGTGCAGGCCAACTTCGTGGTCCACCGCATGCGCGACGGCCTGCTGGACCCCTACGTCGGCCGGTACGAGCACCGGCTGGTGCTGGCGGACGGGGTCCTGCGGTTCCGGTTGCGGCGGGCGGTGCTGGTCACCGAGTCGGTGCGCCCGGGCACGCGGCTGAGCTTCATCCTCTAGCGACGATCTCTGGCAAGACCAATCTCTGGCAATGGGAGGCGACATGAGAAAGCGGGCACCGTTCGGCTTCGAGTTCATGCGGCTCGAGGTGCCGAACCTGGAGGAGGCGAAGGCCTTCTACGAGTACAACGTCGGGTTGACGGTGGTCGAGCAGGAGCCCGGCTTCGCCACCATGCGGGCCGACATCGAGCACCACTGCGTCGACCTGCGCGAGAACCCGGCGTTGGAGGAGATGAAGGTGCTGGCGCTGGGCTTCAGCGCCGAGGACCACGCCACCCTGCTGGACCTGAAGGAGCGGGTGGCGGCCGCCGGGTACCCGGTGCTGCCGGTGGACGACCGGCTGAAGCAGTACGTCACCGACGGCTTCGCCACCGTCGACCCGAACGGCTTCACCGTCGAGCTGGTGTACGAGCTCCAGGTGTTCGCCACACCGCCGTTCGTGGAGATCCGGCCGGTGGACATCGTCCACCCGTTCCTGGCCACTCCCCACTTCGACGAGTCGCTGGCGTTCTACACCGAGGTGCTCGGCTTCATGCCGTCGGACTACATCGCGTTCCAGAGCGCCTTCTTGCGCGGCGAGGACCGCTACCACCACTCCATCGCCATGCGGCGGGCCGAGAAGGTGGAGGTGGCCCACGTCTGCTTCATGATGAAGAGCTTCGACCACGTCATGCGGGGGTTCGCCAAGGCCCGCTACAAGGGCATCCCCACCGACGTCGGGCTGGTCAACCACTCCGCGTCGGGGTCGATCGCCTTCTACATGGACGTCCCGCGGTTCGGTCCGCACATCGAGCTGTGCGACGGCCACATCGTGTTCGGCCCGGAGCAGCACGAGACCCACGTGCCGCGGCGGATGTCGGCCGATCCCCGGAACATCGACGTCTGGCGGGCCGCCGCCGACGACTGGGGGCTTCGTTAACGCCCCACCGGCCGCCCCGGTGGGCGGGGGCACCGGCTCACCGGACGAGGCGGCGCTCGTCGAGCTGCTCGCCGGCACCGTCGCCGTGCCGAGCCCGGCCGGCGGCGAGCGGGCGGTGGCCGAATGGATCGGTGGCTGGCTGGCCACCCGGCATCCCGAGGTCGACTGCACCGTCGACCGTTTCGCGCCCGGCCGGGCCAACGTCGTGTGCCGGGTGGGGGAGGCCGACGCGGGCGACCTGGTGCTGTACAGCCACCTGGACACCTCCCTGAGCGGCGACCCGGCCCTCGACCGCCCGGCCGTGCCGGCCGCCACCAGCAGCGGGTTCGAGCGCCGGGGCGACCTGGTCAGCGGGCCGGGGGTGGCGGTGGCCAAGGGCCCGGCGGCGGCGGCCACCGTCGGCTTCCTGGCGGCCGTCCGTGCGTTGGCCGCCTCCGGACGGCGGCCCCGGGCCACGCTGCTGCTGGCGGCCGGCGGCACCCACCGGGCGACCCCGCCCGGAGTACGGCTACCGGCCGGCAGCCCGGGCGCCGGTGCCGGCGACGGGGTCCGGCGGTTCCTGGCCGGCGGCCGGCCGGCGGCGGCGGTGGTGGCCAAGGCCGGTCCGGCCGGCATCCTGTGGGAGGAGCCCGGCGCCGCCTACGTGACCGTGGAGGTCGCCGGGCCGCCGGGGCTGGTGATGACCCGGTCGACGCTGCCGGGCGGCGGGGTGCCCGGCGCGGTGGGCGCGGCGGTGGCGGCCGTGGAGCGGTGGCGGCGCCGGTTCCTCGACCGGCCGGTCCCCGGCGGTGGGCAGGCCGGGCGGGAGGTGGGGGTGGGGGCGCTGGCGGCCGGCCTGCCCTACAAGGCCGACGTCGTCGGTGGCCTGCTGCAACTGCACCTGTACGCCGTGCTCGCCCCCGGCGACGACCCGGCGGCGCTCCCGGCCGAGCTGGAGGCGGCCGTCGACGACGCGCTGGCGCGGGACGGCTGGACCGGCCTGCAGGTGCAGGCCCACCTGGTCGACGGCCTGCGGGCGGCGGCCACGCCGCCGTCCGCCCCGGTGGTCCGCCTGGCCGAGGCCGTCTACCGGGAGGCGTTCGGCCCCCCGCCGACGATCGCCGGCTGGACCGGTTCGACCGACGGCGTGCTGTTCCGCCATGCCGGCGTGGACACGGCCCGGCTCGGCCCGACGCCGCTGCCGGGGCGGGTGGGGACAGAGTCCCTGTCGCTGTCCGACCTGGTCGCCTGGTCCCGGGCGTACGCCCGGCTGGTCGTCCGCCACTCCTGGGCGACCGGCCCGGGCGTCGGACCGTGACTTGCAATGCAAGAGACAATCCCGGATAATGAGATGGCCTACACCGGGTGGGGGGCCGTGGTCCGTCGGGTGACGACCCGGACGGCCGGCGCTCCGCAGGCGGCAGGGAACAGGCGGCGACGAGCAGGAGAGGTAGGGGATGAGCGACCGGCAGCCGGTGGTGACCACCTGGGACGCCGTTCCCTCCGAAGCCGTCCGCCCGGGCGTGAGCCGGAAGGGCTTCGGCACCGGCGACGTCATCTGCGTCATGAACACGATCGAGCCGGAGATGGCGCCCGCCCCGCACGTCCACGAAGGGTTCGACCAGTTGGCGCTCATCGTGTCCGGGCAGGCCATCTACCACATCGGCGACGTCGCCCACGAGGTCGGCCCCGGAGCGGTGATGCTCATCCCGGCCGGGCAGCGGCACTGGATCGAGCCCAACGGCGACGAGCCGATCCAGAACCTGGACGTGTTCGCGCCGTTGCGGGAGGACTACCGCCACCTGCTGTCGTGGATGGACGGAGCCGGCCCCGGGGCCGACGGCGGGTCGTGACCTACCTGGCGATCGAGGGCGGCATCGGGCGCCTCGAGGACGACGGGTCGGTCGCCGTCCTCGACGGCGACCTGGCCGGGTACCTGGCCGACGGCAACCACCTGGACGCCCTGGCGTCCGCCCCGGCGCGGGACCGCCGCCACCCCGACGAGGTCACGCCGGCGCCGGTGCTGGCGCCGGGAGCGTCGGTGTGGGGCATCGGCCTCAACTACCGCTCCAAGCAGTTGGCCACCGGACGGAGCCTGCCCAAGCACCCGGCCCTGTTCCTCAAGGCGCCGGCCGGCATCGCCCGGCCGGGCGAGCCGATCCGCATCCCGGCGACCGCGCCGGACTGCGTGGACTACGAAGGGGAGATCGCCGTCGTGGTCGGCGCCCCGCTCTTCGAGGCCACCCCGGCCACCGCGGCGTCGGCGGTGGTGGCGGTGGCGGCGGCGAACGACGTGACCGCCCGAGACGTCATGAAGGCCACCGGCGTCCCGTCGCTGGCCAAGAGCTATCCCGGCTTCGGCCAGTTCGGCTCCGCGGTCGTCGACCCGGAGGCGTCCGGCGGGGTGAAGGGGGTCGAGGTGACCACCCGGGTGAACGGCGAGCTGCGGCAGTCCGACCGTGGGGACGGGATGATCCTGCCGGTCCCCGACCTCCTGTCGCTGCTGTCGCGCTACGTCGTGCTCCGGCCCGGCGACGTCGTCCTGACCGGCACCCCGGCCGGCACCGGCGACGAGACCAAGACGTACCTGGCCCCCGGGGACGTGGTCGACGTGGAGGTCGCCGGCCTCCCCGTCCTGCGGAGCACCGTCGTGGACGGCCGGCACCGGGGCGAGCGCGGCCGGGACGAGAGAGACAGCACCGACAGATGAACCAGAAGGGAAGCAGCATGCAGGACAACGTCGATGTCGTTCTGAGCGGGGGCACCGTGGTCGACCCCGCCAGCGGCCTGCGGACCGAGGCGGACGTGGCGGTGGTGGACGGGAAGATCGCCGGGATCGGCCAGGGGCTGGCCGCCGGGGCGGGCACCGAGACCGTCGACTGCCGCGGCGCCCTGGTGGTCCCCGGCCTGATCGACGCCCACACCCACATCTTCTACGAGGTGTCCAAGGTGGGCGCCCCGGTCGACGAGGCCCACCTCCGCCGGGGGGTGGTGGCCGCCGTCGACGCCGGCACCGCCGGTGCGTCCACGTTCGCCGCCTTCAAGCGGCTGGTCGTCCAGCCGTCGCAGACCCGCGTGCTGTCGTTCCTGAACGTGTCGGTGCTGGGCCTCATCGACTTCCGGTTCGGTGAGCTGCTCAACCCGCTCACGCTGGTGCCCGAGGACGCCATCGAGACGGCCAAGGCCAACCCGGACATCGTCCGCGGCCTGAAGATCCGCATGTCGACCGATGTGGTCGGTGAGGGCCGGAGCCCCGGCATGGAGCTCCTCGACGCCGCCATCGCCACCGGGCAGGAGGCGGGGCTGCCGCTGATGGTCCACATCGGCGAGACCCCGGTCGCCCTGGACGAGATCCTGGAGCGCCTGCGGCCCGGGGACGTGGTGGCCCACTGCTACACCGGCAAGGAGGAGGGGATCCTGGCCGACGACGGGCAGGTCCGCGAGGCCGTCCACGCCGCCCGCCAGCGCGGGGTCCTGTTCGAGTCGGCCCACGGCAAGAGCAACTTCAGCTACGCCGTCGCCCGTCCGGCCATCGAGCAGGGGTTCTTCCCCGACGTGGTGTGCTCGGACACCAGCTACCGGAATTGGAACGGCCCGGTGTACGACCTGCTGACCACCATCTCCAAGCTGGTCGCCCTCGGCATGACGTTCGACGACGTCCTCCACCGCACCACCGTCGCCCCGGCGCAGCGGCTCGGGCTGTGGGACGAGGGCTTCGGCCGCCTGGAGGTCGGCGGCCCGGCGTACGTGACGGTGCTCAGCCAGCGCGACGAGGTCGAGGAGGTGCCGGACGCCGCCGGCAACACCATGACACTGCGCCGGTTCGAGCCGAAGGTGACGGTGGCCGCCGGGGCGGTGGTGTCGCCGCTGCCGTGGCGCGGTGCCGTCGCCTCGACCACGTAGGGCTCACGGGGGGTGCGGCCAGCGTGTCAGGGAGCAGGGCAGTGCACGAGGGAGGGATAGTGCACGAGGGAGGGATAGTGTCCCGTCAGGCGATCGAGCGGAACGAGCGACCTCGAGGAGGCAGCCATGTCCGATGACCGACCGCAGGTCGATGTGTCCGATGACCGACCGCAGGTCGATGTGTCCGATGAACGACCCCAGGTCGATGTGTCCGATGAACGACCCCAGGTCGACGTGTCCGATGAACGACCGGTGGTGGAGTTCGACCACCACGATCCGGCGTTCCCGGCGAACGAGCGGTACCGGGAGCTGCGGCAGACCTGCCCGGTGGCGTGGTCCGAGGAGTACGGCGGCTTCTGGGTGCTGAGCCGGTACGAGGACATCGCCAACGTGGCCCGCAAGGACGCCATCTTCTCGTCGGCCCGGGACGCCGAGGGGCGGGGCGGCATCGTCATCCCGGCGTGGACCACCGACACGTCCATCCCCATCGAGATGGACCCGCCGGAGCAGATGACCTACCGGAAGATGCTGAACCTGCTCTTCTCGCCGGCGGCCGTCGAGAAGATGGTGCCGATGATCGACGACATCGTGACCCGGACGATCGACGCCTTCATCGAGCAGGGCAGATGCGACCTGATCGAGGAGCTGACCGGCCCGGTGCCGGCCCTGGTCACCGTCAACCTGCTGGGCCTGCCCGAGCGCGACGCCAAGCGCCTGCAGGGCGCCGTCCACGACGTGTTCAGCGCGGCGGTCGGCACCGATCGGGCCAACCGGGGGGCCCAGGAGATGGTGTGGGTCGGGGAGCGGCTGCTCGAGGAGATCCGGGACCGCCGGCAGCACCCCCGGGACGACATCCTCAGCTTCTTCTGCCAGCAGGAGGTGGACGGCGAGCCGCTGTCCGACGACGTCATCAAGTCCATGGCCAAGCTGATCGTCGGCGGCGGGATGGACACGACCACCTCGCTCACCGGCCAGACCCTGGTCTACATGGACGCCCACCCGGACGTCCGCCGGGCCCTCATCGAGGACCCCGACCTCCTCGGGCCGGCCACCGATGAGTTCCTGCGGGTGTTCGCGCCGTCGCAGAGCATGGCCCGGACGGTGACCCAGCCGGTCGAGATGGGCGGCTGCCGGTTCGCCCCCGGTGAGCGCGTGCTGGTGCCGTGGGTCGCGGCCAACTTCGACGAGAACGTCTTCGACCGGCCGGACGAGGTCGTCCTGGACCGGCCGAAGAACCGGCACCTGTCCTTCGGCCTCGGGTTCCACCGGTGCGTCGGCGCCCACCTGGCCAAGGCCATGTTCCAGAGCATGATCCGCCAGGTGCTGGCCCGGATGCCGGACTACCGCGTGCGGACCGACCAGATCGTCACCTACGCCGACCACGGCAACCAGACCGGCCTCGACGCCGTGCCCGCCGTGTTCACCCCGGGGCCGCGCCTGGCAGCCGCCGCCGCCTGAGCCCGCGTGGTCGATGGGCTCCACTACGCCGTCGCCGCCGGCGCCGGCGTCCTCGCCGGCGGCGTCAACGCGATCGCCGGCGGGGGGACCCTGATCTCGTTCCCGGCGCTCCAGGCCATCGGCCTGTCGTCGATCGATGCCAACGTCACCAACCTGGTGGCCCTCACGCCGGGCTACCTGGCCGGCAGCTACGCCCAGCGGGCCGACCTGGAGGGCCAGGGACCGACCGTCCGCCGCCTGAGCCTGGTGGCCGGCGCCGGCGCCCTCGGCGGGTCCATCCTGCTGGTGGAAGTGGCGGCCAGCGCGTTCAAGGCGGTGGTGCCGTTCCTCATCCTGCTGTCCTGTGCGGCCCTGCTCCTGCAGGGACGGCTCCGGGCCCTCCTCGAAGCCCGGAGGGCCGCCCGGACCGGGCCGGCGCGGGAACGGTCCCTCGAGTACGTCGTCCTGTTCCTCAGCAGCGTGTACGGCGGGTTCTTCGGTGCCGGCCTCGGCATCATGCTGCTGGCCGTCCTCGGCCTGTTCTCGGACGACGCCTGGGCGCGGCTGAACGCCCGCAAGCAGATCCTCTCCCTCATCATCAGCGCCGTCGCCAGCGCCTTCCTGGCGTTCTCCGGCCACGTCGTCTGGACCCTGGCCGGCGTCGTGGCGGTGGCCAGCATCGTCGGCGGGTTCGCCGGTGGCCGGGTTGTCCGGGTGGTCAACCCCGCCGTGCTGCGGTTCTTCGTCGTCTGCTTCGGGGTCGCCGTCGCCATCCACTACTGGGTCTGATCCCCCGGATGGGGCCCCAACCCCATCCTCCTCCGAGGCGTGGGGCCCCTGCCCCACGCCGGCCGTGGGTCTGATGGCCCGTCCGGGCCCCTGCCCCACGCCGGCCGTGGGTTTGATCCCCCGGATGGGGCCCCACTGAAGGCCCCCGATGGCATCCTCCTCCGAGGCGTGGGGCCCCTGCCCCATGCCGGCCGTGGGTTTGATCGCCCGCCCGGGGCCCTTGCCCCACGCCGGCCGTGGGCCTCATTCCCCGCCCGGGGGCCGAACCCCAGGTCAGTCGAAGGTGAGGACGGGCTTGACCACGGAGCCGTCGAGGGAGGCGTCGATGGCCCGGTTGATGTCGTCGAACGGGAAGTACCGGATGAGCCGGTCGGCGGGGAAGTGGCCGGACCGGTAGAGGCCGACGAGCTCGGGGAGGAAGACGTCGGGGACGCTGTTGCCGGCGATGATGCCGGTGACGGTCCGACCGTTCAGCACGGTGCGCCAATCGAGCACCATCTCCTGGCTGGGGCCGGCGCCGACGACGGCGCAGGTGCCCCGGTTGTGCAGCGCGCCGACCACCTGGGCGACGACCGCGGCGAGGCCGGTGGTGTCGATGGCCAGGTCGAGGCCGTCGGGCAGCAGGTCGCCGAGGGCGGCGGCCAGGTCGGCGGTGGTGGCGTCGACGGTGTGGGTGGCCCCGAGCTCCCGGGCCAGGTCGAGGCGGCTGGCCACGGTGTCGACGGCCACTACCGGTTCGCAGCCGGCCACGGCGGCGGCGGCGATGGCGGCGAGCCCGACGGCGCCGCTGCCGCAGACGGCGACGGACGAGCCGATGGCCGGCCGCAGGGCGTTGGCCACCGCCCCGGCCCCGGTCTGGAAGCCGCACCCGAACGGCCCGAGGGGGCGCAGGTCGGTGGACGGGTCCACCCGGACGACGCTGCGCTCGCTGACCAGGGCGTGGGTGGCGAAGCAGGACTGGCCGAGGAAGTGGGCGGCCACCGGCTCCCCGCCGGCCGACACGGCGCTGGTCCCGTCGGGGCGGCGGCCGGTGAAGTTGAGCTCGTTGAACACCTGGCAGTAGGCCACCTGGCCGGTCCGGCAGTGCCGGCAGGTGCCGCAGGAGGCGAACGTCATGAGGACCTTGTCGCCCGGCTGCACCTTGGTGACGGCGGACCCGACCGCGGCCACCACCCCGGCGCCCTCGTGGCCGAGGATGGCCGGGGCCGGCATCTCGGCGAGGGCGTGGGTGTCGGTCCGGCACACCCCGACGCTGACCAGTCGGACCAGCACCTCGGTCGGCCGGGGATCGTCGATCTGGACCTCTTCGATGACCAACGGCGCGCCGGCCTGGCGGAGCACGGCGGCCCGTGCGGTGGTGGTCATCGGCCGCTGGTAGACCGGTGGCCGGCCCGCGTGGCCCGCAGGGCGCACGCGGCTACCCCCTTAGCACAATACATGACAGCATCTTGACATGCGGGACGGTGGAGGTCAACAATCGGGCCATGAGCGTCGACCTCGCCGTGCCCTACGACCGCCTGTACGTCGCCGGGGAGTGGCGTCGGCCCCGTGCGGGCGGCACGTTCCCCGACCTCGACCCGGCCACCAAGGAGCCGATCTCGACAGTGGGCCGGGCGGAGGCGGCCGACGTCGACGACGCGGTGGCGGCGGCCCGGGCCGCCTTCCCGTCGTGGTCGAAGCGGTCACCGACCGAGCGCGGCGACATCCTGCGGCGGTGGGCGGCCCTCATCAAGGAGCACGCCGAGGAGCTGGCGGAGATCGAGGCACGGGACGTCGGCAAGCCCATCTCGGCGGCCCGGGTCAACATCATGGTCGGGATCGGCAACCTCTCCTACGGCGCCGGCCTGGCCGACAAGGTGATCGGGGCCACCCTGCCGTCCCGGTCCCCCGACCACACCGGCCTGACCTGGCGTGAGCCCTGGGGGGTCTGCGCGTCCGTGCTGGCCTGGAACGTCCCGGCCATCATGTTCTGCTCGGCCGTCGGCCCCACGGTGGCCGTCGGCAACACCATCGTGGTCAAGCCGTCGGAGATGGCCCCGATGGTGACGATGGCACTGGTCGGGCTGGCCGAGGAGGCCGGGGTGCCCCCCGGTGTGGTCAACGTGGTGCCGGGCCTCGGCAGCGAGGCCGGGGTGGCGCTGACGTCCCATCCGGGGATCAACCATCTGTCGTTCGTCGGGTCCGCCCCCACCGGCCGGGCGGTGATGAAGGCGGCGGCCGACAACCTGGTCCCGGTCCGCCTGGAGCTCGGCGGCAAGTCCCCGAACGTGGTCTTCGCCGACGCCGACCTCGACCGGGCCATCCCGATCATCGTGGACTCCATCACCGAGAACGCCGGCCAGAACTGCTACGCCGGCTCGCGCCTGCTGGTGGAGCGATCGATCTACGACGAGGTGGTGGAGCGGGTGGGCGAGCACATGGGGCGCCTCCGGCTGGGGTCGTGGGACCAGGACCTGGACATGGGGCCGCTCATCAACGAGGCCCAGTACCGGCGGGTGCTCGGGTTCGTGGAGGGGGCCGTCGCCGAGGGGGCCCGGGTGGTCACCGGCGGCGGCCCGGCGGACGGCGACGGGCTCGGCCGGGGGTGGTTCGCCAAGCCGACCCTGTTCGACAAGGTGGACGGGTCCATGCAGGTGGCCCGTGAGGAGGTGTTCGGCCCGGTGCTGGCCGCGCAGCCGTTCTCCGGGGTGGCCGAGGCCCTGGACCTGGTCGACGCCGTCCCGTACGGCCTGCTGGTGAGCGTCTGGACCAACGACCTGTCGCGGGCCCTCCACGTGGCCCGGGAGGTCCGGTCCGGCCAGGTGTCCGTCAACGAGTTCGCCAACTCGTGCATCCTGGGACTGCCGTTCAACGTGGCCAAGCAGAGCGGCTTCAGCCACGGCGCCGGCTACGACGCCGTGGTCGAGCTGACCCAGGAGAAGGCGGTGACCATCCAGATGACCCTGCCGGAGGCCACACGATGACCGCGGGCGGGCCTCGATGACCGACGACGGGGCCGCCGGGCCGTCCTCCCCGGCGGCCTTCGCCGACCGGGTGCGGGCCGGCGAACCGGTGGTGGGCACGTTCCTCAAGCTGGCCGGGCTGGAGGCCACCGACCTGGTCGCCGGGGCGGGGTTCGACTTCGCGGTCGTCGACGTCGAGCACAGCCAACTGGACCCGGCCGAGGTGCAGCGGCTGGTCCGCCACGCCGCCGCCGTCGGCCTGCCGCCGGTGGTCCGCATCCCGGCCGTCGACGCCGGGCTGGTGAACCGGCTGCTGGAAGCCGGGGCGGCCGGCGTGCAGGTGTCGTCGGTCCGGACCGTCGCCCAGGCCGAGGCGCTGCGGGCGGCCATGCGGTACGCCCCGGAGGGCATCAGGAGCGTCAGCGCCGCCCAGCCGGCCGCCGGCTACGGGGCGCGCCCGCTGGCCGACTACCTGGCGGACGTCCGCCGGAGCCCGCCGCTCGTCGTGGGGCAGATCGAGACGGCCACCACCGACGACCCGCTGGACGAGATCGTCGCGGTGCTGGACGTGGCGTTCATCGGCACCACCGACCTGTCGGTGGACCTGGGGGTGCCCGGCCGGATGGACCACCCGGCGGTGCGGGAGCGGATCGGCCAGGTGGCCGCCGCCGCCGTCCGCCATCGGGTGGCCCTCGGCGGCTGGGCCCCGGGGACCGCGGCGGCGGAGGCGCTGCGGGAGGGCGGGGCCAGCTACCTGGTGGTCGGCTCGGACCTGCAGGCGCTGCAGCAGGGACTGACCGCCATGGCGGCCCGCCCGTCGGCGGCGGCGGCACCCGGGACGCCGGCACCGGCAGGGGGAGGGGCGGCGTGATCCGCCACGTGGTGGCCTTCCGGTTCCGGCCGGAGGTGGCCGAAGACGACCGCCAGGCCATGATCGACGAGCTGAACACGTTCCCGTCCTTCTACCCGGCCATGCAGCGGTGGGCGCTGGGGCGGAACGTGTCGCGGCGCGACGACACGTTCACCCACGCGTTCAGCGTCGAGTTCGCCACCGAGGCCGACCTGGTGGCCTACCTGGACAGCGACCGGCACGAGGCGTTCGTGCGGGAGCGGTTCCGCCCACGGGTGGAGGCCCGGGCGATCGTCAGCTTCGAGGAACCGGGGGACGGGGGGTCCTAGCGAGCTAGGTTGACGTCCATGGGACCGGGATTGCCTCGCCCGCCGGTCCGGGGCGTCATCTTCGACATGGACGGCCTGCTCGTCGACACCCTGCCGATCTGGCGGGAGATCGGCAACGGCCTGTTCGCCGCCCACGACGTCGACATCTCCCCGGTCACCGAGGCCGGGGTGGTCATGGGGATGAGCGTCGGCCAGGCCATGGTGCTGCTGAGGGGCTACGCCGGCTGGACGGCCGACCAGCACGCCGACCTGGAGCACCGGGTGGTGGCCGACGTGGTCGCCGCCATCCTCGACGGTGCCGAGCTGAAGCCGGGGGCGGCGGCGGCCCTGGACTTCTGCGAGGCCAGGGGGCTGGCGATGGCCCTGGCGTCGGGGTCCAGCCGGCCCATCCTGGAGGCGGTGGTGAAGCGGTTCGGGTTCGCCGGACGGTTCGCCGCCGTCTGCTCGGCGGCCGACGACACCCTCGGCAAGCCGCACCCGGCGGTGTTCCTGCGGGCGGCCGACGAGATGGAGGTGCCGGCCGACGCCTGCCTGGTCCTGGAGGACGCGGTGAACGGCTGCATCGCGGCCAAGGCGGCCAGCATGCGGGTGATCGCGGTCCCCGACGGCCCAGCGGTGGGCGACCCCCGGTTCGCCATCGCCGACCTGGTGCTGGGCTCCCTGGAGCAACTGCCGTCGGCGCCGGCGCTGGCCGTCATGGGCCTGGCCGGCCGATAGCACGTCCGGCACGGCCTCGGCCCGTCGCCTGCCGGCGACGACACGGTTTCGTCATCAGTCGGTAGCGTCCGCGACATGTACCGTCCCGTTGAATGGGCCTCGCGCGGGCTGGTGTTCCGCTTTCGAGGATGACATCCCGCAATAGTTGACAGGACGGGGGACGGCGGGTTACGCTCTGCGGCACTTTGGTATGGCCATTCGCCATTCGGGGGCGGATACCTCGCCGGCAGTACAACGTTCCAAGGGGGAGGCGGAATGATGGTGCGTCTGGGTAGGAAGCTCACGACGGGGGTCGCCGTGGCGCTCATCGGCGCGGTCGGCGCGGGGGGCGCGCTGGCCGGTGCGGCCACAGGTTCGGGGTCCGGCAACCCGTGGGGTTGGCCGGGCAACGCGACCGAGGGGTACCTACCGCCGCACGAGCCGGCGGTCCACGGCGGAAAGGTCAAGATCGGCCTGATCACCGCCGGGACAATCCACGACCACGGCTACTACCAGAGCGAGGTCGACGCCATCAAGAAGTACGCCAAGATCCACAACTGGACAACGATCATCCAGGGCAGCGTGAAGACAGCCGACGCGCTGTCGGCGGCCCAGAACATGTGCTCGCAGAACGTGGACCTGCTGGTCATCGGGGAGAGCCAGTTGGCGGCGGCGACGCCGGCGGCCAGCTCGACAAGCTGCAAGACAACCCCGGTGTGGATCTTCTCGGCGCCGTACGTGAAGCTGACAACAGCCAGCCTGCCGTACCTGCACCTCGCCGAGACAACAGGCTCGAACTCGACGTTCGCCACCGGCGTCGCCATGGGCCTGTGGATGAAGACACACCACCAGACAACGGCCGGCTTCATCACCGGGCCGGCGCTGTCCTTCACCGAAGGGGCGGCCCAGGGCTACCTCGCCGGCATCCACTACGTGCTGCCGAAGGCGAAGATGGACGCCGTGTACACCGGCACACTGACAGCGTCCGGGCCGGCGATCACCGCGGCGACGTCGATGATCGCCAAGGGGATCAAGATGATCTTCCCCTACCTCGGCGCCTCGCTGATCCCGACGGCCAAGTACATCTCGTCCCACGGCGGGGCGTCGCCGAGCGACGGCGGCAACTACTGCGCCAAGGGCGGGGCGAAATACGCCATCCTGCAGGCCTACGACCCGGGCTACCTGCTGGACCCGGCGCTGACACAGTTCGCCCACGGCAAGATGCGGGTCGGCGTCACCGAGCACTTCGCCCTGGGGAAGACGAGCATCCCGGCGGTCGCCTTCTGCAAGGGCGCGGGGGTCTCGACCAAGAGCATCAAGAAGCTGAAGACCGTGATCACAAAGCTCGAGAACGGGACAATCACAGCCACAAAGCTGACGAAGGCCACCCCGATCCCCAAGTGATGGGCGTGGTGCGGTGGCGGCGGGCTCTGGTGGGGCGTGAGCGTCGAGCGCACTGACGGGCCTGCTCAAGGAGTAGTCGATGTCGACGGGTCGTCCCTCCCTGCGGCCGCAGGGAGCGCGGGGAGGGACGCCGTCGGTGCAGTGACCGTCGAGCTGCGGGGCATCACCAAGCGGTTCGGCCGGGTGGTGGCCTGCCGGGACGTCCACTTCGCCGTGCGTGAAGGCGAGATCCACGGGCTGCTCGGCGAGAACGGCGCCGGCAAGTCGACCCTGATGAAGCTGCTCATCGGCCTGGTGCCGAGCGACGGCGGCGAGGTGCACCTGCGGGGGCGGCCGGTGGCCGTGAAGGACCCGGTGCACGCCGCCTCGCTGGGCCTGGCCATGGCCCAGCAGCACTTCAGCCTGGTGGAGCGGCTCCGGGTGTGGGAGAACGTGGCCCTGGCCCACCGGGGCAAGCTGAAGCGGCGGGACGTGGCCCGGGCGATCGGGGAGATCGGGGAGCGGTACGGCATCACCACCGACGCCAACGCCCGGGTCGAGGACCTCACCGTGGGACAGCGCCAGCGCGTGGAGCTGATCAAGTGCCTCAGCCTGAAGCCCGAGGTGCTGATCCTCGACGAGCCCACGTCGGTGCTGACCCGGGCGGAGTCCCGTGACCTGTTCTCGGTGCTCCGCCAGGTCGTCCACCGCGACGGCCTCTCGGTCATCCTGATCAGCCACAAGCTGGACGAGATCCTCCAGGCCACCGACCTGGTGACCATCATGCGGGACGGGTCGGTGGTGGCGTCGCTGCCCACCGAGGAGGCCGACGCCCACCAGCTCGCCAAGGCGATGGTGGGCCGCGAGGTGCTGCTGCAGGCCGAGATGGCGGCCATCGGCCTCCTGGAGGAGGACGGCGACCTCGCGGGGGCCGCCGGTGACCTGGCCGCCGGTGACCTGGCCGCCGCCCGCCCGGCCCAGCCCGGCCAGCCGGCCCAGCCGACCCAGCCCGGCCGGCAACCGGCCGGGGGGGTCCGGGCGGCGCCGGTGACGCTGCCGGCGGGGCCCCCGGCAGCGACGGCGCCGGCCCTCCGCCTGGACCAGGTGACGGTCCGCGGCGCCGACGGCCAGCTCCTCCTGGACGGCCTGTCGGTGGAGGTCCGCCCGGGCGAGATCGTCGGGGTGGCCGGGGTGGACGGCAACGGGCAGTCCACCATCGGCGACGTCATGAGCGGCATCGCCACCCTCGAGGGCGGCACCGTCGAGGTGGGCGGCGACCGGGTGCCGGTGCGAGCGGCCGACCTGCTGCGGGCGGGGGTGGGGGTCATCCCGGAGGACCGGCACGCCTCGGGGTGCATCCTCCGCATGTCGGTGGCCGAGAACCTGGTCGCCACCGACCTGGACTCGTACCGTGCCCGGACGGGCCTGCTGGACCGGGGGGCCATCCGCCGCCGGGCGGCCGAGCTCATGGCGGAGTACGCCATCGCCGCCCCGTCGCCGGACGTGCCCATGGCGGCGCTGTCGGGCGGGAACCAGCAGCGGGTGGTGGTGGCCCGAGAGCTGACCCGGGAGCCGAAGGTGCTGATCGCCGTCCAGCCCAGCCGCGGGCTGGACGTCGGGGCCATCGAGTTCATCAGCGAGCGGCTGATGGCCGCCGCCGGCCGGGGCGTCGGCATCCTGCTCGTCTCCAGCGAGCTGGACGAGCTGCTGGCGCTGTCCCACCGGATCGTGGTCATCCACGGTGGGCGCATCGTGGGGGAGATGCCCCGCAACCAGATCGACGTGGAGCGGCTCGGCCTGCTGATGGGTGGACGGGTGGCGTGAGGGGGGACCGGTGACGTCGCTCGCCAGCGTGAGCTCGGCCGTCTCCGGGCCGAGCCCCGAGCTGACCGGGGCCGAGCTGGAGCTGCAGGGCGGCTCCCGCCACGCCGAGACGGTCCGGATGGTGGGGCTCTACGTCGTCTGCGTGGCCGCGGCCCTCGGGATCACCTCCCTCCTGGCCCTCGCCGTCGGCGGCACACCGGGCAGCGTGTTCGACGCCCTCTTCCGCGGCAGCGTCGGGTCGCCCGGTGCCCTCGGCCGCACCCTGGACGACACCGTCCCGGTCCTGCTCGTGGCCCTGGGCACCCTCATCGCCGTCCGGGCCGGCATGTTCAACATCGGCCAGACCGGCCAGTTGACGTTCGGCGGCTTCTGTGCCGCCCTGGTGGTGCTCAAGGTCCACGGCCCCGGGCCGCTGATCCTGGTCGTGGCCATCCTCGCCGGTACGGCCGGCGGGGCGGCCTGGGCGGGCGTCGCCGCCGTGCTGTACACCTGGCGCCGGGTCAACGTGGTCATCTCGACCCTGCTGCTGACGTACGTGGCCACACAGATCCTCGACTACGCGGTGTCGAGCCAGAGCGTGCTGGAGGAGCCGTCGAAGTCCCAGATCGGCTCGTTGGCCCAGTCGGCCCCGGTCCCGGCGGACACCCGGCTGCCGCACCCGGGGAACTACCCGTCGTTCGGGGTCAGCGTCGGCATCGTGATCGCGGTGGCGCTCCTGGCGGTCTTCATCGTCCTCCTCGCCCGCAGCCGCTGGGGCGTGCACCTGCGGATGGCCGGCGCCAACCCGACGGCGGCGCGCCGGTTCGGCGTCCGGGTGGCGCTGGTGGCCAGCGGCGCCCTGATCCTGTCCGGCGCCCTGGCCGGCCTGGCCGGGAGCGCCATGCTGACCGGCCAGGTGTACCGGATCCAGGGGGGGTTCGCCAACACATTCGGCAACGACGGCCTGCTGGCGGCGCTGGTCTGCCGGGACCGGCCGGGCTGGCTGCTGCCGGTGGCCTTCGTGTTCGGCATGATCCGCACCGGCGGCAACTACTTCCTGGCGACCGGCGTGCCCAACTACCTCGCCCAGGTGCTCCAGGGGTTGCTGGTGCTGGCGGCGATCTTCCCGCCCGTCTACCTGGAGCGCCGGGAGTGGGCCCGCCGGCTGAAGGCGGCCCGGGTGCTGGCGTTGCGGGCGGCGTGAGGGGACGCCGATGAGCTTCTCGGTCAACGCCTCCATCGTGATCTCCGGCGTCGTCGCCGAGAGCACTCCGCTGCTGTTCGCGGCCAGCGGGGAGTACATGGCCGAGCGCGCCGGCACCCTGAACATCTCGGTGGAGGCCATGATGCTCGCCGGCGCCTTCACCGGCATCGCCGTGGCGTCGGCCACGACCAACCTCATCCTCGGCCTGCTGGCCGGCGTCGCCGCCGGGCTGTTCGTCGCCGTCATCCACGCCAACTTCAGCCATCGGCTGGCGGCCAACACCTTCGTGGTCGGGTTGACCCTCGACGCCCTGGTGCTCGGCGCCACCGACTACTTCGCCACAGTGCTCAAGCCGGGGGCGGCCAAGTTCACACCGGTGACCGTGCCGCTGCTGTCCAGGATCCCGGCGGTGGGCTCGTCGATCTTCGTGCAGCCGTGGCCGTTCTACCTGATCTTCCTCGTCATCCCGGTGGTGTGGTGGGCGGTGGAGCGCACCAACTGGGGGCTGCAGCTCCGGGCGTCCGGCGAGAACCCCGGCGCGGCGGACGCCACCGGCATCCGGGTGAACGTGCGGCGGCGGCAGGCGCTGTACCTCTGCGGCGTCCTGTCCGGCCTCGGCGGGGCGTTCCTGTCGCTGTGCATCGTCGGGGCGTTCAACTTCGACATGACGGCGGGCATCGGCTTCGTCGTCATCGCCGCCGTCATCTTCGGCGGCTGGACGCTGCGCGGCGCGGTGCTCGGCGCGCTGCTGTTCGGGTCGGCGTCGGCCATGTCGCTGGTGCTGCCGACCCTCGGCACCACCGTCAACCCGCAGTTGCTGCTGGCCCTGCCGTACCTGGCGGCGCTGGTGGCCATGGTGTTCCTGGCCAAGTCCCACCGGGCCCCCGGCGCCCTGGCCCAGCCGTTCACGCGGGGGGTCTCCTAGCGGATGGCCCGGCCGACGCCGTAGCGGCGATCAAGGAGGGGCCCTGTGAAAGCGGTGGTGCAGAAGGCGTTCGGCGGTGTCGACGTGCTCAGCTACGAGGACGTGCCCGACCCGGTGGTGGAGCCCGGCGACGTCCTCGTCCGGACGGAGGTGGCCGCCCTCAACCGCCTGGACGTGCTGCAGCGGGAAGGGCCGCCGATGCTCCCCGGGTTCTCGCTGCCGCACATCGCCGGCATGGACGTGGCCGGCACCGTCGTCGCCGTCGGCCCGGCGGCCGGCCCGTCGGGCACCGGCCGGCCGCTGGCGGTGGGCGACCGGGTCCTCGTCAACCCGGCCCTCGAGTGCGGCAACTGCCCGCGGTGCCGGGACGGCGACGACGGCCTGTGCGAGGCCGTCCGGGTGGTCGGCGCCACCTGCCCCGGCGGCTACGCCGAGCTGTGCGCCGTCCCCGCCGACCACGCCTTCGTGCTGCCGGACCACGTCTCCTTCGAGGAGGCGGCCACCATCCCGACGACCTACTCGACGGCCTGGCACGCCCTGGTCACCGTCGGCCGGCTGTCCATCGGCGAGACCGTGCTGCTCCACGGCGCCGGCAGCGGCGTCAGCATCGCCGCCATCCAGCTCGCCAAGCGGTGCGGGGCCCGCGTCGTCGCCACCGCCCGTTCCGACGACAAGCTGGCGCTGGCCCGGCGACTGGGCGCCGACGCCGTCGTCAACACCGCCACCACCGACCTGGTGGCGGCCTGCCGGGAGCTGACCGACGGGCGTGGCGTCGACATGGCCCTGGACCACCTCGGCCCGGCCCTGTTCGAGCCGACCATCTACGCCCTGCGCCCCCGGGGCCGGCTGGTGTTCGTCGGCACCACCACCGGCCGCCGGGCCAGCTTCGACCTGCCGTACGCCTACCACTTCGGCATCTCCCTCGTCGGCGCCGACCCGTACGGCGCGGCGGAGTTCGGCCGGATGCTCGACTTCTACTGGCACGCCGGCTTCGAGCCGGTGATCGACTCCCGGTTCTCCCTCGGCGACGTCCCGGCGGCCCAGGCCAGGATGGAGAGCGGGGAAGCCGCCGGCAAGATCCTCCTGGTGCCATGACCGCCCCGGCCGGCCCCCCGCCCATCGCCCGGTTCTGGGGCCTGGTGAACGGCTTCACCGGGTACTTCGCGGTCCTGGCCGCCGAGGACGTCGGCGTCTTCACCGCCCTGGCCGACGGCCCGCTCGAGGCCGACCAGGTCGCCGAGCGGTGTGGTGCCGACCCGGCCCGGCTGCTCACCGTGCTCGGCGGCAACGTGGCCGCCGGGACGCTGGAGCGGGGGCCCGACGGGTTCGCCCTCACCCCGGTGGCCGCCACCCACCTGGTGGCCGGCCGGCCCGGCTACCTGGGGGCGCTCCTCCGGCACTCGCCGGGGCCGTTCGAGAACTGGCCCCACCTGGCCGACACGGTGCGCGGCGCGGCGCCGCGGCGTGACGTCGGCCGGGAGAGCGGCGAGTTCCTGTCCGAGCTGGTCCAGGCCACGTTCCCCGTCCAGCTCGCGGTGGCCCGGGCCGCCGTCGGCTCGGTGCTGGCCGGCCGCCTGCCGTCGGCACCCCGGGTGCTCGAGCTGGGCGCCGGGGCCGCCCCGTGGTCGGTGGCGGTGCTGGAGCACGACGGGTCGGCCGAGGCGGTGGTCAACGACCTGCCGGCCGTCGTCCCGCTGGCCCGCCGGGCCCTGGACGACGCCGGCACCGCCGATCGGGCGACGTTCCTGGAGGGGGACTACTGGCAGGTCCCGCTCCCGGCCGACCGGTTCGACCTGGCGGTGCTGGCCCACGTCTGCCGGGCCGAGGGCGACGGGGGAGCGGCCGCCCTGGTCGGCCGGGCGGCGGCGGCCCTGGCGCCCGGTGGCCTGCTGGTGCTGGCCGAGTACCTGCTGGACGACGACCTGACCGGGCCCACCCAGGCCCAGATGCTGGGGGTCACCATGGTCGCCAGCACCGACCGGGGCGGCACGTTCACCCACCGCCAGGCCCGAGCCTGGCTGGAGGGGGCCGGCCTGGTGGTCGAGGACGAGGTGACCCCGGTCCCGCCGACCAACCTGGTGGTGGCCCGCCGACCGGGAGCCCCCGCCGCCGGGCCCGGGGGCACCGGCGGGGAACATCCCTAGGCACCGGCCGGCGGCGGGCGGATCGGGGAGGGACGTGGAGAGGAGAGGGATCGTGAGCGACGGCGAACCGCAGCACGCCGACACCCTGATCGACGGTGCCCTGGTGGTCACCATGAACGGCGACCGGGAGGTGGTCGAGGACGGGGCGGTGGCCATCGGCGGCGGCCGCATCCTGGCCGTCGGCCCGGCCGCTGACGTCCGGTCCGGGTTCGCCGCCGACGACGTGGTCGACGGGCGGCCGTTCGTGGTGACCCCCGGCCTGGTGAACACCCACATCCACATCACCGGCGAGCCGCTCACCCGGGGGTTCGTGCCCGACGACACCCCGTTCGAGGAGAACGTGTTCACCTGGCTGTGCCCGCTGTACGCCGTCCACGACGAGGACGACGAGCGGACGTCTGCCCAGTTGGCCGCGGCCGAGCTGCTGCT
This sequence comes from Acidimicrobiales bacterium, assembly GCA_035547695.1. GTDB lineage: Bacteria > Actinomycetota > Acidimicrobiia > Acidimicrobiales > RAAP-2 > DASZUK01. Next base: position 42,320 of record DASZUK010000049.1, read on the forward strand.
GTCGGGGACCACCAGCTTCATCGAGGCCGGCACCATCCGGTTCCTCGACGCCGTGGTCGACGGCCTCCAGGAGATCGGCATCCGCGGCCGGGTCGGCCGCTGGGTCTGGGACCTGCCGCCCGAGCCGGCCGTCTACCGGCAGACCACCGCCCAGGCGGTGGCCCATCTCGAGGACGAGCTGGCCCGTCACGGCGGTACCGGTCACGGCGGTCCTGGTCACGGCGGTCCTGGTCACGGCGGTACCGGTCCCGGCGGGCTGGTGGAGGCGTGGCCCATGGTGGTCGGCCACACCACCTGCAGCGACGAGCTCTGGAAGGCCGCCGCCGGGCTGGCGGCCGAGCAGGGGACCGGCCTCAACTTCCACATGTCCCCGGCCGCCATGGACCCCGAGGGGTTCCTGGCGTCGTTCGGCCAGCGGCCGATGGTCCACCTGGACGAGCTGGGGGTGCTGTCCACACGGACGGTCATGGCCCACTGCGTCCACGTCGACGACGACGAGATCGCCGTCATGGCGCGGCGCGGGGTCAGCGTCGCCCACTGTCCCACCACCTGCCTCAAGGTGGCCTACGGCGTCACCCAGATCGGCAGGATCCCCGAGATGCTGGCCGCCGGGATCAACGTGGCCATCGGCACCGACGGCAACAACGCGTCCAACTACTCCGACATGTACCGGGCCACCTACCTGGTGGCCGGCCTGTTCAAGGACGCCCGCCGGGACCCCACCCAGATCCCGGCCGAGCTGGCCTACGAGATGGCCACCCTCCACGGTGCCCGGGCGCTCGGGCTGGCCGACGAGGTCGGCTCCGTCGAGGTCGGCAAGCGGGCCGACCTCGTCCTCCACGACCGCCGCCGGCCCGAGTGGACGCCGCTGCTCAACGTGGCCAACCAACTGGTGTACTCCGCGGACGGCCGCGGGGTGCACACCGTCTTCGTCGACGGCCGCAAGGTGGTCGACGGCTACCGGCTGACCACCGTCGACGCCGGTGCGCTGTACGAGCGGGCGCAGCGGGCCGGCGAGGGGGTGGTGGCCCGCTCCGGGCTGCCCGACCGCCGCCGCTGGAAGCCCCGGTCCTGACCGGCGCCGTTCCCTGGGCCCGCAAGGGAGTGCCGCAGGGGGCGCCGCAGGGCCGCAGGGGGTACGACAGGGGCCGCAGGGGGTGCCGCAGGGCCGCAGGGGGTGCCGCCGCCGGGCGGTGGCCGGCGTTCCCGGGCCGGGCCGCGTCGTCACGGGTCGACGGTTGTTCATCGTCGGGAAACAGCGGCGAAACATCGGCCCCGTATCTTTCATCGCAAGACGCCCATCCGTAGTACGAGCCAGGACGTGCGGGCCGTGAGGTGCGGGCCGTGGACGGGCCAAGATCGGAGGTCTCGTGTACACGCTCGACGCCGGCCCCGGCACCGTGCACTGGGGCTACTTCGACCGCCGGCTGCCGCCGGTGCTCACCGTGGAGGACGGCGCGGCGGTCCGCGTCCGGACGGTCACCCACCACGCCGGTGACGCCCCCGACCTGATGATGGACGAGACCCTGGAGCGGCTGTTCGCCGCCGTGCAGGACCGCGGTCCGGGACCCCACATCCTGACGGGGCCCATCGCCGTCGTCGGCGCCCGCCCCGGGGACGTGCTGGAGGTCCGCATCCTGGCCCTCGATCCGCGCTTCGGCCACGGCTCCAACCTGGCCGCCAACTGGGGCCACCTCTACGGCGACTTCGGCAAGGAGCGCGTCACCGTCTGGTCCATCGACCCCTCTGCGGGGACCGCCCGGGCCGAGTTCGGCTACGACTGGAAGGCCACCCCGGTGGTCGACACCCCCGGGACGGTGGTCCCGCCGGACACCGTCGTCCGTGAGCCGGTGACCGGCGACCTGGTCGTCCCGCTCCGGCCGCACCTCGGCACCATGGGCGTGGCCCCGGCCGAGCCCGGCCGCCACAGCAGCGTCCCCCCGGGCGACCACGGCGGCAACGTCGACAACTGGCGGGCCGGGCCGGGGACCACCATGTACTACCCCGTCCAGGTGCCCGGCGCCCTGCTGTCCCTCGGCGACCCGCACATGGCCCAGGGCGACGCCGAGCTGTCCGGCACCGCCCTCGAGGCCTCCGTCGACGCCCTCGTCCAGGTCCGGGTGCGCCGGGACCTCGACGTCCGGGTGCCGGTGCTCGAGACCCCCACCCACTGGCACGTCCACGGGTTCGGCGATTCGCTCGACGACGCCATGGGGGCGGCGGCCCGGCGGACCCTCGGGTTCATGGAGCGCCACTGGGGGCTCACCAGGGACGAGGCCTACTCGCTGGCCAGCGTCGGCGTGGACTTCACCGTCACCCAGGTGGTCGACCGCCGCCTGGGGGTGCACGGCAGTGTGGCCAAGTCGCTCGTCAGGGAGCCGGCCGCTCGGGTCCGAGGCGGCGCCGCAGCGTAGCGAGGTCGGCGGCCACCGCCATCGTCAGCCGCCCCGGGCCTGTCAGGTCGAGGGTCGCCCACCCGTCGCCGACCGCGGGGGTCTGCTCGGCCGGTGCTCCGGCCGGCCGGCCGTCCCCGGCCACCAGGGGCCGGCCGTCCCCGGCCACCAGGTGGAAGCCGACCGCCCGGTGGCCGCCGAGCACCGCCGGCCCGTCCCAGCCGGCCGCCCCCGGCCCGAGGTCGAGGTCGTGCCGGAGGAGCGGCCGGCCGTCCAGGTCGGCGCGGAACCGCTGGCGCAGCCGACCCGGCTCCTCGCCGTGGCGGCCGAGCACCACCTCCTCCCGCCACACCACGGTGGCCGTCCCGGCCATGGCGAGGATGCTGCGGGCGCCGAGCGAGCAGGGGCCGGTGGCGATCAGCGGTCCCGGCAGCCAGTGGAGGGTGGCGTCCTCTTCCACCACCGCCACCACGTCCAACCGGGCGTCGACGCCGCCGTAGGCGATGGTGGCACCCACCGTCCGGACCACGGCGGTCGCCCCCGGGCCCACCTCCACCCGGACCGACACCCGGTCGGTGCCGATCGGCCCGGCCGCGGTGGCCACCAGGTAGAAGGTGTCGCCGCACCGCCGGATGGCCACCGGCGGCGCCTCCTCCAGGTCCCGGACCCGGCAGTGGTGGCCCGGCCCCCGCTCCACCCTCAGCCGGGCGCCGCCGTCCACCCCAGCTCCGCCAGCACCCACCCGGCCACCGCCGCGGCCCCGGGATCCTCCACCAGGCTGGTGAACAGCACCGGCCGCCCACGGCGCCTGGCCTCGGCGTCGCCGGCCATCACGGACAGGTCGGCCCCCACCCGGCCGGCCAGGTCGGTCTTGTTGATCACCAGCAGGTCCGACCCGGTGACCCCCGGGCCGCCCTTCCGCGGCACCTTGTCGCCGCCGGCGACGTCGAGGACGAAGATCTGCCTGTCCACCAGTCCGTAGCTGAACGTCGCCGTCAGGTTGTCGCCGCCCGACTCGATCACCACCAACTGCAGGTCCGGGAACCGCCCCTCCAGCGCCTCGACGGCGTCCAGGTTCATGCTGATGTCGTCGCGGATGGCGCTGTGCGGGCAGCATCCCGTCTCCACCGCCACGATCCGCTCGTCCGGCAGCACCGCCGTCCGCCGCAGGATGCGGGCGTCCTCGTCCGTGTAGATGTCGTTGGTCACCACCGCCATCGAGAGCTGCTCGGCCAGCGTCCGGCAGAGCGCGGCCACCAGCGCCGTCTTGCCCGATCCCACCGGACCGCCGATGCCGATCCGTACCGGCCGGCCCGCCACCGGGTCCCGGGCGTGGCCGTCGTCGCCGTGGCCGTGGCCGTGGTCGTGGTCGTCACGAGGCAAAGAGCCGGACCTCCCATCGGCGGTGCTCCTCGGCGCCGAGGTCGAGGAGCGGTGGGCTGGCGGCGGGCAGGTCCGCCCACGGCAGGGTGGACGCGGCCTCGAACCCCCGCTCGGCGGTCTCGTCGACCGACGGCGCCAGGTCGGCCAGCAGGGCGGCCACCACGTACGGGTCGAGGGACATGGCGCGCACCGCCGCCCACGCCGGCCCGGTGACGGCGGCGCCGGCGGCCACTGCGGCCGCCCGCCGCCCGTCGATGCCGGCCGCCGTGGCGGCGGCACCGAGGGCCACCGGCCACATTGGCGAGCCGTCGGTCGCGGCGGCGAGGTGGTCCAGGTGGGTGGCCGGCCACGCCGACCGGGCCAGCCGGAGCAGCCGGCGGCCCTGGCCGCGGGCCACCTCCCGGACCGCCGGGCCCGGGCACCGGGCCGCCGCCTCGGCGTCGAGGAGCTCCCACGAGCCCCCGCCCCCGTCGCCGCCCCCGCCCCCGTCGCCGAAGCGTTCGCCGTTGCCGAAACGCCGGGCGGCGGCGGCCAGGGCGGCGTCGACCAGCCCGACCGTGGCCAGGCGGCCGCGCAGGAACGACGCCAGTTGGTCGGCGTCGGCCACCCTGGCGCTCCCCACCGCCTGCTCCAGGCCGCCGGAGTGGGCGTGCCCGCCGGTCGGCATCCGGGCGTCGGCGAACAGCAGGAAGGTGCCGTCGCCGGTCATGCGGCTGTGCCGCCCATCAGCCCAGCCAGCCATCAGCCCAGCCAGCCATCAGACCGGGCCAGCCATCAGAACAGGAAGTACCGCTGGGCCATGGGGAGGGTGGCCACCGGTCGCTCCTCCACCACGTCGCCGTCGACGGTGACGGTGAACGAGTCGGGGTCCACCTCGATCCGGGGCAGGGCGTCGTTGTTGGGCAGGTCGGCCTTGGTGAGGTGGCGGGTGTCGCCGACGGCGGCCAGCCGGCGACGGAGCCCCAACCGGTCGGCCAGGCCGGCGTCGAGGGCGGCCGGGGCGACGAAGGCCAGCGAGGTGGCGCCGACGACGGCCGGGGCGGCACCGAACATCGGCCGGGCCAGGACCGGCTCGGGGGTCGGGATGGAGGCGTTGGCGTCGCCCATCTGGGCCCAGGCGATGGTGCCGCCCTTGATGACCAGGGCGGGCCGGACGCCGAAGAAGGCGGGATCGTAGAGGACCAGGTCGGCCAGCTTCCCGGGCTCGACCGAGCCGATCTCGTGGTCCAGGCCGTGGGCGACCGCCGGGCAGATGGTGTACTTGGCGACGTACCGCCGGGCTCGGACGTTGTCGGCCTGCCCGTCGCCGTCCAGCGGCCCGCGCTCGGCCTTCATGACGTGGGCGGTCTGCCAGGTGCGCAGTACCACCTCACCGGCCCGGCCCATCGCCTGGGAGTCGGAGCCGATCATGGAGATGGCGCCGATGTCGTGGAGGACGTCCTCGGCGGCGATGGTGGACGGGCGGATGCGGCTCTCGGCGAAGGCCAGGTCCTCGGGGACGGCCGGGTTGAGGTGGTGGCACACCATCAGCATGTCGAGGTGCTCGGCGATGGTGTTGACGGTGTGGGGGCGGGTCGGGTTGGTGGAGGACGGGAGGACGTTGGGCCGGCCGGCCACGGTGATGATGTCCGGGGCGTGGCCGCCGCCGGCCCCCTCGGTGTGGTAGGCGTGGACGGTCCGCCCGGCGATGGCCGCCAGGGTGCCGTCGACGTAGCCGGCCTCGTTGAGGGTGTCGGTATGCAGGGCCATCTGGACGCCGGTGCGGTCGCAGACCCGGAGGCAGGCGTCGATGGCGGCCGGGGTGGCGCCCCAGTCCTCGTGGACCTTGAAGCCGCCGGCGCCGGCCAGCACCTGCTCCATGAGGGCGTCGTCGGCCACCGTGTTGCCCTTGCCGAGCAGCACCACGTTGACCGGCCAGCCTTCCAGCGCCTCCAGCATCCGCCGCAGGTTCCACCGGCCCGGCGTCACGGTGGTGGCCCGCGATCCCTCGGCCGGCCCGGTGCCGCCGCCGACGACCGTGGTCACGCCGGAGGCCAGCGACTCCTCGAGGACCTGCGGGCAGATGAGGTGGACGTGGCAGTCGACGGCCCCGGCGGTGACGATCTTGCCGTTGCCGGCGATGACCTCGGTGCCCGGCCCGATGACCAGGTCGGGGTGGACGCCGTCCATGACGTCGGGGTTGCCGGCCTTGCCGACGGCGGTGATCCGTCCGTCCCGGACCCCGACGTCGGCCTTCACCACCCCCCAGTGGTCGAGCACCACCGCCCCGGTGACCACCAGGTCGAGGGCCCCCTGGTCGCTGGACCACCCGCCCTGGCCCATCGACTCGCGGACGACCTTGCCGCCGCCGAACACCGCCTCGTCCCCGGCCCGGCCGGGGCCGCCGCAGCGGTCCTCCTCCACCTCGACCAGCAGGTCGGTGTCGGCCAGCCGCACCCGGTCGCCGACGGTCGGCCCGTAGAGGGCGGCGTACCGCCGGCGGTCCAGCTCAACCATCGGCCAGCTCAACCATCGGCCAGCTCAACCATCGGCCGGTCCGGCCACCTGGCCGCGGAACCCGGCCACCACCCGACGTCCGGTGAACGGGACCAGCTCCACCGAACGGCCGGCTCCCGGCTCGAACCGGACGCTGGTCCCCGCCGGGACGGCCAGGTGGCGGCCCCGGGCCGCCGACCGGTCGAACCGCAGGGCGTCGTTGGCCTCGGCGAAGTGGAAGTGGGAGCCGACCTGCACCGGGCGGTCGCCGGTGTTGAGGACGTCCACCGACGTGACCGGCAGCCCCTCGTAGAGGGGCACCGGGTCGCCGGTCGTGAGCACCTCGCCTGGGATCACGGGCCCGCCGCGGGGATCATCCGCCCTCGCCGCCGATCACGGGATGGGATCGTGGACGGTCACCAGCTTGGTGCCGTCGGGGAACGTGGCCTCCACCTGTACCTCGACCAGCATCTCGGGGACCCCGTCCATGACGTCGTCCCGGCCGAGGACGTGGCGACCGGCCGCCATCAGGTCCACCACCGATCGGCCGTCCCGGGCGCCCTCCAGGACGAAGCTGCTGATGACCGCCACCGCCTCGGGATGGTTGAGCCGGAGCCCCCGGTCCCGGCGGTCGCGGGCGACCATGGCGGCCAGGGAGATGAGGAGCTTGTCCTGTTCGTGGGGGCTGAGCTGCACGCCGCCGGGTCAGCCACTCGCCCCAGTCCCAGCGGGGGACGACGGCGCCGCCGATGGTGAAGTGCCCGTCGGCGCCTGCCTCCGCCCCGCCCGGGAACCGGGGCTCGGTTCGGGATTGGACCACATGCCGGCCGAATTGTGGCACGACGGGCCGACCGACGTCACGGCGGAGCCACCGCCGCAGGAGGTGGCGGCGGCGGTGCGGCTCGGGATGGTCGACGAAGGCGGGCGATGTCCTCGATGAGGACGTCGAGGTCCGGCCCCGCGGTGCTGACCGGGCCCTCTCAGCCGCCGGCCTTCTCCAGGTCCTCCAGGTGCCGCTCCAGGTAGCCGAGGATGTGAAGGTGCTTTTCGGTGTCCAGTTGCATCAGGACGACGAGGAGGTGCCACAGCCGCTCGTCGTCCGCCGACCGCAGGTCGTGCTCCAGCTCCCGCAGGCTGGCGGCGTCGTCCTGCTCGATCTCCCGGAACCGCCGGGTCTGCTCCAACAGGGCCGGCACCTGCCCGGGGTCGGGTCGTGGGGGCAGGGGCACCACGCCGTCGCTCCCGGCGTCGACCGCGGCCGAGTGGCGGAGCTGCTCGAAGAACCGGTGGTGCCGGTGCTCGTCGTCCAGGATGAGGCCGAGGAGGAACCGGACCCCGGGGTCGGTCGCCGCATCCAGCAGCTCCTGGTAGCGGTCCAGCACGTAGCGCTCGTCGACGGCGTGGGCGGTGAAGGTGTGGCTGATCCTCGCCTGCCATTCGTTGGTCTTGCGCATGCCCGCCCCTTCCCGGCCGTCCTGCCGCTGTCCTGCCCGCCATCCTGGCCCGCCGCCGCCCGCCGTCCTGCGCCGCCGTCCCGGCCCGCCGTCTTGCGCCAGCTTGCTCGGCTGTCTTGTGATACAAGATGTTATCCCGCATGTTGCTTGACGCCGGGGACCACCGGGCGTAACGTGCAGCACGGACGAGGAGGAAAGACTGTGCCACGCACTTTGACCGAGCCTCGCTGGACCCACGTCGCCCTGCCGGTGACGAACCTCGACAAGGCGATCGAGTTCTATACCACCCTCACCCCGATGGTGGTGGTGGCCCGGAACCAGACGGACACAGGCCGGGGGGTGTGGCTGTCCAACGACAAGCAGGTGGAGACCCCGTTCGTGCTGGTGCTGGCCGAGTTCATCCCGGAGGCGGCCGCCCGGTTCGACATCGACCCGGACAAGCCCCACCCCACGCTGGCGCCGTTCGCCCACATCGGGATCGAGCTGCCCAACAAAGAGGACGTCGACGCCGTGGCCGACAAGGCCCGGGAGATGGGCGTGCTGGAGTGGGAGCCGAGGATGATGCCGGAGCACATCGGGTACATCTGCGCCTGCCGGGACCCGGACGGCAACGTGATCGAGTTCTCGTGGAACCAGAAGGTGTTCACGGCGGTCCAGGAGCTGTGGGGCTCGGAGGGCTGATGGTCGGCGCACCGCGCGGTCGTCGACCCGGGGCCGAAGGAGACCGATGACCATCATCACCGACCGGCCGAAGGTCGAGGGCCGCCAGACCCGGTTCATCCGGGAGGACTGGGACGCCGGCGTCTTCCGGGTCCACCGGGACGCCTTCCGGAGCCAGGAGGTCTTCGACCGCGAGCGGGAGGCCATCTGGGGGCACGGCTGGCTGTACCTCGGGCACACCACCGAGCTGCCGCAGCCGGGGGACTACAAGGTCCGCAAGCTGGGCGGCCGTCCCCTCATCTTCATCCGCGACGTCAACGGGGAGATCCGGGCGTTCTACAACTCGTGCCCCCACCGCGGCACCGCGGTGTGCCGGGAGGAGCAGGGCAACAGCCGGCACCTCCGCTGCTTCTACCACGCCTGGACCTTCGACACCGAGGGCAAGCTGGTGTCGCTCCCGTCCCCGGACGCCTACCCGACCGACAGCGGCTTCCGGGAGCGGTTGGGGCTGCGACCGGTGGGCCGGCTGGAGGTCTACCGGGACTTCGTGTTCGTCTCGTTCGACCCCGAGGCGCCGGCGCTGGCCGACCACCTGGGGCCGGCGGCCGACTTCATCGACCTGGTCGCCGACCAGTCGCCAGCGGGCATGCGGGTGCTGCCGGGCACCCAGCGGTACACGGCCCGGGCCAACTGGAAGCTGCTGGTGGAGAACGCCATGGACGGCTACCACTTCGCCCCCAGCCACATCACCTTCCTCGAGTACCTGAAGCGGACCGGGTTCACCACCTCCGACGAGGGGGGGACCGTCGTCCTCTGCGGCGACCACCTGGCGTCCACCCAGCCGAACCACGGTGGCCGGATCGGCCTGGCCTGGGAGCCGCGGTTCGGCGAGGCCGAGCGGGTGCGGATCGAGCAGAACCGGGCCGAGATCTTCGGCCGCCTGGGCGAGGACCGCGGCCGGTTCCTGGCCGACGGCTTCAAGACCCTGCACCTGTTCCCCAACCTGCTGCTGTTCGACATCGAGAGCGTGTCGGTCCGCATGCTGGAGCCGGTGGCCCCCGACCTCACCGAGGTGTCCGCCTGGGCGCTGGCCCCGGCCGACGAGCCGCCGGACGCCAGCGCCCTCCGGCTGAGGACCCTCGTCAGCTTCATCGGCCCCGGCGGCCTGGCCACCCCCGACGACCTGGAGGCCCAGGAGGCCATCCAGCGGGCGGTCGCCGCCACCGCCGGGGACCGGCGGGAGGGGGTCGACTGGAACGACGTCTCCCGGGGCATGGACGAGGAGCGCAACGGTGGCGTGCTGCGGGCCAACGACGAGGCCGGCGTCCGCCACTTCTGGCGGCACTGGGACGACGCCGTCTCCGGAGCCGGCGACCGCGGCTGAGCCGCCTCCCTGTCGGCGGTGCTGCCGTTCTGGCCGGCCCGGCGGATGGTCGCCGCCCTGGCGGCGGGGGAGCTGAGCAGCCGGGAGCTGCTGGCGGCACTGGCCGAGCAGGTCGACCGGCACAACCCGGCGGTGAACGCCGTCGTCACCCTCGACCTGGACGGGGCCCGGCAGGCCGCCGACCGGGCCGACGCCGACCGGGCCGACGCCGCCCGCTCGCCGGGCCGGCCACCGGGGCGGCTGGCCGGGCTGCCGATGACGGTGAAGGACGCCATCGAGACGGCCGGCCTCCGCTCGACCGGCGGGGCGGTGGACCTGGCCCACCACGTCCCGGCGGCCGACGCCCCGGCGGTGGCCCGGCTGCGGGAGGCCGGGGCCGTGGTGTTCGGCAAGACCAACCTGCCCACCTGGTCGGCCGACGCCCAGACCTCCAACGACCTGTTCGGGACCACCGTCAACCCCTGGGACGCGGCCCGGACCGCCGGGGGGTCCTCCGGGGGCGCCGCCGTCGCCGTCGCCACCGGGATGACCCCGCTGGAGCTGGGCACCGACGTGTTCGGGTCCGTCCGCATCCCGGCCGCGTTCTGCGGGGTGTACGGGCTGAAGCCCACCTACGGCCTGGTGCCCCAGCGGGGCTACCTCCGCGACCGGTCCGGCGGCACCACGGTGGACCTGCCGGTGAACGCCTTCGGGCCGCTGGCCCGGACGGCCGACGACCTGGCCCTGGCCCTGTCGGTGCTGGCCGGCCGCCGCCTGGCCGACCTCCGCCCGCCACCCGGCCGGTCCCTGGCCGGCCACCGGGTGGCGGTGTGGCTGGACAGCCCCCACTGCCCGGTCGACGGCGAGGTGGCCGAGGTGCTGCGGGCGGCGGCCGACGACCTGGCCGACGCCGGCGCCCGGGTCACCGAGTGCCGGCCACCGGTGGACCCGGAGGAGGCGCTGGCCGTGCTGTTCGCCCTGGTCCCGCCCGCCGCCGAGCCGGGGGCCGCCGGCGGGGTCGGCCCTCGGCCATCACGGCCGACCGGGGGATCGGACGGCGACGCGGCGCTGCCGGCCCGGCGCGCCCGGCTGCAGGCGGCCTGGGAACGGTGGTTCGCCGACGTCGACGTGCTGTTGTGCCCGGTGGCCCCGACGGTGGCGTTCCCCCACGACCTCCGGCCGGACCGGTCGGAACGGGTCACCTGGGTGAACGGCCGGCGACGCCCGTACCTGGACGGGGTGGGGTGGACCGGGGTGGTGGGGGTGGCCCACCTGCCGGCGGTGGCCGCGCCGGTGGGCCCCTCCCGCTCCGGCCTGCCGGTCGGGGTGCAGGTGGTGGCGCCGCCCCTCGGTGACCTGGTGGCCGTCGGCTTCGCCGGCCTGCTGGCGGAGGTGTGCGGCGGCTTCCGCCCACCCCCCGGCGTCGGCCCGGTCCAGGCACCCCCGGGCTTCGGCCCGGTCCAGGCACCGCCGGGCGTCACGCCGGCGCCGGCTCCGCCCGGTGGGGAAGGCCGCCGCTGACGATGAGGTGGGAGCCGGTGACGTGGGCGGCCAGGGGGGAGCAGAGGAAGGCGATGGCGTCGGCGATGTCCTGCGGCCCCTCGAACTCACCGAGGAGGAGCCGGCGGCGGTACTGGTCCTTCACGGCCGCCGGGTCCAGGCCGCGGCGCCGGCCCTCCTGCTGCCACTCCAGCTCCATCATCTCGGTGGCCACGTCGCCGGGGCCGACGGCGTTGACGGTGACGTGGGGGGCCAGCTCCTGGGCGGCCACCTGGGTGAGGCCGACGACGGCGAACTTGGCGGCGCAGTACGGGCCGAAGAACTTGGTGGTGCAGTTGAGCTGGGCGACGTACGAGCCGAGGTTGACGATGCGGCCGAACCGCTGGGCGGTCATGACCGGGGCCACCGCCCGGATCATGAGGAAGGTGCCCTTGGCCATGATGTCGAGGTGGGCGTCCCAGTCGTCGTCGCTGCACTCGGTGATGGGCCGGTACAGGGAGATGCCGGCGTTGTTGACCAGGAAGTCGATGCGGGACAGCTCGGCCACCGCCCGGTCCACCACCGACCGGACGTCGGCCGACGAGGCGACGTCGGCGGCCACCGGCACCGCCCGGCCGCCGGCGGCCACGATCTCGTCGGCCGTCCGGCCGGCCGACGCCTCGTCCCGGTCGTTGACCACCACCGCGCAGCCGTGGCCGGCCAGGGTGCGGGCGGTGGCCCGGCCGATGCCGCGGCCGGCCCCGGTCACCAGGGCCACCCGGCCGCCGAAGTCGAACGGGCCGGCCGTCACCGCCCGGCCCCCGGTCCCCCTCCGACCCCGGATGATGCACGGAACAGCGCAGGTTCAGGTAGGTTCATGCAGGAAATGTACCCCGGTCGGCGGCCGACGGTCGGTGCCGGGCGACGGGGCCGGTGCGGGCCGGCCGGACGAGGAGCGGCCGATGATCGGCGAGAAGCGGCGTCAGGAGATCCACCGGAGGCTGGGCCGGGCCGGGTACGTGGAGGCCCGGCAGCTTGCGGCCGACCTGGGGGTGGACGTGTCCACCATCCGCCGGGACCTGGACGCCATGGCCCGGTCCGGCCTGGTGCAGCGGACCCACGGCGGCGCCCTGCCGATGGACGGGGGGGCCGACGCGGTGGACCTGCCCTACGCGGTGAAGTCCCGGGAGCGGCCGGCCGAGAAGGAGGCCATCGCCGCCCACGCCGCCTCGCTGGTGGGAGACGGGGACTCGGTGGTGCTCGACAGCGGGTCCACCACCTACGCCCTGGCCCGGGCCATCGCCGGCCGCCGGAACCTGACGGTGGCCACCAACGACCTGCACATCGCCCATTTCCTGGCCACCCGCGGCGGGGTGCGGCTGCTGGTGACGGGGGGCCAACTGATCGACTCGGTGTTCACCCTGGTGGGCCCCACCACCCTGGCCGGCCTGGCCGGGCTGCACGTGGACTGGGCGTTCCTGGGGGCCGACGCCGTCGACGTGGACGCGGGGGTCACCAACGTCAACACCGTCGAGGTGCCGGTGAAGCAGGCCATGCTGGCCGCCGCCGCCCGGGCGGTGCTGCTGGCCGACAGCACCAAGTTCGGCCACCGCGCCCTGGCGGCGGTGACCGGCGTGGCGGCGTTCGAGCAGATCGTCACCGACGGCGGCCTGCCGGTGGCGGCCCGTGGTGGCTACGGGGACCGGCTGGTCTGCGTGCCGGTGGCGGGCCGCCGCCCCGGGTGATAGACCGTCCTGCATGAATATGAGCGAAAACGTGTACGAACGTGCAGACCGCAACCGGGCGGACGACGCCGCCCACCCCGGCCGCCGGTTCCGGGCCGTCTTCCCCGGAGTGGCCAAGCCGCTGATCGCCATGGCCCACGTCCCCGCCCTGCCGGGCACCCCGCTCTACGACGACGTCGACGGGATCGCCGGGCTGGTCCGCCACGTCAAGAGGGACGTGGCCGTCCTGGTGGACGCCGGCTTCGACGCGGTGATGTTCTGCAACGAGAACGACCGGCCGTACACCTTGAAGGCCGACCTGGTGGCCTCGGCGGTGATGGCCCGGGTGGTCACCGAGTGCATCCCCGACGCCGTTCCGTTCGGGGTCGACTACCTGTGGGACGCCGAGTGCGCCCTCGCCGCCGCCATCGCCACCGACGCCCGGTTCATGCGGGAGGTCGTGACCGGGGCCTGGGAGTCCGACATGGGGCTGTGGACCCCCGACGCCGCCGGCCTGCTGCGCCGCCGCCGCCACTTCGGGGCCGAGGGGCTGGCCGTGCTCATGAACGTCACCCCGGAGTTCGCTTCGTCGGTGGGGCGGCGGTCGCCGGCCGAGGTGGCCAGGACGGTGGCGGTGTCCAGCCTGCCCGACGCCATCTTGGTGTCCGGGCCGATGGCCGGGGCCGAGCCCAGCGCGTCCACCGTGGCCGAGGTCCGCAACGCGGTCCCGGCCGACCTGCCGGTGCTGCTCAACACCGGGGCCAAGGCCGACAACATCGCCGCCTTCCTGGAGGTGGCCGACGGCTGCATCGTCGGCAGCGCCCTGAAGGTGGACGGGTACACCTGGAACCCGGTGGACCCGGACCGGGCGGCGGCCTTCGTCCGGGCGGCCCGGGGAGCCTGAATGGGGGGGCTCCTCCTCGGCATCGACCTGGGCACGACCGGGACCAAGGTCTCCCTGGTCGATGCCGCCACCGGGGTGCTGGCGGCCCGGTCGGGGACCTCCCCGCTCTACTCCGACGGCCCCGGCTGGTCGGAGGCGGACACCGACATCTGGTGGGCCCGGGTGTGCGGGCTGGTGCCGGAGGTGCTGGCGGCCGCCGGCGTCGACGCCGCCGCCGTCGGCGGGGTGGCCTGCAGCGGCATGGTGCCGGCGGTGGTGCCGGTGGACGGCGACGGCCGGGCCCTCCGGCGGGCCATCCTCCAGAACGACGCCCGGGCGGTGGCCGAGATCGGGGAGGTGCAGGCCGCACTGGACCGGTCCGGGTACGACGTGCTGGCCCGGACCGGGTCGGCGCTGACCCAGCAGTCGGTGGCCCCCACCTGGCGGTGGCTGGCCCGCCACGAGCCGGAGGTGGCCGCCCGGACGCGGACGATCCTCGGCTCCTACGACTGGCTGGCGGTGGCCCTGGGGGCCGAGCCCCACGTGGAGACCAACTGGGCCCTGGAGAGCGGGCTGTTCGAGCTGGACGGCCGCCCGGCCGACCCGGTGCTGGCCGCGGCGGGGCTGGACGGGGCCCGGTGCGCCCCGGTGCGCCGGCCGGGGGAGCCGGTGGGGACGGTCAGCCGGTCCGCCGCCGCCTCCTCCTCGCTGCGGGCCGGCACCCCCATCTACGCCGGCGGCGCCGACCACGTCCTGGCCGCCTACGCCGCCGGGCTGGCCGAGCCGGGGGACTGGCTGGTCAAGCTGGGCGGCGCCGGGGACATCCTGGTGGTCACCGACCATCCGGCCATCGACCGGCGCTGGTACCTCGACGCCCACCCAGCCCCGGGGCGGTGGCTGCCCAACGGCTGCATGGCCACCTCCGGCAGCCTGCTGCGGTGGGCCCAGGAGCTGTTCGGCGGCGAGGACCTGGCCGCGCTGGACGCCGAGGCCGCGGCGGCGCCGGCGGCCGGGATCGTCTGCCTCCCCTACTTCTTGGGCGAGAAGTCGCCGCTGCACGACCCCGACCTCCGCGGCGCCTTCGTCGGGCTGCACCTCGGCCACGGCCGCGGCCACCTGTTCCGGGCCTGCATGGAGGCGGTGGCCTACGGCTTCCGCGACCACGTCGACGCCTTCACCGGCCGCGGCCTGGCCCTCGGCCGGGCCCGGGTCAGCAACGGCGGCAGCGGGTCGGCCGTCTGGAAGCAGATCGTGGCCGACGTCCTCTCCACGGAGCTGTGGCCGGTGGTCGACCACGGCGGCGCCGCCGTCGGGGCGGCGTTCGTGGCCGCCGTCGGCTCCGGGGCGTTCGCCGGCTGGGCCACAGCCGACCGCCTGGTCCGCCTGGCCACACCCCTCGTCCCCGACCCCGCCAACCGCACCGCCTACGAGGAGGGCTACGCCATGTTCGTGGAGCTGCAGGCCACCCTGGCCCCGGTGTCCCACCGGCTGGCCGCCCTGGGCCGGTCGCCGGCGGAGGACCGGTCGCCGGGGGAGGACCGGTCGCCAGGGGACCGGTCGCCGGCGGAGGACCGGTCGTGACCCCGCCGACGGCCACCGCGCCGGAGCGGCCCGGCGGGGAGCTGGCCGTGGTGACCGGGGCCGGCTCCGGCATCGGGGCGGCCGTCTGCGCCGAGCTGGCCCGCCGGGGGATGGTGGTGGTGCCGACCGACCTGGACGAGGCGGCGGCCCGCCGGACGGCCGAGCGCTGCGGGGCCCCCGCCGCCTACCGCCTGGACGTGGGCGACCCCGACGGGGTCACCGCTGCGGTGGCCGCCGTGGTGGACCGGCACGGGACGCCGTCGGTGTTCGTCTCCAACGCCGGCATCTCCAGGATGCGCCGGTTCCTGGACATCACCCCCGACGAGCTGGACGCCACCTTGCGGGTGAACCTGCGCGGCCTGTTCCTGGCCAGCCAGGCGGCGGCCCGGGCCATGGTCGCCGGGGGGTCGGGGGGCTGCATCGTCAACGTCGCCTCCATGGCCGGCAAGCAGGGCCGGGTCCCGTTCCTGGCCGACTACGTGGCCTCCAAGTTCGGGGTGGTCGGCCTCACCCAGGCCATGGCGTTCGAGCTGGCCGAGCACCGGATACGGGTCAACAGCGTCTGCCCCGGGTACGTGGCCACCCCCATGCAGGACCGGGAGCTCGCCTGGGAGGCCGAGCTCCGCGGCACCTCCGTGGAGGCGGTCCGGGACCTGTACGTCGCCGACACCCCCCTCCGCCGGCTGGAGACGCCGGAGGACGTGGCCCGGGTGGTGGCCTTCCTGGCCGGCGACGACGCCGCCTTCGTCACCGGCGAGGCCGTCGCCGTCAACGGCGGCGCCTTCATGGACTGAGGCGGCCGTGGACGACCGGGATGGGGACGAGGGGGGCGATGGGGACGATGGCGGTGGGGACGATGGGGACGATGGGGAGGGACTGATGGCGGCGGTCGCGAGGGACCGGGAGGCGGAGGTGACGGCGGTGCGGCTGGACGAGATCCGGCGCCGGCTGGCCGCGTTGGTGACGCCGGAGCTGGTCGAGGAGCACCGCCGGCAGCCGACCGGCAACCACTCCCCGGCCCTGGCCGAGCTGCTGGTCTACTTCCGGCAGGCCCCCACCGCCGGCAAGCTGGCGGCCCTGGCCGTCGAGCCCGGCCGCCGGTGGCAGGTGGTCCGGCTGTCGGGGGCCCAGGGGGCGCCGCACGACCTCGGCGACCCCGCCCGCTTCGACTCGGTCGCGGCGGTGTCCCATGAGGTCTTCGTCCGCCGCCTGGCCGAGCTGGCCGAACCGGCCGAACCGGCCGAACCGGGCGAGCTGGCCGAACCGGGCGAGCTGGCCGAACCGGCCGAGCTGGCCGAACCGGGCCCGGTGCCCGGTGGGTGACCGCCCGTACCTGGTGGGCTACCCCGACCGGCTGTCGGCCCGGCCGGGGGAGGACCTGGAGGTGATGGCCGCCTCGGACCGGCCCCGCCGGGTGGCGGCGGCCCTCGTCCGTCTCGGCGCCGGGGAGGTGACGGGGGAGGTCCGAGAGACGGTGGTGGCCGACCTGGGCCCGGTCGACGTGGACCGGCAGTGGACCCAGACCGGCTCGTTCATGGTCGTCCCCGGGGCCCGGCGGCCGTGGCCGGCCGGACCGTTCGTGGCCGCCGTCCTGGCCATGCCCACCCGCCTGGGCCGCCGGCAGGGACTGCTCGGCCAGTCATCGGCGGCCGGTGCCTGGTCGCTCCACCTGGACGCCGCCGGCCGGGCGGTGGCCTGGGCGGGCGCCGCCGGGCCGGCGGTGGGGCCGCCGGCGGGGCGGCCGGTGGGACCGCCGGTGGGGGCGCCCGGTGGCACGGACGACCGAGAGGGCGCAGAGGATGCAGCAGAGGACACAGAGGCCGCAGAGGCCGCCGGTGGCGGCTTGGCGGCGGTGTGCGGGGACCCGCTGGTGGAGGGCGCCTGGTACGTGGTGGCGGCCGGTTTCGACCCGGAGGCCGGCGTGTCGGTGGTGAGCCGCCCGCTGGCCGAGACGGCGGCGTGGCGGACGGCGCGGGACACCTCCGTGGTGGCGGCCGCCGCCGAGGCCGGGGGCCGCCTGGCGATCGGCGGCCTGCTGGATGCCCCGGTGGTGGTCGCCGCCGTCCCCGGCGCCCTGGCAGGGAGCCTGGACGCCCCGGTTGGCGACCCAGCCTACGGGTGCTGCTACGACGGGAAGCTGGAACGGCCACAGGTGCTGGCGGGGCGGCTGGACGCCGACCTGGTGGACCGGCTGGCCGCCGGGGAGCTGGTGGGGGACCGGCTGGTGGTCGGCTGGGACTTCGCCGCCGGGCTCACTGCCGCCGGCAGCCCGGGCCGGGCAGTGGCCGGCGGCCCGGGCCGGGCAATCACGGGCAGCCCGGGCCGGGCAGTGGCCGGGGTGGGTGCGGCGGGGTGCGACGGCACGCTGTGGAACACCCCCGACCGGGCGGTCACCGGGTACCGGTGGGACGGGAGGGAACAGGACTTCCGGCTGGTGCCCGACCAGTACGGGGCGGTGCACTTCCACTCCGACGACCTGGACGACTGCCGGTGGCGGCCGACCGTCCGGGTGCACCTGGCCGACGACCTGCCGAGCGGGGCGTACGCCGTCCGGCTGGCCGACGACGGGGGCCCGGTGGACCGGGTGCCGTTCTTCGTCCGGCCGACCGCGCCGGCGGCACCGCTGCTCTTCTTGGTGCCCACCGCCAGCTACCTGGCGTACGCCAACGACCACCCGGTGAGCGACGGCAGCTTCTCGGAGGCCACCGCGGCCCAGGTGCCGGTGGTGTACGAGGACGACCTGCTGCTGCACGAGCACCGGGAGTGGGGGCTGTCCTGCTACGACGCCCACCTGGACGGCAGCGGGGTGGGCGTGTCGAGCGCCCGGCGACCGATGCTGAACATGCGGCCGACCCACCGCTACCACGTCGGGCCCTGGCAGTTGCCGGCCGACCTGGCCGTGGTCGACTGGCTGGACGACCAGGGGATGGCCTACGAGGTGGCCACCGACGAGGACCTGCACCGGGAGGGGGCCGGGCTGCTGGCCCCGTACCGGGCGGTGGTGACGGGGACCCACCCGGAGTACTACTCGACGGCCATGCTGGACGCGGTGGAGTCCTACCTGTCCGCCGGCGGCCGGCTGGCCTACCTGGGGGCCAACGGCTTCTACTGGCGGGTGGCCTTCGACCCGGACCGGCCGTGGGTGATGGAGCTGCGCCGGGGGCAGGCCGGGTCGCGGGCCTGGGAGTCGGCCCCCGGGGAGGGGCACCTGGCGTTCACCGGGGAGCGTGGGGGCCTGTGGCGCCACCTCGGCCGCACCCCCCAGCGGCTCACCGGGGTCGGCTACGCCGCCCAGGGCTTCGACCGGTCGGGCTGGTACCGGCGGCTGCCGGACAGTTGGGACCGGCGGGTGGCCTTCGTCTTCGACGGGGTCCCCGAGGAGGTCTTCGGGACCGCCGGGACGGTGGGGGGCGGCGCGGTCGGCCAGGAGATCGACCGCTACGACCGGGCCCTCGGCACCCCCGGCGACGCCCTCCTCCTGGCCACCAGCCAGGGGCTGACCGAGGGCTACCGCCGGTGCGTCGAAGAGGTGCTGTTCACCGTCCCCGGCACCAGCGCCCTCCTGGACCCCCAGGTCCGGGGGGACATGGTGTACCACGTGAAGCCCGGCGGCGGGGCGGTGTTCGCCGTCGGCTCCATCGCCTGGGCCGGTGCCCTGGCCGTCGACCCGGCGGTGGCCCGGATCACCCGCAACGTCCTGGACCGGTTCTGCGACCCCGCCCCGCTGCCATGGTGAGGCACCGGGCGGGCGGAAGAAGGAGGCGGACGTGAAGGAGTGGTCGGTGGCCGCGCTCACCGACGAGGCCGGCGGGATGCGGGACGACCTGGTGGCGGTCCGGCGGGAGCTGCACCGCCACCCGGAGGTGGGCCTGCAGTTGCCCCGCACCCAGGCGGTGGTCGTGGAGGCGCTGGCCGGGTTGGGCCTGCAGGTCCACCGGGGGGAGGCCACCACGTCGGTGGTGGCCGTGTTGGAGGGGGGACGCCCCGGACCGACGACGTTGCTGCGGAGCGACATGGACGCCCTTCCGGTGGCCGAGCAGACCGGGCTGGCCTACGCGTCGGAGGTCGACGGGGCCATGCACGCCTGTGGGCACGACGCCCACGTGGCCATGCTGGTCGGCGCCGCCCGGCTGCTGGCGGGCCGCCGGGAGGAGCTGGCCGGCCGCGTGCTGTTCATGTTCCAGCCCGGCGAGGAGGGGTACGGCGGCGCCAAGGTCATGCTCGCCGAAGGGCTCCTCGACCGGCACGGCCCGGTCGACCGGGCCTTCGCCGTCCACCTCTCCCCGGTCTCCCCGGCCGGATGGGTGGCCAGCCGGGCCGGTGCCCTGATGGCGTCGTCGGACCAGTTCCGGGTCACGGTGACCGGCAAGGGCGCCCACGCGTCGACCCCGCACGAGGGGGTCGACCCGGTGCCGGTGGCGTGCGAGATGGTGGTGGCCCTCCAGGCCATGGTGACGAGGCGCGTGGCGGCGGTGGACCCGGCGGTCGTCACGGTCTCCTGGATCGACGCCGGCAGGACCTTCAACGTGACGCCGGAGGCGGTAGTCCTCGGCGGGACCGTCCGGGCCCTCTCGGAGGCCGCCAGGTCCGCGGCCTGGGCCGGCCTCCGCCGCGTGGTGGAGGGGGTGGCCGCCGCCCACCTGTGCACGGCCTCGGTGGAGGAGGTCGGGGTGTCCTACCCGATGACGGTCAACGACGCCGGCGCCGTCGACGAGGCATTGGGGCTGGCGGCCGCGGTGGTCGGCCCGGACCGGGTGCTGCGGCTGCCGACGGCGGCCATGACGGCGGAGGACTGGTCGTTCGTGCTGCAGCGGGTCCCCGGGTCGATGGTGTACCTGGGGGCCGCCCCGGCCGGCGTGGACGATCCGGCGCCGAACCACTCGCCCCGGATGGTGATCGACGAAGAGGTCATGGGGACCGGGGTGGCGCTCCATGCGTTGACCGCGTTGCGGGCACCGGCCGAGCAGGCCGTTTGAACGGCGGCGCGCTGAGGTACCGTTGCCGGGTGTCCGACTACGTGATCCCCGATCCGGAGCCCAAGGAGATCGACGAGAAGCTGTCGATCGAGCTGCGGCACCTGGCCGACAACGCCGTCCTGCGGGCCCGCCCGACAGGGGACGAGAAGTGCCAGAACTGCCTGTACTACCTGGAGACAACCGCCGACCTTTCCTACTGCTGGCACCCCAAGCTGCGCATCCTGGTCGGCGGTGACTGGTGGTGCCAGTGGTGGGAGGCCATCCCCGAGAGCAACTAGGCCGGCCGCCGCCGGGTCGGGTCAGCCCTTCACGGTGCCGGCCCCGGGATGCTGGGGATGGGACACGTCCTCCAGGGTGTGGTCCAGCTTGACGTGGGCGTTGGCCACCATCCGGCCGACGGCGGTCCGCGGCGGTCGGGGCCGCTCGGAGGCGTGCCGGGCGGCGGTGGCCACCTTGCCGGCCAGTTGCTTCCGCTGGGCGGCGGACAGGCCGCCGATGAAGGCGGCCAACTGCCGGTCCTCGTCGGCCAGCCGGGCCCGCAGCCGGTCGGCCACCTCTTCGAGGGCGTCCTCGAACCCCTGCGGGTCCGGGGCGTAGACGTTGCGGGGATCGACGTGCATGGTGCGCTGGTGGATCACCGTCATGACCCGCCGGAGGTCGTCCCGGTCGCGGGCCCAGTCGTCCTGCAGGTCCATGTCGGGCTCCACGGACCGCTCCAGGGTGTCCTCGTACCGGGACGCCGCCCGCACCAGCTCGCTGGCCAGGTCGGCCCGTTCCACCAGGTCCTCGGTCTGGTCCAGCCGGTCCAGGATGCGGCCCATGCGGTCCCGGTCCTCGCGTACCGGCGCCAGCACCGTCCACAGCTCGGTGTCTGCGCTCATGCCTCCTGACATACCCGTGGCGGCCTCCACGGACACGGGTTGGCGGCCTGGGCGGCGCGGTCGGCCCGGGCGGTGGCCTACGAACGTCCGGCCACCCCGGCGGCCAACGCCGACAACGACGCGGACACCGTCACCACCGGGGCGACCGGCCGGTCGGTGCGGGCGGCGGCGTCCGGCAGGGCGGCCAGGTCGGCCCGCAGGCGGTCACGGGCCAGGGCCACGGCGTCGGCGTCGGCCGGCCGGTCCGCGGTGCGGCGGCCGCCACGCATGACCGGCCGGAGCAACGGCCGGTACCCGGCGGGACCGCACTCGTCGCGGAGGGCCAGGACGTCCCGGTCGATGCGGTCGGTCCGCCAGACCTGCTTGGCCCCCGGCAGGGTGGCCTTGCCGGCCGATTGCTTGGCCACCGGCCGGCCGCCGATGGCGACGGCCTTGTAGGCCGATTCGAGGGAGGGGGCGTCGGCGGAGACGCCCACCTTGGTGCCCACCCCGACGACGTCCACCGGGTCGCCGGCGGCCCGGAAGCGGGCCAGGTCGTGCTCGTCCAGGCCGCCGCTGACCACGATGGCCACCTGGGGCAGCCCGGCGCGGTCCAGCCGTCGCCGAGCGGCCCGGGCCAGGGCGGCCAGGTCGCCGCTGTCGATGCGGACGGCCAGGTTCGGCCGGCCGGCCATGCCGAGCTCGCCGATGACCGCCACGGCGGTGTCGACGCCGCGGAGGGTGTCGTAGGTGTCCACCAGGAAGGTGCAGCGGTCGGGGAAGTCGGTGGCGTACGCCCGGAAGGCGTCGGCCTCGGTGGGGAAGGCCTCCACGTACGAATGGGCCATGGTGCCCGAAGCGGCCAGCCGGTACCGGTGGGCGGCGGCCACGTTGCTGGTGGCGTCGAACCCGGCGATGGCCGCCGCCCGGGCCGCCGCCATCCCGGCCTCGACGCCGTGGGTGCGCCGGAGGGCGAAGTCGAACAACGCCATCCCGCCGGCGGCCAGCCGGCAGCGGGCCGCCTTGGTGGCCAGCGCCGTCTGGTAGGTGACCTGGTTCAGCAGGTAGGTCTCCACCACCTGCGCCTGGGGGAGCGGCGCGGTCACCTCCAGCAGGGGCTCGCCGGCCAGCACGACCCGGCCTTCCTCGACGGCGTGGACGTCGCCGGTGAACCGCAGGCCGGCCAGGGCGTCGAGGTCGCCGGCGGCCAGCCCGGCGCCGGCGAGGGCGGCGAGGTCGTCGCCGGTGAAGGCGAACGACGCCAGGTAGTCCAGGCAGCGCTCCAGGCCGGCGGCCACGAGGAAGCCGCGATCGGCCGGCAGGGAACGGACGAA
Organism: Acidimicrobiales bacterium; assembly: GCA_035547695.1. Lineage (GTDB taxonomy): Bacteria > Actinomycetota > Acidimicrobiia > Acidimicrobiales > RAAP-2 > DASZUK01. Next base: position 64,885 of record DASZUK010000049.1, read on the forward strand.
CAGGCTGAAGGTGGCCGTTGTGGCCATGCCCCGCCGCAGAAAGCTGGCCGCCATGGTCAGCTCGTAGAGGTCGGTGACCAGCGCGTCGCCCACCGGGTCACGGTAGCGGCGGGACGGTGGCCGGGTGCCCAGTGCCGTCGGCCGGCTGGGGAAGCCGCGATCAGGCCGGGAGCTGCCGCCGGGTCAGCCGGTGGCCCATGCCCGGTTGCGGGCGGCCACCCGGGCGACCACCGCCACGGCCACCGCCATCGCCGCCAGGCCCACCACGTCGACGGCCCCGGTGCGGAACAGGCCTCGGGGGCCGGCGGCGCCGTCCACCACCCAGCAGGCCCCGGCGACCGCGAACACCGCCATGGCCGCCGCCGCCGCCGCTCCCACGGTGGCCTGGTGGCGGACCACCCGGGGGCTGAGCGGGGTGCGGCGCACCGTCCGGGCCGCCGCGGCCAGCAGCACCACGGTGGCGAACGGGCTGGCCACCATCCACAGCAGCTCGGCCGCGGGGAAGGCGCCTAGCGCACCGGGATGGGCCCAGTAGGACGTCACCGACAGGGTGGCCGCCCAGCAGAAGGCGGCGACCCCGCCGGGGACCAGTCCCTGGTCGGCCCAGGGGTGTCCGCCGGTGCCCGGCCAGCCGTTCCCGAAGTGCCGGCTGCCCAGCACGAGCACCGTCCCGGCGGCCGCCACCACCAGCACCGGCCGGAGGACCGCGACGGCCTCCGGGCCGCGGCGGGCCAGGGCGCGGCCGACGGCCCACACCACCGGGCCGGCCGCCACCACCGCCAACCCGGCCACCACCGCCATGGCGGCCGACATAGCCTCCATGGCCAGCCTGGTCACCGGGGCCGACGGCGGCGACCACTGCCAGTCCACGGCCAGTTGCGACCACATGGCGACGGCGAACACCACGAACCCGCCCCACGCCCACCCCAGGGTGGCAGCGCCGGACCGTCCCTGGCCGGCGGCCACCGGCCCGGCCAGGCCGGCCGCCGCCAGCCGGGCGACCGCGCCGCCGCGGACCACGTCCAGGGTCCGGCCCGGGGCGTGCGGCCGCTCTTCCAGGTCGGCCACCAGCAGCTCGGTGAACTCGTCCCCGTACCGGTCCCGCCAGGCCGGCGGGTACCACCGCAGCAACCGCCGCGCCCGCCGACGGGGCCCGGTCACGCCAGCCCCAGCCGTCGCAGGCCGACATCGGCCACGCGTCGCTGGGCGTCCAGGTGGGCGGCCAGCGCGGTGGCCCCGGTCGCCGTCAGCCGGTACGGCCGCTTCCGGTCGTCGCTCGGCACCGCCTCGATCAGGCCCTGCCCCTCCAGCCGGGCCAACGCCTCGTACAGGGTCCCCGGGGCCAGGCGGACCCCGGCGAACTCCTCGATGTCCTTGGTGAGGGCGTACCCGTGCTTGGTGCCGCCGGCCAGGCTGGACAGGATGAGGGTGGCCGGGCCGGCGTACCGGCCGAACCCCTGCAGGCCGCCGTCCCCGTCTGCCGGACCCATCGGGGTCATTGTACCGGCTGCCGATCTATCGGGGGGCGGACCACCGCCGGCGGGTCGGCCACTGCCGCCGGCAGTCCGGGCGCCGCCGCCGGCAGCCCGGCCCGGATCGGATCGGATCGCACCGGCGGCACCGGGACCAGCCAGGGCAGCCGGCCGTGGAGGAAGGCCCGCGGGAACCGGTCACGCAACCGCCACAGCCCGCCGTCGACCACGAAGTGGGCCATGGCCACGCCCAGGTAGGCCCCGAACACCAGGCGGAGCGGTGGAGGGGCGCCGTGTAGGTGGGATGCCGCGGCCAGGGCCACCCCGCCGCCCAGGGCCACCACGGCCAAGCCCGCCACGGCCACCAACCTGCGGGTGGGGTCGCCGGGCTCGCCGCCGGCCACCAGGCCGACCAGGAGCAGGTACTGCAGGCCGTGGGCCACCGTCAGGCCGCCCACCGCCGCGTACGGGGAGGGGGTCAGGAACACCGGCACGAAGAACAGCAGCGCCACCCCGTACAGCACCACGAACGGCGCAGGCCGCTGCCCGGCCGGCCGGCGGCGGACCAGCCACAGCCCCCGGCCCACCGCCGCCGCGAACCCGGCCGCGGCCAGCGCGAACAGCGGCCACGGCGCCGCCGGCACGGAAAGCTGCAGCAGGCCCGGCCGGGCCAGCACCGCCAGCGTCCCCAGCCCGCCGGCCGCCTGCAGCGCCCGGCGCTCCGCGGCGGTCGGTGACGCCACCCCATGGGCGGTGGCCGCCAGGGCGGCCAACCCCAGGTTCTGCCTCCAGAAGTGCACCAGTTGCCATCCGAAGTAGGCCAGCAGCACCCAAGCCATCGCCGCCGGCGACAGCACCGCCGCCACCGCGGCCGTCCCGGCCACCAGCGCGGCCGGCACCCACCGGTACCGGCCGGGCCGGCTGGCCGCGTACCCCCGGATCGCCGGCACCGTCCACAGCCAGCCGGTGGCCGCCACATGCACCGACGACCCCACGAACAGCACCCAGGCCAGCCCGGCGTCCGGGCCGGCCGCCGGTGGTGGGGCCAGCACCGCCGCCACCACCATGCCGCCAACGGTGGCCGCCGCGGTGGCCCACGCCCACCTACCCGCCGCCGCAGCCACCGCCGGCCCCGATGCCGTGGACCACGGCGATGCCGACGGTCGCCACCACTGACCCGCAGCCGACGAGCAGGGTGATCGCCAGGAGCGCCAGCACCCACTTCGGCCGTTTCGGCCGTACCGCCGCACGGTCCTGCGGCCAGGGCCAGGTGCCGGTGCCGCGGTTGCCGCCGCCGTCGACCCACGGGACGGCGTCGCGGACGGCGTCACGGTTGGAACCGGGCGGGGGGAGCATGCCGCCTAATCTATATCGGCAACCGATCTATCGTCAACCGGTATATCGTGGCTCGGTAGAGTGGCTCCGGCGGTGGGGGTGCCGTCGGGGCGGCCGGGTAGGCCCAGTCCGGGCGGCGGCTCGCTACTGGAAGCCGCCGGAGGGGTCGATGACCTGGGCCGACCCACCGACGATGTCGTCGAGGGCGTCGTCGCCGATGTCGGTGCCGGGGAGCTGGTCGTCGGCCGACCGCTGGTCCTTCCCCGGGCTCTCCGGTCCCACGTTGTCCGGCCTCATGGCTCCCTCCTCCGCACGCTCCGTGCCGGCCGTCCGGGGGACGGCTGCACTGCTCCTGCCAGAAGGGTACTCCTGTGCGACGGCTGCCGGGCTCCCGGCGATCAGGCGGGCGGGTTGGCGAGCTCGGAGGTGACCAGTGTGTAGCCGCCCTCGCCGTCCATCTTGACGATCCAGATGGGCTGCTGCACGTCGTGGGAGGCGGTGAACTTGAACGGCCCCAGCGGAGTCTGCATGCTGACCCCCTCCAGGGCGGTCAGCATCTCGCGGCGGTCGGCCACGACGTTGTCGAACGTGAGGGCCGCCTGGGAGGCGGCGTTGGCGAGCAGTTGCACCCCGGTGTAGGCCTGGGCGGCGAACTGGTCGGGGGTCTGGTGGTAGGCGTCCTCGTAGGAGGAGACGAAGGTGCTGTTGGCCGGGAACTCGTTGCCCTCGAACCAGGCGGCGGCGCTCTGGGCCCCGACCCCGGTGGCCCCGACGCCGGTGGCGACGGCGGTGGAGTTGAAGGTGTTGCCGCCCAGGATCTGGCCGAGGAAGTGCTGGGCCCGGGCTGTCTTGATGAGGGCCACCAGGTTGGCGGAGCTGGTGCCGGCGATGAACAGCACGTCGGGGTGGACGGCCAGGGCCTGGGCCACCGCGCCGGCCAGGTCGGTGCCGCCGTAGTCGTAGGCCACGTCGGCGGCCAGGGTGATGTGGTTGACGGGCATGGCGGTGGCGGCGATGCCGGCCTGCTGCTTGCCCAGTGTGTCGGTTGTGCCCGGGTACAGGATGGCGGCGGTGGCCGGGTGGGCGGCCCCGGCGTACTCGGCGATGTTGGCCGGGATGGCTGTGGCCTCGCCGAGGGAGTCCCGGAAGATCCAGGTGCACGGGTAGGCGCAGTCCCCGACGATGCCCAGGCCGGTGTTGCTGGTGGCCATCATGACGGTGTGGTGTTGGTCGGCCACTGTGTGGGCGGCGCCGGCGGTGTTGGTGAGGCTGGGCCCCAGCAGGGCGAGGGCGTGGTCCTTGGTGATCAGCGCTGTGGTGGCTGCGGCGGCTGTGGCCGGCACCGAGTTGTCGTTGTGGACCGCCAGCACCACCTTGGCGCCCTTGACGCCGCCGGCCGCGTTGATCCGGTTGACGGCCAGCCGGGCCCCCTTGATGGACTGCGGCCCGTAGGCCGCGCCGGCGCCGGAGGTGGAGTAGACGGCGCCGATCTCGATGACCTGCCCGGCCCAGGGGCCCTTGGTGGACGGCGGGGTGGCCGGGGTGGTGCTGCAGCCGGCCAGGACGGCGGCCGCGGTCGTGGCTGCCAGGGCCAGGACAGCCCGCGCCCGCCGTGATCCACCCCGTCGTGGTCCTGCCATGCACCCTCCTGCAGCCAGCCGGCCGCCGGAACATTACCGGCTGGCTAAAGTTCGGCCGTGCTGTCGCTGGGTGGCTTCCGATCCCAGGCGGTCGAGAGGATCGAATCGCCCGAGCAGCTTGACCAGCGGTTGAAGCCGGCCCGGGCCGGCACCTGGATCGCCCTGCTGGCCCTGGTGGCCGGGGTGGTGGTGGCGGTGGTGTGGGCCACGGTGTCGTCGGTGCCGGTCACCGTCGGGGGCACCGGGTTCTTCCTGCCGTCGGAGGGGTGGAACAGCGTGCAGGCGTCCGCCGCCGGCATCGTCACGGTGCTGCAGGTGGGGGTGAACGACCCGGTCGTCCAGGGGGAGCCACTGGCCCTCATCGCCACCTCCGACGGGTCCACCGTCACCGTCCGGTCCCCGGTCACCGGGGAGGTGGTGGAGGTGGCGGTGAGCCAGCAGGAGTACGTCAGCCCGGGCACCCAGATGGCGGTGATCCGGCCGCACGACGACACCCTGGTGGTCCACGCCTACATCCCCACCGGCCTGGCCCACGACATCCCGGTCGGGGCGGAGGCGGAGGTGTCACCGAGCACGGTGGCCCCCTCGGCCTACGGCTACCTGAAGGGCCGGGTGCGGACAGTGGCGCCGTTCCCGGCCACCCAGCAGCGGCTGCACGAGGTGCTGCAGAACGAGTCCCTGGTGCAGCAGGTGGGGTCGTCCGGGCCGGTCACCGAGGTGCTGGTGGACCTGGAGGAGGCGGACACCCCCAGCGGCTACGCCTGGTCCATCGGGAAGGGGCCGTCCTACGCCGCGCTCACCGGCGGCCTGCCGGCCGAGGTCAGCATCATCGTGGGCACCCGGCACCCGATCGACTACGTCAAGTGAGCAACTACGTCAAGTGAGGCAGCGTCGCCGAGCGGGGAGGGCCGGGTGGTGAGCGCGACGGCGGACGGGCAGTTCCGGGCCTCCTGCCACCGGACGCCGGCCATCCTGCAGATGGAGGCCGTGGAGTGCGGCGCGGCCGCGCTGGCCATCGTGCTGGCCTACTACGGCCGGTGGGTGTCCCTGGAGCAGCTCCGGGTGGACTGCGGGGTGACCCGGGACGGGTCCCGGGCGTCCAACATGGCGAAGGCGGCCCGGGCCTACGGGCTGGTGAGCCGGGGCCGGCGGGTGGAGACCGCGGACCTGGCCGCCATCGCCCTCCCGGTGATCGCGTTCTGGAACTTCAACCACTTCGTGGTGGTGGAGGGGGCCAACCGGCGGGGGGTGTGGATCAACGACCCGTCGGTCGGCCGCCGGCACGTGCTGTGGGCGGAGTTCGACCAGGCCTTCACCGGGGTGGTCCTCACCGCCACCCCCGGCCCCGACTTCACCCGGGGCGGGGAGGAACCGTCGCTGGTCCACGGCCTGGCCTCCCGGCTCCGCGGGGCCCGGGGCGCCCTGGCGGTCTGCCTGCTGGCCGGCCTCGGCCTCATCGTCCCCGGCCTGGCCCTGCCGGCGCTGCTGGACGTGTTCGTCGACGAGTACCTGACGCCGGCCAACCAGCACGGCAACGGGGTCATCGTCGCCCTCATCGCCGGCCTGCTGCTGGCGGCGGTGGTGTCCTGGGCCCTGACCTGGCTGCAGCAGGCCACCCTGGTCCGACTGGCCGCCAAGCTGTCCCTGTCGATGTCCAGCCGGTTCATCGAGCATCTCCTGCGGCTGCCCATCCCGTTCTTCCAGCAGCGGTACGCCGGGACCCTGGTGACCCGGTTGAACGTCAACGACGACGTGGCCAGCTTCCTGTCCAGCCAGTTCACCATGGCCATGCTGAAGGTGGTGACGGTGGCGTTCTACGCCGTCCTCATGTTCTGGTACTCGCCGGTGCTGGGCGGCATCACCGTGGCGTTCGCCCTCGTCAACCTGGTGGTCCTGCACGTCGACTCCAGGCGCCGAGAGAGCGCGACACGGCGGGTGGTGCTGGACACAGGGAAGATGGCGTCCACCGCCATCGGCGGCGTCCGCAACATCGAGGCCATCAAGGCCACCGGCGAAGAGGGCGGGGTGTTCGCCCGCTGGGCCGGCTACCAGGCCAAGGTCAGCAACACCAACCAGGAGATCGGGGTGTCGGTGGCCGTGGTCGGTACCGTCCCGGTGGTGCTGGCCATGCTGAACGTGGTGTTCGTCCTCGGCTTCGGCGGCTGGCAGGTGGTGGACGGCGCCCTCACCCTCGGCGCCCTGGCCGCCTTCCAGTCGCTGAGCATCAACTTCAACGCCCCCATCGAGCAACTGGTGGAGCTGAGCCACACCACCGAGCAACTGGCCGGCAAGCTGGCCAGCGTCGACGACGTCCTCAACCACCCCGAGGACGACATGCTGGCCACCGTGGTCGGCGGCGGCCCGGCCGGTGACTGGCCCGACGGGGCCGGCCCGGACGGTGGAGCCCGGGACGACGGGAGCCCGGTCGGTGGTGACGGCCCGGCCGGCGGGGACGGCCGGCGGCCGGCCCGGGGGCGGCGGAAGCTGAGCGGGCTGCTGGAGCTGCGGGAGGTGACGTTCGGCTACGACCCGTTCGCGCCGCCACTGCTCCGGGACCTGGACCTCGTCGTCCGGCCGGGTCGTCGGGTGGCGGTGGTGGGCCCGTCGGGGTCCGGGAAGTCCACCATCGCCAAGCTGGTGTGCGGGCTGTACAAGCCGTGGTCCGGCGAGGTCCGCTTCGACGGGGTCCGCCGCGAGGAGGTCCCGCCGGACATCATGGCGGCCTCCATCGGCTTCGTGGACCAGGACGTGGTCCTGTTCGCCGCCACCGTCCGGGACAACCTGACCCTGTGGGACCCCACCACCTCCAACGCCGCCCTGGTGGCCGCCACCCGGGACGCGGCGATCCACACCGACGTGGTCCGCCGGCCCGGCGGCCTGGACCGGATGGTGCAGGAGGGCGGCGGGGACTGGAGCGGCGGGCAGCGGCAGCGGCTGGAGATCGCTCGGGCCCTGGCCGGCAACCCGTCGCTGGTGGTGCTGGACGAGGCGACCAGCGCGCTGGACCCGGTGGTGGAGGAGGAGATCGACCGCAACATCCGGGCCCGCGGCTGCTCCTGCCTGATCGTGGCCCACCGGCTGTCCACCATCAGGGACGCCGACGAGATCATCGTGATGGACAGCGGGACGGTGGCCCAGCGGGGCACCCACGCCGAGCTGCTGGCCGAGGGCGGCCTGTACGCCGCGCTGGTGGGCGAGTGACCGGGGCTCGGGCGGCCGGGGCGGGCGGCATGACCGGAGTGGCGGCGTGACCGCGCCCGCCGAGGGCCGGCTGGGGTCGGTCACCGAGCTGCCCGGGCTGGGACCGCCGCGGCCGGTGGCCACCAACAGCCGGCTGGCGCTGGACGACCCGACGGTGTCCTGGGTGGTCACCGCCGGGGAGGTGCGGGTGTTCGCGGTGGAGCTGGTGGACGGCCGGCCGGAGGGACCGATGCACCCGTTGACCACCGCCGGGGCGGGGGCCCTCATCTACCCGTCGGCCCCCCCGGGGGCGCCGTTCGGGCTGTGCGTGGTGGGGGTGGTGCCGGGCACCGAGGCCAGGCCGATCGACCGGGCGGTGCTGCGGCAGTTGGCCCGGACCGAGCCGGCGGTGGTGCAGGCGCTGGAGCGGTTCGTGGCGCGGATGGCCGGCCCGGTGGTCGGGGCGGACCTGGCCGAGCTGGACGACACGGCGGCCGGGGGGTCGCTGGCGGTGGGGGAGCAGGCGCTGCTGGCGCCCGGGGCGCGGGCGTTCCCGCGGCACCAGGGGGTGTGGGTGCCGGCCGACGGGGGCCTGACCCTGCTGGGGCGGCCGGCCCGCGGGATCGTGCCGGTGCCGGTGGGGGCCTGGGCCGGGGCCGGGGCGGGGCCGGTGGCGGTGACCCCGGTGGGTGGGGCCGACGCCCTGGCCGTCGACGGCGGCTGGGAGGGGCTGGACGCCTTCGTGGCCGTCGGCCTGGACCTGCTGGGGGAGGTGGTGGCCCGGCGCAACGAGGACGAGGTGGACCGGCTGCAGCGGCTGGCGCGGTACGAGGCGGACCTGCGGGTGGGGGCGTACACCGAGCTGGGGTCGGTGCTGGACCGGGCCGACGGGCCGCCGCCGAGGCGGCGGCTGACCGCGGCCGACGACCTGCTGGCCGCCTGTCGGGTGGTGGCCGCCGCGGCCGGCATCGAGCTGGTGGAGCCGGCTGCGGCCGCCCTGGAGCAGGTGGACGACCCGCTGGCCCTGGTGGCGCGGTACTCCCGCATGCGGGTCCGGCCGGTGACCCTGTCGGGGCGGTGGTGGCGGGTCCCCGGGGGGCCGCTGCTGGCCCAGATGGCCGACGGCGGCCGGTGGGTGGCCCTGGTCCCCCGGGGCACCGGCCGGTTCGACCTGGTCGACCCCACCGACGGGGCGCGCCGCCGGGTGGACCGGCAGGTGGCGACCACCGTGGCGGCGGCGGCGTTCCAGTTGTACCGGCCGCTGCCCCGGGGGCGGGTGACCGGGCGGTCGGTGGTCCGGTTCGTCCGCCGCGACGTCGGCCTGGACGTGCGCCGGCTGCTGCTCGCCGGGCTGGTGGTGGGGCTGCTGTCGTTGCTGCCGACGGTGGTGGCCGAGACGGTGTTCGACGAGGTGGTGCCGTCGGGGGACCGGTCCAGGCTGCTGTGGCTGCTGGCGGTGCTGCTGGGGGCCACGGTGGCCACCGGGGGGTTGATGCTGGTGCAGTCGCTGGCCGGCCTGCGGGCGGTGCACCGCGGGGTGGCCGGGCTGCAGGCGGCGGTGTTCGACCGGTTGCTGGACCTGCCGCCGCCGTTCTTCCGGACCTGGATGTCGGCGGACCTCGCCGCCCGGGCCATGGGGGTGGACGGGATCGGGACGGTGGTGGCGCCGTACGTGGTGCCGACGGTGGTGGCGGTGTTCGTGGCGTTCTTCAACACCCTGATCCTGTTCGCCGTCCAGCCGGTGCTGGCCCTGTTCGGCCTGGGGGCGGTGGTTCTGGCCGCGGTGGCCATGGCGGTGGTGTTCCGGCTGGTGGTCCGGCGGGAGACCGCGGTCCGGGCGGCCAACGGCCAGGTGGTCGGGCTGGGGGTGCAGATCCTGGGGGCGGTGCCGAAGCTGCGGGTGGCCCACGCCGAGCGGCGGGCCTTCGCGGTGTGGGCGGAGCAGTTCGCGGTGCTGAAGCGGGAGTCCACCCGGTACGGCCGGATCAACGCCGGGTTGTCCAGCTTCATGGCCGGCTGGGTCCCGCTGGCGACCCTGCTGGTGTTCGTCGGCGCCACCGTGCTGCCGGGCCACTCGGTGTCGCCGGGGACGTTCGTGGCGTTCAACACCGCGTTCACCGAGGTGCTGGCCAACGTGGTGGTGCTGACGGTGTCGGTGACGGTGCTGGCCACCGCCATCCCGTACTACCGGCGGCTGGCCCCGGTGTTCGACACCGCGGTGGAGACCGCCGAGCTCAAGGCCGACCCGGGCCCGCTGCGCGGCGCCATCGAGGTCAGCCACCTCAGCTTCCGCTACGACCACAACGACCCGATGGTGCTGGACGACGTCAGCTTCTCGGTGGACCCCGGGGAGCTGGTGGCGGTGGTGGGGCCGTCGGGGTCCGGCAAGTCCACCCTGCTGCGGGTGCTGCTGGGGTTCGACCGGCCGGTGGTGGGGACGGTCACCTACGACCGCCAGGACCTGGACGGCCTGGACGTCCGGGCGGTCCGCCGGCAGTGCGGAGTGGTCATCCAGGGGGCCCAGATGACGCCGGACGACGTGTTCCACAACATCGTCGGCACCCGGAACCTCACCCAGGAGGACGCCTGGGCGGCCACCCGGTTCGCCGGCATCGAGGACTTCGTCCGATCGCTGCCCATGGGGATGCACACCGTGGTCAACGAGTACGGCGGCGCCTTCTCCGGCGGGCAGCGCCAGCAACTGCTGCTGGCCCGGGCGGTGGCCGGCCGGCCGAGGATCGTGTTCCTGGACGAGGCCACCAGCGCCCTGGACAACCGCACCCAGGCGGTGGTGATGCGCAGCGTCGAGGCCATGCACGCCACCCGGATCGTCATCGCCCACCGGCTGTCCACCATCCGCAACGCCGACCGCATCCTGGTGCTGGACGGCGGCCGGCTGGTGCAGCAGGGCAGCTACGACCAGTTGATGGCGGAGCCCGACGGGGTGTTCGCCCGGCTGGTCCACCGGCAGTCCCTCTGACCCGTTCCGGCCCGCTCCGACCCGCTACGTTGCGTCCCACCATGTTCTCCACCATCGTCGTCGGCACCGACGGCTCCCAGACGGCGAAGCGGGCGGTGGCGGTGGCCGCCGACCTGGCCCGCCAGACCGGGGGCCGGCTCCACCTGGTCAACGGCTACCGGGACCCGGCCGACCCGGGCGGCACCGCCGAGCTGTACCGGGCCACCCGCAGCCGCTGGCACGAGGCCAGCGAGGCGGTGCTGGAGGAGGCGGTGGACGACCCGGCCCTCGACGGCCTGCCGGTGGACCGGCACTCGGTGGTCGGCGGCCCCACCGACGCCCTGGTGGCGGTGGCCGAGGAGATCGGGGCCGACCTGATCGTGGTCGGCAACCGCGGCCTGCAGGGGGCCCGGCGCACGGCCGAGTCCATCCCCGAGTCGGTGGCCCATCGGGCGCCCTGCCACGTGCTGATCGTCAAGACCACCTGATAGTGGCCGCCACCTGATGGGGAGGGCCGGCGGGTGAGCGCCTACAGCCCGGACGGCTGGGGCGACCTGTTCATGGCGGCCGCCGGGGCCAACGCCGCCCTGAGCGGGCTCATCTTCGTCGGCCTCAGCGTCAACATCAAGGACGTCCTGGCCATCGACCAGGAGGAAGGGCACAACGTCCTTACCGGCCGGGCCATCGAGGCCCTGGTGGCCCTCCTGGCGATGCTGCTGGTCAGCCTGGTGGGGCTGGTGCCGCACATCGGCCGGGGGCCGCTGGCGGCCTTCGTGCTGGCGGCGGCGGCGTTCACCGTGGTGGCCCCGGGGCTGGCCGTCCGCACTCACCGCGGCGAGCCCACGCCACGGACCATGCTGCTGCGGCTGGCCCTGGACGTCCTGTTCACCGGCTCCCTGCTGCTGGCCGGGACCACCCTGGCCGCCGGCGCCGGGGGCGGCCTGGACTGGCTGCCGGTCGCCTTCGTGCTGGCGGTGGTCATCGCCGCCGTCAACGCCTGGGTGCTGCTGGTCGAGATCCTCCGGTGAGAACCCTGCCGGGTGGACGCCGGGGCCAGGTGTAGACACTGGGGATGGCCCGCCGGGTGCAGGAGGTGGAGTTCGTGCCGGCGCAGCCGCAGCCGGTGCTGGACTGGATGGGCCGGCTGGCCCGGGCCCGGGACGGCTGGATCAACCTGATGCCGGGGGTGGTCGACGCGGGTGCCGACGCGGGTGCCGCCGAGGGCGGCGACCCGCCGAGGCCGTCGTTCTTCTCGTCGCTGTTCGGGTCGGCGCAGCCGCCGGTGACCATGTGCACCTGGATGCCGCCGCGGGGTGGCCGGCATCCCGGCGACGAGGTCACCGTCGGGATCATGCACCCCCGCGGCCGGTACGCGGTCCGGCAACTGGCGGAGCGGGGGGTCGGCCTGCCGCCGGGGTGGCGGGTCCGCCAGGACCACGCCCGCCGCGGCCTGGTGGTGATGGCCCCGGACGTGGCCCCGGACGCCGCCGTCCTGGAGTGGACCCTGCGGGCCGGGGCGGCGCTGGCCGCCGTGGACCTGACCGGGTCGTGGAAGGCCCGGGTGTACCTGCCCGCCCAGGACCCCTCGGGCCGCGTGGACGGTGTAGACTCCACGTAGACGGTGTAGACAGGAGGTCAGCGGTGCCGACGCCGGCGCGGGCCATCAGGGTGTTGGAGGAACGGGCGGACGTGGACGCCACCCTGGCCGAGGTGCTGGTGTTCCTGGCCGAGGAGACCGCCGGGCCGGACGACCCGTTCGGGACCCCGCCGGACGGCATCCTGCAGGCGGCCCGGGGGGTCAACCGGCGGCGGCTGGACGACCGCCGGCGGGACCGGCTGGCCGGCACGGTGGACACCGCCGGGGTGGTGGCCCTGGTGGGATCGGTCAGTGACCGCCGGGGAGTGGACCGCCGCCGGCACCGCGGCCAGTTGCTGGGGTGGCGGGTGGGGTCCCGGGTGGTGCACCCGGACTGGCAGTTCGACCCCCGGCGGGGGGACACCCGGCCGGGGCTGGCCGCGGTGCTGCAGGCCCTGGCCGAGGTCCGGGCCGATCCGGAGGCCATGGACGACCTGATGCGGGCTCCCCGGGACGACCTGGGTGGCCGCACCCTGGCCGACCTGCTGGCGGCCGGCCAGGTGGACACGGTGGTGGCCCTGGTCAGGGCGGCAGGGGACCAGTCCTGACCGAGCTGCCGGCCCGTCGGCCGGCCGGCCTGCGGACGGTGGCGGTCCGGGGCCGGTGGTGGCGGATCGACCCGGTGCACCCCGACGACTGGGACTGGGTGCCGTACCCGTCGCCGCGAGGCCGGTTCGACCCGCTGTCCGGCCGGTTCCGGGTGCGCTACGCGGCCAACCGGCCGACGGCGGCCGCCCGGGAACGGTTCGGCGAGCGGGCGATGACGGCGGCCGACGGCGACCTGTGGCTGGTGGCCCTGGACGGGCTGCCGGCCGCGGTGCACCTCACCCGGCAGGCCACCCTGGACGCCCTTGGCCTGGACGACCGGGTCAGCACCGGCCGGCTGGACGTCGACCGCCGGCTGGCCCCGGACCCGCTGCTGGCCACCTGCGGGCAGTTGGCCGACCGGCTGTACGACTGGTGGGACGGCCGGCCGCCGCCACTGGTGTACCGGACCCGGACCATGCCGGCGGAGGGCCGCAGCATCGCCTTCGGCCGGCACAGTCCCTACCGGGTGCGGTCGGCCCGTCCCCTGCGGGAGGCCACCGCCTTGTGCGCCTGGCTGGTGCTGCACGCCGGGTTCACCGTGCCGGAGGGGTGGCTGTGACCGGCGACCACGCCGGAGTGACCGTGGGCGAACGCCGGTGATGACGCTCCTGCCGATGTGGCTGGCGCGGACGTTGCCACCGGGGCTGTCAGGGCCGCAATGCTCTTCGGGCCGAGTCCCACCTGGCGAGAAGGGGGCGGTCGGACGTCCGGACACCCGACCGCCCCTTCTCAGCGGCTCACACCGCCGAAGTGCGTCAGTTGCTGACGTTGAGGCAGGCCGACCCTTCGTTGGTCGCGGTGCCTCCCGCCTTCTTGAACAGCGTCGCGCAGTAGAAGCCGGTCGAGATGTTGCGGTCGATTGTGAAGTGGGCATCCGGAAGATTGGCGGAGAACCCACCTTCCATATTGAACGGGGGCATGTTCTTTGTGACCCCGGTCGGTGTCGTCGGGTTCTGTGACGGCCCGTGGAACTGGATGTAGCCGTCTGTCACCCCGTTGTTCGCCGTTCCCTGCCCCAATGTCGCGTCCATCTGCAACACATAGGTTCCACCTGTATGGATGATCGCGAAGCACAGCGACGGCGCACCGGGGAGCGACGTCAACTTTGCGCATCCCGTGGTGGTCGTCTGCGCGCCGGCCAGGCCCGGGGCCAACACGGCCCCACCAGCAACCGTTCCACCACCAAGAGCGGTGATCGCTGCACTGATCTTGACGGGCTTCGTCATGAGTTTCATAGTTTGTCCCTTATCTTTCCATGCAATGTCTGTACCGACGACTTCTCGTCGGCTGGCGTCAGTTGCTGACGTTGAGGCAGGCGGACCCCTCGTCGGTCTTACCGCCCCCCTGCTTCTTGAACAGCGTCACGCAGTAGAAGCCGGTCGAGATGTTGCGGTCGATTGTGTAATGCGCATTCGCATTGTTGGCAGAGAACCCGCCCCTCATATCGAAGGGGTTCATCGTCTTTGTGACCCCGGTCGGTGTCGTCGGGTTCTGTGACGGCCCGTGAAACTGGATGTAGCCGTCTGTCACCGTGTTTGTTGCTGTCCCCGGCGACAGTGTCGCATCCATCTGCAACACATAGGTGCCACCTGTGTGGATGATCGCGAAGCAGAGCCGCGGTCTCCCGGATAACGACGTCAGGGAAGCGCACCCCGTGGTCGTCGTCTGAGCGCCGGACACACCTGGAGCGATCACCGCTCCTCCGGCCGCCATTCCACTGCCGAGGACGGTGACCGCCGCACCAACCCTGACTGGCCTCCTCGTCATGAGTTTCATCGTTTTCCTTTCATCCCTTCACAGTCCTGAAATGACTCCTCGACTACAGGTAAAAATCCCCCTTTCCTCGCATTCCGCGATCCAACGCCCCGGCGCCTCCGGTACACCCGTCCGCTATCTCGATCCGGTGAGTGCCTCTAGTCGCCCTGCCTGAACGGCCTCCCGCGTCTGGGCTCTCATGACCTTCCCGCTCGCCGTAAGAGGCAGGGCACCCCGTTTCAGCACCACGACCCGCGGCCATAGCCCCACGGTGCGGAACACGTCATCGCGGACTGCCTTCACCACGCCCATCGCTTCGTCGATAGACAGGTCACCGGCCGTGACCGTTTCGAGGACCACACACATGCGCCCGTCCTCGTCGGGAAACGCGATGGCCCGTCCAGGACGGGCTACAGGCAACTCGCAGACCGACCGCTCAACTTCGAGGGCAAAGATTTTGCGCCCTCCAACCTTGAAGACGTCGTCCGTTCGGCCCATGACATAAACGTGGCCGTCGTCAATCCATCCGAGGTCACCCGTCGCAAACCACCCGTCGGCCTGGCAGACACGACTTCCATCCGAGTAGACCTCCGCCAACGACGGTCCCCTCACCAGGAGCTCGCCCGCAGCCCCATCGCCTCTGCAGCGAACTTCATACCCGTCGAGCGGAATTCCGCATGACACGATCGGCTGTCCGAACGAGCCGGCCGCCTCCGCTTTCGCCGAGTCGGTCACGCGCCACACCTCGTCCACTGGCGTTCCCGTCACTGCCAAAGCGCACTCGGCCAACCCATAGGCCGGTTTCAACGCTCCGGTCTCCAGGCCCAGTTGGCCGAACTCCGCAACGAATCTGGTCAGAGCTGCAGGCCTGATCGGCTCGGCGCCAGTAATGCAAGCTCGGATCAGCGAGAGGTCACCGACGCCTTTGATCCCGCGGGTCGTTGCCATCTCCAGGCCGAAATTCGGGGCTGCCGTGATCGTCGCCCCGAACTCGGCGCAAGCGGCTAACCACGTCTGGGGCCGTTTTAAAAACATCTCTGGAGTCATCAGGACCAGGTCCGGGCCGCTGACCCAATCCGGTCGACCTGCTGCCATCGCCGTCAGGAACATCCCGATCAGTCCCATGTCGTGCGACAACGGCAACCACGAGCAGGCGACGTCGCCCTGCCTCGGCTGCAACCACCGTGATGATCGACTCGATATTCGCGGCGATCCGCTCTTGGGTTAAGACCACGCCCTTTGGGGTCGCGGTGCTACCCGAGGTGAATTGCGTCAAGCCAAACCTGGCGGGATCGCCAACTCCGGATGTCGGCCATTCCAACATGGCATCAAATGGCACATACTCGATGCCCTCCAGCGGAGGCAACACCTGGACGAACCGGTCATCCACCATCAGCTCCGACGCACCAACCTGCGAACAGGCATGCCGCACAAACTCCGCATACGCACCAACATCCGCACCCCGGTGAGGCAACGGAATCGAGACGAGCTCGGCGCCCGCGGCGATCGCCCCCACAACCGTCGAAGCGGCGGCGGAGCTGTTGGTCAGGACTACGGCCAGAGGTCTTGTGCCGTGGCTCCTGACCCATGACGCCACGTGACGGCCACGGTCCCACATCGTCCCAAGAGAGACGGCCTGGTCCTCGGCCGGAAAGTAAATTTTCTTGTCTCGCCCGCAGGGTGTGATCAACGATCCGAGGTCGGGCATCCCCTACTCCCTCACCAACACCTGGGGGCTGGCCTGCCTCGATCCGCTGTGTGCCAACTCTGTCTGGCGGTGATCTGCCTTCCACAACAACACTCGCCAGGTGACGAGGGTCGCTAACCCCGCCACGGGAAGAACCGCGCTTCCAACACTTGCAGCGATGCCAGCACCAAACCACCAGTACGGAGCAGCGATCGATATGGCAACGAGGAAAAGCATCAGGCACCTGATCACCCCTGGTATGGCGTAGGTACATGGCCTCCATAGAAGCGGCAAGACGGCGACGACCCATACCCAATGGTGTGTCCAGGAGATTGGGCTGCATAGCAATCCGACCAGAGCGATTGCAAAAACCGCTGGTGGACGGCTCTCATTTCTCAGGTACCATTTGCATATTCCAATAGCTGCAACGACCGATATGAAGGCGAGCGGCACCCATACTGCCTCCGCTGCCCCTCTGGAATCGCTGATCCGGTTTGCCACAGCCCACAGGGATTGATTTCCCGCGAAGGTGACCGGTCCGACTTTGCTGGTGCTCCAAAGGCTGTGGAGCCAGAACTGCGCGCTTGCACGAGGAGCCACCAGGACCATGCCAAGAGCCAAGAACGCAAACGTCCCCACAGTTCGTAATGCCGCACGGGTATTTCGTTCGACGATGAAGATGAGGAGGAACGCAAGCGGGGTTATTTTTATCGCAGCAGCGATGCCCGTTAGCCATCCTCGATGTCTTTTGGGAACCAACAATTGGTCGACTGCCACCAGGGCCATCAGGATGGCCTCGATCTGTCCGTAGTCAACGCAACTGCGGACAGGTTGAATGATTAATACTGAAGCGCAGGCACAGCCGATATAAGAGCAGATTCTGCGCCGAGTCCATTTACGTTGATTGCTGATGGGATCGAATGCAGCGATGGTCGTTGCCACGCCGACGATACTGAGAAACCAGACGACTATGCGGGTGACGCTCAAATCCGCAATGCTGAGTGGCCAAAGACAGACGATGGAGGTGGGGGGATAGGTGTACCAGAGATGGTGGACCGTATAGGTGACGCCGTAAGGGTCTCCCCCCGTTGCCCACTCCCGGATACCTGCTCTGTACACCTCCAGATCAAGCCCGTACCGGCGCCCCCACAGGGCCAGATAGACTACGCAGGCTACTGCGGCCACGATGATGCCGACCGTCCAAAGGACCTTTACGGAGACCTTCTCGGTAGTGACCCCGCCCATCCCTGCGCTCATTTCAGGACCTGGTATCCCCAGCGGGACGACAATTTTTCGTTTTGTATTTCAAAAATGCCAACACACTGGTATGAAAGATGGAGCGACGACCCGGTCAGTGCACCATCTGGCAGAGCTGATGGAGGTCCGGAGTATTCGATGCCGAGAGCACCCAAATACAGAGTTCCTTCCCCGTAGATTCGATATGCCGCCCTTCCGTCGGTAGCGAATACATCCTCTAGGATGAAATGTAGATCAACGAAGTCGTTGCGAAGGAAATCCACCAGATAGGTGGTATCAACGAAACTACCTTTGCCAGACAGAGGCAGGTATGGAGCGATGGTTATCGGATGATGGTCGATATATTCGGGATGGATCAGGCTAGCGACTGCTTCCGGATCGGGATTATTGAGGATGCGGTCGACGTAGCTGGTTACGAGCTGCATCTCGTTCACGAGATGCAGCTCGGAGTATGGGTAGGTATTCGCATCCAACGATGGAAGAAGCTGGAATGTTGTTCGCGATAGATCGCGAGGATTGTTAGGTCCCAACGTTGGTAGTCGAGGTAAAGATGGTTGGAGAGCCTGCCTTCACTGACGAAGTACGAACATTCACCGGCCCGATACAACGGCATCTGATATGCCGGTACGGCGAGATATAACTTTTGAAGATTGAGCGAAGCAAAAGCGTACTCAGTAGAGAGTACGACGCCCTCGATCAATGCCGCGGGGGAAGCTGTCGATGTAAGTGCTCTGGCTAGATAGCCGGTCCGGTGGCGCATTGTGGTGCCGTGGAGTGCCGTTACGCCGATGGTTGTCCCGGTTTGGTTTGTGGTGATCACCAAGTAGAAGTGGGCATTGCCGATGAACGTGGCGACGAAGGCTGAGTACGTAGGGACAGCGCCCGTGTTGTAGTGCCATTGCCACGACAGCTCGTCCCGGAGGACGATTGAATAGATTACGGGCATGTCTTCGGGGAGCAACGGACGAACGCTGGCAAAGCAGGCCCGACCCGGGTGGGCACCGGAATCGTCCACTGTCAGTTGCAGGATATGAGTCCGCAGTACTCGGTCGAGGTTGGTTTTGGGAAGATGAGATGTACGGAGAAGGTCCTCTATCTTCATCTCTGCGCGGATGGCTGCCAAGATCTCCAAAATGGCGAAGCCATCGAGTTCGGGCTTATCTTTGAGTAAATCCGGTCGACTTTGTCCGAACAATTGCTTGCCGTATCCGATGGCACCGTCGATCGATATGGTTGTCGGCATCGGCTAACGGTCGGCCAGGAGTAGGGGCGATGGCGCGGTGAGCTGGTTGTCCTCGTCGGTTCGGCCGAGGTGTTGGCGGGTCAGGCCGATGATGACGAGATCGTGAATAGTGCCGTTGGCGAGAGCGTGGTCCTTCAAGCGGGCTTCGAGGGCGTACAGTTGCCCCCTGCCACTGGCATAGGTTGCAAAGTTTGGCGCGATTGATTCCGCGTAGAGCTTTGTGAAGTCATATTTGCCGAGGATGTGCTTACCTAACAGGTACAGCGCGGCGATACCCATACCGGTTGTGATGAGGTCACGTTGCATGGCCACCGCTATCCATGCGTGACGGTTGACCCAATCGGGGTTATAACAGAGAACGAGACCGAGAGGTGTGGTTCGGCCGACCCTGGTGACGACGTGCCGTTCTAAGATGCCAGCAGCATCCAAGCCGATTGCGAATTCTTCCGGCGTGGGGACTGGATCGTCGTAGCGCCAGCGCCACCACACTGCCGGATCGGTGACGATGGAGTGGAGTCTGCTGAGGTGATGCTGCTCAAGCCGACGTAGCGTGATCCCGTTTCTGGTATCCGACCCCGCTCTATTTTTCGTGACCTGAGCTTGGGCGGTCTCGACATAGAAGTCGTAGAGCTCGCGGCACGTGATGATGTCGGGTACTTCGTCTAGCTGCAACGTGTCCCCTGCCGGCAAGAGCTCCTCGATGAAGGCGAAGGCGACGGCGAGACCCAACGAATCGAGTTCCAGATCTTCGATCAGGCGATCGTCGGGACCGATGGCAACCCAATTGGAGTTCGTGGCGATGCCAGCAAGGGCATCTTCCATACTTTTGTAGAACTGTTGCTGGCTGAGGAGGCCAGCTTGGTTGGGGCTCGGCCCTGGCAATGTGTGTCACCCCCCATGACCGCGACGTATGGCCAGAGAGCCCCAGCACGCTCGGGCCGAGCTGGAGGCTGGCGAACGGTTGTCCGTCGAGAAGCATGAGCGCGGTCTCTATGCATGTCAAGGGAAATTGGGCAAATTGTATGGGTAATATGGATTACTTACAGTAATTTTGTATTGACGGTGATTCGGCTGGGTACGGCCCAGGTCATCCAGGGGTGGACTTATTGTCATGGGCAGCGCCTATCGGTTGACCGTTCGATTTGGGCCTGCGCTCTCGGTCCGCGCTGACGTAGTGGTGAGGACCGCTATTTCCGGTGCAGTCATCCCCAGCTACGAGTGCTGTTTGATGATCTTGGCGGTGCCTGGACGAGGCGTACCGCTCAAAAGGGAAGGGGGCCGAGCAGAGCCTGGGCGCGACTAATCAGCTCGGCCAGCGCACTCATCACACCCATGCTGATCGGTTGGTCGGTCTCTGTTCCCGTGCGCCACTCGGTGTCGGTCTCCCTGCCGCCCAACCAGGCGGCAGTTCGGCCAGGGCTACCCATTCGCCCTATTTTTTATTCCAGTAGATGGCGATAGCTGAGGAGGGCCTGAAAATCGAGATGCCTGAAAATCGAGATGGTGGTGGACCAGGTAACGCATCCGCATGCCAAGGACCCCACGACAACGAAAACCGGGAGCCGATGAAGCGCTACAACGGTTCGTCAGGCTTCATGGGTTGGTGCGCATCATCGACAACCGCCGGGAGCGGGTTGCCCAGGCCCGCGCAGGCACCATTGTCCGATTCTGGTTGGAGGCGAGCTGGTGCAGTGTTACAAGTCGACCACGTCGTAGGACCACAGTTCGCTGTGGGTGGACACCGGCCGTGGCTCGCCGTCGGGTCCCGCCGCCGGCCGGTCGGCGCCGCGGTGGCCGTGGGCGAACGCCGGCGATGTCAACCTTCAGTGGCCCGTAACTCCCCATCAGGAGTCATCCCGACCGTGCGTCTTGGGACTCTGGGGATCCAGGAGTCCCTGATCGCCCGCAATTCCGGGAGGGCCTCTCGATCCTTCGGGCGGTCGGCACGCTCCTTGGCGGCGATGATGTCCTCCAGGGCGGCGGCCCGGACGACGAAACCGTCGCCCTGGAGGACGGTGGCTCGCTGGACCAGTTCCTCGTACGGAGCCAGGTGGCCGTCGCTGGCTTCGAGGCCGGCCAGCACGTCGAACGGCCCGGCATCGGTCATCCAGGTGGACATGCCGGCCGACCGCAGGGTGACGCCGTCGATCTGGACCGGCAGCATCCGAGCCTCGGCGTCGGCCATGCCGGCGACCCGGAGGCGGGCGTTGAGCTCCCGCAGGGCGGTGGCCAGCCGGTCCAAGTTGGCCTGTTCTCGCCGGACGACACAGTCGGCGTCGTCGGTGGGTCGACTGGCTCCGTAGGCGACGGCGGCGGCGCCTCCGCACACCAGGTACTCGACGCCGTGCCGGTTGAGGGCGTCGATCAGGCGAGGAAGGTCGTGCGGCGGTCCGTCAAGCCCGGGCATCGGTGCTCGCCGCACCAGCGGACCGCTCGGCCTGGACCTCTTCCAGCCACTGGAGTACGGCCTCCCGGGAGTCCAGGCGTCGCCCGTCCAGGAGCACCGTCACGTCGTCCTCCGTCGGGGGCTCCGCCTTCTCCATGGCGAGGAACCACTCCTCGGCGGTCATGACGGGCTGCACGGACATGTCCACCAGCGTACTGACGATCAAGAGCCGCCGGGCCCCTGAGCGGCGGGTAGCCTATGACGACAGGTCGACCACGTCGTAGGACCACAGTTCGCTGTGGGTGGACACCGGCCGTGGCTCCCCGTCGGGGCCCGCCGCCGGCCGGTCGGCGCCGCGGTGGCCGTGGGCGAACGCCGGCGAGGTGGTCCAGGTCCGGAAGGATTCCTCGTCCTTCCACCGGGTGATGACCAGCCAGGTGTCCCGGTCGTCGGTGGGCCGGAGCAGCTCGAACCCTTCGAACCCGGCGGCCTGGTCGACGGCCCCGGCCCGGGCGGCGAACCGGTGGGCCAGCTCGTCGCCGGACCCGGCCGGCACGGTGATGGCGTTGATGCGTACGACGGTCATGCCCCCCATCACACACCGCGGAAGGTGGTCCGGGCCATCCGGTCCACCAGGCGGGCCGGCGCCAGCCGGTGCAGCCCCCAGCCGACCACCGCCTCGACGCCGACCGGGACCACCGGCCGGTCCCGGTCCACGGCCCCGACGATGGCCCCGGCCACCAGGTCGGGGGAGTGGCCCTTCGAGAACAGCCGCTGCACCCGGGCCCGCCGCTCGGCGGTGGTCCCCCGGAACCGGGTGGCGGCGATGATGCCGGTGTCGATCACCCCGGGGCACACCACCGACACCCCCACCCCCGACGGGCCCCAATCGGCCCGCAGGCACTGCGACAGGGCCAGCACCGCGGCCTTGGTGGTCACGTACGCCGGCTCGGTGGCCCGGGGGGAGTAGGCCAGGCCGGACGACACGTTGACCACCTGGCCGCGGCCCCGGGCCACCATGCCGGGCCCGAACACCTGGCAGCCGTGGACGACGCCCCGCAGGTTGACGGACAGGACCCAGTCCCAGTCCTCGTCGGTGGTGTCCAGGAACCGGCCGGTCAGGCCCACCCCGGCGTTGTTCACCAGCACCTCCGGGGTGCCCACCCGGTCGGCCAGGGCGGCCATGGCGTCCCGGTCGGCCACGTCCACCTGCTCGGCCTCCCCGCCGCAGTCCGCGGCCGTCGCCTTCGCCGCCACCCCGTCCACGTCCACCGCCACCACCCGGCAGCCCCTGGCCGCCAGGGCCAGCGCCGTGGCCCGGCCGATGCCGCCGCCGGCCCCGGTGACCACCGCCAGGGCGCCGGGCAGCCGCACCCGGCCGCTCACGGGTCCGCTCCCACCAGCCGGTCCGGCGTCTCCGCGGAGACGTCCCGGGCTGAACCCGGCGTCTCCGCGGAGACGTCCCGCGGCCGGGCGAGCGTCTCCGC
Source organism: Acidimicrobiales bacterium (assembly GCA_035547695.1). Taxonomy (GTDB): domain Bacteria; phylum Actinomycetota; class Acidimicrobiia; order Acidimicrobiales; family RAAP-2; genus DASZUK01. The sequence goes on from DASZUK010000049.1 coordinate 87,510, forward strand.
GGAAACGCCCGTCTCGGCGCAAACGGCTGCCGCCAGGGCCGGAGCCCCGGCCGGCGCCGTCCGGGGCCGCCGGCCGGGCACCGTCCGGTAGGCGTCGGCGTCGAACCGGCGGAGGGCCCGGTGGAAGCTCCAACTGCTGCCCGGCCAGATGGCGATGTTCCGGCCGCGGTCGTCCAGGTAGTAGCTGCGGCAGCCGCCGTCGGTCCACACCGTGTCCCGGCTGGCCCGGTCCAGGCGGTCGGTCCACCGCTGCTGGGCCCCGGCGGTGACCTCCACCGAGGCCAGGTGGTGGCGCCGCATGTGGTGCAGGGCTCCCAGGACGTAGGCGACCTGGGACTCGATGATGAACACGATGGAGGTGTGACCGAGGCCGGCGTTGGGGCCGACCATCAGGAACAGGTTGGGGAACCCGGCCACGGTGGTGCCCTTGTACGCCGACAGCCGGCCGGCCCAGGCGTCGGCCAGGGACACCCCGCCGATCCCGTGGGTGCGCTCGGCGGCGTCGTGGGCGGTGACGTCGAAGCCGGTGCCGAAGATGATGGTGTCCACCTCCCGCTCCTGGCCGCCGGCGGTCACCACCGACCGCTCCCGGACCTCGGCCACCGCGTCGGGGACCACCTCCACGTTGGGCCGGCACACCGCCGGGTAGTAGTCGCTGGAGATCAGGACCCGCTTGCAGCCCACCTGGTAGTCCGGGGTCAGCACCGCCCGCAACGCCGGGTCCGGCACCTGCCGGGCCAGGTGGGCCCGGGCCACCGCCGCGGGCAGCCGGCCGGCCAGCCGGCGGAACCGGTGGCCGACGAACCCCAGCACGTACCCCTCCCGGCCCCAGTAGACCGCGGCCCGGGCCGCCTGCTGGGCGGCCGGCGCGGCGGCGTACAGCCGGTGCTCGGCGGCGGTGAACGCCCGGTCCCGCCGCGGGATGATCCAGGGCGGCGTCCGCTGGAACACCGTCAGCGAGGCCACCTCCGGCTGGATCTGCGGCACGAACTGGATGGCGGAGGCTCCGGTGCCCACCACGGCCACCCGCTCCCCGGCCAACCGGTGGCCGTGGTCCCAGCGGGCGGAGTGGAACACCGTCCCGGTGAACCGGTCCAGCCCGGCCACCGCCGGCAGCTTCGGCTCGCTCAGCGGCCCACGGGCCGACACCAGCACCCGGGCGGTGCACCGCACCGTCTCGTGCCGCACCGTCTCGTGCCCTGCCGTCTCGCCGTCGCCGGGCACGGCCCGGTCGACGTCGAGCACCCAGTGCTGCGCCGCCTCGTCCCAGGCCGCCCGGGTGACGGTGTGCCCGAACCGGATGTGCGGCCGCACCCCGAACCGGTCGGCGCACCGCCGCAGGTACCCCTGGATCTCCGGCTGTGGCGAGAACGATCGGCTCCAGTCCGGGTTGGGGGCGAACGAGAACGAGTACAGGTTGGACGGCACGTCGCAGGCCGCCCCGGGGTAGGTGTTGTCCCGCCAGGTGCCCCCGACGTCGGCCCCCCGCTCCAGCACCACCAGGTCGGTGTGCCCGGCCCGGAGCAGCCCGGCCGCCATGCCGATGCCGGCGAACCCCGCCCCGACCACCGCCACGTCGACGTCGGTCCGGGTCACGCCGCCGCCACCGGGTCCGCGTCCGCCGATGCGGCCGCCTCCGGCTCGGTGTCCCAGATCCGGAACGCCCGCCACAGCACCCGGGACACCGGGTTCAGCAGGCCGAGGTCGTCGCACAGCCGCCGTACCTTGGCCACCGACTGCCCCAGCAGTTGCCCCGCCCTGGCCGACCGCTGGGCCTCCCGGAGCACCGCCGGCGGGATGCCGTTGGCCCGGCCGAACGACCCCGACGGGTACAGCATCTGCCGGGCCATCACCCCCAGCAGCGCCGGGGTGGCCACCGCCAGCACCTGCCGGCGGCCCCACCCGAGGCGCGGCACCGTCTCCCGCAGGTACCGCCGGGCGAACGACAGGTGCCGGGCCTCCTCGGTGACGTGGATGCGCATGATCCGTTCCACCAGCGGGTGGGCCACCCCGGCCCGCAGCCGCTGCCGCTGCACGTAGTCGATGGGGTCCTCGCCGCCGAGGACGAACAGGAAGAACAGCGGCGGGAACAGCCGGTTCAGCGGGATCACCGCAGCCTCGGCCAGCAGCTTCAGCGGCGCCGGCAGCCCCTTCACCCCCAGCCCGGTCCGGTTGACGAACTCCTGGAACATCATGGTGTGCTGCGACTCCTCGGCCACCTCGTGGTGGAGGAACCGGAACTCCGGCCGGCCGTTCGGCAACCGGTAGGCGTAGCCGAGCAGGCCGCGCTGCAGCACGTTCTCGAACTCCCAGCCCGTCCGCATGCCCACCGCCACCCGGGACAGCCCGATCCGGGCCTGCACGTCCGGCGGTTGGGCCCGGTACCAGTCGGTGTCGGCCAGCGGGTCCATGTCCCACAGCACCCACCGCGGGTCGGCCGGGTCCACCGCCATGTCGTCGCCGTCCCAGTCCACGTCGCCGTAGGCGTCGAAGTGCTTGTCCGCCGCCTGCCGGCTCAGCCGCTCGACCTGGGCGGCGAACCCGCTGTCCGCAGTGCCGGTCGGGTTGAGGGTGACCGCCATGGGTGCCTCCTCGGTCGTGCTCCTGATCGCCCTAATACCCATCCGTAACCGTAACAGTCATTACTGTCACAGTCAACTGTGGTAGAAGATGCGGGTGGCCGACGAGCGGGAGTACCGGATCGACGAGCTGGCCCGGGAGGCCGGCACCACGGTGCGCAACGTCCGGGCCTACCAGGACCGGGGGCTCATCCCGCCGCCCCGGCGGCAGGGCCGGCTCGGCATCTACTCCGACGCCCACCTGGCCCGGCTGCGGATGATCGGCACCATGCTGGACCGGGGGTACACCCTGGCCAACATCGCCGAGCTGGTGGCCGCCTGGGAGCAGGGCCAGGACCTGGGCGCCCTGCTCGGCTTCGAGGCCGCGGTGGCCGCTTCCTGGTCCGACGAGGCCCCGGTGGTGGTCACCGCCGGGGAGCTGGCCGAGCTGTTCGGCGACGACCGGACGGGCCACGGCGACGGCACGGGCCACGGCGACCGCGCCGCCCTGGTCGACTGGGCCGTCGCCGCCGGCCTGCTGCAGCCGGACGGCGACCGGTACCGGGTGGACAGCCCGACGGCCCTGGACCTCGGGGTGATGCTGGTCCGCGGCGGCGTCCCGGCCCGCGACGTGCTGGCCACCGGCGTGGACGTCCGCCGGCGGGTGGACGCGGTGGCCCGGTCCTTCGTCGACCTGGTCGAGACCCACCTGATCGAGCCGCTCGGTGACACCCTGCCGGCCGACCGGGTGCCGGAGCTGGCCGACCTCATCCGGGAGCTGCGGCCGCTGGCCAAGGCGTACGTCGACGCGGAGCTGTCCCTGGCCATGGAGCGGCACATCCGGGACCGGTTCGGGCGGCACCTGCAGCGGTTCGCCGATGCCCACCGGGCGGACGCTTCCGGGGAGGGTTGAGGGCCTAGGGCCCGGCGGTGTACCGGGTGAGGACCCCGTACAGGTCCGGGCGGCGGTCCCGCAGCAACCCCCACCCGGCCCGGTCGGCCCGGGCCCGGTCCAGGTCGACGTCGGCCAGCAGGGTGTCGTCGGTGTCCCGGCCGGCCTCGGCCAGGGGCCGGCCGCGGTGGTCGACGACGAAGGACGACCCGTAGAAGGTCAGGTCCCCCTCGGTGCCGACCCGGTTGGCCGCGGCCACGGGGACGTGGTTGCAGACGGCGTGGCCGTCCATGGCCCGGCGCCACATGTCGGCGGTGTCGTTGCCGGCCTGGCTGCCCAGCTCGTTGCCGATGGCCGTCGGGTACAGCAGCAGGTCGGCCCCCATCAACGTCATCGCCCGGGCGCACTCCGGGAACCACTGGTCCCAGCAGATGCCGACCCCGAGGCGGCCGTGCCGGGTGCCCCAGACGCGGAACCCGGTGTCGCCGGGGGTGAAGTAGAACTTCTCCTCGTACCCCGGGCCGTCGGGGATGTGGGCCTTGCGGTACACCCCGCGGACCTCCCCGTCGTCCACCAGGGCGATCGAGTTGAAGTACACCGGGGCGGCGTGCTCGAAGAACGACACCGGCACCACCGCCCCGGTGCCGGCCGTCACCGCCTGCATGGCCCGCACCGCCGGGTTGGCGTCCACGGTGGTGGCCCAGGCGAAGTGGTCCTGGTCCTCGACCTGCGGGAAGTACCGGCTCTCGAACAGCTCCGGGCACAGCACCACCTGGGCGCCGGCGGCGATGGCGGCGGCGGCCGCGTCGACGGTGCCGGCGCAGTTGGCGGCCCGGTCGTCGCCGAAGGCCCGCTGGATGACCGCCAACGTCACCACCGTCTGGACAGTACCCGGTGGCGGGCCGGAGGCCGGGCGTGGCACCCTCGGGGGGTGACACCTGCCGGGCCGGTCCGGTCCACGCCGGCCGCCGACGGGTTCGCGATGCCGGCCGAGTGGGAGCCGCACGACGGCTGCTACATGGTGTGGCCGGAGCGCACCGACACCTGGCGGCTGGGGGCCAAGCCGGCCCAGGCCGCCTTCGCCGCGGTGGCCGCCGCAATCGGGGCCACCGAGCCGGTGACCATGCTGGCGTCGGCCCGGCAGTGGCGGCAGGCCCGGGCGGTGCTGCCGCCGACGGTCCGGGTGGTGGAGGCCACCACCGACGACGCCTGGGCCAGGGACACCGGGCCGACGTTCGTGGTGGACGCCGGCCGGACCGAGCGGCGCGGGGTGGACTGGGTGTTCAACGGCTGGGGCGGCCTGGACGGCGGGCTGCTGTTCCCGTGGGACCACGACGACCAGGTGGCCGCCAAGGTGTGCGACCTGGAGCGGGCCCCGCGGTACCGGGCGCCGCTGGTGCTGGAGGGCGGGTCGGTGCACGTCGACGGCGACGGCACCTGCCTGACCACCGCCGAGTGCCTGCTCAACCGCAACCGGAACCCGGAGCTGTCCCGGGCCGACGTCGAGGGGCACCTGCGGGCGTACCTGGGGGTGGACGCCGTGGTGTGGCTGCCCCGGGGGGTGCCGTTCGACGAGACCGACGGCCACGTCGACAACCTGGCCTGCTTCTGCGCCCCCGGCCGGGTGCTGCTGACCTGGACCGACGACCGGGCCGACCCGCTGTACGAGGTGGCCCGGGACGCCCGGCGGGTGCTGGAGGGCACCACCGACGCCCGCGGCCGGTCCCTGGAGGTGGTGCCGGTGCCGGCCCCGGCGGTGGCGCCGATGACCGCCGAGGAGGCCGCCGGCGTCGACCGGTCCCCGGACGCCAAGCCCCGCACCGCCGGCGACCCGGTGGCCGCCTCCTACGTCAACTGCTACGTGGGCGACGGGGTGGTGGTGGCCCCGCTGGTCGACCCCGGGCACGACGAGGCGGCCGGCGCGGTGCTGGCCGCCCAGTTCCCCGGCCGCCGGGTGGTGGGGGTCCCCGCCCGCGAGATCCTGCTCGGCGGCGGCGGCATCCACTGCATCACCCAACAGGTGCCGGCGGTGGCCCGGTAGCCTCGGTCCCGGTATGGCCGGGAACGTGCTGTTCGTCACGGTGGACCAGTGGCGGGGGGACTGCCTGTCGGCGGTCGGCCACCCCCTGCTGCGGACCCCGGCCCTGGACCGCCTGGCCGCGTCCGGCACGGCGTTCGCCAACCACTGGGCCAACGCGGCCCCCTGCGGCCCGTCGCGGGCCTGCCTGTACACCGGGACCTACCTGCACCGGAACCGGGCCGTCCACAACGGCACCCCGCTGGACGCCCGGTTCACCAACCTGGCCCTGCTGGCCCGGCAGGCCGGCTACCGCCCGGCCCTGTTCGGGTACACCGACACCAGCGTCGACCCCCGCACCGTGGACGCCGGCGATCCCCGGCTATTCACCTACGAGGGGGTCCTGCCCGGGTTCCACCCGGTGGTGGTGGACGCCTGGGAGGACGGCAGCCGGGAGTGGGGGAAGTGGCTGGCCGACCACGGGGTGGACGTGCCGGCCAACCCGCACCACCTGTACCGGCCCATCCCGGGCTGGCCGGGGGCCGACGACCACGGGCCGACCTGGGCTCCGGCCCGGTTCCCGGCCGAGCTGTCCCAGACGGCGTTCGTCGTCGAGCGGCTGACCCACTGGCTGGACCGCCACGGGGACCGGCCGTTCTTCGTCCACGCCTCCTTCATCCGGCCCCACCCGCCCCGCCGCAACCCCGTCGGCTACCACGACCGGTACGCCGCCGACGACGTCGGCCCGTTCGCCGGGGCGGACCGGCGGGAGGAGGAGATGGCAGTGCACCCGCTGGCCCTCGGGGCGCTGCACGACCCGGCGGCCCGGGCCCCGGAGGACGACCGGGACCGGCGGCAGTTGCGGGCCACCTACTACGGCGCCCAGCAGGAGGTGGACGACCGGCTGGGGGACCTGTTCGGCTACCTGGACCGCACCGGCCTGGCCCGGGACACCCTGGTGGTGCTGACCAGCGACCACGGCGACATGGCCGGGGACCACTGGCTGGTGGAGAAGCTGGGGTACTGGGACGAGAGCTACCACGTCCCCCTGGTCGTCCGGGACCCCCGTCCCGCCGCCGACGGCACCCGGGGGACGGTGGTGCGGTCGTTCACCGAGTCGGTGGACGTGCTGCCGACGATCTGCGAATGGATCGGGGTGGAGGTGCCGCTGCAGGCCGACGGCTGGTCGCTGCTGCCGTTCCTGCACCACGGCGCCGAGCCGGAGCACTGGCGGCAGGCGGCACACTGGGAGTGGGACTTCTCCAACCCGGCCACCCAGGCCGCCGAGCGGTCCCTGGGCGTCCCGATGAGCCACTGCTCCCTGGCGGTGTCCCGGACGGCCACCACCAAGTACGTGCAGTTCGCCACCGACCCGGCGGTGATGCCGCCGGTCCTCTTCGACCTCGACGCCGACCCGCAGCAACTGCACAACCTGGCCGGCCGTCCGGAGGGGGCCGCCCGGGCGTGGGAGGCTGCCCAGGAGCTGTTGCAGTGGCGGATGCGGACCGACGAGCGCACACTGAGCGGGTCGATGCTGACCGCCGACAAAGGACTGGTGGCCGCCCGGGACCGGTGGCGGTGAACCGAGAGGGAGGGGGGCCCATGGACGTGGCCGACATGACCGGCAAGACGGTGGTGGTGACCGGGGGGAGCTCCGGCATCGGGCTGGAGACCGCCGTGGCCCTGGCCACCGCCGGGGCCAGGGTGGTGGTCACCGCCCGGGACCAGGGCCGCGGGGAGGCCGCCGTTGCCGACGTCCGCCGGCGCAGCGGCCGCGACGACGTGGACCTGGTGGTGTTCGACCTGGGCAGCCTGGCGTCGGTCCGGCAGGGCGCCGCCGACGTCCTGGCCCGGTGCCCCCGGCTGGACGTGCTGGTCAACAACGCCGGCCTCGTCCTCAGCGACCGCCACCAGACCGTGGACGGCTACGAGGCCACCTTCGCCATCAACCACCTCGGCCCGTTCCTGCTGACCTGGTTGCTGCTCGACCGGCTGAGGGCGTCGGCCCCGGCCCGGGTGGTCACCGTGGCGTCCGCCGCCCACCAGTCCGCCCGGAAGGGGCTGGACTTCGACGACCTGCAGTCCACCGCCCACTACTCCGGCATGCGGGCCTACGGCGCCTCCAAGCTGGCCAACATCCTGTTCACCACCGAGCTGGCCCGCCGGCTGGAGGGCACCGGGGTCACCGCCAACTGCCTGCACCCCGGCACCGTGGCCACCGGGTACGGCCGCGACGGCGACACCCGCGGGGTGCTGGCCTTCGGCGTCAAGGTCATCAAGCCGTTCATCCTCACCCCGGCCCAGGGGGCGGTGACGTCGGTGTACCTGGCCTCCGCCCCGGCCGTCGAGGGGGTGACCGGCCGGTACTTCGTCAAGTGCCGGGCCCGGGACCCGTCCAGGGCGGCCCAGGACCGACTGGCCGCCCGGCGGCTGTGGGAGGTCAGCGAGGAGCTGGTCGGCGTGGCCGGGCCCGGGGACTGACCCCTACCGCCACACCGTCCGCTTGTGCGAACCCGGGCTGTCCGGCCCGGCGAACGGCGCCTCCAGGGCCCAGCTCCAACTGACCGTCGGGGTGATCCGCAGGTGCGGCGCCGTCCCGAACCGGCCCTGCCGGTCCACGGCGTCCACGGTGCCGTACACCCGGATGCCCCGGGGGTGCCACGGGTCCACCGACTCCAGGTCGTCGATCACCAGCGCCGCCTTGGTCCCGCCGGCCACCACGTTGCGGTACTTGCGGGTGCCGGCCACGTCGAAGCCGCCGATCCAGAACACCCGGCCGTCGAACTCGAACCCCACCGGGGAGTTGTCCGGCTGCCCGTCCGGGCCCACCGTGGCCAGCCGGGCCAGTGGCTGCGACCGCAGGTAGGCCAGTTCGATGTCGTCGAACATGCCGTCCGACCGTACACGCCACCCTTCCCGGACGCAGCCGCCGGGCCGGTCAACCGGGGCCGTCGCCCTCCCACACCGGCGCCTCCTCCGACGGGTGGAACCGGACGCTGACGTGCTGCTCCGGCCGCCGCTTGTCCTGCTTGGCGATGTACTCCAGCACCTCCTCGTCGGCCTTGGTCAGCGGCGGCTGCACCATGCTGCGGGGCCACAGCCGCCGGGCCCGGACCACGTTGACCTCGGCCACGTACAGCGTCATCTCCGCCCCCAGGTAGATCCAGGCGATCAGGCCGAGGACCACGGCGAAGAACCCGTACAACTGGCTGGCGTTGCGCAGGGTGTGGTTCACCAGCATGGTGCCCAGAAGCTGCAGCGCCGTCCACCCCGCCCCGCCGAGGACCGCGCCGGGCAGCAGGCCCACGTGGCCCACCTGCTTGGGGGTCAGCACCCGGAAGGCCACGGTGTACAGCAGCACGTTCAGCAGCAACGACACCACCACGGCCCCGACCTGGGTCAGCACCGGCTCGTTGGCGCCGAAGCTGAAGAACCCGGTCAGGAAGGTGCCGAGCACCAGGAAGACCCCGATCACCACCATCATCAGCAGGGTCCGGGCCAGCCGTGACCAGAAGTTGGGCCGGACCACCCCGGGGACGTTCCAGATCTCGGCCATGGCGAACTGGCCGGACTGGATGGCCCCCTGGCTGCCCCAGATGAGGCCCAGGATGCCGACCACCAGGCCCGGGATGCTGTTCTCGTGCAGGGCCGTGATGTTCTTGCCCAGTTGTGTGCCGATGACCGGGAACTGGGCCAGGGCGGACCGCTCGACGCTCTTGGCGAACGACGGGTCGCTGCCGGCGACGATGCCGAGGATGGTCACCAGGAGGAGCAGCAGCGGGAACAGGGACAGGAACCCGTAGTAGGCGATCAGCGCGGCCAGCGACCCGGCCCGGTCGTCGCCGAACTTCTTGACCACCGCGAACACGAACGCCGCCGGGGCGAACCCCTGCTGGAACCGGTCGATCCGCCTCGCTGCTCGTTCGATGGGGTTCATGGCTCGATGGGGTTCATGTCGCTCCCGATACCCGGCTGTCCCGGCCCAATATGCCAGGTCAACCCGCCAGCCGGGCTCGGGAATACCCACCCCCCGTATCGGCGTTGGATCATCGGTACGAAGACGGGAGGAACCGTGACCGAGAACCTGACCCTGCCCCTGCTGCCCCTCAAATCCGGCGTGGTGCTGCCCGGCATGGTGTTCACGATGGCCCTGGAGTCCGACGAGGCCCGGGCCGCGGCCGACGCCGCCGGCGGCCGGTTGCTGCTGGTCCCCCACATCGACGGCCGGTACGCCGCCGTCGGGGTCGTCGCCGAGGTCACCGAGCGCGGCGAGCTGCCCGGCGGGTTGCCGGCCATCGTGGTCCGTGGCGACCGCCGCGCCACCATCGGCACCGGCGTCCCCGGCACCGGCACCGCCCTGTGGGTGGAGGCCGAGGTGGTCGACGAGCCGGAGCCCACCGCGGCCGCCACCGAGCTGGCCCGGGAGTACCGGGCGGTGCTGGAGAACATCCTGTTGAGCCGGGGCGCCGGCCGGGTGGCCGCCCAGCTCCGCGAGGTGACCGACCCCGGCCGGCTGGCCGACGTGGCCGGCTACTCCCCGGACCTGTCCCTGCCCCAGAAGGTGCAGGTGCTGGAGACCCTCGACGTCGAGGCCCGGTTGCGGCTGGTGCTCGGCTGGGCCAGGGACACCCTGGCCGACCTGACGCTGCGCGAGCGGATCAAGACCGACGTGGAAGAGGGCATGGAGAAGACCCAGCGGGAGTTCCTGCTCCGCCGCCAGCTCGACGCCATCCGCAAGGAGCTGGGCGAGCTGTCCGGCAGCGCCGCGGGGGACGACCCCGACGACTACCGCACCAAGGTGGCCGAGCGCGACCTGCCCGACCACGTCCGCGCCGCGGTCGACCGCGAGGTGGACCGGCTGGAGCGCACCAGCGACCAGAGCCCGGAGAACGGCTGGATCCGCACCTGGCTGGACACCGTCCTGGAGCTGCCGTGGGGCGTCGAGTCGGAGGACCGCCTCGACGTGGCCGAGGCCGCCGCCATCTTGGACCAGGACCACGACGGCCTGTCCGACGTGAAGGACCGCATCCTGGAGCACCTGGCCGTCCGCAAGCTGCAGGCCGAGCGCGGCCTGGTGCCCGTCGACGGCCGCGGCGCCGGGGCCATCCTGGCCCTGGTGGGCCCGCCGGGGGTCGGCAAGACCTCCCTCGGTGAGTCCGTCGCCCGGGCCCTCGGCCGCAAGTTCGTCCGGGTCGCCCTCGGCGGGGTCCGCGACGAGGCCGAGATCCGCGGCCACCGCCGCACCTACGTCGGCGCCCAGCCCGGCCGCCTGGTCCGGGCCCTGCGGGAGGCCGGCACCATGAACCCGGTGGTGCTCCTCGACGAGGTCGACAAGCTCGGCACCGACTTCCGCGGCGACCCGTCCTCCGCGCTGCTGGAGGTGCTGGACCCGGCCCAGAACCACACCTTCCGGGACCACTACCTGGAGGTCGACCTGGACCTGTCCCGGGTGCTGTTCGTCGCCACCGCCAACGTGGTCGACACCGTCCCCGGCCCGCTGCTGGACCGGATGGAGGTGATCCGCCTCGACGGGTACACCGAGGCCGAGAAGGTGGCCATCGCCCGGCACCACCTGGTCGGCCGCCAGCGTGACCGCGCCGCCCTCCGGGAGGACGAGGTCGACGTCACCGACGACGCCGTCCGCACCATCGTGGCCGACTACACCCGGGAGGCCGGGGTGCGGTCGCTGGAGCGGGAGCTCGGCCGGTTGCTGCGGAAGGTGGCCACCAAGCTGGCCGCCGGGGACCGCACCGCTCCGGTCACCGTCGACGCGGCCGACGTCCGCGGCTGGCTGGGCCGGCCCCGGTTCTTCTTCGAGGCCGCCGACCGCACCAGCGTCCCCGGGGTGGTCACCGGCCTGGCCGTCACCGGTGCCGGCGGCGACGTCCTGTTCGTGGAGGCCACCGTCGCCGACGGGCCGGAGGGGCTCACCCTCACCGGCCAGCTCGGCGACGTCATGAAGGAGTCGGCCGAGATCTCCCTGTCCTACGTCCGGTCCCACGCCGCCGAGCTCGGGGTCGACCCGGCGGCGTTCGCCGGCAAGCGGTTCCACGTCCACGTCCCCGCCGGGGCGGTCCCCAAGGACGGTCCGTCGGCCGGGGTCACCATGACCACCGCCCTGGTCAGCCTGCTCCGGGACGTCCCGGTGCGGTCCGTGGTGGGGATGACCGGTGAGGTCACCCTGCAGGGCCGGGTGCTGCCCATCGGCGGGGTCAAGCAGAAGGTGCTGGCCGCCCACCGGGCAGGGCTCACCGAGGTGGTGCTGCCCGCCCGCAACGGCCCCGACCTCGAGGACGTGCCGGACGAGGTCAGGGACGCCATGACCTTCCACCTGGCCGACACCATCGCCGACGTCCTGGCCCCCGCGCTCGAGGGGGCTGCGCTCGAGGGGGCAGCCCCCGAGGGGGCAGCCCTGGAGCCCGGCGCCAGGACCGGCACGGGCGACGGCGCCTCCCTCCCCGCCGTCGCCTGATCCGGGCCGGGTCGGCGGTGCCGCCGCGCCCCGTCAGGGGGCCGGTGGCCCGCCGGCCGACCCGCGACGCCGCACCGGGCCCAGCCACGCCGCCAGCGCCGCGTCCATCAGCTCCGCCAGGCTGCGCCGCCCGTCGCGCAGCCAGCACTCGTAGGCCGTCACCGCCGTCCCCAGGGCGCAGTGGGCGGTCACCTGCGGCACCAGGTCGTCCGGGCGCTCCCCGCGGCGGCCGGCCACGAACTCCGCCACCACCGCCCGCCAGGCCGCGTACCGCAGCGTCGAGTGGGCCTGCAGCGCCGGCACCCCCAGCAGCAGGGCCATCCGCCGCCGTAGCCACGGCTCCTCCTCCGCCGGGAAGTCGTTGAACCGCGCGATGCAGTCGTGCAGCGCCGCCGGCAGCGGCATCGACGCCGGCACCGCCTGGAACGACGCCCGGAACCGGGCGAGCTGCTCGTCGAAGTCCCCCCAGGCCACGTCGTTCTTGGACCGGTAGTACCGGAAGAACGTCCGCCGGCCGATGCCGGCGGCGGCCGCGATCTGGTCCACCGTGGTCTCCTCGAACCCCTGCCGGGTGAACAGCCCCAGCGCCACGTGCTCCAGGTCCGCCGCCGTCGTCGCCGGAGGGCGACCGGGAGACACCGTCGCCGGAGGGCGGCCCGTCATGATCGGCATGGTACTCCTGGTATTTGACACCCGATGCCATTAAGGTGGGCGGGCGCACCCGGCAGGGGAGCCGGGGCGGACGGACGGGAGGCGACATGGACGACGAGCAGACCACGGACCTGGCCACGACGGCGGCCGACGGCACCGAGGTGGTGGACGACGACGTCACCATCGAGGACGTCTCGATCGACGGCATGTGCGGCGTCTACTGATCCCGGCCCGGTGACCTCCCGCGGGGCGACGACCCCAGACGAGCTGCGGCGGGGCTGGCGGCTGCACCCGGCCGTGTCGGTCCGGCCGGAGTCCTTCGGGGCCATGACCTACCACTTCGGCACCCGCCGGCTGTCCTTCCTGAAGAGCCCCCGGCTGACCGCGGTGGTGGGCACCCTGGCCGACCACCCGACGGCCCTCGACGCCTGCCGGGCCGCCGGCGTCCCCGACGGGCAGTTGCCGGCCTACGTCGACGCCATCCGCCGGCTGGCCGACACCGGGGTGCTGGTGCCCCAGGACGGCGTCCCGGCCAGCTTCCCGGCCAGCTTCCCGGCCACCCTGGGCGAGCCCGGTACGGGGGCCGCCGGCGGGGCTGCCGTCGGCGGGGCTGTTGCCGGCGGCGCGGCGGGTGGCCCCGCCACCGCCCGGCCCGGCGCGCCCGGCGCGGTCCCCCTGGTGGAGCGGTTCCAGTCCGGGCTGGCGTCGCCGATCTGTCTCACCTGGGAGCTGACCTACGCCTGCAACCTGGCCTGCGTGCACTGCCTGTCCAGCTCCGGCCGCCGGGACCCCCGGGAGCTGACCGCCGAGGAGTGCCGGGCGGTGGTGGACGAGCTGGAGCGGATGCAGGTGTTCTACGTCAACATCGGCGGCGGCGAGCCGACCATCCGCCGCGACTTCTGGGACCTGCTGGACTACGCCACCGCCCACCACGTCGGGGTGAAGTTCTCGACCAACGGCACCCGGATCACCCCGGCCATCGCGGACCGGCTGGCCGCCAACGACTACGTCGACGTCCAGATCTCCCTGGACGGCGCCACCGCGGCCGTCAACGACGCCGTCCGCGGGCCCGGGTCCTACGCCGCGGCCCGTCGGGCCATGACCTACCTGTCGGAGGCCGGGTTCTCCGGGTTCAAGGTGTCGGTGGTGGCCACCCGGCACAACCTGGACCAGTTGGACCGGTTCCTGGCCATCGCCGACGAGCACGGCGCCCAGCTCCGCATCACCCGCCTCCGGCCGTCCGGCCGCGGCGCGGACGCCTGGGACGACCTGCACCCCACCCAGGACCAACAGCGGGCCCTGTACGACTGGCTGCTGGCCCACGGCGACCGGGTGCTGACCGGCGACTCCTTCTTCCACCTGGCCGGCTACGGCCAGTCCCTGCCCGGCCTCAACCTCTGCGGGGCCGGCCGGGTGGTCTGCCTGATCGACCCGGTCGGTGACGTCTACGCCTGCCCGTTCACCATCCACGACGACTTCAAGGCCGGCAACGTCCGTGACGCCGGCGGCTTCGCCGGGGTCTGGGCCACCTCCCCGCTGTTCGGCCGCCTCCGCGGCGCCCAGCCCGGCGGGGCCTGCACCGCCTGCTCCGCCTACGGCACCTGCCGCGGCGGCTGCATGGCCGCCAAGTACTTCACCGGCCTCCCCCTGGACGGGCCGGACCCCGAGTGCGTCAAGGGCCACGGCGCCGCCGCCCTGGCCGCCGTCGACCGCGCCGCCGCCCCGCGGCCGTCCGCCGACCACTCCCGGGTGCCCGTCGCCCTTGGCCCCACCCGGGCCTGCGACCCGTCCCCGCTGGCCGGCCTCCGGCTGTTCGGGCCCGGGCCGGCTGGCGCCGGGTTGACTGGCGCCAGGCTGGCTGGCACAGGACCGGAACAGGCCGGCTGAGGTGGCCACCGGCTGGTTCGAGACCGTCGCCGAGGCCCAGCGCCGGGCCAGGCGGCGGCTGCCGAAGTCGGTCTACGGCGCCCTGGTGGCCGGCTCCGAGCGGGGGCTGACCGCCAAGGACAACGTGGACGCCTTCGGGGAGCTCGGCCTGGTCCCCCACACCGCCGGGCTGCCGGCCACCCGGGACCTGGCCACCACCGTCATGGGGCAGCCCGTCGCCCTGCCGGTGGTCATCTCCCCGACCGGTGTCCAGGCCGTCGACCCCGACGGCGAGGTGGCCGTCGCCCGGGCCGCCGCCGCCCGTGGCACCGCCATGGGGCTCAGCTCGTTCGCCTCCAAGCCCGTCGAGGAGGTGGTGGCGGCCAACCCGCAGACGTTCTTCCAGGTGTACTGGTCCGGCACCCGCGACCAGATCGCGGCGCGGGTCGAGCGGGCCCGGGCCGCCGGCGCCGTCGGCCTCATCGCCACCCTGGACTGGTCGTTCTCCAACGGCCGGGACTGGGGCAGCCCGTTCATCCCCGAGCGGCTGGACCTGAAGACGCTGCTGAAGCTGGCCCCCGAGGGCCTGTCCCGCCCGGGCTGGCTGTACCGGTTCGCCAGGGCCGGCCACCTGCCGCAACTGGAGGTCCCCAACATGGCCGTCGGCGGCCAGCCGCCGCCGTCGTTCTTCGGGGCCTACGGCGAGTGGCTGCAGACCCCGCCGCCGTCCTGGGACACAGTCCGCTGGCTCCGCGACCTGTGGGGGGGGCCGTTCATGGTGAAGGGGGTCATGCGGGTGGACGACGCCCGGCGGGCGGTCGACGCCGGGGCCACCGCCGTCTCGGTGTCCAACCACGGCGGCAACAACCTGGACACCACCCCCGCCGCCATCCGGGCCCTGCCGGCCGTGGTGGCCGCCGTCGGCGCCGACGTCGAGGTGGTCCTGGACGGCGGCGTCCGCCGCGGCAGTGACGTCGTCAAGGCCCTGGCCCTCGGCGCCCGGGCCGTCATGATCGGCCGCGCCTACCTGTGGGGCCTCGCCGCCAACGGCCAGGCCGGCGTCGAGAACGTCCTCGACGTCCTCCGCGGCGGCATCGACTCCGCCCTGCTCGGCCTCGGCCGGGCGTCCGTCCACGACCTCTGCCCCGACGACCTGGTGGTCCCGCCCGGGTTCGACCGGGTGCTCGGGGCCGGGTGACCCGAACCCGCCGGCTGGCGGACATGACCTGGCCGGAGGTGGCCGACCTGCGCGACCGGGCGGTGCTGGCCGTCCCGGTGGGGGCCACCGAGCAGCACGGCCCCCACCTGGCCCTGTCCACCGACACCGACCTGGCCGTCGCCCTCTGTGCCCGGCTGGCCGCCGCCCGCCCCGGGGTGCTGGCCGCCCCCCCGGTCTGCTACGGGTCCAGCGGCGAGCACCAGTCGTTCCCCGGCACCCTGTCCATCGGCCGGGACGCCCTGCAACTGCTCCTGGTCGAGCTGGGCCGGTCGGCCACCTGCACCTTCGCCGGCGTCGTCCTGGTGTCCACCCACGGCGGCAACGCGGCCGCCGTCATCGCCGCCGAGCGCCGGCTCCGGGCCGAAGGCCGGGCCGTACTGGCCTGGATGCCGCGCTGGGACGGCGACGCCCACGCCGGCCGCACCGAGACCTCCGTCCAGCTCGCCCTGGCCCCCGGTTCGGTCCGGCTGGACCGGGCCGCCGCCGGCGACACCCGGCCCCTGGCGGCGGTGCTGCCGGCGCTCCGGGCCGGCGGGGTGGCGTCGGTCAGCCCCAACGGCGTCCTCGGTGACCCCGCCGGGGCCACCGCCGCGGAGGGCCGGGCCGTCGTGGCAGGGCTGGCCGACGACCTGGTCCGCCGGTTCGACGGCTGGCTGGCCGGCGCCGGGGAGCCGGCCGGGCCGGGCCGGGGGGCCGTTCGGGCCGGGGCGACCGGGGCGGGGGAGGGCTGACATGGCCGACCGGGTGGCGGTGGTCACCGGGGCGGCCCGCGGCATCGGGGCGGCCACCGTCGCCGGGCTGGTGGCCGACGGCTGGAACGTGGTGGCCGTCGACCGGGCCGCCGACGACCCGCAGGTGCCGTACCGGCTGGGCCGGCAGGACGAGCTGGACGCGGTGGTGGCCGCGGCCGGTGGCCGGGCGGTGGCGGTGGCGGCCGACGTCCGCGACCCCGCCGCCCTGGCCGCGGCGGTGGCCGAGGCCGAGGCCCGGTGGGGCGGCCTGGACGCGGCGGTGGCCGCCGCCGGGGTGATCGCCGGCGGCCGGCCGGCCTGGGAGGTGCCGGTCGAGGAGGAGCGGGCCGTCGTCGACGTCGACCTGGGCGGCGTCCTCAACCTGGCCCGGGTGGCGGTGCCGGCGCTGCTCCGCCGTCCCGACCCCCGCCGGGGCCGGTTCGTCGCGGTGGCCTCCGCGGCCGCCACCAGGGGCCTGCCGATGCTGGCGGCCTACTGCGCCGCCAAGGCCGGCGTCGCCGGCTTCGTCCGGGCCCTGGCCGTCGAGCTGGCCGGCACCGGGGTCACCGCCAACGCCGTCAGCCCCGGCTCCACCGACACCGCCATCCTGGAGCGCAGCGCCGAGCTCTACGGCCTGCCCGGCCCGGAGGCGTTCGCCGCCCAGCAACCGGTCGGCCGGCTGCTGCGGCCCGACGAGGTCGCCGCCTTCGTCTGCTACCTGGCCGGCGACCACGGCGCGGCCATGACCGGGGCGGTGGTCCCGGTGGACGGCGGCCTGGCCCTGTGACCCGGTGACGTGACCCGGTGACGGTCGCCACCCCCGAAGACCTGGGGGTGCCGTCCCGGGCGGCGATGCCCCGGGGGATGTCGGTGGTGCTGGACCCGGCCACCCGGCAGTTGGCCGGCGACGTCCTGTTCGGCGGCGCCCCGCCCCGGTTGCTCCGCCTCAGCGGCACCGGCGTGGGCGCCCTGGCCGAGCTGCGGTCCGGCCCGGTCCGGTCGTCCGCCGGCGCCAGCCTGGCCCGCCGGCTCACCGACGCCGGCCTGGCCCACCCGGTCCCGGGGCCGCCGCCGGACCACCTGGACCTGACCGTGGTGGTGCCGGTCCGCGACCGGCTGGCCGACCTGCGGGAGTGCCTCCGCTGCCTCGGCACCGCCCATCCGGTGGTGGTGGTGGACGACGGCTCCGCCGACCCCGACGGCGTCCGGGCGGCCTGCGACGCGGCCGGCGCCCGGCTGGTCCGGCGCCCGGTGGCCGGCGGGCCGGCCGCCGCCCGCAACGCCGGCCTGGCCACCGTGGCCACCGACCTGGTGGCCTTCGTCGACTCCGACTGCCGGGTCACCCCCGGCTGGGTCGACGGGTTGGTCGGCCACCTGGCCGACCCCCTGGTGGCCGGCGTCGCCCCCCGGGTGGCCCCGGCGGCCCCGTCGCTGTTGGGCTCCCCGCTGGACCTCGGCGACCGGCCGGCCGGGGTGGTGCCGATGACCAGGGTGGCCTACCTGCCGACCGCCGCCCTGGTCGTCCGCCGCCGGGCCCTCGGTGACGGCTTCGACGACCGGTTCCGTTACGGCGAGGACGTGGACCTGGTCTGGCAGCTCCTGGACGCCGGCTGGCGGCTCCGGTACGAGCCGGCCGTCCAGGTCACCCACCGCGAGCCGCCGTCCACCGGGGGGCTGCTGCGCCGCCGGTTCCACTACGGCACCTCCGCCGCCCCGCTGGCCCGCCGCCACCCCGGCCACCTCACCCACCTGGTGGTCGCCCCGGCCCCGGCGGCGACGGTGGGGGCGCTGGTGGCCGGCCGCCCCGGGGTGGCCGCGGCGGCG
>DASZUK010000050.1:0-137156 GCA_035547695.1 Acidimicrobiales bacterium
GGCCAGAGGGTCGCCGACCGGGTCCGGGTGGCGACCACCTATCCGATGCCACCGAGCGGTCAGAAGGGAATGGTCGGGGTCCTGACCGAGCTGGTGCGCCAGTTGCCGCCCGCCGACCGGGTATCGGCCGGCTTCCCCGGCATGGTCCGCAATGGTCGGATCCTCAGTGCTCCGCATTTCGTGACCGAGCTCGGTCCGGGTTCGCCGGTCGACCCCAAGCTCTCCAAGGTGTGGACGGGCTTCGACCTCGCCAAGGCCCTGACCGAGTCGATCGGCAGCCCGGCCCGGGTGGCCAACGACGCCGACGTGCAGGGGTTGGCCGTCATCCAGGGGAAGGGCCTGGAGCTGGTCATCACCCTCGGGACAGGATTTGGTACGGCCCTTTTCTTGGAAGGCCAGCTCTTGCCTCACCTCGAGGTTGCCCACCAGCCTTTTCGCAAGGGTGAGACCTACAACGAGCAGCTCGGGGAGCGCACCCGGAAGATGATCAGCGACCAACGCTGGAACCGACGGGTCCGTCGTGCCGTGCAGACGTTGGACGCCATGTTCTTCTTTGACCGGCTCTATATCGGTGGCGGGAACGCCAAGC
The DNA here is from genome assembly GCA_035547695.1 of Acidimicrobiales bacterium. GTDB lineage: Bacteria > Actinomycetota > Acidimicrobiia > Acidimicrobiales > RAAP-2 > DASZUK01. Next base: position 590 of record DASZUK010000050.1, read on the forward strand.
GTGTTCGTCGAGACGACCTGGGCAACGTGGGCAAACGGGTCACCATCGTCGACAACTCCGCCGGCATCCTCGGGGGTATCCGGCTGTGGGAAGGCGCCCACCTGGCCGTGTAAGGCCCGCGGCCGGATCGATGGGCCGAGCATGCTTCGCCGCACGGCCATCGGGCGGCTCCGGGATAACATGGTCCGCTACATCAACCGGCGCTCGTAGCTCAACGGACTAGAGCATCTGACTACGGATCAGAAGGTTGGGGGTTCGAATCCCTCCGAGCGCGCAGAGTAAGTCCAGTTCAGAGGCGCAAAGTGCTTGAGCTGGCGGTTTGCCCTTCCTCTGTCGCTACTCCGGCGCTACTCTTTCCGCAACGGGGAGTAGCAGCGGAGTCGAGTCGGCGGGGGAAGAAGGTCGGCCATGCGTGGCCACATCCGGCAGCGGGGTGACGCCTGGGAGCTCCGGGCCTATGTGGGCCGGGACCCGGTGACGGGCCGCAAGAAGTACCTCACCCGCACCTTCCGGGGCGGGAAGCGAGCGGCCGAAGAGGCGCTGTCGAAGTTCGTCACCGAGGTCGGGGGCGGGGCGCACGCCGCCCAGGACGCCACGGTGTCGGACCTGATCGAGCAGTGGCTGTCGCTGGCGTCGCCGGAGCTGTCGCCGACGACGGCCCGGGGCTACCGGTGGATCGTGGACAAGTACATCGCCCCGACCCTGGGCAAGGTGCCGCTGGCCCGGCTGCGGCCGGCGCAGCTGGACACGTTCTACGCCTACCTCCGGGAGAAGGGCGGGGCCAACGGTCGGCCGCTGGCGCCGGCGACGGTGCGGCAGGTGCACGCCATCCTGCGGAAGGCGCTGAACCAGGCGGTGCGGTGGGGTTGGCTGGCGACGAACCCGGCGATACAGGCGACGCCGCCCCGGATCCGTCGGCCGGAGATCACGCCGCCGGAACCGGCCGACGTGCTACGGCTGATCGAGGCGGCCGACGCGGTCGATCCGGACCTGGCGGCGTTTCTGCGGACGTCGGTGACCACGGGAGCCCGCCGGGGCGAGCTGTGCGCGCTGCGGTGGCGTGACCTCGACCTGCCCGGCCGGACGGTGATCATCGCTCACAACCTGGTGGAGGGTTCGGGCGGGGAGCTGGTGGAGAAGGACACGAAGACCCACGCCGCTCGCCGGATCGCCCTGGACGTCACGACGGTGGAGGTGCTGGAGGGCCATCGCCGGCGGATGGACGAGCGGGCCCGAGCCTGCGGGACGACGATCGGAGAGAGCGCCTACGTGTTCACCCGGTCGGTTGACGGCACGGAGCCGTGGGTGCCGAACGAGGTCACGAAGGTGTTCATCGCCCTCCGGAACAAGGTGGGCCTGAAGAACGTCCGGCTACACGACCTTCGCCACTTCGCTGCTACCCGCCTCCTGGCTGCCGGCGTCCCCGTCCGGACCGTCAGCGGTCGCTTGGGCCACGCCAACGCCGCGACCACGCTGGGCGTGTACGCCCACTTCGTAGAGGAGTCGGACCGGGAGGCCGCCGATGCCCTCGGCGCGGTTCTCGCCGATGGATAAGACAGATCGGATTGACTCGCCCCTCAGGACAGGGCACCGATTCGATTCGTTGGGCGCTGCTATAGGTGGCCGTGTGGCTCCTTGGATGTAATTGTCCACGTCTCATGCCACAACCACGCCTCCTCCAGCGACCTGTTACACCGTGCCCTTAACCTTGGGACACATGACCTGGATGACCGTGGACCAACCGAGCAGGGGAGTTCAGCCAGTAGCCGCTATCACCAGGTACTTTGTCGTCCTGCGACTGGATGCCGTTATGAGGAGGCTGGCAGACCGCACGAGCCCACTGCGAAGGTGGGCCAAGAGGTGTTCTGCCGCGACGACGAGGTCAGATCGTCATGGTTCATAACCTGGGGCAGCACCAATGGCGATGATTGACACTGGAGCGGCACTCCGGGCTCCCGAGGAAGGTCGCCTGGTCCGGTGCCGCGGACGTATGTGGGTCGTTACGCGTACGGATCGCTCCAGCCTCCCAGCTGATGAGCTCGGTGCCGACCGGCCGGCGACTCAGCACGTTGTCACCCTTGCCTCCGTAGAGGACGATGCCCGAGGCGAGCAGATCGACGTCTTGTGGGAGGCCGAACCGGGCACTCAGGTCTACGACCGCGGAGACCTCCCCGTGGTGACCACCGATGGTTTCGACAGCCCGCAGAGGTTCGATGCCTACCTCGATGCTGTCCGTTGGGGAGCCATCACCAACGCCGACAGCCGAGCCCTCCAGGCTCCGTTTCGCTCTGGTATTGAGATTGAGGACCACCAGTTGACCCCGCTTGCCCGCGCCTTGGGCATGGCCAGGGTCAGTCTCCTTATCGCCGATGACGTTGGTCTGGGGAAGACGATCGAGGCCGGCCTGATCGCGCAGGAACTTCTGCTTCGTCACCAGGCCGACACGATGATGGTCGTCTGCCCTCCGAACCTGTGCGGTAAGTGGCAGCGGGAAATGAGCGAGAAGTTCGGTCTTCGGTTTGAGATCATCGACTCCGAGGCGGTGAAGCGCATCCGGCGAGAGCGGGGACCGGCGGTCAATCCGTTCGTGGTCTACCCGCGCATGATCGTCTCCGGTGCATGGCTGAAGCTGCCGGCCCAGCAGGCCCGGCTTGATGAGGTCCTCGACCCCGACCCCCACCACTACCCGCGCACTTTCGACCTGCTGATCGTTGACGAAGCCCACCAAGCTGCTCCGGCGGCAGTCGGGCGCTACGCCCAGGACTCCAAATACACCCGGCTCGTTCGCCGGATCGTGCCGCACTTCGAGCATCGGGTATTCCTGACCGCCACGCCACACAACGGCTACACCGAATCGTTCGAGGCCCTGCTGGAGTTGGTTGACTCGCTGCGTTACTCGCGTGGTGTTGAGCCTGATGAGCGCCAGCTGCACCAGACCACCATGGTGCGTCGCCTGAAGTCAGAGTTGCGCGACGAACTGCCGCTTGGGCCTGATGGTCGCGAAGCCTTCCCGGAGCGGAAGATCGAAGACCTGAAGGTCACTCACCCCGACAGTGAGCTCGAGGGCCTGGCGCTGATCGATCGGTACCGGGAAGCGCTGAAGGCCGGATCGACCAATCGCGCTCAGCGGGCCGGAGCGGAGTTCGTGACTCTGCTGTTGAAGAAACGTCTGCTGTCCAGTCCGGACGCCTTCTGGAAGACGGTCAACGTCCACGCCGAGACCATTCGGGGGCAGCGGGCCGGCAACTGGGACCCCGATGACCTGCGGGGCCTGTATGAGAGGGCCGGTGACGACTTCGCCGGGGATGACGACCTAGATGACGCCACCGACGGTGCCACCGCGGCGGCTTCGGAGGCGTCGGCCCTAACGCCGGGGGCCGAACGCCTGCTCGACCAGCTGATCTCCTGGGCCGAGCGGCACCGAGGCAAGGCCGACGCCAAGACCGCCAGACTTCTTCAGTTCATCGAGGAGGTCTGTGAACCCGCCAAGGGTTGGAACGACCAGCGGGTCATCGTCTTCACCGAGTACCGCGACACCCTTGATTACTTGCGGGCCCTGATCGGCGCCAAGGGCTGGCTGGCCAACGGTCAGGTCGAATTCGTCGTCGGCGGCCTGGACCCCAAGCAGCGGGCCCGCATCATCGAGGAGTTCAACTACGACCCGGCTCACACTGCGGTGCGCGTCCTGATCGCCACCGATACCGCCAGTGAGGGAATTGACCTGCACGAACAGTGCCACCGCCTCGTCCACATGGAGGTGCCGTTCAATCCCAACCGCCTGGAGCAGCGCAACGGACGCATCGACCGCCACGGTCAGCCGGCTAACGAAGTGCTCATCTATCACTTCGTCGGCCAGGACACCGCCGGTCAGCCGGTTGACGACATTGACTTCCTGGTGCGGATCGCCAAGAAGATCAACGAGATACGAGATGACCTCGGCTCGGCCAGCCCGGTCCTGGCCTCTCAGATTGAACAACGGCTGCTTGGCGGGCGAAAGACTATTGATGAGGGTGAACTCGACCGCCGGCGAGACAAGGCTGCGAAGCTTCTACTGTCCCGGGAGCGAAACCTGACTCGTGAGCTGGAAGCGGTGCACGCCCGGCTCACCGACTCGACCACCGAGCTGGGTCTCAGTCCCGAGCGGGTCAAGCGGGTCGTTGACGCCGGCCTGGCGATTACCCGTCAGAACCCGCTCCGACCGGGCGAAGTCACCGTCGGCACCGATCGGATCACCGATGACATCTGGGAGGTCGGCCCGCTGTCCGATACGTGGGCTGACACCATCGCCTTTCACTGGGATGCGGTTGGCGAGTTCGAACGACCGATCACCTTCACCAATGAGGTCGTCCGCCGCACCAAGCGAGCCGTTTACGCACACCTCGGCCACCCTCTCGTCAACCGCTGCCTACGGTTGCTCCGTTCCAAGACCTGGGAGGGCGGATCCAGCGGCATCCACCGAGTCACCGCCCGCTACGCCGATGTCGAGTCACTGACGGTTGCCGCTCACGCCCGGGTAGTCATCACCGGTGGTGACGGTTCGCGGCTCCACGAGGAAGTGGTACCGGCCGCAGTGGCGGTGCCTGGCCCGCGGCCCCGGGCCCTGAACGTCGGAGAGACCAAGAACGCCCTGGACGTGGCCACTGACGAACAACCGCCGGCCCACGTTCTGGCGATGCTCGCCGACCAATGGCCGTCGATAGAGCCGGCGGTTCGCCGAGCAATCAGTGACCGGGCGGCCCTGGTTGCCGGACAGCGCAACGGCCGTCTCGATGAGCGCCGCGATCAGGAGAAACGGACGATTGCCGAGCGGCTGAGCGATCTCAAGGCCGACCTAGAGCGGAGCCTCCAGGCGCCGGAAGTGCAACAACTCCAGTTCGAGTTTGCCGATTCTCCGCGCGACCTTCGACAGGTGGAGCGCAATCTCGACGCCATGCGGAGCCGTCTGGAGCGCATACCAGCTGACATCGTGACCGAGCAGGCCAACATCGATCGCCGGTACGCCGAGCGGACCGAGTTCACGTTCCCCATTGCGATCACCTTCCTGGTACCTCGGAGTATTCGGTGAGCCCCCGGGGACGTCGGCGCTCGGGGCCACCGCCGACTAACGCGGCGGCCGCGCATACCGATTGGCTGACTCTCACTACGCCGACCTTGCCGTTCCTTTCGGTACCGGTCCTGTCGGCAGCCTTTCCGTCGGGCCCCGAGCGTCTCCCCGCCGGGCTTCGCGCCGAGACGCTGAGTCGGTGGGAGGGCAACGAGTTCGAAGCCGGAGCCGCCGAGAACTCCGACCGTAGCCAGTGGGTTGGTTGGCTCCTGAGAGAACTGCTTGACCACGGCGATCGAGTCGTTCCTGGTGACCGGTTCATCGCTGCCGGCCCTGAAGCAAGCACGTCGATCGCGGCCACGTTCGCCGTATTGGACGACCCCGATAATCCCAATACCAGTCCGGCCCGACTGCTCGTACTTGTTCAGCCCGCCGGCACCAGCCCAGACGGACGAGCCGGTGACACCTGGTCGGCCACCTGGACCCAACGCATGGCCCTGCTGTGCCGGACGACCGGCTGTCGGATCGGACTGGTTACCGACGGGGATCTGCTTCGTTTCATCTGGGCTCCGGAGAAGTCCAGCACCGGCCACGCAACCTGGCGGGCCTCACTGTTCTCAGCCGAGCGGGCACACCTCGACTCGCTATGGACGGTCTTTAGCGCCCGGCAGTTCTTCGCGGCCCGCGCCGATGAGCAACCCGAAGCGCTCCTGGAACGGTCTGAGGCAGCCGAAGCCGAAGTTACCGACACCCTGGGACGCCAAGTTCGCCGGGCTGTCGAACTGCTGATCTTCTCCCTGGACCGGGCACACCGAGACCCGGAGACGCCGTTGGTTGTCGATGGACTGACCCCCGCGTTCATCTACGAGGGTGCCGTAGCCGTGCTCATGCGACTCGTCTTCCTGCTGGCGGCCGAGGAGAACGAACTGCTGCCGACTACTAACCTTCTATATAGCGCGCAGTACGCCATCAGCACCCTTCGTGGCGATCTGGAGGACGCCGGCCGGTTCGGGCGTGAGCGGCTGGAGCAACAATCGTCCGCCTGGCATCGCATTCTGGCGACCACCCGCATCGTCCATGGCGGTGTCAACCACGAGCTTCTCAGGATCAATCCCTACGGCGGCCGTTTGTTCGACCCCGATCGCTATCCGTTCCTCGAAGGGCGAAGCGCCGAAGACGACACTCCCTGGTGGGCCGATGCCGGCCGACCACCCCTCGTCGACGATCTCACCGTTCTGGAAATCATGAGGGCGCTTCAGGTGCTGCAGCTCTCCGCCACCGACACCCGCACCCTGTCGTATCGCAATATCGAGGTCGAGCAGATCGGCCACGTCTATGAGGGCCTGCTGGACCACAACGCGGTATCAAGCGGCACCGCCACGGTCCTTGGTCTGGTCGGGAAGGAAGGCGAAGAACCGGAGGTAGGGCTGGCCGAGTTGGAAGCCAAGGCGCTTAGCGGTCGCCAGGCGCTGATCACTTACCTGAAGGGCGTAACCAAGCGGACGCCTGCCGCACTTGCGGCACTGCTGGACGGTGAGCCGGAACCGCAGCGCGTCCTCGCGTTGCGCACGGCCTGTGGGGGAAACCCGACGCTTGTGGAGCGGGTGCTGCCTTTCATCGGGGTCCTGCGTGACGACCTGCGCAACATCCCGATGGTCTTCCCGCCCGGCGCTATCTATGTGACGCAGACCGGTAGCCGACGTGACACCGGCACGGCCTACACCACTAGGAGCCTTGCGGAGGAGCTGGCCGAGCATGCTCTTGCGCCGCTCTGCTACAGCCCCGGTCCGCAAGACACTCCGGACCGAGGCCAATGGCGAGTTCGATCCTCCGAAGAGCTCCTGAACCTCAAGGTGTGCGACCCGGCGGTTGGGTCCGGGGCAATTCTTGTCGCGGCCTGTCGCTACCTCGCCGACGCGCTTATCGAGGCCTGGATTGACGAGGGTCGGCTCGACGCCGCCGATCTTGCCTCAGCTAGCGATAACCCGGCGCGTAACGAACACCGCGTGCGCGCCGTCCGCCTGGTTGCCGAGCGTTGCTGTTACGGCGTTGATCGAAATCCCATGGCCGTCGACATGGCGAAGATGTCTTTCTGGCTGACCACCACGGCACAAGACCGGCCCTTTACCTACCTCGATCACAACATCCGAGCCGGCGACAGCTTGCTCGGCATCACGGACGTCGACCAGCTCCGAGCACTGCACCTCGACCCCACCTTCGGACGCTCCCGTGCCATTGGCTTTCCCGGCATCGACCCGGCTGCCGCTTGGACGGCAATCGCGCCTCTTGTCGAGGAAGCCGTCAGGCTTCGCCTCGACATTGAGACGAGCCCGTCTGACACTGCACGCGACACCGCCCAGAAGGCAACGCTCGCAGAACGGGCGAGGCAACGTGTCGAGGTGGCGCGTGCTATCGCCGATCTCCTCGTGGGGTGTGCCCTCACTACGGCAGGTCGCAATAACGCAGCTACTGCCTTGGAAGACACCCTTAGGGCGAACGCCCAGCCAGTCGCCGACCTACTGGCCGCCCTCGACACCGCTGACGAGCGGCAGGCTCTGCATACCCTCCTGGCGAAAGCTCAGGCTCTGATCGATCGGGACCGACCTAAAGACGCACCAAGTCGCCAACCGCTGCACTGGCCTCTGGTGTTTCCCGAAGTTTTCACCGGAGAACAGCCAGGTTTTGATGCGTGCATTGGCAATCCACCTTTTATGAAGCACAGGGGTATCCGCGGTGTAGCTGGGGCCAACTATCGGGATTACCTTGTCTCGTGGGTAGCGCACCGTACCGGAGCTGCGGATCTTGTTGTCTACTTCCTTCTGCGTACCTCAAACCTCAGCCGGGTGTTTGGTCTACTCGCGACGAACACGGTTGGCCAGGGAGTATCCAGCCGCGTCGGACTTACGTCCCTACTCGATGCGGGCTGGCGCATATTCCGGGCAGTGTCGAGCGAGCCATGGCCGGGCCGAAAGGCGTCCGTACACATTTCCAAGGTTTGGGCAACGACAGCGCCATGGAATGCTGCGCCCACGCTTGACGGCCGACCGGTCCGGCTAATTGACGAAATGCTCTATCCAGCTTCCCGGTCGGGTTGGCGCAAACAGCGACTCATGGAGAACCGACATCGTGCCTTCCAAGGAACGATCGTGCTCGGTGATGGCTACTTCATTTCCGAGGACGATATAGCGCGTCTCATCGCGTCCGATCCCACGTCCCGTGATGTGATTGCGCCTCTTCTCAACGGCGAAGACGTCACTGAGTCTCCGACGCACGCGGCCTCTCGTCACACCATTAACTTCCGGGACTGGGATGAGGCACACGCTAGGAAGTACTCAGAATGCTTCGACTATCTAGAACGCCACGCTCGCCCAGAAGTTGAAAGTGCACGAGCTTCCTATGAGGGCTGGGGTGATCGTTGGTGGCAACACTGGCGACCGCGGGCACGCCTATACAATGAGATATCGCGCTTAGGGCATGTGCTCGTGGTGGCTCGCGTAAGCAAGGCCTTCACGCCCGTCCTCGTTGATGCCCGCCAGGTATTCTCCGACGCCTGCGTTGTGTTCGCCTATGACGATGGATTTCACCTGGGATTACTCGCGAGCGGCATTCACTGGCGCTGGACGCTGCGGTTTGCCTCGACGTTCAAGAATGACCCGCGGTACACCCCGACTGATGTGTTCGAGACGTTTCCACAGCCCGAATGGTCTGATGCTGTCGCTCAAGCGGGTCAAGCCTTAAGCGATTTTCGGGCCGACTATATGATCCGGACGAACTCCGGACTGACCGATACCTACAACAGAGTACACGACAGTGTTGAGACGGCCCCTGAGATCCTTGCGCTTCGCGATCTGCACCTACGGCTCGACTATGCCGTCCGTGATGCGTACGGCTGGTGCGACGTCCTTCCGGATCTGGGCCATGGTTTTCACCCCGTTCGTAACATCGGTTCTCGATTCACCTTTGCCCCCAACGTCGCTGACGAGGTGATCGACCTGCTCCTGGAAGAGAACAAGCGTCGCTACGACGCTGAGGTGGAGCTTGGTCTCCAAGGAGCTACGCGGGTACGTCAGCGCCCGTCAAGTGCGGGCAGGCTGTTCGAGGATGAGGATCTAGATGGGGAGTCCGAAGAGGACGACGACGAAGACGAGGAGCAGGAGTAGATGGGAACCAGGCCCGCAAAGAAGGCGATCAAGAAGGCCGCCGCTGGCCGACGTCCGCGGGCCAACCCCTGGGTTGTGCCGGCTCCCCTCGGTCCGCTGATGCCTGATCCCGGACCACTCGGTATCAGGGATGAGTTCGTCCGGCGCATCGCCGATGATCTGCTTGGGCCCGCCGACGGACCGACCGAGCGGTTCCTGGCGAAGGGCGGGGCGACGCGCGTACGCGATCGCTACCTCGTCGGCATGCTCGCTCCGAGGGACACGATCGCCTTCACTGAGAACACCGGCGACGACGAAGGGGTTGACGGAGAGTCCGGTGAGGGTGACGGAGCCTTCCCGGAGCGGCCGAGCGGCGGTGCGGCATCGCTGTTTCCCAACTCGATCGGCCTCTCCGTGGTAGCCGAAGACTCATGCTCGACGCTGAACGTCGTGGCTGAGTGGGGGAGGTATCGGAAGGAATCCGAGAAGGACCAGGATACGGGCAAGTCCTCGCCCTACTGGCAGCGAGAGCCCCGGCGTCATGTGCTGCAATTGGCGACCAAGGAAGGGCTATTTAACGAAGAGATTGACCCGGCAGGACAGCCGGGAGTCTTCCTGCGGGGCCGGATGGAGCGGATCGGCAGCGCGGTGGGGTGCTGGCTTGTCACCGTCTTCCTGGTCAACGAGCAGCCCGTACCGTTGCAGAACAAGGACGAGGCCTGGCTGTTCCAGGTGGCCTTCAGCGTCGAGGACAGCACCGGTGGACCCGTCTTCGTTGGCCGGGAGGAGGCTCTGGGTAGGCCGGCAGTCCCGGCAGAGGACCGCTACGAAGTGGAAGCACTCGACATGGAGTACCGGGACGTCGTCGAGTTCGGCATCGGACTGGGCACGTCGGTGCACTGCACGCCGTCCGGCGCGAGCCCGCAACGAGCCGTCAAGGTGTCCACCGCGACGATCCCACGTTTCGAGGTGGCCCGGACGGATGCACCTCATCCCAACACGGTTCCCCAGTTGGCCGGCCTGGTGGTGGACATGAAGGAACTGGCCGAGATGGACCGGCCCGATCTGGCCAAGGCCCTGGCACCGCTGGCCGACGGATACCGCGACTGGTTGACCAAGGAACAGCGTCCCCGGATCAACGATGTTTCCCAGCGGCTCACCGGGCATCAGGCAATCGCGCGCGACGTTCTGGACGAAGCGGAGAAGATTGCCGACTCCATCCAGCGGGGCATTGATCTCCTGCTAACTGATCAAGACGCCTTGGATGCCTTTCGGTTTGCCAACCGGGTGATGTGGCAGCAACGGCTGCACTCCATCGCCGGGACCATCAGGATCGATGCCGCCCGAACCGGTCGTCCCCCGCGCCTGCGTGACCTGCTGGCTGCCGAAGACGTGCCAGACAATCGCTCTTGGCGACCGTTCCAGCTGGCTTTCCTGCTTCTGAACATCCCGAGTCTTATGGACCCCGCTCACCCGGAGCGGACCAAGCCAGGACTGATCGACCTTCTGTACTTCCCGACCGGTGGTGGAAAGACCGAGGCCTACCTCGGTCTGGTCGCTTTCGTTCTGGCGATCCGCCGGCTCCAGGGGGAGGTGACTGCGGATGACGGAACCGTCTTCAATGGCACCGCCGGTCTTGCCGTCTTCATGCGCTACACCCTTCGACTGCTGACCGCCCAGCAGGTCCAACGGGCCGCCGCCCTGATATGCGCGGCCGAGCAAGAACGGCTACGCCTGGCCGCTACTGACCACCGGTGGGCGAAGGGCGACCCCTTCAGGCTGGGCATGTGGGTCGGCGGGACCGTGACGCCCAACCGGATCGATGATGCCTCTTCTTCGATCCGTGACGCCCATGACCGGGGTACGGCTCGCGGCTCGACGCCCAAGCAGCTGGTGGCCTGCCCCTGGTGTGGCACCAAGCTCGGAGCCCTCAACCTCGACGAGGACCCCGACACCCACCGCTCGCTGCTCTACTGCAGCGATACCACCGGCGACTGCCAGTTCACGGCCGCCAAAGCCCCGGGCGAAGGCATCCCCCTCGTTACTGTCGACGATGACATCTACCGGGTGCTGCCGTCCTTCCTGATAGCCACCGTCGACAAGTTCGCTCAGCTCCCCTGGGAGGGGAGGGCCAGGATGCTGTTCGGACAAGTTGAGAAGCGGTGTTCCAGGCACGGCTTCCGTCATCCCGATCACGACGGGCGGATCGGCTGCAACGCCGATACCCACCCAGCCCGCGGCGCGCGCCCGGCTGCCGCTACCTCCCCAGTCGATCGCCTGCGGCCGCCCGACCTGATCCTGCAGGACGAACTGCACCTGATTGCTGGACCGCTCGGAACTATGGTCGGCCTCTACGAGACGGCCATAGACAAGCTGGCCACGTGGCAGGTCCACGGCGCAGCGTCACGTCCGAAGGTGGTGGCCTCCACGGCCACCATCCGCCGAGCGCGGGATCAGGGCCACGCTCTCTTCTGGCGCCGGACGCGGGTCTTCCCGCCAGCGGCTCTCGATGCCGGCCAGCAGTTCTTTGCTGAACAAACGCCAGTCTCGGAGTCTCCCGGTCGCCTCTACCTGGGAGTCTGTGCCCGCGGCATTCGGCTCAAGCAGGTGCAGGTCCGGGTGTTTACGGCCGTCATGGGTGCAGCGTGGGCCCTGTGGAATCGCTACGGGGCCGCAGCTGACCCGTACCTCACCGCAGTGGGCTACTTCAATGCCTTGCGAGAACTGGCAGGCATGCGCCGGATGGCCGACGATGAGCTGCGGGTCCAGCTGGGACGAGCAGCGCTCTGGAGCCCATCGGTGGACCGCAGACATCGGATGAAGGTCGAGGAACTGACCTCGAGGGTCCAGTCGTCGGACATTCCCGAGGCTCTAGATCGGCTGGCGGTATCTTTTGACCCCGGCATCGTCGATGCCGAACCGATTGATCTGCTGCTGGCTACCAACATGGTGTCCGTCGGCGTGGATATACCGCGGCTCGGCACCATGCTGGTGGTCGGACAGCCCAAGGCCACGGCCGAGTACATCCAAGCCACCTCGCGGGTCGGGCGTGATAAGGACAAGCCCGGTGTGATTGTCACGCTCTACAACTGGGCGCGCCCTCGTGATGTCTCCCACTACGAACGCTTTGATCACTATCACGCCACCTTTTACCGGCGCGTTGAACCGCTCTCAGTTACGCCGTTCTCGCCTCGCGCCGTGGATCGCGCTCTGACGGCGGTTGTTGTATCGGAGGTCCGACACCTGGCCGGAGGAGCCAATGCCAACACGGCCGCCGCCATCTTCGATCGGTTTAGTCCGGTGGCCACCGAAATCGTCGCCGGGATCTCGGAGCGGGCGGTGGAGGTAACCGGGGACGTTGCCGTGCGGGGTGGCATCGAACAGGAGATCAAAAAGCGCTACGACCGGTGGCAGACCGAGCAGGCGGCCACCGGTGGTCTGCTGACCTACCGGCGGAAATCCGGTGGTGGGCAGACCTACCTACTGAGACGGCCCGAGGAGGATCCCCGCTGGGTCCAATGGACCTGTCCGAATTCGCTACGCGAGACCGAGCCCAACGTCAACCTGATTGTTGATCGACACAAGCGGAACAGTGCCTGGGCCAGCGATCCACCCTTCGGACCTCCGGCTCCAGCTGCCGGCCCTACCGACAGTGGCGACGGCACGCTAGAGGCCCAGGGCGCCGATCTCGATGACCTGCCAGCCGACCCTGATGACGAGGCGACCAACCCGACGCACAACGAGGCCCTCTCATGACCAGCCTTCCGCCCACGACCGAACTCGCCACGATCCCAACTACGACCTCCGGGACCGGTGTCCGAGAGCCGCGCCGGGTCGGGGCAGTGCGACCTTCCCAGCTGATTCACACCTATGGCATCGGATCGCTTGTCGACCTGCCGCACATCTCGGTGATCGTCTCGGGCATCGACCGGTGGGACTCCCGCTACCAGGCGAACGTCGCCGAGCCCCGGCTGATCGAGGCCCTTCGCCAGTTGATCGGAACTCAGCTTGATGCTCTTCGCCACGCACCGCGGGACCTGGAGACCAACAATTACTGGGATGACTGGGCCTGGATCGGTGTTCCCGCCTATCCCTTCCCGCGGTGGTTGCGGTGCGCAACCTGCAAGCGCCTGGATCGCATCGACAAGGGGGTCTTCGAGATTGACGTTGATCCGGTTCGCACTCACCGATCGCGTTACTTTCACGACTGTGGTGGAAAGAAACACGATGCCCAGCCGGTCCGGGTAGTGGCGGCCTGTCCGGCCGGACATCTAGACGACTTCCCATGGGAGGAACTGGTCCACTCGGACCGTCCCTGCAGTGGCACGTCGTTGCTGGAGCTACGCGACACGCCCGGTGGTTCCCGAGCCACCGATCAAAAGGCGGTCTGTCTGACCTGCGGCCAGGAGTTCCCGGTACGACAGGCCTTCAGTCAGACGGCAGCCTCGATCATGCCAGGCTGCCGTGGACGCCACCCCCACCTCGACGCTTTTGACACCCACGGGTGCGGCAAGTCTCTGGTTGCTCAATTGGTGGGGGCCTCCAACGCCTGGTTTCCGGTTTTCAAGTCGGCGCTGTCGCTTCCATCCGGGAACAGTCCTCTTGACGAGGCGGTAGCTGCCCTATGGCACCTGCTGGAAACTGTCAACACCAAGGCGACGGTGGAGGTACTGATGCGCACCGAGGACTGCCGCCCTTTGCGCGAGTGGAGCGCTAACGAGGTATGGGTTGCCATCGAGAAACGTCAGAAGGCGTCTGACGAAGGTGACCCTGAGGACTTACTACTCCCGGAGTGGCAGGTACTGACCGACCCGCAGCCTCCGTCGATTGAGGAGTTCCACTCCGCTCAGGTCGGCTCACCCGCCAAATACACCGGCCTGGCCAACGTCGTAGCCGTCGACCGTCTGCGGGAGGTCGCGGCCCTCTTCGGATTTACCCGTATCGCCTCGCCGGATGACGCCGACGACACCGGCGGCCTGATCGCCAACCGGGCACCGATCTCGGTTGCGTCACCGACGTGGCTGCCGGCTTCGGAGACCCGCGGCGAGGGTATTTTCATCATGTTCCCCGAGCCGGTAGTGGTGCAGTGGGAAAACCAGTATGAGGCCGCCGGTCGCTACGCAGCGCTCAGCGATGCTCATCGTCAATGGCGGAGCAACCGAGACCTTGATCCATCTGTAGGGATGCCACCGACGCGCTACGTCCTGCTTCACACCTTCGCTCATCTGCTGATTACCGAGATCGCCGTCGAGTGCGGTTACAACGCCGCTTCGATCCGCGAGCGGCTCTACGCGAGGGGTCCCGGTCATCCATCGGGGCGGCCGATGGCTGGCGTCCTGCTCTACACGGCGGCCCCCGACAGCGAGGGCACGCTTGGAGGCTTGGTTTCGCTGGCACAGCCTAAGGAGCTGGAACGGCTCCTGGACCAGGCACTAAGTAAGGCGACTCTCTGCACCGGTGATCCGCAGTGCGCCGACCACCGCCCGGGCGAACCCGCCGACAGTCTGCACGGCGCAGCCTGTTACTCCTGTCTGTTCCTGCCGGAAACCAGTTGCGAACGGGGCAACCGATATCTGGATCGGGCCGCTGTCGTATCGACGCTTACTGTCTCAGGGCTCGCGTTCGGATGGACCTGAGCGAGGCCCTTGCGGCTCTCGCGGTAGAGCTGCCGGGTGTCCTCCTCGACGAGATTGCCGGGGCCATCGAGGCCATTGCCGCTCCCGGGGTCCGAGCTGCCGGAGCCATTTCCCGAAATGTGACTCAGCCCCGCGCTCGGGGCCTCGCCCTGGAGCTATGTTCCGCCTGGGAATCAAGCGCTCCGGGTGTCTCCGGAGCCGCGCTGGCCCTGTCGCTGCGGGCCTGCGCCGCAACGGCCCACTCAATACGTGGCGCCCAAAGCGTTGAGCTGGCTTGGACCGGACCTCCGACCGCAGTTCCGCTCCGCAAGACCCGAGAAGCGCTGCGCGATCTCACCAAGAACGCGCAGTCGTCCTTGATTCTCGTCTCCTTCTCCGCTTACCGCGACGATGACATCACGGCCCAGTTGGAGGAGGCGGCAGCGCGTGGGGTGGAGCTGACCCTAATCCTCGAAACCACGGCCGACTCCCGCGGCGGTCTCGATCGCGAAGCCCGAGATGCTTTCGATGCCCTCGCGGATAAAGCTTCCTTCTACTCATGGCCGGCCACACAACGCGTAGTTGGTACTTCGTCGCTTATGCACGTCAAGGCAGCTATTGCTGACAAGTCTGCCGCGCTCGTCGGCAGCGCCAACCTGTCGGCCGCTGCCATGGAACGGAACATGGAACTCGGCGTACTCATCGTGGGGGAACCGTTGCCCAGATTGCTCGAACGGCACGTACGCCTGCTTATCGCCAATGACGAGCTCTGCCAAATCCGCCGCTGAATTGGCCAGTCAGCGAAACAACTCCGACGATGTCGGGACTTAGGATCCTAGAGATCCTGCGGCTCGCGGAGCGGATCTGCCGCCGGGAGAGCCTGTTGAGCCGCCTCGCCAGCACCGACCGCTTTGAGGAGCTCCTGCCACTGTTTCCGCCAGTGGCTTGCGGTCGCTGGGTCCGCGAGAGCGGCGCCCACGTCGATGCCTCCCTTGAGCGGCCACAGTGGTGTCGGCGCTCGCGAGAGGCAGAGCCTAGCGAGGAAGGCCCGGCGAACGATGTCGCGTAGCCGGTCGACCGCGAAGTCCAAGATCACGCCGAACATCTCGCCGGTCGGCACGGTCGAGACGGTTTCGAGCACCCGACGGAGCTCCACATCCGAGATGCTCGACCCATGCACCAGGGACGACCGCAGGCCATAGAGAGTCTTCACGTCTTTCTCGATTGCGGCGGCGGGGTCGTCTTGGGTGCTGAGAAGCTTCGAGGACCGATCCTGGAGCTTCTGGTTGATGCGCAAGTGGTCTCGGTCGCCACCGATGAGTGCAGCCTCGAGGGCGGTCGCCAGGTCCGTGATCCGCTCCGCCCACGTCCCTGGCTCAAAGGACCGGTGGAAGAGGTCCGCGCTGAGATCGAACGACGTGGACACCATCCCTTCTCGCTCGACGACGGCCTCGTCGAGCAGGCGACTAAGCGCCTCGAACGCCGGTGCGTCCTCAGGCCGGATCGCCAGCGTGCGCGTCATGGTGATCTTTGGCATCCCTGCGCCGTCAAAGACTCGATACCGAGGGGACACCCCTGACACGAGCGTCGAGCCACCGCCGAGCTCCCACATCGACTGCTGCGTTCCCGTCTTGAGCAGCCGGGCGAGAAAGATGAAGTGCTCGATCTTCCGAAGCGCCGACGAGACGCGCGGCCAGCTCGACTTGCCGCGCTCGACGTCGTCGCTCGCAACGAGCAGGGCGTGTGGTGGATCGTAGGGCCGAGGATCCTGTCGATTGAACGCCCTAGGCCCAGCGGGCACGAGGGAGACAGCGAACCGGACCAGACCGCCGAACTCCTCGACCTCGGGGTGGACCGTCACCTCGCCGATCTCAACGGGTTCGTCGCTGACCGTGGTCAGATTCGACATGGCCCGGCAGGCGTACACGGTGCGCCGGTCGGACTCGAGTGCAGCGATCAGTTCATCAATCGACGCGACAGCCTCGGGACCGTCGGGGTCGTACTCATCGAATCGGGAACACCGAGCAACAGCCCCCTCGAGAAGGTCGTAGATGTAGGCGTTCGGAAACTCGGGGTCCTTCCGGCGGAGCGGCTCGGCGAAGCGATCCGGATATAGCTTCTCGAGCGCCAGGCGGAGTGCATCTGTTTCGGGCCCTGAGGCGTCACCGGCGTCATAGTCCCGCCCGACCTGGAGATACCAGTCCAGCTCATGCCTCGAGGTCGGGATCACGCCGGCCTTTCGGAGGCCGCCGAACGCTGACCCGAGGAACGCGTGTGCGGTCTCCCGCAGGAGGTCGGACCGCGTGACCGGGTCATGGGCTCCGGCGGTCCCGCTCTGGAACTCCCATATTTCATGGTCGAGTGCACGTACACCGACACCGAGTCGACCCGCAGCGGCGCGGACGAGCTCGACGGCCTCCTCGATGTCGACCGAACGATTGAGCGAACTCTCGAGGAAGCGGAGCACCATACGATCGGGCTTTACGTCCTCCAGGCCGACGAGCATCCGAAGGTACCGCCACGAAATGCCGGATCCTTGCCCTGGGAGTGATCGCCACTGCGCCTCCAGCGCTTGTCCGAGGGAGGTCCCCTGTGCCTCGATGAACTGCTGCGCGGTATCCACTCCTAGCTCCCTGAAGGCGAGCGCCGCCTGGTGGACGACCACGCCCTTGAACTCGGCTCCTGGCTGGGTCGATACCCGATTGCGAGTGCCGATCTCCTCGATGAATCCGTTCACGCCCCCTTGGCGTTCGTACTCGGCGAGAAGGTCGGAGACACTGTCGTTGAAAGGCTCGGCTGATCGGGCCCTCCGAGAGCTCACGTAGCGAGTAATGACACCTCGCGTGATCGTGTACCGAGCCCCCATCGCCCAAATGGCGTCGAGGATCGCCATACTGAGGCTGTTGGGGTAGCCGCCAGCTGCCGCCCAGGAGCTGAGCGGGGGTAACTGCGCTTGGCATCTGGCGACGAGAAGGTCGACTTCCGAATCGGAAAGAAAAGCATCTCTCGTCGCCGTTGATTCCTTGCGCGTCTCGTCCCCCGACGTGTCACCCATGGGCACCGCCTTTCCGCTATCCCCATTCGAGCCGTCGTCTGTCGGCTGCTGCCGAACCAGCCTGAACAGGAGATCAATCAAGCGGCGGAGCATGCCCCGCTCGCCCTGTGCATCCACCGTTGGGACAGTACAGAGTGGCCGTCCGGTCCCGCTCTGGAGCCGAGGTCGCTGCCCCAGGAGCGCAGCATCTGAGAAATGCAGACTGTCGGTGACCAGACACACGGGTGAAGCGCCGGCAACTAACGCACAACAGGATCTAGGTATCGAGGTGAGTCACACACTTGCACTGACGTGCTCCAGTACTTCGGCGGCCTGCGCCCGCCCAACCAACCGCCCGCCCGAGGGTCGCGCCCGCCGTCGCTCTCGCCCGGCCCAGGGAGCGGGACCGAGGCAGCCAGGCCCCCCTGGCGGGGGGCCAATGCCATTGTGTCCCCCGACGATCCCCGGGCCGTCAAGACCGGAGACCCGGCGGGCCCGGGGTCGGCTCCCCGGTCTTGACCGCCCTCGTCTGCCTGCCTCAAGGGTGAATTGCTGTCGTTTTCCCTGGTGTGGACGTTGCCGTGGACCTTTCCGTGGACGTCCACAGTCCACCGTGTCGGCATGACCATCACCGACACCACCCCGTCCCATCCGATCCACCGCCACCCGGCGTTCCCGCCCCCACCGGCCGAGCGCCTGGTCCTGACGGTGGCTGAGGCCGGCGAGATGCTCGGGATCTCCCGGGCCTTCGCCTACGAACTGGTGGCCCGGGGCGAGCTCCCGGTCATCAAGCTCGGCCGGCGCCGCCTGGTCCCTCGCAAGGCCCTCCTGGCCCTGATCGAGGCCGATTTCGTCCCGCCCGCTGCCGACCCGGCGACCACACCGTTCGAGGCCACCCTCCGCTGATCCGGCCCGGTGCTGTCCATCGGGAAGATGGTGGCCGGCGCCGAGCGGTACTACCTCCAGTCGGTGGCCGCCGGCCGGGAGGAGTACTACACCGGTTCGGGGGAGGCTCCCGGCCACTGGCTCGGCGCCGGGGCGGACGAGCTGGGCCTGACCGGGGAGGTGGCGCCCGACGATCTCCGGGCCGTCCTGGCCGGGATGGAACCCGGCGGCCGGGTCCTGACCGCCGGCCGGGTCGATCCGGCTCGACGGGTGACCGGCTTCGACCTGACCTGGTCTGCGCCCAAGTCCGTCTCGCTCCTCTACGCCCTCGGCGATTCAGGCGTCGGCGACACGGTCCGCCGGGTCCACGGCCAGGCGATCGTCGAGGCGCTCGGCTACCTGGAGGAGCACGGCCTAGGGGTTCGCCGGGGCGCCGGTGGCGAACGACGGATCGGGGCGACCGGTCTGCTGGCCGCCGCCTTCCTCCACCGCACCTCCCGGGCCGGCGACCCGCAGCTGCACACGCACGTCTTGGTGGCCAACGTGGCCCACGGGGAAGACGGGACGTGGTCCGCTCCCGACGCCCGGTTGTTGTACTTCCACGCCCGGACCGCCGGCTTCCTCTACCAGGCGGCGCTCCGGGCCGGGCTCACCGACACCCTCGGCGTCCGGTTCGGGCCGGTGACCAACGGGATGGCCGAGCTGGCCGGCGTGTCGCCATCGCTCCTCCGGGCGTTCTCGACCCGCCGGGCGGCCATCGAGGACCACCTGGCCGAGCACGGCGGCACGACCGCTCGGGCCGCCGAGGTCGCCGCCCTGGTCACCCGTGACCCGAAGGAGCCGGCCGAGGTGCCGCCTAGCACCGGGGCGCCCGACCTCCGGGCCCGCTGGCGGGCCGAGGTCGAGGCCCTGGGCCCGGAGGCCCTCGGCCTCGGTGATCCGACCATGGGCGACCTGCTCGGCCGGCACCAGCGGTCGCCGATGACCGAGTCCGAGGCCGAAGAGCTGGTGGCGCAGCTCACCGGGCCGACCGGTCTGACCCTCGGCGAGTCGACGTTCGAGCGCCGGGACGTCGTCCGGGCGGTGGCCGCCGCCCTGCCTGACGGCGACATGGTGGACGAGGTGGCCGCTCTGGCCGATCGGGTCCTCGGGGACGACGAGGTGGTGCCGCTGCCCGGGCTCGGCCGAGGTGGGGAGCGGCGGCACTCGACGGTCGAGCTGCTGGCCGTGGAGGCGGCGCTCCTCGACGGGGCGGTTGCCCGCCGGTCGGATCGAGTCGCCGTGGCGGACGAGGCTGCCGTCCGGTCTGCTCTCGACCGGTACCCGTTCCTGGCTGGCGAGCAGCAGGCCATGGTCCGCCGGCTGGCCACCTCCGGCGCCGGCGTGGAGGTGGTGGTCGGCCGGGCCGGCACCGGGAAGACGACCGCCCTGGCCGCCGCCCGTCACGCCTGGGCGCACGACGGCTACCGGGTGCAGGGCACGGCCCTGTCGGCCCGGGCAGCGCAGGGCTTGGAGGAGGGCGCTGGGCTTCCGTCGACCACCCTGGCCCGGCTGCTGCACGACCTGGAGCGAGGGGCGGTCGAGCTCGCCGACCGGCATGTGGTCGTCGTCGACGAGGCCGGGATGGTGGGCACCCGGATGCTCGGCCGGCTCCTCGAGCGGGCGTCGGCCGCCGGGGCGAAGGTGGTGCTGGTCGGGGACCCCCGCCAGCTGCCCGAGATCGAGGCCGGCGGCGCCTTTGCCGGCTTGGTCGACCGGCTCGGGGCGGTGGAGCTGACCGAGAACCGCCGGCAGCGCGAACCGTGGGAGCGGGCCGCCCTCGACCAGCTACGCCACGGTCTGCCGGTCCGGGGCCTGGCCGCCTTCGACCGGGAGGGTCGGGTCCACCTCGCCGGATCACTGGCCGACAGTCGCCGGCAGCTGGTGGCAGCGTGGCTGGCCGCCCGGCAGGCCGGCGAGGATGTGGCCATCCTGACGGTGAACCGCCGGGACGTGGCCGCCCTCAACCGGGAGGCCAGGGCGGCGCTCCGGACCGCCGGGCTCCTCGGTCCCGACGTCGTCACACTGGGCGGCACGGGCCTGGCCATTGGGGACGAGGTGGTCTGCCTACGCAACGACCGGCTCCTCGGGGTGCTCAACGGCACCCGGGGCCGGGTGGCGGCGGTGGAGGACGGCACGGTGGTGCTCGACGCGGTCTCTGACGCAGGTGCCGGCCGCCGCCGCCGACTCCCCGACGCCTACGTCCTGGCCGGCTACTTGGACCACGGCTACGCGGTGACGGTGCACAAGGCCCAGGGCGTGACGGTGGACCGGGCTTTCGTCGTGGCCACCGACGCCCTGACCCGGGAGGCCGGGTACGTGGCGCTGAGCCGGGCCCGCAAGGGGACCGAGCTGTTCGTCCCGGCCGGTGCCTTCGAGGACGGCGTGGGTCTGGGTCTCCCTGCCGGGTGGGCCCGGCCACCTCCCGACCTGGCACCCGTCCCGCTGGGCGGTCTCGGCCGCCGGCTGACGGTGTCACGAGCCAAACAGACCGCCACCGCCGAACTGGGCTCGGAGGAGACGCCGGGCCCCGATCCGGCTCCCGACCGTCGCACTACCCCGGTCCCTGGATATGTTGAGACGGCAATGGGGGTGCGACCGGGCTTCCCGGACGAACGTCGGGAGTACGACCGGGTGGCCGGACTGGTCACCGGCTACCGGACCCAATTTGGCGTGGAGGGGGACCGGCCGCTGGGCGATCCACCGTTGGAAGCCTTCCAACGGGCGGCCTACGAATCGGTGGCCGCCGAGCTGCGGGTCTACGAGCGTCGGCTGGGCCGCAGTCGGGAACTGTCCAGTCTCGATCGTGCGACACCGGACTTGGGGTGGAGCCGGTGAGCCGCCGCAAGGAGCGCAAGCAGGCGGTCCCGGTCTCGCCCTACCCCGACCTGCCCGGCCGCCCCTGGTGGGGGCTGTACGCCGGCATGGGCCGGGACCCGGTACAGGACGGGAAGGTGCAGGGCGGGAAGCAGCCGCCCGATCCGACGAGGCGGATGGCCTACGCCGGCCCGGAGTCGAGCGTCATGGTGATCGGGCCGCCCCGGTCGGGGAAGACGTCGTCGGTCGTGGTGCCCTGCGTGCTGGATGCCCCGGCGGCCGTGGTGTCGACGTCGACCAAGCCCGACGTGCTGGCGGCCACCTTCTACCGGCGGTTCGCCCTGGGGAACTGCTACGTGTTCGACCCGTCGGGATCGACGGCGGTGCCGCCGGGAGCAGTGGCCCTCCGCTGGTCGCCGGTGACCGGATGCGAGCGGTTCGAGCGGGCGGTGTCGATGGCCCACTCCCTGGCCTCGGCCACCCGGCCCCAGGCCGCCCTCACCGAGTCGGCCCATTGGGTGGAGCGGGCGCAGGCGCTGCTGGCCCCACTGCTGTTCGCCGCCGCCCTGCGGGACCGGGACATGGCGACGGTCTGTCGGTGGGTGCTGGCCAGAGACCTCCGGGAGCCCGAGGCGGTGCTCCGGGACGCCGGCCACGAGATGGCCGAGGCGGTGCTGGCCGGGGTGGCGGCCACCGACGACCGGGAGCGGTCGGGGATCTTCTCGACGTCGGCGGGGCTGCTGGCCGCCTACCGGTCGGAGGCGGCACTGGCCGGGGCGACGGACCCGAACTTCGACCCGGGTCGGTTCGCCGAGTCGACGGACGCGGTCTACGTGTGCGCCCCGGCCCACGCCCAGGACCAGCTGGCCCCGGTGATCGTGGCCCTGCTGGAGCAGATCAGGGAGGCGGTGCTGGCCCGGCCCCGGGGAGCGGCGCCGGTGGTGTTCGCCCTGGACGAGGTGGCGGGCATCGCCCCGCTGCCGTCGCTCCCGGCGCTGGCTGCCGAGGGCGGCGGGCAGGGCCTGGTCACCCTGGCCTGCCTGCAGGACCTGTCCCAGGCCCGGGCCCGCTGGGGGGAGGCGGCTGAGGGGTTCTTCTCGCTGTTCAACCAGAAGTTGGTGTTCCCCGGCATCGGCGACTACCGGACGCTGCATCTCATTTCAGCGTTGGCCGGGGACATGCAGATCCCGGTGCGAACGGTGAACAACCCCGACCCGTGGGAGAGTCTGTTGTCCAGGGGAGCAGCCGTCCGGACGGTGAGCACGTCGACCACCTGGCGCCCCCGGCTGCCGATCGACCAGGTGTCCAAGGGGATGCCCGGCTACGTCCTACGGATCCGCCCGGAGGGGATGGACTATCTGGCGGCCGTTCCCTGGTGGCAGCACCCGGTGTGGTCGACAGCGGCCAACCACGGGTTCCCCCGGTTCGCCGAGCAGGTCCGCCCGATGTCGGCCGAGCTGGGCCCGTAGGGTCGACCGACCAGTAGGAACATCGCCCGGGTGCCCTACAGCTCGCCGGCATCGGCGCCGAGGGCCGCCTCGGCGTCCCGCCGGGCCCGCTCGTAGACGGCTGGTCCCTGCTGGGCGGCGACGGCCAGGTGGAGCCGCCAGAGCCCGGTGTCGGCCGGCACGCCGATAAGACCCTGTCGGGTGGCCCAGGCCGCCGTGTCGAGGTCGCCGGCGGCCATCGCCCCCTCGGCCAACCGCCGGGCTGCTCCGGCGATGGCCGCCTCCATGTCAGAGACGAGCAGCTCGGCGTAGACCCACCCGAAGGTGCCGGCCGGGACGCCGGCGAAGGGCCGCCCCCGGATCAGGGCCAAGGCGTCCCGCAGAGCCAGGGCGTCGGCCGCCGGACCGGTGAGTCCCCGGAAGCGATGCCAGTCGGCGGTGACAGCGGGGGAGAGGTGGTAACCGCCGCCGGCCCCGGTGGGCACCAGGTCCGGCCCGAGGGCCCGGCGGAGGAGGGACATGTAGGTCCGCAGGGTCTTGGCCGAGGTCTCCTGCTCCTCGTCCGGCCGGAAGGCGACCCGGAGCTCGTCGCCGGGGATGGCCCTATCACCATGGAGGGCGAGGTAGCAGGCCAACTCGGTCACCACCGCCCGCTCCGGCGGTACCTGCCATCCGGTGACCTCGACCGGCCCCAGCACCCGCACCTCGGCCTGGGCCACGTCGACCTCGACACCCTCCTCGCCGGGCACAGCGACGAGCTCGCTCACCACCGCCGAGGCGGCCGGCGTGTCCTCTCCCTCGTTGTCGTCCCCCTCGTCGTCTTCGCGGTAGGCGGCGAACGGGTCGGCGTCGTCGTAGCCATAGGCAGCGTTCCGCCAGGACTCGATGGCCCGGTCGATGGTGGCCTCGTCCTCGGGAAGGCGGTCCATGGCTGCCACGACGGGATCCCGCAGCGGCCGGGGCGGAGCGAATACCTGACCGGACGGTCGGATGCCGTTGGCCACCCACACCCACCGGGCCCCGGCCGGTCCGCCGGCGCCGGCGACGTAGGGCCCGGAGTAGAGGCGCTCGCTCGACTCCCGGGGTATGTCGGCCGGCGGCCCTGCCATGAGGGAGACGCTATCGAGGGGAGCCGGTTCCCAGCAGGTCGTCCGGACATCGGGTCGCCGACTGGCTCAATAGGGCGGCGCGCTCCGCCCCGGCTCCCACCAGTCGGTCATCTGGTCGACGATGTCGCCCTCGACCCAGAGCTGGACCCCGAGGCCCCATCCGAGTTGAAGGTCGGGGTCGCCGGGATTGGCGAAGCAGAGGACGGAGCTCCGGCCATCCGTCATTCCCTCCGGCAGGTCAACCCGGAGCTCGGCCGTCGTACCGACCACCTCGCCGACGATCCGCTCCCGGCCGTCATCGTCGGTGACCACTAGTCGCCGGGTCCGGACCTCCGTCCCGGACCGCAGCATGAACGCCTCGAGCCGCCGCAGCCGCTCCTCAATTGCCCCTTCGGTGAGCGTCCAACCGTGCATCGTCTCCTCCTCGTGATCGTTGAGCCGCTGTGACGGCGGCTCTCCACCGTGAGGGGTCTGACGTTCCCCGCCCGCAGGGATGCTCCGCTGTGAAGCGATAGAGCAATTTCGGTAAGTCTAACAGATCGAAGTCACTATCGTAAAGGTCCTTTTCGATAGAGTTCGCGCTGTGGATTTTGCCCAGCACCTGGTCACCGCCCGACGGGCCCAAGGCCTGACGCAACAGGAGCTATCCGACCGGGCAGGCGTTCACGTCACTCAGCTTCGCCGTTACGAGGCGGGCAGCATGGAGCCGAGCCTGCAAGCGCTCCGACGGTTGGCGGTGGCGCTGTCGATCACGACTGACGAGTTGCTCTTCGGCGACCGCAGAGGTCCGAGCGGCAATGCCCTCGCACTCGCCTTGGAAGCGGCCGAACAGCTTGGTCCAGAGGAGCAGAGAGCCGTGATTCTGGTGGTAGAGGGCCTCACCGCTCGAACAGTGGCCGCTGGCCAGAACAGGAAACCCCGCCGGCAGTAGTGGTCAATCGGGCTCCTGTAACCCTGCATAGGTGGGTGCTATATTTAGGTATAGCTAGTAACCCTAAGTAAGGAGATCCGTTGGCAAGGGCTGTTCGACGCAGGTGGCCGGCGAATCTGTCAGCACCTTCCCGGGAAGGACGCCGAGGCTGCGAGTACGCGGCGTACATGCCGGACCCGTTGGTGGGGCGGTCGGTCACGCTCGATGGCGCCGTGGCCGCCGACGTGGCGGCAGCGGAGGCGGCCATTGCCCGTCTCGACGTCGAGGCGACGACGTTGGTGGACACGGAGAGCTTGGCCCGCATCCTTCTGCGGGCCGAGTCGGTGGCGTCGTCCCGGATCGAAGGCCTCCAGGTCGGTGCCCGGCGGCTCCTGCGGGCGGAAGCGGCACGGGAGCTGGGTGAGGCGCCGTCGGACGTGACGGCGACCGAGGTGTTGGGGAACATCGACGCGATGGTGTTCGCCGTCGAGCAGGTCGACCGAGACCGACCGATCACCGAGGACCTCCTGCTCGAGATTCACCGGCGGCTCCTGGCCGGCTCGCGGTTGGAGGAGCACGGTGGCCGGGTGCGGACAGCGCAGAACTGGATAGGGGGGAGCGACTACAACCCGTGCTCGGCCGAGTTCGTTCCGCCGCCCCCTGAAGCGGTCGAGGAACTGTTGTCGGATCTGGTCCGGTTCGCCAACGACGACGCCCTCCCGGTGGTGGCCCAAGCGGCGATGGTGCATGCCCAGTTCGAGACCATCCATCCGTTCGTCGACGGGAACGGCCGGACGGGAAGGGCGCTGATCCACCTGGTCCTCCGTCGTCGGGGCCTGGCCGTGCGGGTGTTGCCGCCGGTCTCGCTCGTCCTGGCCGCTGGCTCCCGGGACTACGTCGGAGGGTTGACGGCCGCCAGATACCGGGGGCCGACAAAGGGTGCAGAAGCCCAGACGGGCATGAATCGCTGGATTGGGCGCTTTGCCGGCGCCTGTCTCCGCGCCGTGGAGGATGCCGAAGGGTTCGAACATCGGGCCCGACAGATCGAAGCCGGGTGGCGTTCAGAGCTCGGTCGGGTGCGGGCGAAGTCGGCCGTCGATCTCCTGCTCCGCGCGCTGCTCGGTGCACCGGTGATCACGGTGGGCAGTGCGGCGGACCTGATCGGTCGGAGCTTCGTGCAGACCAACGAAGCGGTGGCCCGTCTTGTCGACGCGAGCATCCTCAAACAGGTCACCATCGGCCGCCGCAACCGTGCGTTCGAGGCGCCCGACGTCATCAGCGCCTTCATGGACCTGGAACGAGATCTGGCCGTCCCCGGTTCGCCCTCCGACGTCTGAGTCAACAACCACTTAATCGCACATACGTGCGTTTTAGTGATACAAGGACTACCCTAGCTGGGTGGACTTCCGCCGTCCCGTTCAGGCGGTCATTCCCGGCGTCCAGGGCCAGGTTCTGGCCGTGCTGGCCGTCACTGAGACCGAGCTCACGATGCGTACTGTGGCCAAGCTGGCCGGGGTAAGCGTGAACCGCGGAGTGACGGTGCTGAACGATCTCGTCGAACTCGGGATCGTTCGCCGTCGTGATGCTGGTCGCTCAGCACTTGTATCGCTCGATAGAGAGAACGAAGTGGGTCGAATGGTGGCGTCTCTCGCCGCGGTGCGCTCGGCGGTCATCGAGAGGTTGCGGCGGACCGCCCGGTCGATCCGGCCACAGCCAGCAAGTCTGGTGCTGTTCGGATCCCTGGCGACCGGCACTGCGGATACCGGCAGTGACGTCGACGTGGTAGCGGTGCGGCGGGCCGGGGTCGACGTGGACGAGGAGGGATGGCTCGACAGCCTCGGAGCCTGGGGAGACCGGTCCGCCCGGATTGTGGGCAACCCGGTCAATTTCGTCGTCGTGGGCGAGGAGGAGGTGGCCGAACTGCTCAGTGGACGCCAGCGGCTGTGGAGAAAGATCGCCGAGACCGGGATCGTCCTCGCCGGGTTCGACCTGGCCGAACTGGGGAAGGCCATCTGATGGTGCCCGGCATCCTGCCACGACCGGTGAGGAATACGTCGGCCGAACCGCATACTTCAGCGTGCCACTGAGGTATGCCTACTTACTGAGGTATCGCGGGGGATGGATCACAGGACCTTGTCGAACTCGGCGAGGTCGGCGTTGGTCATATCGATCCAGTCGTGAATCTCGGCAAGACCTCGATCACCCGACGATAGAAGTTGGGTGATGGGTCGGAGCATCTCGGACGTTGTTCCGCGGTGGTCATTACTCCAGGATTGGCGTCCGGGAGAGCGGCCAGGGTCCCGGCGTAGCACCTCGTCCGACAAATCGTCAGGCAGGAATTAGTCTGCACCTGATCCAATGGCTCCAGACGCCCCGGTTCGGCAGCTCGCCCAGAAAGGAAGGACCCCTTGGCCGTCCCGCCCGGTCTGTTATGGCCGCTCGATCCTCATACGTCGGCGAAGCATCAAGTTCTGGCTCGTTACTACGACGCCTGGTTTCCAATCATGCTGCGCACCTCGTTCGTCAGGAGCCTCACCGTTTTTGAGGGATTCTCCGGGCCCGGTGAGTACCTTTCCGAAGAAGGCGCCGACGGAGGACCCGAAGGCTCACCCCTTGTCGCCATGCGTTCGCTGCTGGCTCGCCCTGAGCTTGTCGATCTCGACAAGCCGGTCCGTTTCGTGTTTCTCGAGGATCGGCCTGACCGCGTAGCCCACCTGCAGAACCTGGTCCAGGACCGTCTCGGCCCACTTCCTCCACATGTGTCCTGTCTCGCTCGGTCAGGCCGCTGTGAAAAGGACGCAATCCCACTACTAACCGAGGCTGGGGCCTGGGGACATCCGATCTTCGCCAACTTGGACCCCTTCGACGCCTACGTCCCGATCGAACTGGTGCAAGCGCTCGGAGGGAACGGCGCGTCGGAGGCATTCGTTACGTTCATGTCACACCGCCTGATCCGCTTCGCGTCGGTCGACAGCCTGACTCAGGGAGACGAGATGTTCGGATCTCGGACCTGGCGGTCGGTCCAGGACATGGCGACGAACGCAAAGGAGCGGTACTTAGTGGAGGCGTACCGAAACACCTTGGCTAGGGTTGGTCTGGACAAGATCGCTGGTTTTCAGCTGCTCGACGAACGGGGCCTCGGCTTCTGGTTGCTGCATGGCACCAGTCACATACGAGGTGTGCAGAAGATGAAGGACGCCATGTGGAACGTGGACCCCATCAGCGGGTACAGGTTTCGCGACCCGCGCCCGACGCTGCAGGCGTCATTCGACTTCTCGGGATCCTGGAAACCTGATCTTCAGCCACTGCGCCATGCAATCACCGATCTCTTGGAACGAGAGGGACGGGTGCCGATCGAGCGCGTTCGTAAGTACACCCTGTTCGAGACTGCTTATAAAGAGACCCACGCGTCCGATGTCCTGGGCGAACTGATTAAGGATGGTGTGGTCGGGCGCCACCCGATCCGTGGGCCCCTTGCTGAAGCAGAGGTATGGCCGATCGCCTCCGACGCACCGACGCTGTTCGGTTAAGTCGCTACCAGCTCACCGACTGGCGACACACCGCCCGCCGGCATGGCCCGCACCCGGAGATTCCTGGGCCATTGGTCCATCTGGTGGGCCTTGCCTCGGTATCCGTTCTCGCGGGCCCAAACAGAGCCCAGTTGCTTCAGGAAGAAGGCGGCCCCAGCGGCCGTCGCACGCTTCTGCACGTCCAGCACCCAGGCGATGTCCAGGGGCCGCGCTCGGTGCCCGGATTCTCCCCCCACGATGACCCAATCGATCTCCTCGAAGCCGAGCGACGGTACGGCGCCGATTAACGGTTCGACGGACAAGAACCGGACGGCGGCTGGTACACCACGCAGATGATCGGCTCGGAAGGCATAGCTATCTGATTCGACACTGACGCCCATCCAGACGTTCGCCGGCCAGTCGAGCTTCTCTGCCAGCTGCGCGAGTCTCTTCGATCGCTTCGTCAGCACCTGATACGTGTGGTGCGGCGTCCGCTCCATGACATCGAAGACGCGCCGAATGAACTCAAGCGGCACGTTGGCGTGAAAGAGGTCGCTCATGGAGTTGACGAAGATCACACGTGGATCGCGCCAAGCGAGGGGCATGCTGATGGCGTCGACGTGCAGCGTGAGACCGAATCCCGGACCGCTGGTACGCGGATCCCCATCGTTTTGGTACTTGGGCTGTCCCATGGCCTTGAGGCGTTTTGCGAGGGTGAGGGCGTAACAGTTGTCACAACCAGGTGAGGTCCTGTCGCAGCCGGTGGTCGGGTTCCAGGTCGCCTCAGTCCATTCGATTGAACTCTTGTCGCCCATGACTCCATCATGCCGCGCCCTGGTCGGTTCGACGACCACCCGGAGGTGATACGGGTCTGCGCCGTTTCACCAAGACTGAGGTCGGAGCGAAAGGCCCGCCGACGGGCGGCGTCATGAACCGGCGGTGGCGCCACGGTCGACCGCCGGCGATCAGCACTGCCTTGAGGTCTGACCGCTCATTCCTCCGACCGTCTGACTTGGCTTGCTACTCCCTTTCGTAACCTTGCTACTCCTCGCTACTCCGCCATCCATCGCCGCGAATCCGATGGGGTCAGATGCTCCGAAGGACAAAAGGTTACAGTACCACTGAGAAATGATGGCCAACGGTGTACTCCCGGCGGCCGTAGGAACTCGCTACTCCTTTGCTACTCCATTTCGCTGGGAGCGGCTTGACGGGCAAGATCCCGCGGATACCGTAACGCTCTGACCAGGAAGAACGCGACGACGTAGATCGTCTGGATCGCCTTGGGCCGACTACGGATCAGAAGGTTGGGGGTTCGAATCTCTCCGAGAGCGCCGACCAGGGGACTAGGCGACCCATCGACGCCTGCCACCGGCTTGTCAGCCCCGCCGGGTTGTAGCGCCACCCGCTCGGCCTGGTTCAGCCCGCAGTTCAGCCCGCCGGGACCGGGCAGCCGCCGTCCACGTCGAACACCCGGTTGAGTCGCCCGAACCCCAGCCAGCAGCCGACGCAGATGGCCAGCTCCATCAGCTCGTCGTCGGAGAAGGCACCGTGGAGATCGGCCCAGAACCCGTCGTCGATGGACAGGTGGTCGACGGCGTACCGCCGGGCGAACTCCGCCGCCAGCCCCTCCCGCACGGTCAGGCCCCCGCCCACACCATCGGCACCCACACCATCGGCGCCGCCCACACCATCGGCGCCGCCCGCACCATCGGCGCCGCCGCCGCCGCCGACCTGACGGTAGAAGTCGTCGGACAGCACCTCCCGGCCGTCGCCGTCCCCCCGCCCGGTCCGGGTCTCCTTGCACACCGCGCAGTCGTTGATGCGGGCGATGGTGATGCGGGCGGCCTCGAACTCGCCCAGCGACAGGGTGGTGGACCCGAACACCACCTCGTTCAGCTCGGTGATCCGTGAGGTGAGCGGCCGGGCGAGCTCGCTCCACGCGTACTGCATCGGATCCCGGTCCGGGGGCACGTCGATGCGAGGCATCCGGTCCACCTCCTTGTCGCCGCCGGAGACGAGCCCCCGGAGTCAGCGCTCTGGCGTCAGCGTCACTGCGTCACCACAAAGGATACTGTAATCCAGACCTCTGGCGCTACCTTCCGGGACTATTTACGGATTGACCTGGCTGTTAAGTATCCTTATTATGATGAGGTGCAGTTCGACTGGACCGTGGAGGGCCCCATCGGGGCGGTCGCCGACGAGGCCGCCGCCGCCGAGGCGGAGGGCTACGACGGCGTCTGGATCGGAGAGACCAACCGGGACCCCTTCGTCGCGTTGACCGTCGCCGCCGGCGCCACCACCGGCGTGTCCGTCGGGTCGGCCATCGCCGTCGCCTTCGCCCGGTCCCCGATGAACCTGGCCTACATGGCCCGGGACCTCCAGGAGCTGTCCGGCGGCCGGTTCGTCCTGGGCCTCGGCACCCAGGTCCAAGCCCACGTCGAGCGGCGGTTCTCCATGCCGTGGTCCAGGCCGGTGGCCCGGATGCGGGAGATGGTCCTGGCCATCCGGGCCATCTGGGAGGCCTGGCAGCACGGCACCAAGCTGCGGTTCGAGGGCGACTTCTACTCCCACACCTTGATGACCCCGTTCTTCGCCCCCCCACCCCTGCCCGGGGAGCCCCCACCGGTGTACCTCGCCGGGGTCGGCCAGCACATGACCGAGGCCGCCGGCGAGGTCGCCGACGGGTTCCTGTTCCACGCCTTCACCACCCCCGACTACCTCCGCCAGGTCACCATCCCGGCGCTGCGCCGTGGCCGGGAGAGAGCCGGCAAGTCCATGGACGGCTTCGTCGTCTGCGGCCCCGCCATGGCGGTGGTGGCCGACAACGACGACGACCTCGCCCGGGGGGTGGCCGCCGCCAAGGACCGCGTCGCCTTCTACGCCTCCACCCCGGCCTACCGGCCGGTCCTCGACGCCCACGGCTGGGGCCACCTCCAGGGTGAGCTGGCCGACCTGGCCCGCAACGGCCAGTGGGCGGCCATGGGGCCCGCCATCGACGACGACGTCCTGGCCGCCTTCGCCGTCGTCGGCACCGCCAAGGACGTGGCCGCCGGCCTGCGGCAGCGGTACGGCGACGTCGCCGACCGGCTCACCTGCTACTCGCCGGCCCCGTCGCCGCCGGCCGCCTGGCGGCCGTTGCTGGACGCCGCCCGGGAGGACGACTAGCCGGACCCGGCCATCAGGTTGGTCGCGGCCGGCACGTGCACACAGGTCGGCACCGCGGCGGCACCCGCCGCCGGGTCGCCGGAAGGGAGGAGGACCGATGACCGTACGAGTGGGGGACCGGTTCGACCCGCTGGCCGGGCCGCCGTCCGACGAGCTGCACGCCGTCCTGCGGCAGGCCCGGGCCGAGGAGCCGGTGTTCTACGTCCCCGCCCTCGACCTCTGGGTGGTGACCCGCTACGACGACATGCTCACCGTGGTCAACGACCGGGACCGGTTCTCCGTCGAGGGCGTCCTGGACTCGGTGGTCGACTACCCGCCGGCGGTGGTCGCCATCCTGGCCGAGGGGGTGCCGCACGACACCCCGGTGCTGGCCAACACCGAGGGGGAGGCATCCGAACGGCTGCGGGCCAGCGTGTACCGGTCGCTCACCCCCCGGCGGGTGGCCGCCCTGGAGCCGCGCATCCGGGAGCTCGCCAACCGGTTCGTGGACCGGTTCGCCGGCCGCGGCACCGTGGACCTGTTCGCCGAGTACGCCTACCCCCTCCCGCTGACCGTGATCCTCGACTTCATCGGCATCCCCGAGGACGACGTCGCCACCATCGAGTCCTGGGTGTCCGACTGGATGCTCCTCCAGTTCTCCCGGCTGCCCGCCGACCGGCAGGTCGACTGCGCCCGCAGCGTGGTGGCCCACCACGCCTACCTGCGGGCGTTCATCGCCGACCGCCGCGCCGCGCCGCGCGACGACTTCGCCAGCGCCCTCATCCGGGCGGTGGACACCGGCCAGGCCGACGTCAGCGAGGACGAGCTGGTCCTGCTGGTCGGCACCACCCTCACCTCCGCCGCCCACCAGGCCATGTCCGGCCTCATCAGCGCCACCGCCTACCACCTGCTGGCCACACGGAGCCGCTGGGAGGAGGTCCGCGAGGACCGGTCGCTGGTCCCCGACGTCGTCGAGGAGGTCCTCCGGTTCGACACCCCCGGCGGCTTCTTCCGGCAGGTCCTCGTCGACGCCGACCTCGGCGGCGTGACGGTGCCGGCCGGGTCCCGCCTGTTGTTCTACATCCCGTCCTGCAACCGGGACGACGCCACGTTCCGGGACCCCGACACGTTCGACGTCCACCGCCGCGACAAGTCCCGGCACCTCGCCTTCTCCCACGGCGCCCACTTCTGCCTCGGCGCCTCGTTCGCCCGGGCGGAGGCCCGGGTGGCGCTGTCGGTGCTGCTCGACCGCCTCCCCGGCCTCCGGCTGCAGCCGGGCCAGCCGCTGGTCTACGCCCCCAGCGTCCCCATGCGCCGGCTGGACCGCCTCATGGTCGAGTGGGACGTCGAGTAGGGACCTCCAGCGGAGACATCCAACAGGGACGTCCAATCCAACAGGGACGTCACACCCGCCGCAGCGCCGCCCCCCGGCCCTGGTCGGCCTCGGTGAACGCCGCCAGGTCCTCGGCTTCGTCGGGGTCGAAGTTGGTGGTCAGCGCCGACTGCAGCGCCTCGGGGGTGTCGAACGACGGCATCGCGATGCCGTCCACCTCGTGGGCCGCGAACCCGAGTACGGCCGTCAGGTCGGCGGTGGCGTCGAGGTCGGCGTAGAGCTGCACGTAGGCCCGACGGTCCCCGCCGGGCCGGACGAAGGTGGCGTGGACGTCCCGCCAGTGGTCCACGAACTCCTGGTGGCTGGTCCCGTCCCGCCGGAACAGGGTGAAGAAGATCTGCACCGCCCCCGGGTCCCCGAACAGCACCGCCCGGTCCCCGGCGACCACCATCGACCGCTCCGGGTCCAGCTCCTCGCCGGCCGCCGCCCGCACCGCCGACGCCGCCGCCGCCACGGCGTCCGGGTCCGGTCCGTCGACCTCCACCGCCGACGTCCACGTCCCGCCGAGGTCGGGGGCGCCGTGGAACACCTCGAACAGCCGGGTGCCGGGCACCGCGGCGGCCTCCAGGGCGCCGTGCAGGCGGGCCGGGTCGGCGTGCCGGGGGGTGAGGAGGAGGACGGCCTGCACGGTCTTGGCCTGCATGGTTTGGCTCCGTTCGCCGGGCCGGCGTGTTGCGCCGGTTGAAGGATATTGAGTACCCTATTTAGCGGTGGAGCCCTCCGAGCGTCAAGAGGCCGCCGACGCCCTGTTCGCCGCCGAGCGGCAGGTGTCCCCGATCGCCCCGCTGACCGACCGGTGGCCGGCGATGACCGCCGCCGACGCCTACGCCGTCCAACGGCTGAACGTCGAGCGCCGGTTGGCCGGCGGCCGGCGGGTGCGCGGCCACAAGGTGGGCCTGTCGTCGCCGGTGATGCAGCAGATGATGGGCGTCGACCAGCCCGACTACGGCCACCTGCTCGACGACATGTTCGTGTTCGAGGGCACCGCCGTCGACACCGCCACCCTCTGCACCCCCCGGGTGGAGGTGGAGGTGGGGTTCGTCCTCGCTGGACCGATCGTCGGCCCCGGCGCCCACGCCGGCGACGTGCTGCGCGCCACCGCCTTCGTCGTGCCGGCCATCGAGATCATCGACAGCCGGATCGTCGACTGGAAGATCCGGCTGGCCGACACCATCGCCGACAACGCCAGCTCCGCCAAGCTGGTCCTCGGCGGCCGGGCCACCCGGATCGAGGACGTCGACCTCCGCCGGCTCGGCGGCGTCCTGTCGGTCAACGGCGAGGTGGTCGACAGTGGCGCCGCCGGCGCCGTCCTCGGCAACCCGGTCACCTCGGTGGCCTGGCTGGCCAACGTGCTCGCCGGGTTCGGCGTCGCCCTCGAGGCCGGCGACGTCGTGCTCCCCGGATCGTTCACCAGGGCGGTCGACGTGGCCCCGGGCGACGTCGTCGAGGCCCGGTTCGACCACCTTGGCGACGTGTCGGTGCGGTTCCGATGATCGGGCCGGGGCGGCCTCCGCTGGCCGGCCGCGCCGCCGTGGTCACCGGCGCCTCCCGCGGCATCGGGTTCGCCGTCGCCCGCACCCTGGCCGGCGCCGGGGCGTCGGTGATGATGGTCTCCCGCCGCCGCGACCGGCTGGAGGCGTCGGCCGCCGAGATCGGCTGCGCCTGGACCGCCGCCGACGTCGCCGACCCCGACGCCGCCACCGACTGCGTCCGGGACACCGTCGACCGGTTCGGGTCCGTCGACATCCTCGTCAACAACGCCGGCGCCAGCCCCTACTTCGGCCCGCTGCTCGGCCTCGACGCCCACAGCGCCGAGCGGACGACGGCGGTGAACCAGTGGGCCCCGGTCCGCTGGGTGCAGGCCGCCTGGGAGGCGTCCATGCAGTCCGGCGGCGGCGCCATCGTGAACGTGGCGTCCATCGGCGCCCACATCGTCGAACCCGGCCTCGGCTACTACAACGCCTCCAAGGCCGCCCTCGACCACCTCACCCGGCACCTCGCCGACGAGCTGGGACCCCGGGTCCGGGTGAACGCCGTCT
This sequence comes from Acidimicrobiales bacterium, assembly GCA_035547695.1. Taxonomy (GTDB): domain Bacteria; phylum Actinomycetota; class Acidimicrobiia; order Acidimicrobiales; family RAAP-2; genus DASZUK01. Next base: position 35,715 of record DASZUK010000050.1, read on the forward strand.
CCCCCGGCCTGGTCCGCACCGACCTCGGCCGGCCGCTCACCGACCCGTTCGGCGACGAGATCGCCCGCAGCCTCCCCCTCGGCCGGCTGGGCGAGCCCGACGACATCGCCCAGGCCGTCCTGTTCCTGGTGTCCGACGCGTCGTCCTGGATCACCGGCCAGACCCTCCTGGTCGACGGCGGCGGCGTCCTCCGCACCACCCTCGGCGAGTTCGGCCGCCGGCTCTTCCCCCCGCCCGGCTGACCGGCCCCGCCGGCGCCGTCAGCCGGCGACGTGCGGCGCCACCTCGGCGGCCAGCCACTCCATCCGGTCGACGTACTCGGCCGGCGACGTCCAGGGGAAGATCAGGTTGACCTGGGCCAGCCCCATGGCGTCGTAGCGGCGGAGGAGGTCGACCACCTGGTCGGCGGACGAGGTGGCCTCCACCGTGGACCGCCGGCCGTGGGTGAGGCCGGTGGGCCGCTTGGCGCCGAGGTCCTCCCCGAGGATGGGGAGGTCGGCGGAGAACGTGAAGGACGCCTCGTCGCGGCCCCGTTCGGCCAGCTCCCGCCGGAGCCACCCGATACCGGCCTCCAGCGCGGCGACGTCGTCGCCGAGCGGCGCCCACCCGTCCCCGACCGCCGCCGCCCGCCGCAGCGGCCGCCGCCCGCCGCCGCCGATCCACAGCGGGACGTGCGGGGCCTGGACGCACCGGGGGCGGAAGTCGAGATCGGTGAGGTCGACGGTGGGCCCGTGGAACACCGGGTCGTCCTCGGTCCACAGCACCTTCATGGCCGCCAGGTACTCGTCGGTCAGCGCCCCCCGCCGGTCGTAGTCGGCACCGACCAGCTCGAACTCCCGGCGCACCCACCCGGCGGCGGCCACCACCGTCACCCGGCCACCGCTCACGGTGTCCAGGGTGGACAGCAGCTTGGCCGCCACCACCGGGTGCCGGTACGGCACCACCATGGCGTGCAACTGGAACCGGATCCGCGACGTCAGGCCGGCCAGCATGCCGGCGAGGACGAAGTTGTCGTACCAGACCGTGCTGGGCGCCGACGCCCCGTCGCGGCGGGGCATGACCACGTGCTCCGGCAGCGCCACCGCGGCGAAGCCGAGCTCGTCGGCCCGGACGACGGCGGCCCCGATGGCGTCCACCCCCTGCCAGCGGTCGTACGGGTAGAGGGGTAGCGAAAAGCGCATCGGTTCTCCTGGCCCGCCGCGCCGGCCCCGGCCGGTCCGGCCGCCGTTCGGCTAATGGAGGATACTTTATGCCCCCGGACGTGGGATACTGGGCGGGAAGACGGGGAGGGGGACGAGGAGGGACAGTGGCCGAGCAGATGGGGTACGGCGACTTCGACCGGCTGGCGTTCGAGCGCCCGGCCGCCGGGGTGCTGCGGGTCCTGATCGACACCGAGCGGTTCCCGATGTGCGACGAGCGGATGCACCGGGAGCTCGGCGACGTCTGGTCGGTGGTGGACGCCGACGCCACCGTCCGGGCGGTCCTCGTCGAGGGCAACGGCGCCGACTTCAGCGGCCCCGGCACCCCGGAGATGGTGGGGTCCCTCGGCGCCGACCACGACACCCGGGTCCGGGTCATGGCGGAGGCCCGCCGGATCGTCTATGGCGTGGTCCGGTGCACCAAGCCGGTCGTCGCCGTCCTGCACGGCCAGGTGATGGGGGCCGGGCTGGGGGTGGGCCTGCTGGCCGACGTGTCGATCGCCGCCCGCCAGGCCGTGCTGGTCGACGCCCACGTCCAGATCGGCGTGGTCCCCGGCGACCACGCCCTGCTGTGCTGGCCGGCCCTGTGCGGCCTGGCCAAGGCCAAGTACCACCTGCTGACCGGCGAACCGGTCACCGGGGAGGAGGCCGAGCGCATCGGCCTGGTGGCCCTGGCCGTCGACGACGCCGACGCCCGAGGCCGCGGCCTGGACGTCGCCCAGCGCCTGGCCGCCGGGTCGGCGGTGGCCATCAGCCAGACCAAGCAGCTCCTCAACGCCTGGTACGAGCAGGCCGGCCCCACCTTCGAGACGTCGGTGGCCCTCGAGTTCATGGGGTTCGCCGGGCCCGACTTCCACGAGGCCCTCGCCGCCTTCGCCGCGCAGCGGCCGCCCCGGTTCGCCTGACGAGCCGGCCGGTCCGGTCGACCCGCCCAGGACTGCCGGTCCAGGACTGCCGGCCGGTCCGCCCGGCCGACCGGCGGCGGCCGACCGCCGTCCCCGCTTGACCGGCCCCGGCCACGCCTCTATATTAAGGATACTGTTTAAAAAGGAGGGGATGGGGTGGAGGTCGTGGACCGGGCCTATGCGGCCCTCGACAACAAGGACGCCGACGGCTTCGCGGACTGCCTCTCCGAGGACGTCACCGTCCAGCTCATCAACGACCCCGCGTTCCACGGCCGGGAGGTGGCCCGCGAGTTCTTCGGGGCCCGGCTGTCGATGGTGGCCGAGCCCGAGCACACCACCGTCAACCGCTGGGAGGCCGCGGACACCGACATCTGCGAGGACACCTCCCACACCAAGCGGCTCAACGGCGAGCGGGTGTCGGTCAAGGGGTTGGCGTTCTGGAAGGTCCGCGACGGCCGGATCTTCGACCTCCACGTCTACGAGGACCTGTCCCCGTTCGCCGACGACTTCGCCGGCCACCGGGCCGGGGCGCCGGCCGAGCCGCCCCACTGGGCCCTGTCCTTCTTCGCCGCCCTGGACGCCAGGGACGTCGACGGCGTGATGGCCACCCTGACGGACGGCGCCTCCTACCAGCTCGGCAGCACCGAGCCGGTGGACGGGACCGCCGAGGTCCGCGCCCGGGTGGAGGGCCTGCTCGAGCGGTTCACCGCCGTCCGCCACGACCTCGAGGCGCTGCACGACGTCGGCGACGACGTGGTGGTGCTGCAGTTCGACGCCACCTACGCCACCCCGGCCGGGGCCATCCTCCGGGTCCCGGAGGCGGCCGTCGTCCGCCGCACCCCCGGCGGCCTGTCGGAGGTGCGGTCGTTCATGGACCTGACGGCGGCGGGGAGCTGAGCCGCCGGATGGTGCAGCCCCCCGCCGGGCCCGACGCGACCGCCCGGTTCCCCCATCTGTTCAGCCCGTTCTCCCTCCGGGGGGTGACGCTGCAGAACCGGGTCGTCATGCTCCCCATGGGGGTCGGCCTGGGCAGTCCCGACGGGGCCCCCAGCGAGGACGAGATCGCCTTCTACGAGCGCCGCGCCGCCGCCGGCGTCGGCCTGGTCGTCACCGGGGGCACCGTCGTCCACGAGACGTCGTCGCTGCGCAGCCAGACCGTCCTGGAGGCGTTCCGCCGCGAGAACATCCCCGGCTTCGCCAAGCTGGTCGGCGACGTCCACCGGCACGGGGTGCCGGTCTTCGGCCAACTGATGCACCGCGGCTCGGAGTCCCTGGGCGGCTCGGTCTTCCCGACCTGGGCCCCCTCCCCGGTGCCCAACGCCGGCGGCGAGGTCCCCCACGAGATGACCGTCGGGGAGATCGACGAGATCGTGGAGGCCTACGGCCGCTCCGCGGCCAACCTGCGCGAGGCCGGCTATGACGGCATCGAGGTCCACGGGGCCCACGGGTTCCTGGTGGCCCAGTTCCTTTCCCCCCGGACCAACCTACGGACCGACGACTACGGCGGCCCGCTGGAGAACCGGCTGCGGTTCGCCCTGCGGGTGGTCGACGCCGTCCGCCAGGCCATCGGCGACGACCTGGTCGTCGGCTTCCGGCTCAGCGCCGAGGAGGACGTCGAGGACGGCCTCCACCTGGAGGAGTCCAAGGCGGTCACCCGGGCGCTGGCGGACACCGGCCAGGTGGACTACCTGACCGTGTCGATCGGCGCCGCCGGCACCTACGTCCGTGACATGTCGGAGCCCACCGGCCTGGCCGCCCGGTACTCGGCCGCCCTCCGCTCCGCCGCCGACCTGCCGATCGTCGCCTCCCAGCGCATCACCCACCCGCCGCTCGCTGAGCAGATGCTCGAGCGCGGCGACGCCGACCTGATCGGCATTGGGCGGGCCCTCATCGCCGATCCGGACTGGCCGCTGAAGGCGGCCGACGGCCACCTGGACGAGATCCTGCCGTGCGTCGGCTGCGTCCAGTTGTGCCGGCCGCCGCTGGGCGGCACCGGCTGCCTCCACAACCCCACCGCCGGCCACGAGCGGCAGATGCCCCGCCGGTTCGGGCGCGCCCCGTCGGCCAAGCGGGTGGTGGTGGTCGGCGGCGGCCCGGCCGGGATGGAGGCGGCCCGGGTGGCCGCCGCCCGTGGCCACCACGTCGTCCTGTTCGACCGGGCCGGCCGGCTCGGCGGGCAGGTGCGGATCGCCGCCAACTCGCCCACCCGGGCCGAGATGGACGGCGTCATCAGCTTCCGGGAGACCGAGCTCGACCGGCTCGGGGTGGACGTCCGGCTGAAGACCGACGCCGACCCCGACGGCATCGCCGCCGAGCGGCCGGACGCCGTCGTCGTGGCCACCGGCTCGCGGCCGGCCCCCCACGACGACGTCATCGGCGTCGAGCTGGGCCGGGTGGTCACCGACTGGGACGTCTTGTCGCCCGACGGCGACCTCGGCCGCCTGCTCCACGGCGTCCGCTACGCCGTGGTGGTGGACGAGGCCGGCGGCTTCTGGGAGGCGGCCAGCTCGGCCGAGGCCCTGGCGGAGGCCGGGGTGGCGGTGGAGCTGGTGACCGCGTTCCCCCAGGTGTGCCACGCCGTGCCGTTCGACAGCCTGCCGCCGCTGTACGGGCGGCTCCGCCGCCGGGACGTCACCCTCAGCCCGATGACCGCCCTGGCCTCGGTCGGTGCCGACCACGTCAGCCTCTACGACCCGATCTGGCTGGCCGCCCGCCACGAGCTGGCCGAGCGGGAGGTGCCGGCCGAGCTGGTGGTGCTGTGCCGGCCGCGGCAGGTGGTCGACGACCTGGTCCACCGGCTGGCGGGGACCGCCGCCCGGGTGGTGGCTGTCGGTGACTGCGTGGCCCCCCGCCGGATCCCCGAGGCCATCGGCGAAGGCGACCGGATCGGGCGAGCGCTGTAGCCGGCAGCCTGCCGGTCGCGGGGAAGGCCCAGGGAGGGCGACGTGGAGTTCGGGTGGTCACCAGAGGAGGAGGCGCTCCGGTTGGAGGTCCGCGCCTTCCTGGACGAGAACCTGCCGCCGTGGTGGGACACCGAGGACGCCAAGCTCGGCACCGTCCGGCACTCGGAGTACTCCCGCGAGTTCGCCCCCAAGCTGGCCGAGCGGGGCTGGCTGACCCCGCACTGGCCCAGGGAGCACGGCGGCCGGGACGCCCCGGCCTGGTACCACTTCATCCTGGGCGAGGAGCTCTGGCTGCGGGGCGAGCCGCGGGGGCCGCAGTACATGAACGTCAACTGGGTCGGCCCCTCCATCATCGCCCACGGCAACGACGACCAGAAGCGCCGGTACCTGCCGCCGATCTCGGCCGGCAAGGTGATCTGGTGCCAGGGGTTCTCCGAGCCCGAGGCCGGCACCGACCTGGCGTCGCTGCGCACCCGGGCGGTCCGCGACGGCGACCACTACGTGGTCAACGGCCAGAAGGTATGGACGTCCTACGCCAACGTGGCCGACCACTGCTTCCTCCTCGTCCGCACCGACCCGGACGCCCCCAAGCACCAGGGGATCACCATCCTCCTGGTCCCCATGTCCGCCCCCGGCCTGGAGGTGCGGGAGATCAACTCGCTCATGGGCGACCACGCCTTCCACGAGCTGTTCTTCACCGACGTCCGGGTCCCGGTGGCCGACCGGCTCGGCGACGAGAACGGCGGCTGGCAGATCGTCATGCGGACGCTGGCCTACGAGCGGGTCGGCATCCCCCGGTACTGCCGGGCCCAGTTGGAGGTGGACCGGCTGGCGGCCTGGGCGGCCGAGCAGGGGATGGCCGACGACCCGGTGGTGCTGGACCGGCTGGCCGCGGCCGAGGCGGCCTGCGAGGCCGCCCGGCTCCTCGTCTACCGGGTGGTCGACGAGCGGGCCAAGAACGTCGGCGACTCCGGCAACGTCTACGTGGCCCGCGCCGCCATGGTGCAGGCCGAGCGCATGGTCGGTGACCTCGGCGTCGACCTCATGGGGGGCCAGGGCCTGGTCCGCGGCTCCATCGCCGACGACCAGTACCGCGACTCGCTGGCCGCCGGCATCGCCTCGGGCACCTACGAGGTGCAGCTCAACCTGGTGGCCAGGCGCCACCTCGACCTGGCGGTGCGCTGACCGTGGACTTCGACCTGACCCAGGAGCAGGCGGCCCTCCGCGACGCCCTCGCCGTCCTGCTCGACCGCCGGGCCGGCCCGGCCCGGGCCCGCCAGGTCGACGACGCCGGGTACGACGAGGAGCTGGACCGGGCGCTGGACGAGGCCGGCTTCCTCGGCCTGGCCATCGAGGAGGGTGCCGGCCCGCTGGAGGCGGCCCTGGTGGTCGAGGCGGTGGCCGGCGCCGTCGGCGGCGTCCCCATCGGCGCCCACGCCCTCGTCGGGCCGGCCCTTGGGGTGACCGGTGCCCCCCGGCCGCTCGTCCTGGCCACCGACGACCCGTCGGTGCCGGTCCGGTTCGGCGGCCAGGCGGTGACCGCCCTGGTGCTCCGCGACGGCACGGCCTGGTGCGCGCCGGTGGCCCGGGAGTCGTCCAAGCCGATCGCCGGCGACGGCTACCCCCTGGCCTACATCCACCTCGAGCGGGGCACGTCGCTCGGGCCCGGCTCCGGCGAGCGACTGGTGGCGTGGTGGCGGGTGGCGCTGGCCGCGGAGGCCGTCGGGCTGATGACGGCCGGCCTGTCCTTCGTCACCGCGTTCGTCCAGCAGCGCCGCCAGTTCGACCGGCCGATCAGCAGCTACCAGGTGGTCCAGCACCGCCTGGCCGAGTGCGCCGTCCTCCTGGAGGGCTGCCGGTGGCTGGCCCGGCGGGCGGCCTGGCAGTCGGCGCCGGCCGAGGAGTCCGCGATCGCCGCCGCCCACGTCGCCGAGGCCGCCGTCCGGGTGGGCCGGGAGCTCCACCAGTTCTCGGGGGCCATCGGCCTCACCCGGGAGTACGACCTCCAGCTCTGGACCACCCGGCTCCAGGCCATCCGGGTCGAGCTGGGCGGCCTCCACGCCCACCGCCGCGCCGCCGCCTCCGCCCGGTGGGGCGCCGGGGCGCGGTGACCGCTCCGTCCGCATGATCAACCCCCTGGTCCCCACCGAGGAGGCCGCCGCCCTCGCCGGCGCCGTCCGGGCGCTGTGCGCCGACCACCACGCCACCGCCACCGACCCGTGGGCACCGGGCGGGTTCTGGGACGCCCTCGCCGCCATGGGGGTGCTGGGCCTCGGCTCGCCGGACGTCGGCGGCGGCCCGGCCGAGCTGGTCGCCGCCCACCGGGAGCTCGGCCGCGCCGGCCGGGCCGGGCCGTTCGCCGGTGCCGTCGTCGGCAGCGCCGTCCTGCCCGACGACCTCCGGCCCGCCGTGGCCGACGGCACCGCGATCGTCTCGGTCACCGACGGCGGCACCCTGGCGCCATGGGGGGCGGTCGCCACCGTGTTCGTGGAGCTCGCCCCCGACGGCGCCTGGCTCTGCGATCCCGACGGCGCCCCCGAACCGGTGCCCACCCTGGCCGGCGAGCCGTGGGCCCGCCTCCGCCTCCGCCGCCGCCACGGCCTGCGCGGCGGCCCGCTGGCGGTGCAGCGGGCCGACCTGGCCGTGGCCGCCTACCTGGCCGCCGCCGGCCAGGCCACCGTGGCCACCGCCGCCGACTACGCCCGCCAGCGCCGCCAGTTCGGCCGGCCCATCGGGGACAACCAGGCCGTCGCCCACCGGCTGGCCGACGCCCACATGCGGCTGGCGGCGGCTGACAACCTGGTGGGCATGGCCGCCGCCCTCCAGGAACGGCAGTCCGGCGACGCCGGGCCGGCGACCGCCGCCGCCCGGTCCTCCGCCCTCGCCGCCGCCCTCGCCGCCACCTACGCCGCCCACCAGACCGCCGGCGCCCTCGGCATGGCCTGGGAGTACCCCCTCGGCACCCGCAGCGTCCGCATCCGCCAGGCCGGCTCCCTCCCGCCGGCCGCCGGCAGCGGCGCAGGAGGGGCCTGAGATGGCGGGACCGGACGGCCGGCCGGAGCTGCTGTTCGACAAGCGCGGCCCGGTGGCCACGCTGACGCTCAACCGCCCCGAGCGGGGGAACGCCCTGACCCCGGGCATGCACCGGGACGTGGTGGCGGCCTGGGCGGAGGTGCGCGACGACCCGGCGGTGCGGGTGGCCGTGGTCACCGGCGCCGGCGACCGGCACTTCTGCACCGGCGCCGACCTCGGCGTGATGGCCGAGACGGGCCAGGTGAGCGGCGGGCCCGGGACGTTCGAGGAGGAGGTGCGGTGGTCCCCCCGGGTCAACCGGGTGTGGAAGCCGGTGATCGCCGCCGTCAACGGCCTGGTGGCCGGGGGCGGCCTCCACTTCGTGGTCGACGCCGACATCGTCGTGGCCGCCGACTCGGCGGCGTTCATGGACACCCACGTCAACGTCGGCCTGGTCGGGGCCACCGAGATGGTCGGGCTGGCCCGGCGGCTGCCGCTCGGCAGCGTCCTCCGCATGACCCTGATGGGCAGCGCCTACCGGATGCCGGCCGCCCGCGCCCACGCCCTCGGCCTGGTCGACGAGCTGGTGCCGGCCGACGCCCTGGCGGAGACGGTGGCGGACATGGCCGCCGCCATCGCCCGGAACTCGCCGCAGGCCATGGCCCAGTCGCTGCGGGCCATCTGGGGGTCGCTGGACCTGCCGCGCTCGGCGGCGGTCGAGCGGGGGTGGGCGCTGGTCCGAGAGCACATGGCCCACCCGGACTTCACCGAGGGGCCGGCCGCCTTCGTGGAGGGCCGACCGCCCCGGTGGACGGTCGACGGGCAGGCGGCCGACGGGCAGGCGGCGGAGTGAGGGAGTTCTTCGACGCCGACGAGCGGGCGTTCGCCGACGAGGTCCGGGCGTTCATCGACGGCCGGGACTGGGCGCCGTGCTACTTCGACCACGCCGACGGCGCCGACGACCGCATCCGCGACCTGTACCTCGCCCTCGGGGACCGGGGGTGGCTGTCCCTCGGCTGGCCCCGCCGCTTCGGCGGCCAGGAGCGGCCGCCGACCTACGAATTCATCCTCTGGGACGAGATGGCCTACGCCCGGCTGGGACGGCCGCCGCTGGCCGCCGGCATCGTGGCCCACTCCATCATCCTCCACGGCACCGACGCCCAGCAGCACCGCTACCTGCCGGGCATCCGCCGGGGGGAGACCAGCTTCTGCCTCGGCCTGTCCGAACCCGAGGCCGGGTCCGACCTGGGCGGGGTCCGCACCCGGGCCGTCCGCGACGGCGACGCCTACCGGGTGACCGGCGAGAAGCGGTGGACGTCCATGGCGCACGCCTCCGACAACATCTGGCTCCTCTGCCGGACCGGCCCCCCCGAGGACCGGTCCCGGTCGCTCTCCTTCCTCCTGGTCGACCTGGCCACCCCCGGCATCACCGTCACCCCCATCCCCACCATCGACGACGGCCGGCTGAACGAGGTCCACTTCGACGACGTCGTGGTGCCGGTGGACCGCCGCCTCGGCGCCGAGGGCGCCGGCTGGGACGTCCTCGGCCGCTCGCTGGTGCTGGAGCGCCACCTCGAGTTCACCCCCGGCCGCCTTCGCCGGGACCTCGACGACATCGAGGCGTGGTGCGCCGCCCTCGGCCTGCTGGCCGACCCGGTGGTCCGGTGGCGGCTGGACGACCTGCGCCTGGGCCTGTACGAGGTGGAGGCCCTCGCCCTCGGCGTCCTGGTGGAGATCGCCGCCGGCCGGCCGGCCACGGTGGAGGCGGCCTGCAGCAAGCTGGCCGGCAGCGAGCTGGCTCAGCGGCTGGCCCGGACCGCCCTCGACCTCGGCGGCCCGGAGGGGCTGGTCGGCGGCGCCGGGCCCGAGTTCCTCTGGCGCCAGTCCATCAGCGAGACCATCGGCGGCGGCACCTCGGAGATGATGCGCAACACCATCGCCCGGCAGGGCCTCGACCTCACCTCCGGCCGCTGAGCCGAGTCTACCGGGCCTCCGGCCGCCCCAGCCGCGCCCGGCTGGCCGCGGCCGACCGTCTGCTACCAGGCGGCGCGCAGGGCGCCGCCGTCGACCGAGAACGTGGACCCGGTCACCCAGGCGGCCTCGTCGGAGACCAGGAAGGCGATGACGGCGGCGACGTCCTCGGGCGTGCCCAGCCGGCCCAGGGGGATCGGCGCCTTCCGCAGCATGGCCGCCATCACCTCGTCCACCGGCCGGCCGATGGAGGCGGCGGTGTCGGCGGCGACCTGCCGGCTCCCCTCGGTGTCCACGATCCCCGGCAGGACGCAGTTGGCCCGGATCGACTGCCGGGCCACCGCGCCGGCCAGCACCTTGGTGTAGTTGACCAGCGCGGCCTTGGCGACGCCGTAGGGGCCGAAGTACGGGTCCGGCTCCCGGGCGGTGCTCGACGCCAGGTTGACGATGGCGCCGCCCCCACCGGCCGCCATGTGCGGGACCGCGGCCAGGCAGCAGCGGACGGCGCTCAGGAAGTTGAGGTCGAGGCCCTCCTGCCAGTCCTCGATGGCCAGCTCGGCGAACGGCTTCACCGGGCCGCCCCCGGCGTTGTTGACCAGGACGTCGACGCGGCCGAACCGGTCCATCGCCCGGCCGACGATCTCGTCGCCGCTGCCCGCTGCCGTCACATCGGCCACCACCACCTCCACCTCGGCCCCACCCCGGCGCAGGTCGTCGGCCACCCGGCCGAGGGCGTCCGCGCTCCGGGCGCACAGCACCACCCGGCTCCCCTGGGACGTCAGCCGCCCGGCGACCGCCCGGCCGATGCCGAGGCTGGCGCCGGTCACCACCGCCACCGGCCCCTCCCCCGGCCCCTCCCTCGGCCGGCGGCTCACGACGCCACCGCCGGGCCGGCCGTCTCCTCGCCGGCTGTCTCCTCGCCGGCTGTTTCCTCGCCGGTCGTCTGGCCGCCGGCTGTCTCCTCGGCAAGCTGCTGGCGGAGCACCTTCCCCATGGCGTTGCGCGGCAGGTGGTCCATGACCACGATCTCCTCGGGGACCTTGTACCGGGCGAGCTCGGCGGCGCAGTGGACCCGCAGGTCGTCGGCGTCGACCGGCTCGACCAGCTCCACGTAGGCCACCACCCGCCGGCCCAGCCGCGGGTCCGGCCGGCCGACGACCGCGCTGGCCGCCACCGCCGGGTGGGCCTGGAGCACCCGCTCGACCTCCGCCGGGTACACGTTGGCCCCGCCGCGGACGATCACGTTGGACCGCCGGTCCTTCACCGACACGTTGCCGTCCGCGTCCACCGACCCCATGTCGCCGGTGTGCAGCACCCCGTCCACCAACACCCGGGCGGTGTCCTCCGGCCGGCCCCAGTAGCCGAGCATCGGCGTCCAGACGCCGGCCCACGGTCCGTCGGCGGCCGCCCGGATGCACAGCTCCCCCTCCGTTCCCGGCGGCAGCGACCGGCCGGACGGGTCGGCGGCGGCCACGTCGAGGTACGGCAGCACCCGGCCGCTGGCGCCGGACAGGTGCGGACGGCCGCGGTCCTCCACCGACACCAGGGTGGGCGCCTCGGTGAGGCCGTAGCTCCGGGTGACCTCCTTGGCGAGGGTGCGCTCGAACTGCTCCAGCAGGGCGTCGGGGCAGTCGCCGCCGCCGGTCTGCACCCGGGTCCACGACGCCAGCCGGCCGTCCGGGTCGCCCCGGTGGGCCAGGTCGAACAGGGTCGCCGGGGGGACCGCCATGGTCTCGATCCCCTCCCGCGCCACCCAGTCGGTCAGGCCGTCGGTGTCGATCCGGTCGAGCACCACCGTGGTCGCCGCCGCCTGCAGCCCGAGCAGCGGGCCCAGGACCATCAGGTTGAGGATGGTCAGCGGCATGCACACCCCGATGCGGATCGACGCCGGGTACTCGTCGGTGCTGGCCAGGTAGGCCCCCGGCAGCAGCAGGTTGTGCTGGCTGTGGACCACCCCCTTCGGGTGGCCGGTGGTGCCGCTGGTGTAGGCGATGGCCGCGGCGGCGAAGGGGTCGACGGCGTCCGGGTCCGGCAGGGTGGCGTGGCCGCCCCCGCTGGTGTGGCCGCTCCCGCCGCCGGGGCCGCCCACTGCGCCCAGTCCGGCCACCGGCACCGTGGCCCGGAGGTCCGGCAGGCCGGCGCGCCGCGGCGCCAGCTCGGCCACGGTGTCGTCCGGGGCGACCAGGACGGCCGCCCCCGAGTCCGCCAGGATGTAGGCCTTCTCCGGTGGCGCCAACCGCCGGTTCAGGCCGACCCACACCGCCCCGAGCGACATGGCGGCCAGGAACGCCACCACGAGGTCGGCGGTGTTGTCGGCGGACCCGGCCACCCGGGTGCCCGCCGCCACCCCCTCGCCGGCCAGCCGCTCCGCCGCCACCGCCGCCGCCGTCGCCAGCGAGCCGAACGTGTACCGGCCGTCCCGGCTGACGACGGCCTCCACGTCGGGCACCCGGGCCGCCATGCCGGCCACCACCGCCGGGATCGACGGCGGCACGACGCCCGGGCCTGGTGTACCGGTGCTCACCATCGCTGACCCTCCACTCCGCCCACTCCTCCGCCCACGCCGCCCACTCCGCCTGACCGGGCGCTGCTGCGCTCCGATGCGTGGCGAGAGTAGCGAGAGTGGCGAGAACAGTATCCTATAAGCCGAATAGCTAACCGGTCCTATCTTCTCACTCTTGACCGGCTCCAAAATACTGATACTCTTCTATCGGTGGGCGGGGAGCGATTTCCGTTGGGCGGCAACCTCGACGACTGCCTGCCGGTGGAGGCCCAGGTGGCGCTGCTCGCCCGCACCCTGCACCGCCAGGGCTACGCCGACCAGCTCGGCGGCCACATCAGCTACCGGACCGACGACGACACCCTCATCGTCACCCCCTGGGAGCTGGCCTGGGACGAGCTGGAGCCGGCGGACCTGGTCCGGGTGGACCTCGCCGGCCACCGGTTGGACGGCGACCTCAGCGTGCCCGGCGGCATCCCCCTCCACATCGCCCTCCACGAGGCCCGGGACGACGTCCGGGTCATCGTGCACAACCACTCCCGGTGGGGGACGGTGTGGTGCGACCTGCACCGGGTCCCTCCCGCCTACGACCAGTCGGCGGCCTTCACCCCCGGCGAGCCGGCGTTCTTCGACGAGTTCGAGCACGCCGGGTCCATCGAGAACACCCGCCGCGCCGTCGCCGCCTTCGGCGACGCCCGCGTCGGCTTCCTGGCCAACCACGGCGTCATGGTGGTGGCCGGCTCGGTCAGCGAGGCCTACGTCCGGGCGGTGACCCTGGAGTGGCGGTGCCGCCAGGCCTGGGTGGTCGAAGCGGCGGGCAACGGCCTGCCGCTGCCGCCGCCGGCGGTGGAGCTGATCGGTGGCGGCGTCGAGGCCGGCCACGACTACGTCCGGATGCTCTTCGAGGCCGCCGCCCGCCGCGAGCTGCGGCTCGACCCGGCGCTGCGGGACCGGTGCGCGGCGGCGCACCGGCGATGACGCCCGTGACGGCCACCGGCCGGTCGGCCCCGGCCCAGGCGGCCCCAGCCCAGACGGACCCGGGCCGGTCGGGCCTGCTCCCGGACCCCGAGCCGCGGCCGGTGCACTACACGGTCATCTCCGTCGACGACCACCTGGTCGAGCCGGCGGACCTGTTCGACGGCCGGCTGCCCGCCCGGTACGCCGACCGGGCACCCCGCGTCGTCGAGGGGCCGGGCGGCGTGCAGCAGTGGGTGTACGAGGACGAGGTGTTCCCGCAGCTCGGCCTGAACGCCGTCGCCGGCCGGCCCCCGGACGCCGGGGAGCACTCGTCGGAGCCGCTCCGGTTCGAGGAGATGCGGCCGGGCTGCTACCGGATCGACGACCGCATCCGGGACATGGACCTGAACGGCGTGTGGGCGTCGGTCAACTTCCCCTCGATGATCACCGGCTTCGCCGGCACCGTCTACTCCCGCTCCACCGACCGCGAGCTCGGCCTGGCGGTGATGCGGGCGTGGAACGACTGGCTCTTCGAGGAGTGGTACGGCCCGTACCCGGAGCGGATCGTCCCGATGGGCATCACCTGGCTGGCGGACCCGGCGCTGGCGGCGGCGGAGGTCCGGCGGAACGCCGAGCGGGGCTTCCGGGCGGTGTCGCTGCCCGAGATGCCGCACCGCATCGGGTACCCGTCGCTGCACACCGGCTACTGGGACCCGGTGATCGAGGCCTGCGTGGAGACCGGCACGGTGGTCTGCCTGCACGTCGGCTCGTCCGGCCTGTTCGAACGGGCGGAGGGCGCCCCGGGCTCCGTCTCCGGCACCCTGTTCGGCTCGCTGTCGCTGACCGCCTGCGTCGACTGGCTGTGGTCCGGCCTACCGGTCCGGTACCCGACGGTGAAGATCGCCATGTCCGAGGGCGGCATCGGGTGGGTGCCCATGCTCCGGGACCGCCTCGACTACGTGATGGGCCGGGCCGCCTTCGGCCGCGTCGACTGGATGTCCGACGAGCTGCTGCCCTCGGAGGTGCTGCGGCGGAACTTCTGGTTCTGCACCATCGACGACCCGTCCACGCTGCCCTGCCTGGACAGCATCGGCGTCGACCGGGTGATGGTCGAGGTGGACTACCCCCACGGCGACTCCACCTGGCCGGACACCCAGGCCATCCTCCACGACCGCCTGGGGGGCCTGCCGGTCGACGTGGTCCGCAAGCTGACCCACCGGAACGCCGCCGAGCTGTTCCGCCACCCGCTGCCGCCGGAGCCGCTGCCGTGATGCCCGGGGACCGGACGGCGGCCCGGCGGGGCACGGCCTGGAGGGGAGACCCGCGGTGATGCTCGAGGGGAAGGCGGCGGTGGTCACCGGCGCGGCCGGCGGCATCGGTGCCGCCACCGCCCGGCGGCTGGCCGAGGAGGGGGCACGCGTCGTGGTGGCCGACCTCAACGGGGACGGCGCCGAAACGGTGGCGGCGGACATCGTCGGGTCCGGCGGTGAGGCGGTGGCCGTCGTCGTCGACGTCAGCGACCCCGACAGCGTGGCGGCGATGATCGACCGGGCGGTGTCGGCGTTCGGCCGGCTGGACGTCCTGCACAACAACGCCGCCGCCTTCGGCGCCGACGTCATCATGCGGGACGTCGACGTGGTCGACATCGACCTCGACGTCTGGAACCGCACCCTGGCCGTCAACCTCACCGGCGTCCTGCTGGGCTGCCGGTTCGGCATCCCCGCCATCCTGGCGAGCGGCGGCGGCAGCATCATCAACACGTCGTCGGTGGCCGGCTGGATGGCCGAGCCGGTCCGGGTCGGCTACGGGGTGTCGAAGGCCGGCATCGTCCTGCTCACCCGCCACGTCGCCACCCGCTACGGCAAGCAGGGCGTCCGGTGCAACGCCATCGCCCCGGGGGTGGTGGTCACCGACACCACCAGGGGCCACATGGACCAGGCCTTCCTGGACCGCATGGCGGCGGTGCACAGCGCCCCGCGGCTCGGGGAGCCGTCGGACATCGCCGACGTCGCCTGCTTCCTCGCCTCGGACCGGTCCGCCTTCGTCAACGGCCACGTCCTGACCGTCGACGGCGGGCTCACCGCCCACCTGGGCGGCATGGAGCCCTGACCGGCCCCCGGGCGGCCCGGACCGACTGGAGCGGGAAGAACCGACTGGAGCGAGAAGAAAGGATACTTATTGCGTCCCATTGCGGTGACCACACCAGCAGGGGCGACGGCGGAGCAGGGGAGCGCGACGAGGGAGCACCGGAACTCAACGAGCAGGTGCAAGCATCGGAGACGGCGGTCGCCCATCGGGACCTTGCGTTTCCGTTTCGACAAGTATAGTATCCTTATTGTTTCCAAGGGAGGGGGTTCCACGTGGGCCGTAGGTACAGGAAATTGGGTTCCGCCCTGGCGTCGGCGGCCGTCGTGCTGGCCGGGGTGGGCGTCGTAGGGGCGGGGCAGGGCGCCGCCGGGGCGGCGTCGGTCCGGGGGGTGACGGCCAAGACGATCAAGGTCGACATCCTGGCCACCCTGACCGGACCGCAGGGGCCGCCGTTCCCCGGCCTGGTCACAGGGGCCAAGGCCCGGATCAACGCCCAGAACAAGGCCGGCGGGGTGGCCGGCCGGAAGATCGTCATCGTCAACACCCTGGACGACGCCGGTAGCGCCACCACCAACGCCCAGCAGGTCCGGGCGGCGGTCCAGCAGGACGGGGTCTTCGCCATGCTGGCCACCAGCAACGCCTTCGGGGTGCAGAGCACCAACTTCCTGTCGGCCAACAAGGTGCCGTTCCTCGGCTGGGGCTACGTCCCGGGCTACTGCAACAACCCGTGGGGCTACGGCTTCAGCGGCTGCCTGACCGGGCAGTACACCAACGGGACCGCCATCGTCACCCAGGTGGCCAAGGCGGACGGCGGCAAGAAGGTGACACAGGTGACCTGGGGCTTCCAGAGCGCCAACACACAGGCCTCGACCGACGGCATGCTGACCACCGTGAACGCGGTCAAGGCCCTGAAGGGCAAGGTCGTCTACCAGGACTCGTCCATCCCGGGCACAGGGTCCACCACCGACTACAGCCCGTACGTCAGCCGGCTGATGGCGGCCCACCCCGACATCGCCTACATGGCCCAGAACTTCGCCGACGTCATCGGCATGACCGCCGCCCTCAAGGCGGCCGGGTTCACCGGGCCGGTGGCCAACGCCACCACCTACGTGCCCGGCCTGCTGGCCGCCCAGGCCAGCACGGCGCAGGCCCTGCAGGGGGCCTACGTGGCGTCGGTGTTCCCGCCGCAGGAGGGCGGCGGGGCGGCCATCAAGGCCATGCAGACCCAACTGAAGGCCATCGGCAAGCCGGCGACAATCAGCCTGGGTGACCAGGTCGGCTACTGGTCGGCCGACATGCTCATCGCCATGCTGAAGAAGGTCGGGAAGAACCTCACCCCGGCAACCTTCAACAAGACGATCAACAAGGGCTGGACCTACACCCCGGCGCTCTCCGGCTCGATCGGCGCGGTGAAGTGGCCCGCCTCGCACAAGTCGACAGTGAGCTGTGCGGCCATCCTCATCGTGAAGGGCACGGCCTACACACCCAAGGTCCCCTACGGGTGCTACCCGTCCATCCCTTCTAAGTAGTGCGGCAGGGACCGGGCCTCCCGCCCGGGACGCAGGCCCGGAAGGGCCCGGCCCGCCGAGACGTGGGCCTCGAGGGTGAGGAGCTGGGGTCGGCATGACCCAGTTCCTCACCCTCCTGGTCGGTGGGATCGTGGCCGGGGGGCTGTACAGCCTCCTGGCCACCGGCCTCACCCTGACCTACTCGACGTCGGGCATCTTCAACTTCGGCCACGGGGCCATCGCCTTCACGTCGGCCTTCCTCTATTACCAGTTGCACACCGGCCAGCACTGGCCGATCCTGCCCGCGGCGGCGGTGGCGATCCTCGTCTTCGCCCCCCTGCTCGGGTTCATCCTGGACAAGCTGATCTTCCACCCGCTGGCCGACGCCGACGAGGTGACGAAGATCATCGCCTCGGTCGGCGTCCTGATCGCCCTGCCGGCCATCGCCTACTTCGTCGTCCAGATCCTGGTCAACGACGTCCACCTGTCCATCCCGACAGGCGCCCAGCTCTTCCTCCCGCCCGGTGTCGGCCCGACCCCGCCGGACCACTTCAGCATCGGCGGCGGGGCGACCGTCTCCAGCGACCAGTTGATCGTGCTGGGCTCCGCCGTGGTGGCGGCGCTCCTGCTGTGGCTGCTGCTCCGCCACACCCAGACCGGCCGGCGCATCCGGGCCACCGTGGACCGCCGCAACCTGGCCGCCATGCGCGGCGTCGACCCGGCCCGGTCGTCGTCCATGGGGTGGATGATCGGGGCGTTCCTGGCCGGCCTGGTCGGCGTGGTCGGCGCGCCGGTCTTCAACAACCTGTCGGCCGGCACCTACACGCTGATCCTCTTCATCTCCGCGGCCGCCGCCGTCGCCGGCCGGCTCCGTTCCATCCCCATCGCCTTCGTCGCCGGCATCGCCCTGGGGGTACTGCAGAACCTGGTGGGCGGGTACGCCTCGTTCGCCCAGTCGATCCCCGGCTTCAGCTCCGCCGTCCCCGGCGTGGCCATGCTGGCCATCCTCATCGTCCTCGGCCGGGACAAGTTCCGCATCGCCGGGTCGGCCGTCGTGCAGCGGGTCCAGGTGGACCACACCCGCGACCTCCCGCCGTGGCGCCGCGCCGCCCCCTGGGCCGTCGCCACCGTCCTCCTCGTGATCTACGTCGTGTGGATCGGGAGCGAGTTCTGGGTCGGCGTGGTGACCGAGGGGCTGGCGTTCGGGCTGATCTTCCTGTCGTTCACCGTCGTCACCGGCCTGGGCGGCATGGTCAGCCTGGCCCAGGCCGGCTTCGTCACCCTGTCCAGCCTGCTCTTCGGCGTGCTGCTGGCCGACGGCCTGCCGATGTTCCCGGCCATCCTGCTGGCCATCGCCGCCTCGGCCGTCTGCGGCGTCCTGGTGGCCCTGCCCGCGCTCCGGGTGAACGGGCTGTCGCTCGCCCTCGCCACCTTCGCCGTCGCCCTCGTCGGCGACGCGGTGCTGTTCCAGTGGCAGAACATGGCCGGGCCGTCCAACCAGGGCTGGAAGATCCCGCGGCCGTCCATCGGCCCGGTCCACCTGTCGAACATGCCGACGCTGGCCATCTTCCTCCTGGTCATCGTCTTCCTCGTGTCGCTGCTCGTCCGGAACATCGGCCGGTCCCCCACCGGGCGGGCCGTGGTGGCCGTCCGGGCGTCCGAGGCCGCCGCCATCTCCTCCGGCATCTCCCCGCTGCGGACCAAGCTGGCGCTGTTCGGCATCTCGGCGGCCATCGCCGGCTTCGGCGGCGTCATGCTCTCCATCTACTTCGGCGGCGCCACCAACGGCGCCACCCCGGCCACCAGCGGACTGATCTGGCTGGCCACCGTGGTGCTGTTCGGCATCCGCCGCCCCGCCGGCGCCATCGTCGCCGGCCTCATCACCGCCCTGTCGCCGGCCATCATCAACGGCGGGTTCCACTTCTCGTTCCTGCCGTCGTTCCTGTCCTGGAACGGCACCAAGTCCCAGTGGATCCCCCAGATCCTGTTCGGCCTCGGCGCCATCCAGATGGCCCGTTACCCGCAGGGGTCCTTCGCCCTCTTCGCTGAAGGCCGCTACGAGCGGCGGCAGAAGCGCAAGGCCGCCCAGGCGGCGAAGGCCGCAACGGCCGCCCAGGCGGCAACGGCGGCGGCTGCCGCCGCACCGTCCTCGCCGGCGGTGGCCGGGGCCGGCGGCGGCGGGGTTCCGGCGGCCGCGGCGCTGGGCGACCGGGCGGCCCGGACAGTGGTCCCCCTGCCGGCCCCGCCGTCGGTGAGCGGCCCGGTCCCCGACGACGCCGTCCTCGTGCTGCGGGACATCGACGCCGGCTACGGCGACGTGGAGGTGCTGCACGGGGTCACCCTGGCCCTCGCCCGCGGGTCGGTGGTGGCCCTGGTCGGCGCCAACGGCGCCGGGAAGTCGACGCTGTGCTCGGTGATCTGCGGCCAGGTCCGCCAGCAGGGGGGCACGGTCACCTTCGCCGGCCGCGACATCTCCAACAGCCCGACCTACCGGCGGGCCCGCAACGGCGTGGTGGTCGCCCCGGAGTCCCGCGGCATCTTCCCGGGGCTGACGGTGACCGAGAACCTGGGCGTCTGGCTGAACAAGGACACCGAGGTCGAGCAGGTCTTCGAGCGGTTCCCGTCGCTGGCCGCCCGCCGGCACCTCGCGGCCGGCAACCTCTCCGGGGGCGAGCAGCAGATGCTGGCGCTCGGCGCCATGCTGGTCCGCCCACCGGACGTCCTGGTGGTGGACGAGCCGACCCTCGGCCTGGCCCCCATGGTGGTCCGCGGCGTCCTCGACGTGATCGGCGAGCTCCGGTCCCGGGGGGTGGCCATCTTCGTGGTCGAGGAGAAGGCCAGGGACGTCCTGTCGGTGGCCGATACCGTGGCGATCATGTCCCGTGGCCGGCTGACGTGGGTCGGGGACTCGGCGGACGTGACGAGCACACTGATGGAGGCGGCGTACCTTGGCAGTTGAGGCGGCCGGCCGGCTGGCCGGCAAGGTGGCGATCGTGACCGGGGCGGCCGGCGGCATCGGGGCGGCCTGCGCCGCCGGGCTGGCGGCCGCCGGCGCCGCCGTGGTGGCGGCCGACATGGACGGCGCGGCGGCCGGGCGGACGGCCGAGGGGATCGTGGCCGCCGGCGGCACCGCCGTGGGGGTCGAGGTCGACGTGGCCGACGAGTCGTCGGTGGCCGCCCTGCACGACACGGCCTGCCGGGAGCTCGGCGGGGTCGACATCCTCCACAACAACGCCGCCGCCACCCAGCTCGCCGGCCGCGACGGGCTGGTGGGCGACGTCGACCGCGGCGACTGGGACCGGGCCTTCGCCGTGAACCTGACCTCCATGATGCTGACCACCCGGCAGGTGGTCCCGACGATGGTGGCCCGCGGCGGCGGCTGCATCGTCAACACCTCCTCGGGCGTCACCCACGGCGGCCAGGACCGGGAGACGGCCTACGCCGCATCGAAGGCCGGGGTGGAGATGCTGACGCGGATGACCGCCACCCAGTACGGCCGGGCCGGCATCCGGTGCAACGCCGTCTCCCCCGGGGTGATCGTCCACGACGGCAACCGGGACCTGATGCCGCCCGACCACCTGGAGGTCTTCCGCCGGCACACCCTGCTGCCGCGGCTCGGCCACCCCGGCGACATCGCCGCCGTCGTGGTCTTCCTGGCCTCCGACGACGCCTCGTTCATCACCGGCCAGGTGCTCACCGTCGACGGCGGCCTGCACACCGCGGTGACGTTCAACGCCGACCTCAACGACCTCGGGTCCGGCCGGCCGTGACGGCGACGGCCACCGGGCCCGGGGCCACCGGCTCCGCCGGGACCACCACGGCCATCGTCCTGGTCACCCCCGGGCCCGCCTGGGACCTCGCCGTGCTCCGCCGCGAGGTGGCCGCCCGGTCGGCCGCCGCCGGCGACGTCCGGGTGGAGGTGGTGGGGGCCATCGACGACGGGCCCGACTTCGGCGCCACCTGGCGGGCGGCGGTGGAGCTGCACGGCCCGGCCGACGCCGTCGACGGGGTCCTGGCCGGGCTGGCCGGGCTGCCCGCCGGCCTGGTCGACGCCGGGAGCTCGGCCATCGTGGTGGGCACCGACCACACCGTGTTCGAGCGGCCCCCGGCACCGGCGGCGGACCACGTCCGCCTGTACTACGCCCTGTTCCGGCTGCCCGGTGCCGCCCAGGCGGACTTCTCGGCGCACTGGCGGGAGGTCCACGGCCCGGCCGTCCTGGACAGCCCCTACCCGCGGACCTACCAGCAGCTCCATGGCGACCCGGACCGGACGGCGGCCGCCTGTCGGAAGGCCGGGTTCGGGGTGGACGACGTCGCCGGGATCGCCCACGAGCGGTTCGTCTCCCCCGACAGCCTCACCGAGGCGGTGGCGGACACCGCCCTGGACGACGAGCGGGCAGACGTCCTGCTGTTCTCCGACGGCTCCCGCAACCGCGGGGTCCTCACTCGGCCCGGCGCCGCCTGACCCCGCCGCCGGCCCCGCCGGACCCACCGGTGGCCGACCCGATCCAGGGGGCCATGGCCTGGACGTGGCGCATCATCCGGTGCCGGGCCAGCGCCCGGTCGCCGGCGACGACGGCCTCGATGATGGCGATGTGGGCCTGGTGGGCGTCGAGGGCGCGGCGGCGCAGCTCCTCGGTCGACCCCTCCCGGTAGCGCTGGGTGGCGTGCAGGGAGGTGAGCTGGGCGAGCACCTCGACGAAGAGCCGGATGACCTCGTTCTGGCCGGCCTCGGCGATGAGGACGTGGATGCGGTCGAGCCCGGGATCGGGCAGCGGGGCGATGCTCTCGATCACCTCCAGCTCCCCGTCGAGCGCCGCCCGCAGCCCCTTGATGGAGTCCTCGGTGATCATCTCCGCCGCCAGGTCGACGGCGGTGAGCTCGATGGCCATGCGGGCCTCGAAGAGCTTCTCGCTCGGCACGTGCTTGTGCTCCAGCAGCAGGGCCACCGACCGGACCACCGCCTGGCCGTTGGGCTCGGTGACCACCAGGCCGCCGCCGGGACCGCGGCGCATGCGGGCCACCTCGTGGTGCTCGAGCAGCCGGATCGCCTCCCGGAGCACCGCCCGGCTGACGCCGAACCGGTCCAACAGGGCCGGTTCCGAGCCCAGCACCTGCCCGACCGGCCACCCGAGGTCGATGATCTCCTGCTCGATCTCCCGGGCCAGCCCCTCCGCCAGCTTTTCGGCGCCCTCGGCGTGCTTCTTGGTCGGCATTGGGGTCCTCCAGAGGAGCAGAAGTAGGGTACTTTATCGCGAGCGCATCCCGGCCCGACCCGCCGACATGTCCGTTATCCCAGATAGGACGACTGGACGGCCTCGTTGGCCCGCACCTCGGCCGGCGGTCCGATGGCCAGGACGCTGCCGAGGTTCAGCACCAGTACCCGTGTGGCCACCCGCATCACCAGCCCCACGTCGTGCTCCACCAGGAGGACCGAGCAGCCCTCCTCCTTGCGGACCAGTTCGATGGCGCCGGTGAGCTTCTCGGCTTCGGCCTCGCTGACCCCCGAGGTCGGCTCGTCCAGCAGGAGCACCCGGGCGCCGTCCACGATGGCCCGGCCGAACTCCAGCATCCGGGCCTGCCCGATCGGCAGCACGCCCGCCGGGACGGCGGCGAGCCCCTCGAGGCCGCAGAGGGCCATGACCTCCCGCACCCGTTGCCGGCGGTCCCGCTCCCGGTGCCGCCGGGCCGGGAGGGCGACGGCGTCCGCCAGCATCCCGCCGCCGCCGCCCCGCCACTCCTGGGCCAGCAGCAGGTTCTCCTCCACCGACAGTGTGCCGATGACCTGCTGGCGTTGGAACGTCCGCCGCAGGCCGTGGCGGGCCCGCCACAGCGGCGTCCGGTCCGTGGCGTCCGCGCCACCGATGTGGATGGTCCCGGCCGAGCTCTTCCGGAAGCCGGAGATGACGTCGAAAAGGGTGGTCTTTCCGGCCCCGTTCGGGCCGATAATGCCCAGCAGCTCGCCCTGCCCGACGTCGAATGACACGTCGGACAGGGCGGAGATCCCGCCGATCCTGACGGTGACGCCGTTGACCGCCAGGCCGGGGGCGTCGCCACGGCCGGCATGGGCCACATGCCCGGTGCCGGTCACAGGAAGGTGCTCAGGTTCTTGGACGGCAGGACGTTGTGGGCGAGGACCACCCGGCGCCGGGCCAGCCGCAGGCCCTGGCCGGTCCGGCGGAGGAGGTCCCGGCGGCGGCCGAAGAGGACGTCGCTGCCGTGCTCGCCCCGGCTCCGGTAGTTGACGATCGACGAGTGCACCACGTACTCCCCCTCGTGCTCGGTGGTCTCGACCTCGACGTTGCCCACCACGTGCAGGTGCCTGGTCGGCGGGTCCTCCGCCCAGGCGCTGTCGCTCGTGAACCGCAGGACCCGCAGCCGAAGCTGCCGGAGGTCGTCGTCGAAGTAGGCCATCCGGTCGGGGCCGTACGCCCCGGCCGGGTCCCGACGGTAGCGGTTCTCGATCCCCGGCACCCAGTAGTGGACGTCGTCGGTGAGCAGCTCCAGCCACTCCTCGTAGCGCTCCTCGTCCAGCAGCCGGGCCTCGCGGAACAAGAACGCCGCCACCTCGGCTCCCAGGGCGACGTCGACGGCGGCGGTGGCCGGCCCCGTCACCGGGACGCCCCGACGTCGGCCCAGGTCGGGGCGCAGAGGAGGTCGGCCCACCGGGCGTAGAAGGCCCGCTGGTTGGCGTCGTTGATCTGGCCCCGGTTGACGTTGCCGGGCAGCTCCGGATGGTCGGTCTCGCTGTGGAGCCGCAGCCCGTAGTGGAGGCGCTGCCGCCGGGTGACGAACCCGGCGCTCGTCTGGGTGACCCCCTCCCAGTTCTCGCCGTCGTCCATCTCGAACAGGCCCGACGGCGAGAACGTCAGCATGGCGCCGCGCCGGTAGGCCTCCTTCAGCTCGTCCGGCATGGCACGGTTGACGAGCACCCAGGTCTGCAGCACGGTGGTGCCCGGCCCCTTGGGGTGCCACGTCCGGAAGGTGTTCTGCCCGGGCAGGAACGAGAACGTCGGGAAGACGTTGGCGGACGAGATGGCACCGGTCATCCGGGCCCGCAGGGCCCCCAGCCGCTCGGCCATCGCCGCCTCCTGCTCCCGCAGGTACCGGGTGATGGACCGGTCCCCCAGGGTGGCGGCGTTGCCGACCAGGTCGAGGTTGAACTCCCACCCGTGGCCGTTAACGTTGACGGCGTACGAGTCCGGGTCGGCGGCCAGGGCGGGGACGCTCTTGTCGAACAGCGCCCGGGCCGCCGCCTCGTGGGTCCAGCCGGCGTGGAGGGCGTCGCCGGCGAAGTTCTCCGCCGCCACCTTCCAGTTGCAGTGCAGGACCGAGCGGATGGAGCCGCCGACGAACTCGGTCCCACCCTCGTCGTTGTCGAGGACCACGTCCAGGTACCACCGGAAGTCGCCGAGGTAGTCGTCCAGGGACGGCGCGTCCGGGTCGAAGGTGGCGAAGACCAGCCCCTTGTAGCCGTCGACGGCCGCCGCCGGGGCCAGCCCGATGTCGTCGAGGCTGAACCCGGGGGTGGACTGGTAGGCCTCCGCCTCGTACATGCCGCGCAGCCGGCCGTCGAGGCCGAAGGACCACCCGTGGTAGTTGCAGACGAACCCGCGGGCCTGGCCCGCCTCGGCGTGGCAGAGCCGGTTGCCCCGGTGCGGGCAGGAGTTCAGGAACACCCGCACCGCCCCCTGCCGGTCCCGCACCACCAGTACCTCGTCCTCGCCCATCCAGGTGGTGAGGAACGAGCCCGGGTCCGGCACCTGCGACTCGTGGGCCACGAACAGCCAGCACCGGGCGAAGATCCGCTCCAGCTCCAGCTCGTAGAGGTCGCGGTCCCAGAACACCCGCCGGCTGACCGTGCCGCCTTCCACGTCGACCAGGCTGCGGATCTCCTCCGGGCCGGTCACGACGGCCCACCGGTCACGACGAAGACGTCGCGGTCGTCCGTCTCCACGACGTAGGTCCGGACGTCCACCTCCGCCGGGTAGCCGAGCGCCTTGCCGGTCGGGACGTGGAACATCCCGAAGTGCACCGGGCAGACCACGACGTCGTCCTCCAGGTCCCCTTCGCTGAGGCTGCCGGCCGAGTGGGTGCAGCCGTCGTCGGTGGCGTAGAACCGGCCGTCGATGTTGTAGACGGCCAGGCAGCCCACCCCGTCCACCTGCACCTGCGCCATCCGCCCCGGCGCCACCTCGTCGACGCCGCACAGGCGGTGCCGGCCGCCGGCCTCGTCGCTCATGCCGCCCCTGCCCCGGCCCCTGCCCCTGCCCCTGCCGCCGGCGCTGCCCCTGCCGCCGGCGCGGTGGCGTGTAGCTGGACGAAGCCGAGCCCGGTGATCCACTCGGGCACCGCCTGGTAGCCCACGACCTCCCCGGTGGCGCCGGGCACGGCGGCCATGGCGCAGGCGAAGTTCCGTATCTCCAGCGCCCCGTTGCCGCCCCGGGCCAGCACGTCGGCGTCGTCCAGGGCGCAGAGCCCGCCGAGGTCGCCGGCGACCACCAGGTCCAGGATCTGGCGGTCGAACTCCTCGTTGACCCGGCCCATCTCGGCGGTCCCGACCCAGTGGCTGATGCCGCCGCTGCCGACGACCACCACCCGCTCGTCCCCGCCGTGGGCCGCCACCGCGTCACCGATCGCCCGCCCCACCTGCGCCGCCCGTGCCAGGGTGATGAGGGGCTCCACGCCGGAGGCCAGGTACACCGGCACGGTGGCCACCTCGCCGGTGGGGGCCACCACCAACCGGTGGGGGATGGCGATGGAGTGGTCCACCGTCAGCGCCTTGGCCACCGCCCAGTCCACCCCGTGGTCGAACCCGTGCCGCATGATGGCCCGGGCCAGGTCCGGGTTGGTCCGCAACGGCGCCCGGTCGACGCCGGGGAACCGTTCCAGCGGCCCGTCGACGTCCCCGATGCCCAACAGGAACCGGGGAAGGCAGCCCGGCCCGAACAGCACGTAGTGGTCGGCGCCGACGACGACCGCCGCCGTCGGGTCCAGGGCGGCGAACCGGCGCTGTACCTCGGCGTAGGCGTCCATGACCGCCTCCCGCTTGGCTGCCGGCGCGGCGTCGGGGGCGGTGAACAGCAGCGGGTCGTGCGGGACCAGGAAGCCGCCGACCACCGTGCTCACGACCGGGCCTCCGCCGACCGGGCCGCTCCCCGCAGGCGGGCGACGTACCCCCCAAGGCTCCGGCTGCCCTCCAGCTCGAGCCAGTAGCCCATGGTCAGCATGGGGTTCACGCCCTTGTCCACCAACCCCTTCACGTCGAACGTGGCCAGCATCTCCGCCTCGTCCTCGGCCAGCCGGTAGCGCCCGCAGAACCGGCCGGCGTCCTCCCTGAACGACTGCTTGGCGGCCCGGTCGACGTTGAGGTCCCACAGGGCCTTCTCCAGCCAGTCCACGCTCACCGCACCACCTCCCGGGACAGGAACCGCCGTGACAGCTCGACGAAGTCGGCCTGCCGTTCGATCTGCACCCAGTGGCCGCACCGGCCGAAGCTGTGGAGCTCCGAGTCCGGGATGGCCCGGTGGAGGAGCAGGCCGAGCTCGAAGGGGATGACCCGGTCGTCGCGTCCGTGCACCACCATCACCGGCTTCTCGATGGTCCGCAGCGCCGCCTCGGGGACGCCGCGGACCGGGGTGTCCTGCCCCGCCGGCCCCGGCTCCGGGATCAGCTTCCGGTAGGCCGCCTGGGCGCCCGGCCGGGCGCTGGCCTCGTACCGGCTCTGCACCATGTCGTCGGTGACGAACGACGGGTCGTACGGGAACTGCAGCAGCATCGACCGCATGGCGTCGACCGACGGCTCGTAGTACCAGCCGGACCGGAGGGCGTCGGTCATCAGGAACTCGCCGGCCGGCGTCCCGAGGAGCACCAGCCGGTCGACGCGGGACGGATCGGACAGCGTGGCCGCCAGGGCCAGGCCGCCGCCGAACGAGTTGCCGACCAGCGACGCCGACCGGATGCCGAGGGCGTCCATGACCCCGAAGAGGTGGGCGACCCACAGCTTGATGCCGTACTGGGTGTCCTTTTTAAGCTCGGTGCCGCCGAACCCGGCGATGTCGGGGGCGACCACCCGGAAGTCGGTGGCCAGCGCCGGCAGGACCCCCGACCAGTTCGACCAGGCGGACACCCCCGGGCCGGACCCGTGCAGCAGGATGACCGGCGGCCCGTCCCCGGCCTCGTGGTAGTTGGTGCGGTGGCCGGCGGCCATCACCTGGCCTCCCGCCGGTGTCATATGAGTATCATAAATAGTGGTCAGACGGCCGACAAGGTCCTGGCCTCGGTCCCGGCTTCGGCTCTGGCTCCGGTCCTCGGCGGTCACGTGAAGTGGGGGATGACGCGGCGGCCGACGTTCAGCAGGGACTCCCGGCACACCTCGAACGGCACCGTGCCCATCTGGAACGTGAACATCAGCTCGTCCACCCCGGCGTCGGCCATCCGCTCGACGTAGCTGATGCAGTCGTCGACGTCCCCGTAGCACTGGTCCGGGTTGAAGCCGCCGCCGGCCTCGGAGCCGATCCGCTTGTCGGCGACCGACGATCCCCGGGCCATGTCGTACCCCGGCATCTGGTGGCCGTGCTCCTGGAGGTAGGTCGTGACCTGCTCCGCCCGGTTGGCCAGGGCGGCGGTGTGGTCCTCGAACTCGTCGATCTCGGGGTTCGGCACGGGGCCGCCGGTGTACCAGTGCTGGATCGACTCGGTGAAGAACCGCTGCCCCCGCAGGCCCAGCCGGCGGGCCCGCTCCCGGTCGTCCAGGCAGACGGCCAGCGACAGGCCGGCCAGGTGCTCGACCGGGAAGGCGCCGACGACTGTGCCGTCGTCGCGGCCGGCGATGGCGTCGTCGTAGATCTTCCGCTTGGCCGCCATCTCCTCGGCGCCGGCGAAGCCGAGCGCCAGGGCCCCGACGCCGAGCCTGCCGGCCAGCCCCACCGTCTCGTCGCGGCTGCAGGCGATGTACAGCGGAGGATGGGGGTCCTGGACCGGCTTGGGGATGATGGGCCGCCGGGGGATGTCCAGCAGGTCGCTGTGGTACTCCACCTCGTCCTGGGTCCAGCACTGCGGGATCACCTTCAGGGCCTCGACCATCTGGGCCAGGGTCTCGTCGGCGTCGACGCCGAAGATGCCGAGCTCCTGCTCGGTCGACCCCCGGCCGAACCCGACGTCGACCCGGCCCGAGGACAGGATGTCGAGGGTGGCCACCCGCTCGGCCACCCGGACGGGGTGGTTGTACTTGAACGGGGCGCACACCACGGCGTGGCCCACCCGGATGCGGGAGGTCCGGGCGGCGACCCAGGCCAGGACCGTCTCGGGGGCACTGATGTGGGCGAACCACTTGAGGGCGTGGTGCTCGACCGCCCACACCCGGTCGAACCCCGCCTCCTCCGCCAGGACGCCCAGCTCGACGTTCTGGCGGAGCACCTCCTGCTCGTTCTCCCGAGTCGGGTACGTGACCTGGCCCTCCAGGATCACCGCGAACTTCACGTCGACCTCCCCTCGTTGACCGGCGCCTGGTTGACCGGCCCGGCTGACCGGCGATGCCGATCGACGAACGCAGCCTCTCCGCCCGCCGGTCCCTTGAAGAGAAGTATCATAAATAAGGCCATCTTGCCATTCACGAGCCAAAAAATGCCGGTACCGGTTGTCGTTAAGGAGCCTTATTGGTATCCTGAACGGGTCCGGGCTCGTCCCGGTGCGACGCCGCCCGGCGAGCGGGTGGCCGGCGGCAGGGGGCGTGGATGGGCGATCTGTCAGGGGCGGTGGCCATCGTCACCGGCGGGGCACGCGGCCAGGGAGCGGCCGAAGCACGGGCGCTGGCGGCCGCCGGCGCGTCCGTGGTGGTCGCCGACCGGCTCGACGCCGAGGGCCGGGCCCTGGCCGGCTCGTTGGGCGACGCCGCCGTCTTCTGCCACCTCGACGTCGCCGAGCCCGACCAGTGGGCCGACTGCGTCGACGCCGCCGTGCAGCGGTTCGGCAGGGTCACCGTCCTCGTCAACAACGCCGGCATCGTCATCGCCAACCGGCTGGAGGACGCCACCCTGGACGAGTACCTGCAGGTCGTCCGGGTGAACCAGGTCGGATGCTTCCTCGGGATGAAGGCCGTCGTCGGTCCCATGCGGGCGGCCGGCGGCGGCAGCATCGTGAACGTGTCCTCCACCGCCGGGATCGAGGGCATGGAGTACCTGACCGCCTACGCCGCCTCCAAGTTCGCCATCACCGGCATGACCAAGTGCGCCGCCATCGAGCTGGGCCGTTACGGCATCCGGGTCAACTCGGTCCATCCCGGCAGCGTGGACACCCCCATGATCCGCGACCGCGGGGTCTCCGACGAGGAGATGGCCGCCTTCGGCGCCGCCCTCCCGTTGGCCCGCGTCGGCCGGCCCGAAGAGGTGGCCCGGCTCGTCCTGTTCCTGGCGTCCGACAACAGCTCCTACTGCACCGGCGCCGAATTCGTCATCGACGGCGGGCTGCTGGCCGGGCCGCCCCCCGAGCCGGTCGCCGCCCAGCCGGTCACTGCCGAGCCGGCTACCCCTGGGCCGGTCACCGCCCAGGCCGCGCCGGCCGCCGGGCCGTGAGCGGCTACGTCCCCCCGGCCGGCCCGGAACGGTACTTCGACCCGCCGGTCGAGACCATGGCCCGGGCCGACATCCGGGCCGAGCAGGAGGCCCGGCTGCTCGAGGTGCTCCCCCACGCCTACGAGCGGTCCGCCCTGGTCCGCCACACCTGGCAGCAGGCCGGGGTGCACCCCCGGGACATCTCCACCCTCGACGACTTCACCGAGCGGGCCCCGTTCCTGGACAAGGACGGCATCCGCCGGTTCGCCCAGCAGACCGACGACCCCTACGGCGGCCTCCACCCCACCGCCGCCGGCGACCTGCAGGCGGTGATGTCCACGTCGGGGACCACCGGCACCCCGACGCTGCTCCCCATCCCCCACGGCCTCCCGGTGAGCGGCCTGGGGTTCAACCGTGAGTACTGGGAGATCGGCGTCCGGCCGGACGACTTCCTGGCGGTCGTCCTCTTCACCTTCCGCGGCTGCGGCTGGCAGTCCGCCCAACGGATCGGCGCCGTCCCCATCTTCTTCGACCACGACCCCGCCGAGCTGGCCCGGTTCTGCCGGGCCGCGCTGGAGCGGCGGCCGACGTCCATGTTCATGCTGAGCGGCTACCTGGTCGCCATGCTCCCGTCCGTGGCCGAGCGGGAGGGGCTGGACCTGGTCGACGTGTTCTCCAGCTTCCACGGCGTCATCTACGGCGGCGAGCCGCTCGGGGCCCGGGCCCGGGCGGCGGTGCGGTCGTGGCAGGTCGAGCTGTTCGACCACACCGCCCTCGGTGACGTGGCCTGGGCCATGGAGTGCCGCGAGCACGACGGCATGCACTACCCGGAGGACCTGGCCCTGGTCGAGCACCTGTCCGTCGACGGCGCCGACCCGGCCCCCGACGGCGAGCTGGGGGAGCTCGTGGTCACGTCGCTGGACCCGCTGCTGAGCCCGCTCGTCCGGTTCCGCTCCGACGACCTGGTCCGGCTCACCCGCCGGACCTGCGGCTGCGGCCGCACCCACGGCCGGCTGTGGCCGGTCGGCCGCCGCGGCGACGAGGTGGTGGTGGACGGCCGGACGGTGCTGCCGGTCGACGTCTGGCGCGCCGTCGAGACCGTCCCCGAGTCCGAGGCGGCGCTGTTCCAGGTCGTCCGCCCCGCCCGCCAGGTCGACCGGCTCCGCCTGCGCATCGGGTACGACGCCGCCGCCCGGCGGCCGACGGCCGACATCGCCGGCGACCTGGCGGCGGCGGTCAGCGCCGAGGTCGGGGTGGAGCCGGTGATCGAGCTGGTCCCCAACGAGGACCTGCTCCGGCTGGGCCCGCCGCACAAGATCCCCCGGGTGGCACGGGCATGAGGTCGCTGGCCGACCCGGTGTCGGTCCCCGAGCTCTGGGGCGTCGGCCTGTACGACGCCGACGTCCCCTACCCGGTCTCCCAACGCGACGTCGACCGCGACACCGCCGGGGCGTCGGCCGCCCTCCAGCGGCTCGGCGTGGCCGCCGGCGACCACGTGCTGTTCGTCTCCCGCTTCGCCGAGGCCGCCCAGTTCTGGCCGTTCGAGCGGGCCGCCGTCGAGCTCGGCGCCGTCTTCTCCTGCGCCGACACCGGGCCGGGCGAGGCGGCACGGGTGGCCCTGTTCCTGCGGCTGCTCCCCATGTCGCTCGTGGCCGGCGTCACCCCCGCCACCCTGGCCGGCCTCCGCGACCTGGGCCTGCACCCCGGCGAGGTCCTCGGCGCCGCCCGGCTCGTGCTGGCCCGGCCCGGCGCCCGGGAGGAGCTGGCCGCCGAGGGGCTGTCGGCCGGCCGGATCGACCTGCTGGGACCGGCCGTGGCCATCGGCTGCGCCGCCGACCGGCTGCACGTCGACGGCGCCGAGTGGGTCCTCGCCGGCGACGGCGGCCGGGTGGCCGTCAGCGCCCGCCACGACCGGGCCGCCGCCGTGGCCGGCCACGACACCGGCGTCGCCGGCCGGGTCCTCGACCGCTGCCCCTGCGGCTGGCCCGGCCAGGCCGTCGAGCCGGCCGAGCCAGCCGAGCCGGCCGAGCCAGTGTCGGGACCGGCCGGCCCCGCACCGGCCGGCCCCGCACCGGCCGGATCGGCACCTACGGGATCGGCGCCGCCGGGGGGTCGCCCGTGAACGTGGTCGTCAGGTTCAACTTCGTCCAGCCGGGGCTGGACCGGGAGCGGATGAGCGACCGGTACCGGGTGGCCCTGGACATGTTCGAGTTCGCCGACCGGCGCGGGTTCTCCATGGTCCAACTGGAGGAGCACCACGGCGCCGACGACGGCTGGAGCCCGTCGCCGGTGACGGTGGCCGGCGCCGTGGCGGGCCGGACGGCCCGGATCGGCATTGGCCTGTTCGCCCTCCTGTTCCCCCTCTACGACCCCCTCCGCCTGGCCGAGGACCTGGCCGTCCTCGACCTGATGAGCGGCGGCCGGGTGACCACGCTGGCCGCGCTGGGCTACCGGCCCGGGGAGTACGAGGCCCACCGGAAGGACTGGGCGCGGCGCGGGGCGCTGATGGACGAGGTGGTCGCCGCCGTCCTCGCCGCCTGGACCGGCGAGCCGTTCGACTACCACGGGCACACCGTCCGGGTGACCCCGGTGCCGCTGACCACCCCGCACCCTCCGCTGCTCCTGGGCGGGGCCACCCGGGTGGCCGCCCGCCGGGCGGCCCGCTTCGGGCTGCCGTTCGCCCCGTCCGCCTACGACGAGCCCCTGGTCGCCTACTACCGGGAGCAGTGCGCCCTGGCGGGGACGGAGCCGTCGACGTCGCTGCCGAGGACGTCCCGCCTCATCGTGCACGTCGCCGAGGACCCGGACCGGGCCTGGGCCACCCTCGGCCCGCACTTCCTCCATGAGGCCCAGACCTACGCCGGCTGGCAGCCGCCCAAGGAGGGGCCACGGCCGGTGACCCACTCGCTGGCCACCACGGTCGACGAGCTGCGGGCCGAGGGCATCTACCAGGTGCTGACCCCCGACGAGTGCCGGGCGATCGCCGCCGAGGAGGGCGACGACGCCTTCTTCTCGCTCCACCCCCTCTGCGGCGGGATGCCACCGGACGAGGGGTGGGGGAGCCTGGCCCTGTTCGCCGACCAGGTCCTGGGGGCACCCGGGCAGTGACGGCCGACGGCCCGACCGACATGGATACCCGACGGAGGAGGGGAGCAGCATGACCAACCCGACGGCCGGCGGCGAGCGGGCGATGATCGTCTCCGCCGACGCCCACCTGAGCGGCCACCCGGAGGTGTACCGCCCGTACATGGCGGCGGCCTACCTGCCACACCTCGACGCCCTGGTGGCCGAGGACCGCGAGTACGTGGGCTACATGGCCAAGGTGGCCGCCTTCCCCGACGACGTCCTGGACGTGGTGGACACCGACGGCGCCATCCGGTCGGGTGGGGTGGAGGGGGCGCAGGACGTCCCCCGGCGGCTGCGCGAGATGGACCGCGAGGGCGTCGCCGGCGAGATCATGCTCCACGGGACCATGTTCTCGACGGTGCCGTTCTTCGGCATCCAGAACCACGCCTACCCGCCCGACGTCCGCTGGGCCGGCATCCAGGCCTACCACCGCTGGGCGGCCGACTGCATGGCCGAAGCCGGGGGGCGGCTGTTCGCCGTGGCCGACCCCGGTCCCTGCCTGGACATGGCGGCGACGCTGGCCGAGGTGGCCTGGATGGCCGACCGCGGCTTCCGCTCGATCTCCGTCCCCGGGGTCGTCTTCGACCCCGACCTGCCGCCGCTGATGGACCCCTACTACGAGCCGTTCTGGGAGGCCTGCGCCGAACGGGGCATCGTGCTGTCGGTCCACGCCGGCCACGGGCGGCCCCAGGGCGAGTTCTTCGAGTTCATGCGCGGCCTCATCGAACGGATGCCCGACGCCGGCACCGACGAGATCCACGCCCAGCTCCACCTGGCCGACGACGCCCCGTTCGCCTTCGACGTCCGGCCCCGCCAGGTGCTGTGGCAACTGATGCTCGGCGGCGTCTTCGACCGCCACCCCGGCCTCCGGCTGGCCATGACCGAGGTGCGCGGCGACTGGCTGCCCGACACCCTGGCCTACCTCGACCGGCGGTTCGACGCCGCCGGCGCGCCGGTCGAGCTGAAGCCGAGCGAGTACTGGCGCCGGAACTGCTTCAGCGCCCTGTCGTTCGTCCACCGGTCCGAGATCGAGATGCGCTCCCGGATCGGGGTGGACACCCTCATGTTCGGCCGGGACTACCCCCACATCGAAGGGACGTGGCCCAACACCGTCGACTGGCTCCGCCTGGCCTTCGACGGGGTCGGCGCCGACGACGCCCGCCGCATCCTCGGGGAGAACGCCGTCCGCTGCTACGGCCTCGACCGGGAGCTGTTCGCCGCCGTGGCCGCCGAGGTGGGCCCGCCGCTGGACCACCTCCTGGGCGGCGCCGACGACGTCTCCCCGGCCATCGTGGCCAACCTCGACCTGCGCGGCGGCTACGGCAAGCCGGCGGAGGAGGTCCGGGTGGAGCTGATCGCCCGGCACGTCGACCGGGACCTCGGGCTGGTGGCCGGAGCCCCGGCGTGACCGCCGCCGCGGTGGTCCTGCTGGCGCCGGGGACCGGCGGCGGGTTGGCGCCGGCGTCGGCGGAGGAGCTGGCCCACCTCCGTCGGGCCCTCGGGGACGGGGCGGTGGCCGGGTTCGACCGCACGGTGGACGCCCCCGACCTGGTCGAGGCCGACCGCGGCGCGCCGTGGGAGGTGGCCTTCGAGCTCCACGGCCCGGCCGACGGCGTGGTGGCCGCCGTCCGGGGCATGGCGCAGCGGCTCGGGCCCGCCGTCGACCCCGCCGCCTCCCTCGTCGTGGTGGGCGACGACCGGACCATCTTCGAGAAGGACCCCGGCCCGGCCCCGGTGAAGCTGTTCTACGCCCTCTTCCCACGGCCGGACGTCACGCCGGCGGCGTTCCGGCGCCACTGGGAGCACGTCCACGCCCGGTTCGTCGACGACAGCCCGTACGTCCGGCACTACCACCAGTTGCACGCCGACGGCACCGCCACCGCCGAGGCCGCGGCCGCTGCCGGGTTCGGCTCGCCCGACGTGGTCGGGGCCGCCGTCGAGGTCTTCGAGAGCGAGGCCGCGTTCCTGGCCGCCGGGACCGCGGAGGGGATGGACGAGGAGTTCGAGGACATCCTGTCCGTCACCGACGGCACCCGGAACCGGGGCATCCTGACCCGCGAGCGCCAGCGCGCCTAGAGCACCTTCCCCGCCGGAGCACCTTCTCCGCCGGAGTGCCCTTCCCGGCCTAGAGCACCTTCTCCGGCTCCTCGACGGCGTTGACGCCGGCGATCCAACCGAAGGTGACGGCCGGGCCGATGGTCCCGCCGGACCCCCAGTAGGCCTCGCCAGCCGGCGAGGCGATGCAGTTGCCGGCCCCGTAGAGGCCGGGGATGGGCTCGTCGTGGGTGTCGAGGACCTGTGCCCGGGGGTTGGTGCGGGGCCCGCCGCGGGTGTCGAGGGCCCCGGCGACGAGCAGGATGCAGTGGTAGGGGCCGTCCGGCGAGAACGGGTGCATGGTGTTGTTCACCCCTTCCTGCATCCGGCCGCCCCACAGGGCGGTGAGCGGCGTGTCCCGGCGGCCGAAGTCCTCGTCCACCCCGGTGCGGGCGAACTCGTTGAACCGGTCGACGGTCCGGCGGAGGTTGGCGGCGAACCGGGGGCTGAGCCGGAGGCCGCCGGTGTGGTGCCTCAGCTCCTCCAGGCGCTCGTCGACGGCCAGGGCCAGCTCCTCGAAGGTGTCCCCGGAGATCACGTACCGGGCGGCCTCGCCGGGCATCGGGGTGGGGTAGCGCAGCAGGGTGTCGTCGGGGTTGCGGGCGACGGCGTCGTCGTAGACGGCGAACAGGACCAGGTTGCAGTACTCCCGGCCGTCCCAGGCGAAGTGGACCGGGCCGCGCTCGTTGTAGGGGGCCTTCTCGTTGGTCACCCGCCGGCCGTGCCGGTTGACCTGGATCATGCTGTCCCCGAACGGCATGAACAGCCCGCCGGCGGTCTGGCCGGTCTGCACCACCTGTTCCAGGGCCACCTGGTACCACCAGGCCTGCCCCATGTTGCCGAGCTGCGCGCCGGCCTCGATCCCGATGCGCACGAAGTCGCCGGTGGCGGTGGTGGCGCCGCAGCCGCCGAAGACCGGACCCCGCAGGTACTGGCGCCGCAGGTCCGGGTCGTGGAGGAACCCGCCGGAGGCGAACACCACCGCCCGGTGGGCCCGGACCAGCACCGTCCGCCGCCCCGTCCGGGCCTCCACCCCGACGACCTCGCCGGCGGCGCCGCGGAGCAGCCCGACCACGCGGTGGCCGAGGAGGAACCGGGCGCCCTCCCGCTCGGCGGCGGCGCTCATCCGGGCGATCAGCTCGACGCCGCCCAGCTCCGGCCGCGACGCCGCCCGGGCCGTCAGCCGCCGGCCGTAGGGGCGGAGGTTCTCGGGGATGTCGTCGTGGTAGTCGGGGAACTCGAGGTCGGCCACCACGTCGATGGCGTCGAGGGCCAGCAGCTCGTCGATGGCCTTGGGACCCTCGTCGTAGCAGGCCTCCAGGAGGGCGAACAGGTCGGCGGGCAGGCCCAGCGTCGGGTCGTCGGCGTCGTAGAGGACCGGGTAGGCCAGCTTGGCCAGGTACCGCAGGGCGCCGTCCCTCGGGTCGTCCACCCCCTTGGCCCGCATCAGGCTGTTGTTGGGGATCCAGATCTCACCGCTCGACAGGGAGGTGGTGCCGCCGACGGCGTCCGCCCGCTCCAGGACGAGCACCCGGCCGCCGCGGTGGGCGGCCGCCAGGGCCGCGGTGCACCCGGCCGCCCCCGACCCGACGACGACGACGTCGGCCGCCTCCTCGAACACGTCCTCGGTCAGCTCGCTCTCGCTCAATGGGGGCTCCGGTGCTCGGCGGTCTCCCCGGCGGCCGGCCGAGGGCAAAGTCTCGATGGGCTAATAGAGGATACTATACTGTTGGCCGGGAGCGGATGGAGGAGGCACGATGGACCGTCGGCTGTTCACCGCCGAGCACGACCTGTTCCGCCGGACGGTGGCCGGCTTCGTCCGGGACCGCATCCAGCCGAACCTCCCCGCCTGGGAGGCCGCGGCGCTCTGCGACCGCGACATCTGGCCGGAGGCCGGGGCGCTCGGCCTGCTCGGCCTCAACGTCGACGACGCCTACGGCGGCGGCGGCACCGACGACTTCCGGTACAACGTCGTCCTCAACGAGGAGCTCACCCGGGCCGGGGCCATCGGCGTCGGGTTCACCCTGGCCAACGACGTCATCTCGCCGTACCTGACCGGCCTGGCCACCGACGAGCAGCGCCGGCGGTGGCTGCCCGGGTTCTGCCGCGGCGAGACGGTGGTGGCCCTGGCCATGACCGAACCGGACGCCGGCAGCGACGTCCGCGGCATCACCACCACGGCCGTCCCCGACGGCGGCGGGTTCGTCCTCAACGGCCAGAAGACGTTCATCTCCAGCGGCGTCCTGGCCGACCTGGTCATCGTCGCCGCCCGCACCGGGTCGGACCGGTCGGCGGAGGGGTTCACCCTGCTGGTGGTCGAGCGCGGGATGGACGGGTTCACCCGGGGGCGCAACCTGGAGAAGATCGGCCGGAAGGCCCAGGACACGGCCGAGCTGTTCTTCACCGACGTCCGGGTGCCGGCGGCCAACGTGCTCGGCGACGTCGGCCAGGGGTTCGGCTACCTCATGCGGAACCTGGCCCAGGAGCGGCTGACCATCGCGGTGACGGCGGTGGCCGCCTCGGAGGTGGCGCTCGAGATGACCCTCGGCTACGCCAAGGACCGCATCGCCTTCGGCCGGCCCATCGGCACCTTCCAGCACAACCGGTTCCTCCTGGCCGAGCTGGCCACCGAGGTGGCGGTGGCCCGCACCTTCGTCGACCGGTGCGTCGAGGACCACCTCACCGGCGGCCTGTCCGGCGTGGACGCCGCCATGGCCAAGTGGTGGACCACCGAGCTGGAGAAGCGCGTGGTGGACGCCTGCCTGCAGTTGCACGGCGGCTACGGCTACATGGCCGAGCACCCCATCGCCAAGGCCTACGTCGACGCCCGCGTCCAGACCATCCACGGGGGCACCACCGAGATCATGAAGGAGATCATCGGCCGGTCACTGGGGCTCTGATCCCCCCGCTCCTCGCCTGGGTCGGGCTCGCCGGGGCCAGCCCTCGCCGGGGCCAGCCCTCGCCGGGGTTAGCCCTCGCCGGGAGCACCGGCCGGGAACGAGAACAGCTCCTCGAACGTCTCCAGCGTGACGCGGCGCCGTACGGCGTCGGGCACGCCGTCGAACAGGTCGGCCAGCACCGCCTGGGTGTTGGGGAACGTGCCCTCCACGTGGGGGTAGTCGCTGCCCCACAGCACCTTGTCGTAGCCCATGGCCTCGACCGCGGTCACCGCCGTCCGGTCGTGCTGGAACGAGGTGTACACCTGCCGGTAGATGTAGCTGCTCGGCAGCTCCGACAGGACCGGCCGCACGAACATGCCGTGCTGCCGGTACGCCTCGTCCATGCGGTCGGCCAGGGCGGGGGCCCAGGCGGCGCCGCCCTCGGCGATGAACACCTTCAGGTCCGGGTGGCGGTCGAGGGCACCGGAGGCCACGAGGTGGGCCACCGTCCGCTGGCCGGGGAAGAACGTCTCGACGTAGTTGATGACGGCGCCGCCCGGGCCCCGGGTGGCCTTGACGTCGGTGCCGGTGCCGACGTGGAAGCACAGCGGCAGGCCGGCCTCCTCGGCCGCCGCCCACAGCGGCTCCCACAGCTCCAGGTTGAACCCCCGGCCCTCCGGCGGCGTGGTGGCCATGAACACCGCCCGGAACCCGAGGCCGGCGGCCCGCTGCAGCTCGCCCACCGCGTCGTCGGTGTCGAGCATCGACACGATCGCGGTGCCGATCAGCCGGTCCGACGCGGCGTTGACGGTGTCGGCGCACCAGTCGTTGTACGCCCGGATGCACTCCCGGGCCAGCACCGGGTCCTTGATGATCGTCGTCCACAGTCCCCGCGAGGGGAACACGGCCTCGCCCCAGATCCCCTGCCGGTCGAGGTCGCCGATCCGCAGGGCGACGTCCAGGGCGCCGGGCGGCCGGTTGGCGTCGGAGAACGCGATCGGGTCGCGGCGCACCATGGTGCCGTCGACGTACACGATCTCCCGCTCGTCGTCCCGCACCACCCGGGGCGCCCGCTCGGCCAGGTCGCCCGGCAACCGCCGCAACCACAGGTCGTCCGGCTCCAGCACGTGCGAGTCGCCCGAGTGGGCCCAGATCGTCGCCATGTCGCTCTCCTCCTCTGCCCTCACGCCGCCGTCACCCCGGCCATCCCGGCCATCCCGGCCACGCCGGTCACGCCGGTCACGCCGGTCACGCCGCCCAACCGGCCAGCCCGCGGCCAAGCTGGCGGCCGACGTCGTCGACGTCCTCGAGCCGGAGCACCTGGTCGGCCAGGGCGTCGAGGACGTCGGGGTCGACCATCCGGTCGCAGAAGTCGTGGAGCTTCCGGCCGACGGTGGCCGCCGTGGGCCTGGTGGCCTCCGTCCAGGGGTCACCCCGGCAGTAGTCCCACTGCACCTCGTGGTCGGCGCCGCCGGCCCGCACCGCCATGCGGCCACGGGTGCGCCGGAAGCGGCGGACCCGGACCTCCTCGGCCGACGGCGTCAGCTCGGTCATGAGCGACCGGTCGGGCACGGTGGTGACCCGGTCGGCCAGGGCCCACACCGCCGGGTCGTCGAGGTTCTCGGGCCAGTACCACTGCGGCCCGGGGGTGCGCCCCAGGGCGGCCAGGGCGACGACGTAGGGCAGGTGGAAGGCGCCGTGGAGCGGCGCCCGGTGGTCGCCGGCGATCAGCCGGGGCGGCTGCCGGAAGAACCTGATGGCGTAGGCCCAGGGGTTCAGGCCGATCTCGATCCGCTCGACGTCGCCGGCCGACAGCACCGCGTCGCCGACCAGCCGGGTGACGGCGTCGATGGGCCCGCAGGCGAACCGGCAGGCCGGGTAGTACTTGACGGCGCTGTCCAGGACCCACCACCGGGTGCCCAGGTCCTCGGTCAGCAGCGCCGGGTCGGCGCCGGCCTGTCCCTGCGACCGGATGAACCCGGGGTCGGTGTCCAGCACGTCCTGGTCGGCGACGTAGCCCATCTCGGCACAGGTGGCCGCCAGTACCCCGGCACCGGCCACGGAGGCGTTGTTGACGTACTTCATGGTCCCGAACTCGCGCCGTGTGGCCATGTCGTAGGCCTTCGGGGTCGGGGCCATCCAGGCGGCGAGGCCGAAGGCGTTGCGGGTGGCCGCGGCCGGCAGGCCCCCGACCGCGGCCGCCGACGCCGCCGCGCCGAAGGTGGCGAACCCCATGCCCTGGATCGGCGCCCACCGGGCCTCGCCGTCCTCCTCGGCCACCACCAGGATGGCCAGGTTGACCCGGGCGCTGACGTCGAACCCCACGGCCACCGCCCGGATGAGGTCCCGGCCGCTGGCCCCGGTGCGCTGGCCCTCGGCCAGGGCGGCCGCCACGCTCATGGCGGCGAAGTGGCTGGCGTTGAAGAAGGTGTCGTCGGCGTCCAGCAGGTTCATGATCTCGGCGTTGGCCATGGCGGCGTTCGCCGAGGCCACCCGTCCGCCGAGGCCGAAGACGGTGGCGTCCGCCGGGCCGCCCAGGCGCCGGACGACGTCGTGCATCATCCGGCTCCGCGGCTCCCCGCCGCCGGCGATCCCGCAGGCCAGGCAGTCCAGGATGATGAGCTTGGTGTAGTCGACGACCTCGCTCGGCAGGTCGTCGTAGGTGGTGCCCGACACGAAGTCGGCCAGCTCCTGGGTCCGGGTGGTCATCGGCCGGTGAACCGGGGGGCCCGGCGCTCGCGGAAGGCCGCCGCCGCTTCGGCGACGTCGTCGCCGAAGGTGGCCAGGGCCTGGGTGCGGTTCTCGAGGTCGATGCCCGCCTGCAGGCTGCCCACCTCCAGGGCGGCCCACAGCACCTCCTTGGTCAGGGCGACGCCGAGCGGGCTGTTGGCGGCGATCTGCCCGGCCAGGGCCAGGGCCTCCCCCCGCAGGTCGTCGTCGGGGACCACCCTGAGCACCAGGCCGATGGCCGCCGCCTCGGCGGCGTCGACGGCCCGGCCGGTCAGCATGAGCTCCCAGGCCCGGGAGGCCCCGATGAGCCTCGGCAGCAGCCAGCTCACCCCCATGTCCCCTCCGGACAGCCCGACCCGGACGAAGGCCACGTCGAACCGCGCCGAGGCCGCGGCGAGCCGGACGTCGCAGCCGAGGGCCAACGCCAGGCCACCGCCGCTGGCCGGACCGTTCACCGCCGCCACCACCGGTTGGGGCAGGGCCCGGAGCCTGGGGACCAGGCCGGCGGTCCGCCGCTGGGACCGCAGTTGGGCGGCCGGCCCCTCGTCCCCCATCGGGTGGCGCTCGTCCCTCAGGTCCAGCCCGCTGCAGAACCCCCGGCCCGCCCCGGTGAGCACCACCACCCGGCAGTCCCGGTCGGCGGCCACCTCGTCGAGGACCCGGTGCAGCTCCTCGACGAGGTCGACGTCCAGGGCGTTCAGCCGGTCGGGCCGGTCGAGGGTGACCGTGGTGACCCCCGGGGCCGCCGTCTCCACCCGCACCCGTCCAGGCACGGGAAGCGCGCCTGTGGCCGGCGGGGGCGTCACGGCGCCGATCCCGGGTAGCCGCCACCGCCGTACTGCCGGTCGAGCTCGTCGTAGTCCTTCCCGGCCGCCGACCGCGGGAGGTCGGTGGCGAATTCGACCGAACGGGGGCGCTTGTAGCCGGCGATGCGGTCGCGGCAGTGGTCGATGAGTTCGTCGGCGGTGACGGGCCGGTCGGGCCGGCGGACGACGACGGCCTTCACCGACTGGCCCCACCGGGGGTCCGGCACCCCGATGACGGCGACGTCCTGTACGGCGGGGTGCGCCGCCAGGCACTGCTCGACCTCCACCGGGTACACGTTCTCGGAGGCCGACTTGATCACCCGCACCTTCGGGCCGACGAAGGTGACGGTGCCGTCGGGGTTGCGCCGGCCGAGGTCGTTGGTGTGCCACCACCCGCCCCGGGACCGCCGTTCGTTGAGGGCCGGCCGGTTCCAGTAGCCGGCGCCGACGGTCCACCCGCGGACGACGATCTCCCCGACGTCGCCCGCCGCCACCTCGCGGTCGGCGTCGTCCACCAGCCGGACCTGGACCAGGGGGGACGCCCGGCCGGTGGTGAAGTCCCCAGCGCGGCCGCCGAGGGCGGCGAAGGTGGCCAGGCCCACGACCTCGCTCTGGCCGTAGCCGGCCGGCCGGGCACCCCAGGGGGAGGGGTCGGGCGACGTCATGGCCCGCCACTCCGGCATGTCGAAGGCGGTCCGGAGCGACGACAGGTCGTACCGGCCCGCCGCGTTGGCGGCCACCACCTCGGCGATGGTCGGCGGGAGGATGAAGCAGCTCGTGCACCGGTGCCGGTCCACGAGCCGGCAGATCTCCTCGGGGTCGGGCCGGGCCAGGAACACGTTGGTGCCCCCGAAGTGGAACGTCGGGAACATGACGAAGAGGGTGGCGATGTGGAACAGGGGCCCGCAGTTCAGGTACACCGTGTCGGCCCCGATGCCCTGGAGCATGGCGATCATCACGCTCTGGGCCAGCAGGTTGGCCTGCGTGAGCAGGGCCCCGTTGGGGGTGCCGTCGAACGCCGCCGTGTAGAGGACCACCACCGGGTCGTCCGCCGCCGCCGACGGCGGGGGAGGCGGCGGCGCCCCGGCGAGGAGGGCCTCGTAGGACCCGGCGCCGTCGTCGTCGTGGCGGACCCAGGTGGCCCGGTGCCGGGCCCGGTCCCGGGCCTGGCGGACCACCGGGCCGATCTCCTGCTCCTGCCAGACGACCACCCGGGGCGCCAGGTCGTCGACGACGAAGGCCGTCTCGTCGGCGGACTGCCGCCAGTTGGCCGGGCAGACCATGGCGCCCAGGTGGGCACAGGCCAGGACGCACTCGAGGACGCGGTGGCAG
Organism: Acidimicrobiales bacterium; assembly: GCA_035547695.1. Classification (GTDB taxonomy): domain Bacteria; phylum Actinomycetota; class Acidimicrobiia; order Acidimicrobiales; family RAAP-2; genus DASZUK01. The sequence continues at coordinate 78,276 of DASZUK010000050.1, forward strand.
TTCTGGCCCAGCCAGAGCACCCGGTCGCCCCGGCCGACCCCCTCGGCGGCCAGCCACCCGGCCAGCCGGCGGGACCGGTCGGCCAGCTCCGGGTAGGTGTGGGTGGCGTCGCCGCAGGCGACGGCGGTGCCGTCGGGGAAGCTCCGGACGTGCTGTTCGAGCACGTCGGCGATGGTCAGCGAGGTCGTCAGCGAGGTCGTCGGCGGGGTGGTCAGCGAGGCGGTCAATGAGGTGGTCGGCATCCGGGACAAATAGTACCCTTAATACGTGATGCGGTATTTGGTATCCTTACTTCGGTGACGACCCGGGGGGAGTGGGGCCACGCGGTGCCCCTGGCCGACGTGTCCGGGCGGGCGTCCATCGTCGGCGTCGGTGAGGCCGGGTACTCCAGGGCGTCGGGCCGGACGGCGGTGGAGATCGCCCTCGACGCGGCCGAGCGGGCCATCGACGACGCCGGGCTGCGCCCTTCGGACATCGACGGGCTGACCTGGTCGGAGTACGCCCCGGCCCTCACGCCCGACGTGTTCCGCGACCACTTCGGCGTCGACGGCATCCGGTTCACCTCCGACCAGTGCGGCGGCATGACCGGGGCCGGGATGGCCCCGTACGTGGCCGCCGACGCCATCGCCCACGGCCGGGCCCGCTACGTCCTGAACACCTACGCCGTCGCCTGGGCGACGGAGCGGGAGCGGATGGTCGGCGGGCCCGGCGAGAGCTACCTCGGGTTCCCCGACAAGCGCAACCTGGAGGTGCCGTACGGGTTCTTCCCGCAGCCGGTCTACTTCGCCGCCATCGCCCGCCGGCACATGCTGGAGTTCGGGACCACCGAGGAGCAGTTCGGGTCCATCGCCACCACGTTCCGCCAGCACGCCAACCGGACGCCGTCCGCCGTGATGCACGACCGGCCGATGACCCTGGACGACTACCTCGCCTCCCCCATGATCGCCGACCCGCTGCGGCTGTTCGACTGCTGCCTCATCTCCGACGGCGGGGCGGCCTTCGTGACCACCTCGTCCGACCGGGCGGCCGACCACCCCCACCGGCCGGTGACGGTGGCCGGGGTCGGCCTCGGCCTGTCCCACGCCGGCCTGCACTGGTCCCAGCAGGACCCGATGACCGCCACCCCGCAGGTCTTCGCCGCCCCCGGGGCGTTCCGGATGGCGGGGATCGGTCCCGCCGACGTCGACGTCCTCGCCCTCTACGACCCGTTCACGATCGTCGCCCTGATGCAGGTCGAGGACATGGGGTTCTGCGCCAAGGGCGACGGCGGACCGTTCGTGGCCGACGGCGGGCTGTCGTACCGCGGCGGCCGGCTGCCGGTGAACACCCACGGGGGGCTGCTGTCGCACGCCTACGTCCTCGGCATCGCCCACGTGGTCGAGATCGTCCGGCAGCTCCGCGGCTCGGCCGCCGCCCAGGTCGGCGACTGCCGCGTCGGGGTGTACGGCGGGTTCACCGGGGCGGACGCCTCCACCCTGGTCCTGGTGGCCTGATCCCGGTGGCCTGATCCGGTGGCCGACGGCTGATGCACCCGCAGTTCCCCCTCCCCGACCCCGGCGACGAGCTGACCCGGCCGTTCTGGGCGGCCGCGGCGGCCGGCCACCTGGCCATGCCGCGCTGCCGGCGGTGCCGGGGGCTGGTCTGGTACCCCGAGCCGTCCTGCCCGGCCTGCGGGAGCCCGGCCCCGGCCTGGGAGCCCGTCGCGGGGACCGGGACGTTGTACACCTGGACCGTCGTCCGGCACGCCTTCCTCCCGGCGTTCGCCGCCGCCGTCCCGTTCGTCGCCGGCCTGGTGGCCCTGACCGAGGACCCCGCGGTGCGGCTGGTCACCCGGATCGTGGGCGCCGACCCGTCCGACCTGGCGGTCGACCTGCCGATGGAGGTGACGTTCGGGGAGCTGCGGTACGAGGCCGACGGCCCGGCGGTGACCGCCCCGTTCTTCCGTCCGGCCGCCGGCTGAGCCGCTGCCTCCGGCCGTCCGGCCATCCGGTCGTCCGGCCATCTGGTCGTCCGGCTGTCCGGTCGGGAGCCCGACCGGGGATGCGGGGTGCGTCAGAGCCGGGCGACGATCTTGCCGGTGGTGCGCCGGGCACCGAGGTCGGCCAGGGCGCCGGGCACCTCTTCCAGGGTGATCTCGCGGCCGACGACCGGGTGGATGCGGCCCTGCAGCCGGAGGTCCACGACCTCGGCGTGGACGCGGTACAGGAAGGCGCGGCCGGCCGCGTCGACGGCGTAGGCGCCCATGTAGAGGCCCATGACGGTGTAGTTGCGCATCAGCACGTGGCTGGCCCGGACGTCCTGCACCCGGCCGCCGGCGAAGCCGACGAGGACGATGCGGCCCTCGTTGGCGACGCAGCGGCGGGACCGGTCGAACACGTCGCCGCCGACGGGGTCGAAGACGACGTCGGCGCCCCGGCCGCCGGTGAGGTCGCGGACGGCGGCGGCGAAGTCGTCGGACCGGTAGTCGATGGCCTCGTCCGCCCCCAGGTCCCGGCAGAGCCGGCACTTCTCCGGGGTGCCGGCCGTGGCGATGACCCGGGCCCCGGCGACGGCGCCGAGCTGGATGGCCGCCGACCCGACCCCGCCGGCGCCGGCGTGCACCAGCAGGGTCTCGCCCGGCCGCAGCCCGGCCCGGCGGTGCAGGGCGACGTGGGCGGAGTTGAAGGCGATGTGCATCGCAGCCGCGTCGACGTGGTCCATCTCGTCCGGCACCGGGTAGGCGCGCTGGGCGACGAAGAGGCACTCCTCGGCGAAGCCGCCGTCCGGCAGCTCCGGCGCGGACACCACCCGGCGGCCCAGGAGCCCGGGGTCGACGCCGGGGCCGAGCGCCACCACGGTGCCGGACACCTCCAGCCCAGGGGTGAACGGCGGCTCGGGGCTGAGGATGTACGCCCCCCGGCAGGTGAGCACGTCCGGCAGGTTGAGGGCGGCCGCCCCGACCCGCACCCGGACGAGGCCGGGACCGGGCTCCGGCGGAGGGATCTCCGCCGGCTCCAGGACGTCCTCCGGCTCGCCCAACGTCCGGGCAACGAGCGCTCGCACGGCTACGCCGGCCGGAAGGCGCCGAACGCGCCGTCGGTGGCCAGCCGGGCCAGGTGGCCGTCGTCGGTGCCCAGCCACTCGGCCAGCACCTCCCGGGTGTGCTGGCCGAGGGTGGGCGGCGGCACCGTCGCCGTCCTGCGGTGCCCGTCGAACACGAACGGGCTGAGGAGGACCTGGGTGGGGCCCAGGCCGGGCAGGTCGACCCAGGCGCTGGCCGACCGGTGGGCGAGCTGCGGGTCGGCCAGGGCCTCCTCGATGCCCTGCACGACGCCCGCCGGCACCCCGGCCGCCTGGAGGTCGGCCAGCCACGCCGCCGCCGGCCGGGTGCGGAACGCCCGGCCCAGGGCCTCCTGGTAGTCGTCGGCGTGCTCGGCCCTCGACGCCGCGGTGGCGAACCGGTCGTCCAGCCGGAGGTCGACGCCGCCGGGGACGCCGGCCACCAGCTCGAGGAGGCGGTCCTGGAAGTGGAGCGGCGTCTGGACGACGAACGCCCGGCCGTCGGACCCGGTCCCCACCAGGGTGACCGGCGGGGCGAGCGACCGGGGGCGGTCGGCCACCACCGTCCACTGCAGCAGGGACTCGAACAGGGTGATCTCGACGTGGCACCCCCGGCCGGTCCGCTCGCGGCGGAACAGGGCGGCCAGGACCCCCTGCACCGCGCCGACGCCGCCGGCGATGTCCGCGACGGTCATGGCCATGGGCGTCCCCACGCCGTCGCCGGCGGCCGTGTACTCGAACACCCCGGCGCGGGCCTGCACCGGCCCGTCGATGGCCGGCGCCTGGCCGGCCGGGCCGTCGGGCCCGAAGCCGGTGATGCTGCAGTACACCAGCCGGTCGTTCACCTGGCGCAGGTCCTCGTAGGCCACCCCCAGGCGGTCGGTGATGCCGGGGCGGAAGTTCTCCACCAGCACGTCCGCCTTCCGGGCCAGGTCGAAGAGCACAGAGCGGCCGGCCGGCTCCTTCAGGTCCAGCACCACGCTGCGGCGGTCGCGGTGGATGGCCGCCATGAACGGCGACGCCGGGTCTCCGGGGCGCATGCCCACCCCGGCCCTCGCCGGGTCGCCCGCCGGGGCCTCCACCTTGACGATGTCCGCCCCGAGGTCGCCGAGCTGGTGGGTGGCGAAGGGCCCGGCCAGGTAGCCGCTGAGGTCGAGGACCCGGACCCCGGCCAGGGGGTCGCCGCCGGCCCGGGGATCGTCGCCGGCCCGGGGATCGTCGCTGGCCGGGGGGTCGCCGCTGGCCGAGGGACCGCCGCCGCCGGTGCTGTCCATCGGCTGTCCCCTCCTCCCCGTCTTGCTCCGCCGACTCTTCCGTCGACTCCTCCGCCGAGGCTCAACAAAGTATACTCAATAGTCCGACTGCTCCTGGGCCGTCCAGGCCAACTGACCGGCAGGCGGACAAGAAAGGGGCCCAAATGGACATATCGGGCAAGTCGGCGGCCGTCGTCGGCGGGGCGTCGGGGATGGCCCGGGCCACGGCCGAGCTGCTGGCCCGGCGGGGCGCCACCGTCGCCATCCTGGACCTGCCCACCTCACCCGGGGAGGAGGCGGCGGCGGCGATCGGCGGCGGCGCGGCGTTCTTCGGCTGCGACGTCACCGATCCGGAAGGGACCGAGGCGGCGCTCGACGCCGCCGTCGACCACCTCGGCGGGCTGCACATCGTCGTGGACACCGCCGGTGGCGGCATCGCCCAGCGGACGCTGGGCAAGTCGGGGCCGCACTCGCTGGACGACTTCCGCAAGGTCGTGGACCTCAACCTGGTCGCCACCTTCAACGTCGACCGGCTGGCCGCCGCCCACATGAGCCGGAACGAGCCGGACGACGGGGAGCGCGGGGTGATCGTCAACACCGCCTCCATCGCGGCCTTCGAGGGGCAGATCGGACAGGTGGCCTACGCCGCCGCCAAGGCCGGCATCGTCGGCATGACGTTCACCATGGCCCGCGACCTCGGGTCGCTCGGCATCCGGGTCAACGCCATCGCCCCCAGCCTGTTCGCCACCGGCCTCACCGACGGCCTGCCGGACGAGCAGGTGGCCGCCCTCACCGCCGACGCCGCCTACCCGAAACGCATGGGCCGCCCCGACGAGTACGCCCACCTGGCCGTGGCGCTGATCGAGAACGGGATGATGAACGGGTCGACGGTGCGCCTGGACGCCGGCCAGCGGTTCGCCCCGCGCTGACCCCGGCCGGCGGGCGGTCGGGCCGGTCGGTGGGGCGGTCAGACCGGCACGCCCAACTGGTACCCGTCCTTGGCCGAGAACTCGGCCACCAGGCTGAACCGGTCCCCCCGGACGAGGGTCGACCGCCACTCCACCGCCCGGTCCCCGGCGTAGCTGACCCGGTCGATCCACAGCGCGGCCACGTCCCGGCCCAGCCGGAGCAGCCGGCGGTCTCCGGGTGCGGGCACCACCGCCCGGATGCGCTCCCTCCCGCCGGTCGGGGCCACCCCGGCCCGGGCCAGCAGTTCCTGGTAGAAGCCGGTCGACCGGAAGTCGACGTCCAGCAGCGGCGCACCCAGGTCCGCCGGCATCCACACCCGGTCGACGGCGAGGGGCTCCCCGTCGGCCATGCGCAGCCGCTCCAGGTGGAACAGGGCCGCGTCGGCGGGCAGGGACAGCCGCTCGGCGGCGTCCGGGTCGGTGCGGACGTCCAGGGCCCGCACCACGCTGCGCTGCTCCAGCCCGGAGCTCTCCACCGAGGCGAACAGGCTGTAGAGGGCCCCCAGCGGTTGCTCGATGCGGGTGTCCCCGGCCAGCCGGGGCTTGCGGCCGCGGCCGGCCACCACCGACCCGTCGGCCCGCAGCCGCCGCATGGCCTCCCGGACGGTGTTGCGGCTGATCCCGTACTGCTCCACCAGGGCCATCTCGCCGGGGAACTCCCCGGCGAACTCCCCGGCGGCCAGCCGCCGCCGCAGGTCGTCGTACACCTGCGCCCACAGCGGCACCGGGCTGTCCCGGTCCACCGGCTGCACGTTCAGCCACCCTTCCCTGGGTGGTATAAATGTACTAACATTGGTATTTGTTCCGGACTCCCTGGTAGGGGCTCTGGACTCCCTCGAAGGGGGGTAATGGGCCAGGTTACGACCATCCCCGGCGGCAGGACGGCCCACGAGGCCACCGGGTGGCGGCGGCTGCTGGTGGAGCGACGGCGCCCACCGTCCATCGCCGGCCGGCCCGGTGCCCACTGGCTGGTGCTCGCCACCGTGTGCATCGGGGCGTTCATGAGCCAACTGGACGCCAGCATCGTCACCATGGCGTTCCCCACCCTGCAGCGCACCTTCCACGGCTCGCTGGGCTCGGTGACCTGGGTGGGGCTGTCCTACCTGTTGGTGCTGGTCGGCCTGGCCACCGCGGTGGGCCGGATGGCGGACATGGTGGGGCGGAAGCTGCTGTACACCTACGGGTTCGCCGTCTTCATCGTCGGGTCCGCCCTGTGCGGGCTGGCCCCGGACCTGCCGTCGCTGGTCGGGTTCCGGGTGCTGCAGGGGGTGGGGGCGGCCATGCTGCAGGCCAACAGCGTGGCCATCCTCGTGCTGGCCCTGCCCCGGGAGAAGCTGGGCCGGGGCATCGGCATCCAGGGCGCCGCCCAGGCCCTGGGCCTGGCCCTCGGGCCCACCGTCGGCGGCCTGCTCCTCGGTCTCGGCGGCTGGCGGCTGATCTTCCTGGTCAACGTCCCCATCGGCCTGGTCGGGATGGTGATGGCCCGCTACCTGGTCCCCCGCAGCCGGGAACTGCAGGCCCGCACCCGGTTCGACTGGGCCGGCCTGGCCCTGTTCCTGCCCGCCGTCGGCGCCGTGCTGTCGGCGGTGTCCTTCGGCAACACCCTCGGCTGGGCCTCCCCGGCGATCGTGGTGCTGTTCGCCGTCGCCGCCGCTCTGGGGGCCGGGTTCGTCCGCCGGGAGCGCCGCGCCCCGTCGCCGATGCTGGACCTCTCCCTGTTCCGCCGGGTGCCGTTCAGCGCCGGCATCGCCAGCGGCCTGCTGTCCTACGTGGTGCTGTTCGGCACCCTGTTCGTGGTGCCGTTCTACCTGGAGCGGGCCCTGGGCCTCGGCCCGGGCCGGGCCGGCCTCCTGCTCGGGGTGATGCCGGTCGCCCTCGGCGTCACCGCCCCGGTGGCCGGCCGGTTCGCCGAACGGGTCGGCGCCCGGCCGCTGACGGTGGCCGGCATGTCCGCCGTGGCCGCCGTCCTCGGCCTGCTGGTGGTGGCCCACGGCTCACCGGCCGTGGTCGCCGTCGAACTGGTGGTGCTCGGCGTCGGCCTGGGCATGTTCACCCCGCCCAACAACGCCGCCGTCATGGGGTCGGTCCCCCGGGCCCAGTCCGGGGTGGCCGGCGGGGTGCTCAACACCACCCGCGGCATGGGCACCGCCATGGGCCTGGCCTTCACCAGCCTGGTGTTCGGCGCGGTGGCCGGTTCCGAGCAGGCCCCGGCCGCCCTGGCCACCCGGGGGTTCGAGGCCGCCGCCGCCTTCCTGGGCCTGGTCGCCGTCGTGGCCGCCGTCCTGGCCGCCCTCCGCGGCCGCACCGGCCTCACCGACGACCCGGTGCTCACCGCGGAGTGAGCCTCAGCACCGGGTGGCCGGCAGCACCGGGTGACCGTCAGAAGTGGGTGGCCGTCAGAAGTGGGTGAGCCGCCAGCCCAGCCCCGGCCCGGACCCCGACCCCTTGGCCACCACGGTGGTGCTGTCGGTGCCGGCCACCTGGCCGGTGCGGACCGTCCCCAGCTTCTGCCCGTCGGTCACTGTCCGGCCGGCCGGGGTGCGCAGGTCGACGTGGAAGGTGACGTGGCTGCCGTTCTCCACCACCCCTTCGACGGCGGTGCTGGTGACCACCGGGATGGGGTCCCGCCACGGGGCGGTCACGTAGCCGACGACGGCGCCGGCCTTCACCACCGTCATCTTGGTGACCGTCCCGGGCAGCGCGTCGGCCAGGGCCACCCCGGCGGCCAGCGCCGGCTCCAGCAGCCCCTGCGAGGTGGCCTGGATGCCGAGCACCACCCCGTAGACGGTCTGTGTGGTGCCGGCCACTGTGCGCTTGGCGGCGAACGCCCAGCAGCCCTGGGCGGCCGAGTCCGACCCGGTCTTCACCCCGATGACCCCGTCGTGCCCGACCTCGTAGTTGTAGTTCTGCACCGTCCCGGCCAGCGGGAACGTGGCGGACGGCATCGCCACGATGGTGGCGAAGGCCGGGACGGCCATGGCGGTCCGGCTCATCACCAGTTGGTCGCTGGCCGTGCTGATCGTGCCGGGGTCCAGCCCGGAGGGGTCGGTGTAGGTGGTGTGGTCCATCCCCAGGGTCTTGGCGGTCGAGTTCATCTTGCCCACGAAGGCCGCGGTGGTGCCGGCGTCCCACTGGGCCAGCAGGTCGGCGATGTTGTCGGCCGAGGCGATCAGCAGCGCCTGCAGCGCCTGCTGCTCGGTCAGGGTCTCCCCGGTGGCCACCTCCAGCACCGAGTCCTGCTGCGCCAGCTCCGCCGCGTACGCCGCGGCCTGGGCCGCGGTGACGGTGAGCGACGGCCCCGTTGTGCCGGGGTCGAGGGGGTGGTCCTTCAAGATGATGTAGGCCGTCATCATCTTGGCCAGGCTGGCGATGGGCACCGGCGAGTCGGCGGCCGACGACGACGACGTCCGGGTCGGGCCTGTCCCGATGGCGGTGGCGGCCTGCCCGGTGGCCGGCCACGGCAGGGCGTCGCTGCCCGGTACGACCATCGACGACGGCCCCGTCACCGTGGTCGACTGGCCCGGCGGGGACCGCACCAACTGCACCACCACCAGGACCACCACGACCACCACGATCACCAGCAGCGTCCAACCGACCTTGCGCAACGGCGTCCGACCTCACCTTCTTCGGGTGCCCGGTAGCTGCCCGGTATTCGTCCACGGCTTGGCTGGCACGGAGGGTACTTGGCCCGCGGCCCGCCGCGTACGCGGGAGCCTGCGCCGCTCGACGCCCCCCAGAGCGGGCTGGCCCGGCAGCGGGCCGGCGCCTACGGGTCGACCACCTGGCGGACGGCGCCGGTCTCCACGTCGTACCGCCACCCGGCCACCCGGACGCCGTCGGCGAGCCCCTTGCAGGACCGCGCCACGGCCACGTCGGCAGCCAGGGCGGCGTCGGGGTCGGCCATCGTCAGGAACTCCCACCCCTCGGTGGCCACCTGCTGCGCCGCCGACAGGTCCGACCGGATGATGGCGTCGTCCAGCTTGGTCATGGCGCAGTCGGTGTGGTGCATCACGGCCACCGCGGTGACGTTCAGGTAGGTCGTCGCCAGCGCCAGCGACCGCAGCACGTCGCCGTTCACCCGGCCGCCGGCGTTCCGCAGGATCTTGGCGTCCCCCGGCACCAGGCCCAGGGCCGTCAGCGGCTCGATCCGGCTGTCCATGCAGGTGACCACGCAGATCCCCTTGGCCGCCGGGGCCGCCAGGCCCTGCAGCGAGAAGGTGTCCACGTACCGCCGGTTGGCGGCCAGCAGCTCAGCGAAAGGGTCGTCGGCCATCTCGACAGCTTCGCATGCCCACTGCGCAGCCGGCACAGCCGGTACGGCGGGCAGGACGACAGCGCAGCCGGAACGGCGACAGCGCAGCCGGCGCGGCCGGCACGGCGGGCAGCGCGGCCGGCACGGCGGCCGCTACGAGATGCGGCCCTCCCCCTTTTGCTCCACCCCGCGCTCGGCCATCTCCCGGTAGTGCTCGCCGACCTCCTCCTGGTCGCCGCTCAGTGCCGGGTCCCCCGCGGCCCGGTCGGCCGCGGCGGCCTCGTCGTCGGTGGGCGGCCGGTCGGCGTGGCCGGTGACCGCCGCGTCCTCCACCTCGGCCTGCTGCGTCTCCCGGTCCGGACTGGTGTGCTCCGCCATGGCTCAACCCCTCTCTGGATCTCCAGATACCTGCCCGGGGGCGTCGCCGGGCAAACCGGCCCTCCCGGACCGGGGGGCGGTGACGGCCAGGGCCGCTGTGCCGGCCATGACCGTCGCGGTGGCGTGGTCGGCCAGGGCCACCCACACCCGCTGTGCTTCCGCAAGCTGCAGCTCGGCGGCGTTGCCCCGGTTGAGCTGCACCCAGACCGGTGCGCCGTCGTCCAGCCGCAGGTCCACCCGGACCTCGAAGCCGAGGTGGGTGACCCGGACCACCGTGGCCTGATGGCCTCCGGGCTCCGGGTACCGGTGCAGGACGAGGTCGTGCGGCCGCACCGGCATCCCGTCCAGCGTGGTGGCCGGGCCCAGGAAGTTGAGGACGAACTCGTTGCGGGGGTGGTCGTAGATGTGGTTGGGTGCCCCGACCTGCTCCAGCCGGCCCTCGTTGATGATGGCCAGCCGGTCCGCCACCTCCATGGCCTCCTCCTGGTCGTGGGTGACCAGGATGGTGGTGACGGCGATCTTCTCGTGCAGGTCCCGCAGCCAGGCCCGCAACTGCTGGCGGACCTGGGCGTCCAGGGCGCCGAACGGCTCGTCCAGCAGCAGCACCCGGGGCTCGATGGCCAGGGCCCGGGCCAGGGCCATCCGCTGCCGCTGGCCGCCGGAGAGCTGGGACGGGTACCGGTCGGCCACGTGGCCGATCCGGACCAGCTCCAGCAGCTCGTCCACCCGCTGGCGGATCTCCGCCTTCGGCCGCCGCCGGATCTCCAGCCCGAACGCCACGTTGCGGCGGACGGTCAGGTGCCGGAAGGGGGCGTAGTGCTGGAAGCAGAACCCGATGCCCCGCTCGCGGACCGGCACCCCGGTGACGTCCTGGCCGTCGATCTCCACCGTGCCGGTGTCCGGGGTCTCCAGGCCGGCGATCACCCGCAGCAGCGTCGACTTGCCGCCGCCGCTGGGCCCCAGCAGGGCGGTCAGGGACCCGGCCGGGACGTCCAGGCTCACATCGTCGAGGGCAACAGCATCTCCGAACCGCTTGGAGACTGATCTGATGACGATCGCCAACGCCGGACCCTCCTTTCTCGGTCGCCGCCCAGTACGGCCAGGACCCCGAAGGCCACCAGGGCCAGGATGACCGCCCCGGCGTAGGCGCCCACCGGGTTCAGGTTCTCGACGCTGTCCTGGATGAACAGGGTCAGGGTCTGCGTCCGGCCGCCGATGTTGCCGGACACGATGGCCACCGCCCCGAACTCGCCCAGCACCCGGGCGGTGGTCAGGGTGATCCCGTAGGCCACGCCGCGGCGGATGGACGGCAGGGTGATCCGGCGGAACGTCGCCACCGGCCCGGCTCCCAGCGTCCGGGCGGCCTGCTCCTGCTCGGTGCCGATCTCCTGCAGCACCGGCAGCACCTCCCGGACCACGTACGGCAGGGCCACGGTGGCCGACGCCATGACGATGCCGGGCACCGAGAAGATCACCTGGATCCCCCACCCCGACAGCAGGTTGCCGAACCAGCCGGCCTGGCCGTACACGAGCACCAGGGCCAGCCCGACCACCACCGGGGAGATGGCCAACGGGATGTCCACGAAGGCGTCCAGCAGCCAGGCCCCCGGGAACCGGTGCCGGGCCAGGATCAGGGCCACCCCCACCCCGAACACCGTGTCCAGCGGCACCGCGATGAGCACCACCAGCAGGGTCAGCCACAGGGCGTGCAACGCGTCCGGGGTCGTCACCGCGTCCCAGGCCGCCGCAGCGCCGTGGTCGAAGGCACGGTAGAACACCGACCCCACCGGCACGATGACCAGCAGGGCCAGGTAGCCGAGGGCCGCCACCCGGATCGGCCACCGCCACCGGCCGGTCACGCCGCCTCCGCCACGCCGAACCTCCGCCGGAGCAGCCCGATGGCGGTCAGCACCACCAGGGCCACGACCACCAGCACCACCGACACCGCGGCGGCGGCCGGCAGTTGGCTGCTCTGGCTGAGGCTGTAGATCCAGGACGACGACACCTCGGTCTTGAACGGCAGGTTGCCGGAGATGAGCACCACCGAGCCGAACTCGCCGACCGCCCGGGCGAACGCCAGGCCGGCCCCGGCCAGCATGGCCGGCGCCACGCCCGGCAGCACCACCCGGCGGAGCACCCCGGCGGGGGACGCCCCGAGCGACGCCGCCGCCTCCTCGGTCTCCCGGTCCATCTCCGCCAGCACCGGCTGGATGGACCGGACGCAGAACGGCAGCGTCACGAAGGCCAGGGCGAACAGGATGCCGATTCTCGTCCCGGCCACGTTGACCCCGAACGGGCTGTCCGGCCCGTACAGGCTGAGCAGGGTCAGCCCGGCCACCACCGTCGGCAGGGCGAACGGCAGGTCGATGATGGCCCCGACCACCCGCTTTCCGGGGAAGTCGTCCCGGACCAGCACCCAGGCCACCACCAGCCCGGCCAGGGAGTTGAACAGGGCCACGATCAGCGAGCAGACCAGGGTCAGCTTGAGGGCCGCCACCCCTTCGGGCTGGGTGACCGCGCTCCAGAACTCCGCCCAGCCGCCGCTGAACGCCTTGCCCAGCACCGCGGCGATCGGCAGCAGGACCAGCAGGCTCAGGTAGGTGACCGCCAGGCCCGGCCCCACGACGCGGCCGACCAGGCGGACCACGGGGGACCCCCGACCGGCCCGCCTGCCCGGCCCGACCTGCCCGGCTCCGATCGGCCCGGCCCCGATCGGGGAGCCGGTGGCGGCGTCAGCTCTTGGCGGTAGAGACCCCAAGGCCGCTCTCGATCCTCGTGATGACCCCCTTCTCCGGGTCGAAGAAGACGGTGTTCACCTTTGTCCACCCGCCCAGGCTTGTGATGGTGAACAGCTTCTTCGGCTGCGGGAATTTGAACTGCTTGGCCACCGCCGGCAGGACCGGCCGGTACCCCTGCTTCCCCCACAGCTTCTGGCCGGCCGGCGACAGCAGGTAGGCCACCAGGGCCTTGGCCGACGCCGGGTTGGTCGCCTTGGTGGTGACGGCGATGGGGTTCTGGATCAGGATGGACTGCGGTGGGGTGACGATCGAGATGGCCGACCCCTGGTTCTTGGCGTAGAGGGCGTCGTCCTCGTAGTCCAGCAGCACGTCCCCCTCGCCGGACAGGAAGGTCTGCAGGGCGGTGCTGGCGCTGGTGGGCTGGGACACCGTGTTCTTCAGCAGCTTGCCCAGGTAGGCGGTGGCCTTCGCCTTGGACTTGCCCTCGTTCAACTGCGCCCCGTAGGCCGCCATGAGGTTCCACTTGGCGCTGCCCGAGCTGAACGGGTTGGGGGTGATGACCTGCACCCCGGCCTTCACCAGGTCTGTCCAGGTCTTGATGTGCTTGGGGTTGCCGGCCCGCACGATGAACGACACGATCGAGTCGGTCACGAACCCCTTGGTGGGCCCCTTGTCCCAGTCGGCGGCCACGTCGCCGGCGGCCACCAGCTTCTGCATGTCCGGCGCCAGGGAGAAGTTGACCACTGTGGCCGGCAGGCCCGAGATCACGTTTGTGGCCTGGGTGCCGGAGGGGCCGTAGGACTGGACCACGGTGACCCCCTGGCCGCCCTTGGTGGCGTTGAACGCCTTGACCAGCACTGTGTAGGCCGGCTTGGGGGTGGAGTAGGCGACCAGGTTGACGGTGCCCCCGGCGGCGCCCGCCGTCGCCGGGAGGCCGAACAGCACCAGGGCGGCCACCGCCGGCGCGGCGGCCAGTGCGGCGAGGCGGCGCCGGGTGGAGTCTTTGGTGGATGACATGAGGGAAAATTCTTACATATTCACTCGTATTTAGCAAACTACGCGATGAACGTGTCATAAGAATACCGACGGTTTTTCGCGCCGCACCTTCGCCCTGGTCGGCAACGTCCACTGCAGGTCCGCGGCAGGAGCAATGATGTGCGCCATGCGGCGCTACATCCTGACCGTCACCTGCCCCGACCGGGTCGGCATCGTGGCGGCCGTCACCGGGTTCATCGCCGGCCACGGCGGCTGGGTCCTGGAGGCCGCCCAGCACGGCGACCTGTCCACCGGCCGGTTCTTCCTCCGGATCGAGACCCTGGCGGACTCCCTCCCGTTCGGCCCCGACGGGCTGGGGGACCGGTTCGGCCCGGTGGCCGCCGAGTTCGACATGGACTGGCGGCTGACCGACACCGACGTGCGCAAGCGGGTGGTCATCCTGGCCAGTAAGGAGCCGCACTGCCTGGCCGACCTCCTCTACCGCTGGCGGAGCGGCGACCTGGACTGCGACATCCCCTGCGTGGTGGCCAACCACGACACCCTGCGGTCCGAGGTGGAGGGGCACGGGGTCCCGTTCCACCACGTCCCGGTGGACCCCGCCGACAAGTCGGCGGCCTTCGCCGAGATCGGCCGCCTGTTCGAGGGGGTCGGCGGCGACGTCATGGTGCTGGCCCGGTACATGCAGATCCTGCCCCCGGACCTCTGCGCCCGGTACCCCGGACGGATCATCAACATCCACCACAGCTTCCTGCCGTCGTTCGCCGGGGCCAGGCCGTACCACCAGGCGTTCGAGCGCGGCGTCAAGCTGATCGGGGCCACCTGCCACTACGTCACCGCCGACCTCGACGCCGGTCAGATCATCGAGCAGGACACCCGGCGCATCGACCACGGCGACTCCGTCGACGAGCTGGTCCGCATCGGCCGCGATGTCGAGCGGACCGTCCTGGCCCGCGGCCTGCGGTGGCACCTGGAGGACCGGGTCCTCGTCAACGGCAACCGGACCGTCGTCTTCGCCTGACGCCCGGCCGCCCTCGCCGAGCGGCGGCCCGGCCAGCCCCTACGGCCGGCTACGGCCGACGATGGCCCGCACCAGGGTGCGCAGGGTGTAGTCGAACAGCCGCTCCTCGTCCAGGTGGTGGGCCAGGAACGGCAACAGGTCCGGTGCGTCCGGCACGTCGTCGGCCGTCCACAGCTCCTCGGGCTCCTCCCGCTGGGCGGGTTGGCGGGCCACCTGCCGGTCGATCAGCACCGACCCCACCACCATGTTCAAGATGGCCTGCAGGGCCAGGACGGCCTCCTCGCCGGCCAGCCCGGCGGCGGCCAGCTCCCGGACCAGCGTCCGCCGGGCCGGTTGGAACAGCGCGGCGATGCGGCCCTGCCGCTGCACCAGCGCCACCAGGTCGGCCTGGTCCAGCAGGGACCGCCGGAGGGACCGCCCGGCCGACACCAGCCGGGCCTCCGGCCCCCGGCCGCCGGCGGTCACCTCGCCGATGTCGGCGATGACCAGGTCCACCACGCCGTCCAGCAGCGCCTGCTTGTCCCCGACGTGCCAGTAGATGGCCGTCACCGCCACCCCCAGCTTGGCGGCCAGGCCCCGGATGGTCAGCCGGTCGGCCCCGTCGGCCCGGACCACCTCCAGCGCGGCCTGCAGGACCTGCTCCCGGGACAGGGCCCCGCCCCGGCCTGTGCCACCCGCCGACGTGCCACCCGCCGCCCCTTGACGCCCTCCGGAAGCCATGTAACGATGCTACAGAGTAACGCCGCTACAGCGCGGCAAGAGCGACCGCGGCGGGCACCGTGCCGGCGCGGTGCCCCCGGGGGGAGGTGCAAGTCTGATGGCAGGTTCGGATCGCTACGTGGTGATCTCCGCCGACTGCCACGGCGGGGCGGAGCTGTACCAGTACCGGGACTACCTGGAGCGCCGGCACCACGACGCCTTCGACGCCTGGGCCCGGGACTACGCCATCCCCTTCGAGGACCTTATGGGGGAGGAGGGCGGCCGGAACTGGGACCACGACCGGCGGCTGGCCGACCAGGAGGCGGACGGCATCGTGGCCGAGGTTGTCTACCCCAACACCATCCCGCCGTTCTACCCGGAGCCGTCACTGAAGGCCCAGGTGCCCGGAGCCACCCAGGGCGACCTGGACCTGCGTTGGGCCGGGCTGCGGGCCCACAACCGGTGGCTGGTCGACTTCTGCGACGCCGCCCCGGGACGGCGGGCCGGGATCGCCCAGATCATGCTCCACGACGTCGACGCCGCGGTGGCCGAGATCGAGTGGGCCGCCGCCGCCGGCCTCCGTGGCGGGGTGCTGCTGCCCGGCGCCCCGCCCGGGTCCGGGCTGGAGCCGCTGTACTCGCCGGTGTACGAGCCCATCTGGGCCGCCTGCGACGACGCCGGCCTGGTGGTCAACCACCACGCCGGCAGCGCGGTGCCGCCGCTCGGTGACCAGCCCATCGACCAGGTCACGTTCCTGCTGGAGGTCACCTGGTACGCCCACCGGGCCCTGTGGAACCTGCTGTTCGGCGGCGTGATGGAACGCCATCCGACCCTGCAGTTCGTGTTCACCGAGCAGGGCACCGCCTGGATCCCCGAGACCCTGATGACCCTGGACTACTTCTTCCACCGCATGGGCACCGCGGTGGGGTCGCAGGAGTACGAGTGGGGCAACCCGGTAGTGTCCGCCCTCAGCCTGCGGCCCAGCGAGTACTGGGCCAGGCAGTGCCACGTCGGGTCCAGCTTCATGCGGCCCGCCGAGGCCGTCCTGCGGCACGCCGTCGGCGTCGACCGGATCATGTGGGGCAGCGACTACCCCCACAAGGAGGCCAGCTTCCCGTTCAGCCGGGAGGCCCTCCGGGCGGCGTTCGCCGGCGTGGACTCGGCCGAGGTGCAGCAGATGATCGGCGGCAACGCCGGCCGGCTGTACGGGTTCGACATGGACCTGCTCGGGCGGCTGGCCGATCGGGTGGGCCCCACCCACGACGAGATCGCCCGGCCGCTCACCGCGGACCAGGTCCCCGCCGAAGCCGACCGTTGCCCGGCCTTCGCCGGCCTGGCCGGGTGACGTGACGGCCGGTGCCCGGAGCCGGACGACGACCGGGACGAACCCGAACCCCGACGACACCAGCCTGACGACACCAGCCTGACGAGGCCGGGACAGCAGGACGACAGAAAAACGACAGAAGGGATGACCGCCATGCCGACGGTGCGGTACGGAGCCAGGAGCGAAGAGCAGCTACGGAACCGGGAGGTGGAAGCCACCTCGGTGGACGTGTGGGCCACCACCCTGGTGGCCACCTACCTGACCGATCCCGAGGTGGTGGCCGCAGTGCTGCCGCCACCGATCGAGCCCGGGGACGAGCCGCTGGTGAAGGTGACGGTCGCCACCGTCGACATCCCCGGCTACCCCACCTTCGGGGCCGGCAGCTTCTCGGTCCGGGCCCGGCACGAAGGCACCGACGGGTACTACGCCCTGCTCATGCCGATGACCACCGAGCAGTCCGTGATCGGCGGCCGGGAGACCTTCGGCGAGCCCAAGAAGCTGGCCGCCGTCGACCTCGTCCGGGACGGCGACCGGGTGGTCGGCCGCATGGTCCGGATGGGCACCACCATCATCGAGGTGGCCGGCCGGGTGGTGGAGGAGCTGGACCCGCCGCCGGAGGAGACCCGCACCGACTTCTACTTCAAGTTCCTGCCGGCCCCCGACGGCAAGGGGTTCGACAGCGACCCCGCCCTGGTGTACTGCCACCGCACCGAGAAGACCCGCACCCTCGAACGGGTGGACGGTGACGTGGTGCTCCGCGAGTCCCGGTTCGACCCGGTGGCCGACCTGCCGGTCCGCCAGGTCCGCGACGTCGTCCTGGCCACCCGCAGCAGCGTGCAGCGGGGGGAGATCCACGGGACCGTCCCGGCGGAGTGGCTGCGGCCGTACGCGCACCAGCGCTATGACGACCTGTCGCCGGTCGGCGCCGACGACCTGGCGCCGGTCGGCGCCGAGTAGGGCCGGGCGGTGGAGGACCTGGCGGGGAGGGTGGCCGTGGTCACCGGCGGCGCCGGTGGCATCGGCCGGGCCATGGGGGAGCGGCTGGCGACCGAGGGCATGCGGGTGGTCCTGGCCGACGTCGAGCAGCCCGCCCTGGACCAGACCGTGGCCGAGCTCACCGGCCGGGGGCTGGACGTCGTCGGGGTGGTCACCGACGTGGCCGACTACGCCTCGGTCCTGGCCCTGCGCGACCGGGCCCTCGACACCTACGGCGCGGTCCACCTGTTGTGCAACAACGCCGGCATCGGCGCCGGCGCCGAAGGGATGCTGTGGGAGCACGAGCTCAACGACTGGCGGTGGGCCATCGGGGTCAACGTGTACGGGGTCATCCACGGCATCAACGCCTTCGTGCCCGGCATGGTGGCCTCCGGGGAGCCCGGCCACGTCGTCAACACCTCGTCCGGCAACGGCGGGGTGTCCCCGCTGCGGGGCACCCCGCAGTACGCGGTCACCAAGGCCGCCGTCGTCACCCTGACCGAGTGCCTGTACGCCCAATTGCAGGACGCCGGCTCGGCGGTCGGCGCGTCGGTGCTGTTCCCCGGGCCCAACATGCTGCGGACCGGCCTGTTCACCTCCTGGCGCAACCGGCCGGCCGCCCTGGCCAAGCAGCGGCCCCGGGCCACCCCGTACCCGACGGTCGAGGACCTGGAGCGGCAGATGGCCGCCGCCGGCATCACCGTGCAGTACACCGAGCCGGCCGAGGTGGCCGACCAGATGGTGCGCGGGGTCCGGGCCGGCGACTTCTGGATCATGGCCCCGAGCGACCGCACCGACGAGCAGATCCGGGCCCGGGCCGGCTCCATGCTCGACCGGGCCAACCCCACCTACCTCCGGGAGGTCCCCGGATGACCCACCGGACGGTCGACCGGACGGTCGATCCGACGACCCAAAGGAGCGCCCACCCATGAGCCGGTACCTGGTGATCTCGTCCGACTGCCACGCCGGGCTGCCCAACGAGCAGTACCGGGAGTGGCTGGACCCGGCCTACCGGGACGCCTTCGACCAGGCCATGGCCGCCCGGGCCGCCATGGAGGCCGAGCTGGCCGAGCGCGGCCTGCGCAACCCGGAGTTCGCCGAGGAGTGGGAGGAGGAGAACGCCGAGGGCCTCCGTGGCGGCTGGGACGCCGAGCGCCGCGACCGCGAGCTGGACGCCGACGGGGTGGTCGGTGAGGTCATCTTCCCCGACGCCGACGCCGTCACCGGTGGGGCCTCCGCCCCGTTCGGGGCCGGCCTCGGCGCCACCGCCGAGGTCCCCGTCGAGCTGCTGCTGGCCGGGGCCCGGGCCCACAACCGGTGGCTGGCCGAGCTCTGCGCCGGCAGCCCGGCGCGGCGGGCCGGGGTCGCCCTGGTGCCCATCTTCGACGTCGACGCCGCCGTGGCCGAGATCACCCGGGCCGCCGAGTCCGGGCTGCGCGGCGGCATCCTGATCCCGTCCATGTGGCAGCCCCACGAGCCGTACCACGACGGCAGGTACGACCGCGTCTGGGCGGCCTGCGCCGACCTGCAGATGCCGGTGCACGTCCACTCCGGGGCCGCCGACCGGGCGACCTACGGCGAGCACGTCGGCCTGTACGTCGCCGAGGTCCGCTGGTGGTCCACCCGGCCGCTCTGGTTCCTGCTGTGGTCCGGCGTCTTCGAGCGGTTCCCGGACCTGCGCTTCGTCACCACCGAGTGCGGCGCCTTCTGGGCCCCCGACCTGCTGTGGACCTCCGACATCGTCTACGACCGCGAGCACGCCGCCAAGAAGCTGGGTTCCCAGCTCACCGCCCACCTGTCCATGCGGCCCAGCGACTACTTCGACCGCAACTGCTTCATCGGGGCCTCCAACACCCGCCGCCGGGAGCTGGCCCGGCGCTACGAGATCGGGGTCGGCAACATCATGTGGGGCAACGACTTCCCCCACCCCGAGGGCACCTGGCCGCACACCAGGGAGTGGCTGCGCAACGCCTTCCACGACATCCCCGTCGACGAGACCCAGCAGATCCTGGGGGGCAACGCCGCCGAGTGCTACCGCTTCGACGTCGACGCCCTCCGGCCGCTGGCCGACCGGTTCGGGCCCACCCCCGAGGACCTCGGCCAGGACGGCCAGGACCTCGGCAAGTGGGCCGACCTGGCCGCCGCCGGCCGCCCCTGGCTCACCGGCAAGGAAGCCCTCGACCTGCCGGTCGCCTAACCCGTTCAGCGGCTCACGGCCGGCCCGGGGCAGGGGCCCCGGGCTTCGGAGGAGCAAGGGGTTGGGGCCCCTTGCGGGTCAGCGGCTCAGCAAGTCCTTGGCGATGTGGGTGACCTGGATCTCGTCGGTGCCGGCGTAGATCTGGAACACCTTGGCGTCCCGGGCTAGCTGCTCCACCCGGAACTCGGCCATGTAGCCGTTGCCGCCGAACAGTTGGACCGCTTCCATGGCGACGTCCACGGCGGCCTGGGCCGAGTACAGCTTCATCGCCGACGCCTCGGCCAGGGTCAGCGACTTGCCCTGCGCCGACATCTCGATGTGCCGGAACACCAGGTTCTCCACGTTGAGCCGGGCCACCTCCATCCGGGCCAGCTTTAGCTGCACGAGCTGGAAGTCCCCGATGGGCTTCCCCCACAGCAGCCGGTCCTTGGCGTAGGCCACCGACAGCTTCAGGCACTCCTCGATGACCCCGAGGGCCATCGCCGCCACCCCGGCCCGCTCGGTGACGAAGTTGTCCTTGGCGCTCTGCCGGCCGCCGCCGCCGGGCTCGTCCTCGGTCTCCCCCAGCAGCCGGTCCCGGCCGACCCGGACGTCGGAGAGGAACAGCTCCCCGGTGGGGGACGAGTGCAGCCCCATCTTGCGGAACGGCTTCGACTGCTCCAGCCCGTCCATGTCGCGGTCCAGCACGAACGTCAGCACCTTGCGGTCCCGCAGGTCGATCCCGGTGCCGTCGTCCAGCTTGGCGTAGAACACGACGGTGTCGGCGTAGGGGCCGTTGGTGATGAACGTCTTGTTGCCGTTCAACACGTACTCGTCGCCGTCCCGCCGCGCCGTCGACTTCATCCCGCCCAGCGCGTCCGACCCGGAGTCCGGCTCGGTGATGGCCCAGGCCCCGATCTTGTCCAGCGTCAGCAGGTCCAGGCCCCACCGCTGCATCTGGGCCGGGGTCCCCCGCTTCATGATCGTCCCGGCCGCCAGCCCGGTGGACACCCCCAGGGCGGTCACGATGCCCGGGCAGTGGTGGCAGAGCTCGATGATGGGGATGAGGGTGAGGGCCGCCTGGCTGTCGCCGCCCTGGTGGGGCGGCGGGGGCTGGCTGTCACCGGCAGGGCGGGGCGCGGCGTCCTCCCCCTGTTCCTTCCGGGCCAGCGCCCGAGCGAAGCGCTCCCGGGCCAACTGGTCCAGGCCGAACGTGGCGTACAGCTTCCGGATGACGTCGTACGGCGGGGTGTCCCCGTGCTCCAGCTCGTCCACCCGGGGCGCCACCTCGTCGGCCACGAACCGGCGGACGGCGTCCCTGACCGCCAACTGCTCTTCGGACCACTCGAACATCGGCCTGCCCTTTCGGAGGTCCCAGCTCCCTGCCCGGGGTGCCCCAACCCTACCGGGGCCCGGCCCAGTGCCCCTCGGCGGCCTGGTGCCCCTCGGCGGGCCATCGGCGGCCTGGTGCCCCTCGGCGGGCCCTCGGTGGGTCAGTGCCCCTCGGCGTGCCGCTGGGTCCGGGCCACGATGATCCGGGAGGCCACCAGCAGGATCAGCACGATCACCATGAGGATCAGGGCGGCGTCGTACGCCAGGTAGTTGGCTTCCTTGTTCGGGTAGTCGAAGAAGGTGAACACCGGGTAGGTCAGGTAGGTGAACCCGTGGCCGTGGACGAACGCCCCTGTCCACACCCGGCCGTTCCAGCCCGCCGTGTACAGCAGCGGCGCGGTCTCCCCGCCGGCGATGGCCAGGGCGATGAGCAGGCCGGTGACGATGCCCGGGAAGGCGCTCTTCAGTACCACCTTGCGCAGGCCGTACCCCATCGACATGCCCAGGGCGTCCGCCCCCTCCCGGTAGGCGGTGGGCACCTGGCGGAGGGCCGTCTCGGTGGACTTGGCGATGTAGGGCACCACCATGATCGAGAGGATCAGCAGGGCCGGCAGCAGCGAGTATTGCCAGTGCAGGCCGACGACCAGGGCCACGTAGCCGACGTAGCCGAGGACGATGGACGGGAAGCCGGACAGGACGTCCGCGGCGCTGCGCATGACCCCGCCGCCCGGCCGCCCGTCTTTCTTCGGCTTGGCCAGCTCGGCCAGGTGGAGGCCGGCCAGGACCCCGACGGTGCCGGCGATGACGAGGACGCCGGCCATCAGGATGAGGGTGCCGAGGATGGCGCCCCTCAGGCCGCCGGTGGCGCCGGAGAGTGTGGTCCAGAGCACGTCCCACCGCCAGTGTGGGACGGCCCGGGCCACCACCCCGCCCAGGATCCACAGGGCCGGCCCGAGGACCAGGAGCAGGGCCAGGTACGTGCCGACCCGGAAGCCGCCGGCCAGGAAGCGCCGCCGCCGCTGGCCGGGCACGGTCAGGCTCCCCGTCCGACCGGCCCGCCGAGGCGGGCGGTGCGGCGGATGATGAGCCGGGCGACCAGGTTGACCAGCACCGAGATGATCGCCAGGACCAGCCCGAGCTCGGCGATGGTGGCCACGGCGAACCCGGTACCGTCGGTCTGCGCGCCCTGCAGCTTGTCGACGATGGCAGCGGCGATGGTGGACATCGGCGCATAGATGTTCGGCGCCACCTGGGTGATGGACCCGGCGACCATGGCCACGGCGATGGTCTCGCCGAGGGCCCGGCCGAGCCCGAGCACGGTGGCACCGACGATGCCGGACCGCACCCACGGGAGGGTGATCCGGTGGGCCACCTCCCAGTCGGTCATGCCGAGGGCCTCGCCGCCTTCTTTGGGCAGCCGGGGCACCTGCTGGAACAGGTCACGGGTGGTGGCGGTGATGATCGGCACGATCATGAGGGCCAGGACTAGCCCGGCGGTGAGTAGGCCCTGGCCGTGGCCGACCGGGTTGCGGAAGTAACGGAGGACCGGCACGTCCGGCATGTGGTCGGCGATGACCGGATAGACGTGCTGGGCGAGGAAGGGGCCGAAGGTGACGATGCCCCAGAGGCCGATGATCACGCTCGGGATGCCGGCCAGCAACTCCACGGCGAACCCCAGGGGGCGGGACAGCCACCGCGGCAGCCGTTCCGTGAGGGCGAACGCGCACCCGATGGAGATGGGCAGGGCGACGACGACGGCGATCACCGAGCTCTGCAGGGTGCCGGCGATGAACGCCCACGCCCCATAGTCGGAGCCGATGGGGTGAGCCACGCCATCGGTGGTGGTGGTCCCGCCGTAGCCGCTGCCGGCGTTCCATGCGGTGGTGGTCAGGAAGTTCCAGCCGTTCACCCGGACCGCCGGCCAGGCCTTCACCACCAGGACGGTCAGGACGAAGACCAGGGCGGCCGATGGGAGCAGGACGGCGATCCGGCCGGCCCACCGCCAACTGGCCGTCTCCGAGCTCCGGAGGACCCGGCGCAGGCGCCGCGAGGCCGCCGGCACTCCGGGCCCGGTGGAGACCCCGGACGCAGGCGGCACCGCGGGCAGGTCGCCCGCGGTGCCGCCGACAACGGCCACGTTGGCTACTTGACCTTCAGGATCTGGGCGATCGAGTTGGCCTCGACCTTGGGCGGCAGCGCCTGGAAGTTCACCTGTGCCAGGTATGTGGCGCTGTTGCCCAGCTTGGGGTTGACCGCCCACTCGAGGATCGAGCGGATGTTCTTGGCCACCGTCGCTGTGGTCTGCTTGGAGTTCACGATGGCGTACTCATAGTTGATGATCGGGTACCCCGTCTTGGCCGGCCCGTAGATGAGAGAGATGGTCCCGTCCTTAGGCGTGGTGTTGGCGAACGACGCCGCCTCCGCGGCGATCGATGCCGCACTCGGCAGGATGTACGCACCCTTCTTGTTCTGCAGTTGGGCGTAACCGAGCGAGGCCTGGAGGGCCTGGGTCTGGTAACTGATGCCCACGTAGGCGATGCAGCCCTTGGTTGTCTTGCAGGCCGACACCATCCCCGAGTTCCCCGTCTCGGCCAGGGCGCCGGGGGCCTTCGGCCATGTGATTGTCGTGTTGTACGACAGGGTGGCGCCCCAGCCCGACGGTGTGGCCTTGGACAGGTAGGAGGTGAACAGGAAGGTGTCCCCCGACGAGTCGGCCCGGTGCAGGGTCACGATCGGCAGTGTGGGCAGCGTCACCTCCTTGTTCAGGGCGGCGATCTTGGGGTCGCTCCAGTTGGTGATCTTGCCCTGGTAGATGGCGGACAGCACCTTGCCGTTCAGCTTTAGGTGGGCCGTCACTCCCGGCACGTTGTAGACGACTAGCTGGGCCGAGATGGCGAGCGGGATGTTCTGGAGGGTGGGGGTGGCCTGCAGCTCGCTTGTCGACAGGTAGGCGTCGGAGGCCCCGATGTTGGCGGTGCCGTTGGCGGCGTCGGTGATACCGGTGCCCGACCCCGGGGAGGCAGTCGTAAAGGCAACCTGTGGGTACGTCTGGTTGTAGCCGCCGACCCATAGGTTGAACAGCGGGTAGATCAGGCTGGAGCCGGTCTCGCTCACCGTTCCGCTCGACGGCGACTCCACCCCACTCTTGGGCAGCTTCACCTTGTTCGCCTTGGCGGCCCCGGCGGCCGGCAGGGCCACCGTCAGGGCCAAAGCGGCACCGGCGGCGACGGCCGGCACCAAACGCTTGGCTCGGGACATCCGAGTCACAGGGGTCCTCCTTTGTCGTTGGTACTGCTCTGGGTGTGCTGCTGAGCGTCCGGGGCCCGCCGCCCCCAACCCGCTCAGCCCATGCGGCCGGTCACGTACCGCTCGGTCTGTGGGTTGGTGGGGTGCTCGAACAGCCGCTGCGTCGGGCCGTGCTCGACCAGGCGCCCCTCGTAGAAGAACATCGTGGTGTCGGCCACCCGCCGGGCCTGGGCCAGGTTGTGGGTGACCACGATCAGCGTCAGCGCGGGGACCATCTCCCGCATCAGGGCCTCCACGTACTCGGTGGAGATCGGGTCCAGCGACGACGTCGGCTCGTCCAGGAGCAGCACCTCCGGGCCGACCGCCAGTGCCCGGGCCAGGCAGAGCAGTTGCTGCTGCCCGCCGGACAGCCGGAAGGGGGAGTCCTTCAGTCGGTCCTTCACCGCGTCCCACAGCCCCACCTCGCGGAGGCGCTGCTCGGCCACCACGTCGAGCTGCCTGCCCTTGGCGATGCGGTGGGCCTTGACCCCGGCCACCACGTTGTCCCGGATCGACATCGGGAACGGGTTCGGCCGCTGGAACAGCATGCCCACCCGCCGGCGGAGCACCAGCAGGTCCTGGTCCGCGCCCCAGATGGTCCGGCCGTCCATCAGCACGTCCCCTTCGTGCCGGAACCCCTGCACTTTGTCGTTCATGCGGTTCAAGGTCCGCAGGAAGGTCGACTTGCCCGAGCCGGTCGGCCCGATCAGGGCGGTGACCGTGCCGCGGGCGAACCCCATGTCGATGTCCGACAGGATGGTCTTGTCGCCGAACCGCAGCGTCAGCCCCTTGGACTCCATGACGTCGGCCGGACGGTCACGATCCGGGTCCAGGGCGGCCAGCAGGTCGATCCCGGGCCGGGAAGCCCGTCCCCGGGGCCCTACGGACGGCCGGACGGCCGGGCCGGCGGTGGCCGGCGCGGGGCGTTCCTCGTCCGGGTCCGTCTGCACTTCTCCGTCCTACCCGAGCCGTGTGAACGGCCGGGAAACCGACGGCAAACTCCTTACGACATCGTGAAGAACTTCTCGTGGCAACCGGTGGCCCGTCCGGCCGCGGGCGCAGCCGCCCAGGTCAGCGTCCGGGCGAGATGTCGGTGATCGCCCGGTGCGATGCCCCGATGTGGTCGATGGCCTTCACGCTGCCCACCACCACCGCCACCCAGAGCACGGCCATGACCGCCAGCAGGGCGAAGCCGGCGGGCCGGCTGAAGACGGCCGAGACCTCGCAGCCGATCGACGCCACCACCGTGGCCAGGTAGGTCCACCAGAGCCGTAGCTGCCGCGATCGGCCGGCATCCCCGGGCGGCAGGCAGTCCCGCAGGGCCTGGTACGGGCAGAACAGGTTGGCAACCGGGATGAACCAGAACGCCACCCCCCAGCCCGGCCGGTGGGTGGCCGGCAGCCGCAGCGACCGGGCGGCGTTGGCCGCCCGGTACTGCCAGACCAAGAACAGCACCCCCGAGGCGATCGCCGCCACCGAGAACGGCCACAGGTAGCCCGGGAACGCCAGGTCGGACGGCAGCGTCGGCGTCGGCCGGCCGTCCTGGGCCGCCGTGCTGACCTGGTGGAAGAACCGGTCCCAGCGGTCGAAGCTGCCGCCGTAGCGCGTCACCAGCACCGCCATCTGGGCCACCGCCACCACCGCGTACACCGCCACCGACCAGCGGGCCCACGCCGCGACGCCGCCCTCGTCCGCCACCAGCCGCCGGGCCTCCGCGGTGGCCCAGCCGGGCCCCGACGCCCAGCCGGCCGTCGCCGGGTAGGCCGGGATCGGCTGCTGCGGCGCCGCCGGGTAGGTCGGGATCGGCTGCCGCGGCGCGGTCGGGTAAGTCGGGACCGGCTGCTGCGGCGCCGCCGGCACCGACGGGGAGGGGGGCCCGGCCAGGTGCTCCGTCCACCGCGACCCGTCCCACCACCGGCTGCCGCCCCCGCCGGCGGGGTCCGGGTACCAGCCGGCCGGCGGCCCGGGTGGCGGGGTGGTCATGGCGGCATTCTGGCAGCCGGCCGCGGCATCACGGCGCGATGGCGCCGGATCACGGGACCATGCCGCCAACCACGGGGCACCGGATCACGGGCGTCGGCGCCAACGCCGGATCACGGGGCGCCGGCGCCGCTTCCCCGGCTGACCGGTCCCCGCTACGGTGGGCCCATGCTGGTCCGCATCTTCGTCGAGCCGCAGCAGGGTGCCGACTACGACCGACTCCTGGCCGTCGCCCGGGAGGCCGAGGCCCTCGGGTTCGACGGGTTCTTCCGGTCCGACCACTACCTGGCCATGAGCGGCGACGGGCTGCCCGGGCCCACCGACGCCTGGACCACCCTGGCCGGCCTGGCCAGGGAGACCACCCGGGTGCGGCTGGGGACGCTGCTCTCCTCGGCCACCTTCCGCCTGCCGGGGCCGCTGGCCATCACGGTGGCCCAGGTCGACGCCATGAGCGGCGGACGGGTGGAGCTCGGCCTCGGCGCGGGGTGGTTCGACGACGAGCACCAGGCCTACGGCATCCCGTTCCCGTCCACCGGCGACCGGTTCGAGCGGTTGGCCGAGCAACTGGAGATCGTCACCGGCCTGTGGGCCACCCCGGTGGGCGACCGGTTCTCGTACGCCGGCCGGCACTACACCCTGGCCGACAGCCCGGCCCTGCCCAAGCCGGCCCAGTCACCGCGGCCGCCGCTGATCGTCGGCGGGGCCGGCCCGACCAGGACCCCGCGGCTGGCGGCCCGGTTCGCCGACGAGTTCAACGTCCCGTTCCACCGGGTGGACGACACCGCCGCCCAGTACGGCCGGGTCCGCCGGGCCTGCGAGGACGCCGGCCGGGACCCGGCGACCCTGCGCCTGTCCGCGGCCGTGGTGGTCTGCTGCGGCGCCGACGACGCCGAGGTGGGCCGCCGGGCCCGGTCCATCGGCCGGGACGTCGACGAGCTGCGTGCCAACGGCGCCGCCGGCACCCCCGGCGAGGTGGCCGAACGGCTGCGGGCGTACGGAGCGGCCGGTGCCACCACCGTGTACCTCCAGGTGCTCGACCTCCACGACCTCGACCACCTCCGGCTGATCGCCGCCGAGGTGGTCCCCGCGCTCTAGCCCGAACCGCTGCCGCTGCCGCTGCCGCTGCCGCCGGCGTGGCTGCCGCCGCTGCCACCGCCGTTCCCACCGGCCGGGGCCTTCGTGGCGGACAGGGCGATACGGGCCAGGACGTCGTTGCCGGCCGCCACGCAGGCCGTCGGCACCGGGCAGTCCACCCCGGCCAGCCCGACCGGGATGTACCGGGTGGTGGTGGTCTTCCAGTCGGTGCCGCCGTCGCCGGACACGACGACCCCGCCGATCGGGGTGGGGGGGTCGGTGACCGTCCAGACGGTGCCGACCGCGGCGCAGTGGTCCCCTGTGGCGCAGGACACGGCGAAGGCGTCCCCGAGGCCGGCCGGCGGATCGCCCAGGGTCCAGGTGGCGCCGCCGTCGTCGCTGCGCAGGACCTGGCTGGCGGCCTGGGCGACGCCGGTGGTGGCGGTGGACGCGGTGCCCACCGCGACGCAGGTGCCGTCGTCGGCGCAGGAGACGCCGTGGAGCAGGCCCACCCCGGCCGGCACGGTGGCCGCCGTCCAGGTGGTCCCCGCGTCGGCGGTCACCGCGACGGCCCCGGCGCCCTGGCCCGGGGCGCCGGCGGTGTACCCGACGGTGACGCAGTCGGCGGCGGACGGGCAGGACAGGTTGCTGACCCCGCCGAACCCGGCCGGCAACGAGCCGGTGCGCTGCCAGTCCTGGCCGCCGTCGACGGTGGACGCCGACCAGAACCCGGAGCCGTCGGTCGCCACCACCGTGCAGGCTGTGGCCGACAGGCAGTGCACCGCGGCCAGGTTGACCGAGCCGACCGGCGAACCGACCGACTGCCAGGTCCGGCCCCCGTCGGCGGTGACCAGGACGGCGCCCAGGATCGGCCCGCCGTGGTCGGCGTTGCCGACCGCCATGCAGTGCCGGCGGTCCGGGCAGTCCACCGCGGACAGGTCGGTGGGCTCGGCCACGGTGGCCTGCTCCGCCGTCCAGGTGACCCCGCCGTCACCGGTGGCGTCGATGACCACCGGGGCCGGTGGTGTGGTGGTCGCGGTGGCCGTCAGGGCGTTGACCGCGGACCGGCCCACCGCCCAGCAGTGGGTGGCGTCGGCGCAGGACACCGCCTCGAGGACCCCGGTCCCGGCCGGCGCCGGCTGGCCCCAGACCGCGACGGTGTCGGCGGTGCCCCGGTCGACGGCGGTGGTCGTCGTGCCGGCCGTACCGGACCGGGTGCAGCCGGCGGAGGCCATCACCACCAGGGCCGCGGCCGCCAGGCCGACGACGGCCGCCCGGCGCGGGCGGCTCCGGCTCTCCAGGCCGTCCCGCAGGACCGGTGCCCGCCCGTCGCTCACGTTTCCTCCACGGCGCCGCAACTTTAACGGCGGCCCTGGTGAGGGTGGGGGCACCGCCGTTGCCGCAGTGGCGGCCCCAGCCCGGTCGTCTACCCTCGACGCCGGTGGACTGGGTCGACGTCGTCCTCATCCTGGTGGTGGTGGCCGCGGCCGTCCACGGGCTCCGCCTCGGCGCCCTGCTGCAGGTGTTCACCTTCGGCGGCTTCCTGCTCGGCATGGTCCTCGGGATGTTGCTGTCCGTGGCCATCGGTTCCTCCATCCACTCCCAGGGGGTCAGGGTCGCTGTGGTCCTGCTCCTCGTCCTCGGCCTGGCCATCCTGTTCGGCATCGGCGGCCGGGTGCTCGGCAGTTGGAGCACCGTGGCCGCCCGCCGCCGGCACCTCGGGTCCGTCGACTCCGTCCTGGGCGTCGCGGTGGCCGTCGTGGCCGTGCTGGTGTCCGCCTGGCTGGTGGCCTACATGCTCTCGCAGAGCCGGTTCGTCTGGCTCAGCTCCGCCATCCAACGCTCCGACGTCCTGAAGGCCGTCGACGACGTCATGCCGCCCCCGCCGGACGTCTTCACCCCGCTGCAGACCTTCCTCTCCAACTCCGGGTTCCCGCCGGTGTTCGTCGGCATCTCCCCGGCCCCGGCCCGACCGGTGGCCACCCCGTCGGGGTCCGAGGCCGACCTGATCGGGTCCGCCGCCGAAGGGTCCATGGTCAAGGTGCTCGGCCAGGCCTGCGGCTACCTGCAGGAGGGGTCCGGCTTCGTGGTAGCTCCCGGCCTGGTGGTCACCAACGCCCACGTCGTCGCCGGCGAGCCGTCCACCGAGGTGGTGGTCCAGGGGGTGCCGTACCCGGCCACCGCCGTCCTGTTCGACCCCAACTTCGACCTGGCGGTGCTGCGGACCAGGGCCCCGTTGGGGCCGCCGCTCGACCTCGACCCCGACGAGGTCGGCCGGGGGACCCAGGGCGCCGTGCTGGGCTACCCCAAGAACGGGCCGCTCGTGATCGGGCCGGCCGGGGTCGCCTCCAGCCTGACCGCGGAGGGCCGGGACATCTACAACAAGGGCACAGTGGTCCGGTCGGTGTACCAGGTGGACGCCAACGTGCAGCCCGGGAACTCCGGCGGCCCGGTGGTCCAGGCCG
Source organism: Acidimicrobiales bacterium (assembly GCA_035547695.1). Taxonomy (GTDB): domain Bacteria; phylum Actinomycetota; class Acidimicrobiia; order Acidimicrobiales; family RAAP-2; genus DASZUK01. Next base: position 108,228 of record DASZUK010000050.1, read on the forward strand.
ACGGCACCGTCATCGGCGTGGTCTTCTCCCGGTCCACCGTCAGTGCCGACGTGGGCTACGCCCTGGCCTCCCCGGGGGTGCTGGCCAGGGTGCAGCAGGCCGAGCTGCGCCCGACGGCCGTCAGCACCGGCGCCTGCGTCCAGAGCTGACCGCCGGCGGGCGGGGCGGGCAGGACAGGCGGGACGGGTAAGAATGGCCGCCATGTCGCTCCCCATCGAGGACTACGCGGTCATCGGCGATCTGCACACCGCGGCCATCGTCGGCCGCGACGGCTCCATCGACTGGTTGTGCCTGCCCCACTTCGCCTCGGGCGCCTGCTTCGCCCGGCTGCTCGGCACCGACGACAACGGCTTCTGGAAGATCGCCCCGGCCGGGCCGGAGGGGACGGTGACCGCCACCAGGCGGCGGTACCGTGACGGCACCCTGGTGCTCGAGACCGAGATGGACTGCGACGCCGGCTCCATCCGCATCGCCGACTGCATGCCCATCCGGGAGACACACCCGCAGGTGGTCCGGATGGTGGAAGGGCTGCGGGGCACCGTGCCGATGCGGATGCAGCTTTCCCTCCGGTTCGACTACGGCCAGGCCATTCCCTGGGTCAGCCGGGTCGGCCACCTACTGACCGCCACCGCCGGCCCGGACTCGGTGGCCCTGTGGACCCGGATGGACGTCCACGGGGAGGGCCTGACCTCGGTGTCGGAGTTCCCGATCCACGAGGGGCAGCAGATCCCGTTCATCCTCACCTGGTACCCGTCCCACGAGGCCCCGCCCCGCCCCAGCGACCCGTGGTTCACCATCTCCACCACCGAGACCTGGTGGCAGACCTGGTCGTCCGCGTGCACCTACCAGGGCAAGTACGCCGACGCCGTCCTGCGGTCCCTGATCACCCTGAAGGCCCTCACCTACGAGCCCACCGGCGGCATCGTCGCCGCGGCCACCACCTCCCTGCCGGAGTCGCTCGGCGGCAACCGCAACTGGGACTACCGGTACTGCTGGCTGCGGGACGCCACCTTGACCCTGGAGTCGCTGATGCGCGGCGGCTACCACGCCGAGGCCCTGGCCTGGCGGGACTGGCTGCTCCGGGCCACCGCCGGCGACCCGTCCAAGCTGCAGATCATGTACGGCGCCGCCGGCGAACGGCGCCTGGACGAGTGGGAGGTGGACTGGCTCCCCGGCTACGAGGGGTCGGCCCCGGTGCGCATCGGCAACGCCGCCGCCGGCCAGTACCAGTTGGACGTCTACGGCGAGGTCATGTCCGCCCTGTACAGCGCCGGCGAGATGGGCGGGGTCAACAGCCGGGCGGTCTGGGACCTGCAGACCAAGCTGGTCGAGTTCATCGAGGACGGCTGGAAGCTGCCCGACGACGGCCTGTGGGAGGTCCGCGGCCCGCGGCGGCACTTCACCCACTCCAAGGTGATGGCCTGGGTGGCCGTCGACCGGGCGGTCCGGACCATGGAGGACTGGCCGGACCTGAAAGGGCCGATCGACAAGTGGCGGGCCCTCCGTGACGAGATCCACGCCGAGGTGTGCGACAAGGGGTACAACGCCGAGAAGGGGGCGTTCACCCAGTACTACGGCTGCGACCACCTGGACGCCAGCCTGCTGATGATCCCGCTCGTCGGGTTCCTTCCGCCCGACGACCCGAGGGTGGTGGGCACCGTGGAGGCGGTCCAGCGCGAACTGGTCGACGACGACGGCTTCGTCCTCCGCTACCACACCTCCGACGACGGCGCCGTCGACGGCCTGACCGGCCGCGAGGGGGCCTTCCTGGCCTGCTCGTTCTGGCTGGCCGACTGCCTGCACATGATCGGCCGGGTGGACGAGGCCACCACCCTGTTCGAGCGCCTGCTCGACCTCCGCAACGACCTCGGGCTGCTGTCCGAGGAGTACGACGGCGTCGCCGGCCGGCAGGTCGGCAACTTCCCCCAGGCCTTCTCCCACGTCTCCCTGGTCAACACCGCCTGCCGGCTCACCGGGCAGGAGCCCCTCTCCCCGGGGCAGGCCCAGGTGGCCAACCGCATCCGCAAGCTGCTGACCGAGAACCTGATCGGCGGCGTCGGCAGCGGCAGCGTCCGGGCCACCCGGTGGGGCCTCGGTGACTTCGCCCGGCGCGGCCTGGGCAACCTCCACTACGCCCGGCCCGCCTACCGGCACCGGGCCGGTGCGGACGGTGGGGCCGGTGCGGACGGTGGGGCCGCGGACGGTGGGCCGGCCACGGCCGGGGACGAGCCGGTGACGACGGGGTGACGATGACCAGGACGATGACCAGGAGGCGCAGATGAAGGCTTTGACGGTGGTCCCGCTGCAGAACGGCTCGGCCGAGCTGTCCGACGTTCCGGCCCCTCCCGAGAGCGACGGTCCGGTCCTGGTGGAGACCATGGCGGTCGGCATCTGCGGCACCGACGTCGAGATCCTGTCCGGCCAGTACGGCTGGGCCCCGCCGGGCCGGGAGCGGCTGGTCCTCGGCCACGAGTCCCTCGGCCGGGTGCTGGAGGCGCCGACCGGGGCGGCGGTGGCGGAGGGCGACTTCGTCGTCGGCATCGTCCGCCGGCCCGATCCGGTGCCCTGCGTCAACTGCGCGGTGGGGGAGTGGGACTTCTGCCGGAACGGCCGGTACACCGAGCGCGGCATCAAGGAGCACGACGGCTACCTGTCCGAGCAGTACCGGATCACCCCGGAGTTCCTGGTGAAGGTGGACCCCTCGCTCGGGATGCTGGGGGTGCTGCTGGAGCCCACCAGCGTGGTGGCCAAGGCCTGGGAGCAGGTCGCCCGGATCGGCGGCCGGGCCCACTGGGCGCCCTCCAAGGCCGTGGTCACCGGAGCCGGCCCGATCGGCCTGCTGGCCGCCCTGATGGGGGTGCAGGCCGGCATGGAGGTGCACGTCATCGACCAGATGGCGACCGGGGTGAAGCCGGACCTGGTCCGCGACCTGGGCGCCACCTACCACACCGGGTCCATCGCGGAGGCCTGCCCGGCCCCCGACGCCATCATCGAGTGCACCGGGGTGTCCTCGCTGGTCCTCGACGCCATGGAGCACATCGGCGCCGGCGGGGTGGTCTGCCTCACCGGGGTGTCCTCCGGCGGCCGCACCGTCCAGGTGGACGAGGGCGCCCTCAACCGGTCCATGGTGCTCTCCAACGAGGCCGTCGTCGGTTCCGTCAACGCCAACCGGCGCCACTACGAGGCCGGGGCCGACGCCCTGGCCAAGGCCGACCGGAGCTGGCTGCAGCGGCTGGTCAGCCGGACCGTCCCGCTGGACCAGTGGCCCCAGGCCCTGGACCGCCAGCCCGACGACGTCAAGGTGGTGGTGGAGGTGGCCCCGCAGTGACCCCGGCCCCGGAGGGGGGACTGCGGTGAGCGGCACCCACCCGCACCGGCACGCCCACGACGGTGCCCAGCCGGACGGGGCCCAGCCGTCGACGGCGGAGCCGGTGGCCATCGCCCCCGGGGTGCTGCAGATCGACACCCTCCTGGGCGGCTGGGAACGGGTGACCGCCGGGTACCTCGTCGACGGCCCGGCCCCGGTGCTGGTGGAGACCGGCAGCCAGTCGTCGGTGCCCGTCCTGCTGGCCGCCCTCGGCCGGCTGGGCCTGGGCCCGTCCGACCTGGCCGGGGTCATGGTCACCCACATCCACCTGGACCACGCCGGCGGGGTCGGCGACGTCGCCCGGGCCTTTCCGAAGGCCACCGTGTACGTCCACCAGAACGGCGCCCGGCACCTGGCCGATCCCACCCGGCTGGTCGACTCCGCCTCCCGGGTCTACGGCCCCCTCCTCGACACCCTGTACGGCCGCCTGGACCCCACCCCGGCCGAGCGGCTGCACGTCCTGGCCGACGGCGAAGCGATCCGCGTCGGTCCCGACCGGGTCCTCGTCGCCGTCGACTCCCCCGGGCACGCCAAGCACCACGTCGCCGCCCACGACTCCCAGAGCGGCATCCTGTTCGCCGGCGACGCCGTCGGTGTCCGCCTCCCCGACGCCGGCGTCCTCCGCCCGGCCACCCCGCCCCCCGACTTCGACCTGGACCAGGCCCTGCACTCCATGACCCGGTTCGCCGCCCGCCGCCCCTCCGGCATCGCCCTGGCCCACTACGGCCTGTTGCCCGACGCCGATCAGCTCCTGGACGAGGCCGCCGACACCCTCCGGCAGTGGGCCGCGGTGGCCGAGCAGGCCTACCGCAACGGCGACGACATCGCCGCCGCCCTGTCCGCCCGGTTCGCCGACGACCTCGACCAGGTCCCCGACGAGCACCGCGAGAAGTTGGAGACCCTCAACGGCGTCCACTCCAACGCCGCCGGGTTCCGGCGGTGGCTGGAGACCAGGGACCGGCCCGCCGGCGACCACCCTGCCTAACCCGGTCGCGGGACGCGACGACGGGGGTGGCCGAGGCCACCCCCGTCGCTGGTCCTTGCCGTCTCAGTCCACCCGAAGTCGGCTGCGGAGGTCCTCCTGGCGCGCCTCGAAGTCGTCCAACGAGATGCGCCCGTCGGCCAGGTCCTCGTGGAGGCGGGCGAACTGTTCCAGCAGTGCTCCCTGGTCCTCCACCGGCCCGGCCGCCGGTTCGTCGGCCTCCGCCCGGTCCTCCCGGCGGGCAGCCCGGTCCTCCTGCTTGGCCCGGGCCTTGGCCTTCTTGGCCTGATCGCGTTGTAGCTTTCCAAAGGTCGAACGCGGCCTCGCCAATACACACCTCCTTCCTCTGACCGTCGGCCCCGGAGGGCCGAGCGGTCGGCGGTGAGCAGTGCCGGGGGCCGTCAGATGACCTTGACGTTCCTGGCCTCGTCCCCCTTGCGTCCAGGAGCGATGTCGAACTCGACCTGCTGGCCGGCCTCCAGGGTCCGGAAGCCGGAGCCCTGCACGTTGCTGTAGTGGACGAAAAGGTCGTCGCCGTCGGGACGGGAGACGAAGCCGTAGCCCTTCTCGGTGTTGAAGAACTTGACGGTGCCGGTGGGCATGATTCCTCTTCTTTCTGTTGCTTTCGGTACTGCTTGTGCTTTCGGTACTGCTCTGGTACTGCTCCCTGCGGGACCGGCCGCCGGCACGGTGCCGGGGGTCGGGCCGGAGGCCTTGTTCCTGCTGATCCTGTTGTTCCTGTTCCTGCCCTGGTCCTTGTTGCCCTTGTGGGTCCGGCGGCGGTGCCCGCGGTCCTCGGCGTGGCTGCCGTTGTCGTTGCCACTGGCACTGGCACGGGCACTGCCGCCGCCGCCGGCATGGCGGGCGGCCGGCGGGGCCGGTCGCGGCGGCCTGGTGCCGGCCGGCAGCACCTCCTGGGGCAGGCCGAGGGCCCGCTGCAGGGTGCGGGCGGTCCCCCGGTGCTCGTCGGTGACCAGTGCCACCACCGTGCCCGTGTTCCCCGCCCGCCCGGTCCGGCCGGAGCGGTGCACGTAGTCGGTGGCCTCCGGCGGCAGGTCGTAGTGGACGACGCACGGCAGGTCGTCGACGTGGATGCCCCGGGCCGCCACGTCGGTGGCCACCAGGGCACCGGCCTTCCCGCTGCCGAAGGCGGCCAGGGCCTGCTCGCGCTGCTTCTGGGTGCGGTCCCCGTGGATGGCCACCGCCCGTACCCCCGTCGCGCCCAGTTGGCGGGTGACCCGGTCGACCGCCCGCTTGGTCCGGCAGAACACGATGGCCTGGCCGTGCTCGCCGACCAGCCCGGCCACCATGCCGACCCGCTCCGCCCGGTCCACCTGCCAGAACACGTGGGCGACCTCGCCGACGCTGGACCGGTCACCGGCCACCTCATGGCGGACCGGGTCCCGCTGGTACTGGCGGACCACCGACTCCACCTCGTTGCCGACGGTGGCCGAGAACAGCAGCACCTGTCGGTCCGCGGCGGTGGCGTCCAGCAGCTTCCGGACCGCCGGCAGGAACCCCATGTCGGCCATCCGGTCCGCCTCGTCCAGCACGGCGATCTGGACCTGGTCCAAGGCGATGTCGCCCTGGTCCACCAGGTCCAGCAGTCGTCCGGGGCAGGCCACCACGATGTCCACCCCGCGGGCCATCGCCTTCCGGGTCGGGCCGTAGGCGGTGCCGCCGTACACGGCGATCACCCGCTGCCGGCGGTCGCCGGACAGCAGGGCCAGCTCGTCGCGGACCTGGCCGGCCAGCTCACGGGTGGGCACCAGCACCAGGCCCCGCGGGTGGCCGGGGGCCGAACCGGCCGACCGGCCGACCAGGGCCAGCCCGAACGCCAGGGTCTTGCCGGACCCCGTCGGGGCCTGGCCGAACACGTCACGGCCGGCCAGGGCGTCGGGCAGCGTCGCCGCCTGGATCGGGAACGGCGCCGCGATACCCCGCTGCGCCAACCGTTCGACCAGATGGGCGGGAACGCCCAGGTCGGAGAATGAAACCACTGAACTCCCGTCGAGTTGTCAACAGGCCAACTCGAACCGGAAACTCGAATCAGGCCCCACCGGCATGGTTGCCGGCAGCCGGTCGACCGTGCCGGCCGGTGCCGCCAGCGTAGCAGGTCCGTCCGGAAAACGGCCTGCGGCTGTACGGCCCAGGGCCTCCGCACCGTGTGGCACACCTGTGCCCTGTCTTGTGCCTGTCCTGTGCCCAGAGGTTGTCCGGGGCGGGACGCGACAACGGTCGGCCAGCGGCCGACCGTTGTCAAAGAAGGTCGCTTCCTGGTGCTCCTCGGCGGAGGCGGTGGGATTTGAACCCACGGTACCCAGGGGGTACAACGGTTTTCGAGACCGTCCGATTCGGCCGCTCTCGCACGCCTCCGAGGGAGAGGTTACCGGCCGGGACGGCGGCCGGCGAAGAAGTCGGTCAGCACCGCCCCGCACTCCTCCGCCAGCACCCCCGGCACTACCGGCAGCTCGTGGTTCAGCCTCGGGTCCGCGCACAGGTTGTAGACCGACCCGCACGCCCCCGCCTTCGGGTCGTCGGCTCCGAACACCACCGCACCGACCCGTCCGGCCACCAGCGCCCCGGCGCACATCGGGCACGGTTCCAGGGTGACCACCAGCGTCGCCCCCGACAGCCGCCACCCGCCCAGCGCGGCGGCCGCGTCCCGCAGCGCCAGCAGCTCGGCGTGGGCCGTCGGGTCCCCGAGCCGCTCCCGCTCGTTGTGCCGCCGGGCCACCACCCGGCCCTCGTGCAGCACCACCGCCCCCACCGGCACGTCGCCGTGGGCCATCGCGGCCTCCGCTTCGATCAGCGCCAGCCGCATGGCCTCCTCCAGGGAGACCGGCCCCGTGCCGGCCCCGTTGCCGGCAACCGGTTCGTCGCCGGCAACCGGCTCGTCGGCATCCGGGCGCGCATCGACGGGCATATGGCGGAGGCGGTGGGATTTGAACCCACGGTGGGTTGCCCCACACACGATTTCCAATCGTGCCGATTCGGCCGCTCTCGCACGCCTCCGGGGGAGCAGGCTATCCGAGCCGGTACCGGGCCCCGCCCGGGAACCGGCGCCGAGCGGAGCGGGTCCGAGCGGAGCGGGTAGCATCGTCAGCCACCCCGCACCGACGTTGGGTGCGGTGGCCGGGTCCTGCGCAACGGCCGCTCGTGAACCGAGTCAGGGTCGGAAGGCAGCAGCTCTCAGCGGGTGAGGCCGTGTGCCGTAGTCAACCTGGCCACCGCACCGAATGCCGGTGCTCTCTGGCCCCGCCGTCGTGGGCCCCGGGACGCCTGAGCGGCCGGGGCCGCGCCGGTAGGCTCGCCGCGATGGCCGACGACCCCGGAAACGCCCCCGCCCCCCCGCCGGACGGCGCCGGGGGGGACGACGGGCAGTTCGTGTCCCTGTACCGCCGCTTCCGTCCCGGACGGTTCGGCGAGCTGCGGGGGCAGCCCCACGTCGTCCTGGCCCTCCAGAGCGCGGTCCGGGACCAGCACGTGGCCCATGCCTACCTGTTCAGCGGGCCACGGGGCACCGGCAAGACGTCCACCGCCCGCATCCTGGCCCGGGCCCTCAACTGCGCCGATCCGCAGGACGGCGAGCCCTGCGGCACCTGTGCCTCCTGCGTCGAGATCGCCCGCGGCACCTCGCTGGACGTCCACGAGCTGGACGCCGCCTCCAACAACGGCGTCGACGCCGTCCGCGACCTCATCGCCCACGCCGCCCTGGGCACCCCCGGCCGGCGGAAGGTGTACATCGTCGACGAGGTCCATATGCTGTCCAACGCCGCCGCCAACGCGTTGCTGAAGACCCTGGAGGAGCCGCCGGCCCACGTGGTGTTCGTGCTGGCCACCACCGACCCGCAGAAGGTGCCGCCGACCATCCGCAGCCGCACCCAGCACTTCGAGTTCCGGCTCCTCGGCGCCGACACCCTCGGCACCCTGCTGCACGACGTCAACCGGGCCGCCGGCCTCGACCTGGACGACGAGGCCCTGGCCGTCGCCGTACGCCGCGGCCGCGGCTCGGCCCGGGACGCCCTGTCCATCCTCGACCAGGTGGCCGCGTCCGGCTCCGCCGCCGACGCCCGGCCGGAGGTGGCCGAGCTGGTGGAGGCCATCGAGGTCGACGACCCCGGACGGGCCCTGGTCGCCGTGGCCGCCCTCCATGAGGCCGGCTGGGGGTCCCAGCAGTTGGCCGCCGAGCTGGTGGACGAGCTCCGCCAGACCTTCCTGGCCGCCCTGGCCCCCGAGCTGGGGGATGCCGGCGGCGACCAGCAGGCCCGGCTGGCCGCCCGGGTCGAGCGGCTCGGCCTGCCCCGCCTGGTCCGTGGCATCGAGGTCCTCGGCCGTACCCAGGTCGACATGCGCGACGCCCCCGACCCCCGGGTCGTCCTGGAGGTGGCCCTCGTCCGGCTGGCCCGGCCGGAGCTGGACGACTCCACGGCTGCCCTGGAGGAACGGCTGTCCCGGTTGGAGCGGGCCGTCGCCGCCGGGGGTGCCCCGGCACCTTCGCCGGCGGTCCCGGGTGCCCCGGGTGCTGCTCGCGCCGCCGCGGCGCGGGTGAGCGCCGCGCCGCCCGCCGCCCCGCCGGTGAGCGCTGCCCTGCCCGCCGAACCAGCGGCGCCCTCCCCGCCCGCCGCACCACCGCAGCCCGCCCCGGCTCCGCCGGACGGCTCCACCGACCAGGGCCCGGCGAACCGCCCCGGCCTCGGTGCGCTGCGCCGCCAGCGCGCCGCCCGGCCGGTACCGCCGCCGGCTCCGGAGGGAGCCCAGGCGATCCCGGCCGTGCCGGCCGGTGCCGCCGCGTCCGCCCCGCCGGCGCCGCCGCCGGACCCGCAGGAGTCCCCGCCGGCTCCGCCGCCGGTTCCGGAGGCCGAACCGCCGGCCGCCGCGAGCGGTGGCGGGTTGGACCGGGACCTGCTGGTGCAGGCCTGGGGCGACCACATCCTCCGGGGGCTCCCGGCCCGGGCCAAGGCCCTGTACAGCGCCGGGCGGTTCGTGTCGGCCGACGGTGGTTCGGCGGTGTTCGCCCTGCCGAACGCCGCACACTGCGAACGGTGCCAGGACGTCAAGCCGGTGGTGGAGTCGGCGTTGGCTGCCCATTTCGGCCTCCCGGTCACCCTTGAGCTGGTGGTCGACGGGCCGGCCCACGGCGGCTCCGGCGACCGGTCGCCGGGCGTGGCCGGGGGAGGCCCGACGCCGGGCACCGGGGGTCCGGCCGGTCCGGGAAGCCCGGCCGGCCAGGGCGGTCGACAGGGCGACGGCCAGGGCCAGGGCGGTGGACCGGGCAGCGGCCAGGGCGGTAGCCAGGGCGGTCGACCGGTCGGGGACGCCGGCCCGGCGGACAGTGCCGTGCCCGGCGCGGCGGACGACGAGTACTTCGACATGGACGAGGTGGCCGAGGCGGTGCCGGTGGAGTCGGTGGCCGAAGCCCGGGTGCGCGAGGCGTTCCCGGGCATCCAGGAGGTGTAGGTGTACACCGGCCCCCTGCGGGCACTGATCGACGAGCTGGGCCGGCTGCCGGGGGTGGGACCGAAGTCGGCGCAGCGCATCGCCTTCCACCTGCTGAAGGTGCCCACCGAGGACGCCCTCCGGTTGTCGGACGCCATCGTGTCGGTCAAGGAGCGCACCACCCTGTGCAGCCGCTGCTTCAACGTCGCCGAAGGGGGGGAGTGCGCGGTGTGCACCGACGACCGCCGGGACGGGTCGGTGGTGTGCGTGGTGGAGGATCCCCGGGACATCGTGGCGGTGGAGCGCACCCAGCAGTTCCGCGGCCGCTACCACGTGCTGCAGGGTGCCCTCAACCCGCTCGAAGGGGTCGGCCCGGAGCAGTTGCGGGTCAAGGAGCTGCTCGATCGGGTGTCGGCGGAGGGGATCAACGAGGTCATCCTGTGCACCAACCCCAACCTGGAGGGCGAGGCCACCGCCATGTACCTGGCCCGGCTGCTCGGCCCCCTCGGCATCCGGGTGACCCGGATCGCCAGCGGCCTCCCGGTGGGCGGCGACCTGGAGTACGCCGACGAGCTCACCCTCGGCCGGGCCATCGAGGGGCGCCGGGACCTGTGACCCAGGTGCTCCGGGACCCATGACCCGGGTGTTGTGGGTGCTCCGGCACGCCAAGACCGTGGCCGATCCGCCGCCGGGGGGAACCGACCACGACCGCACCCTGGCCCCGCGGGGTCGGCGCGACGCCGAGGCGTTGGGGCGCCGGCTGGCCGGGGACCGGCTGGGCCTGGACCGGGACGGCGCGCCGTTGCCGGAGCTGGTGCTGTGCTCCACGGCGGCCCGGACCCGGCAGACCGCCGACCTGGTGCTCGCCGGGCTCGTGGGTGCCCCGCTGGTCGACGTCCGCCGGGCCGTCTACTACGCGTCGCCCGACCAGGTGTTGGCCGAGATCCGGACCGTCCCGGACGACGTCACCTCGGCCATGGTGGTCGGCCACAACCCCACCGCCCACGCCCTGGCGGCCGGGCTGGGCACCGACGACGACCGGGTGACGGTGGAGGGCCGCGGGTTCCCCACCTGCGCCCTGGCCGTCTTCCGGCTGCCGGTGGCCCGCTGGTCCGACGTCGCGGAACAAGCCGGCCATCTGGCCGGCTTGTTCACCCCGCCCTACTAGACGCCTGTGCAGGCCTACGGGGGGGCGGCCTGGTTTTCGCGCCGCGCGCCGGCGGTCGAAATTGGGCCTATCTGCTCAAGGTCGGCCGCCCGTGACGACAGACGAACAACGGGGCGCTCCCCGCCTGTCGCCCCGCCGTCGCCGGCCGGCGGTCAGCGGTCAGCGGAGGGCGCGGAGGACGGCGGCGTCGCCCTGGCCACCACCGCCGCAGAGGCCGACGGCGGCGTACTGGCCGCCACGGCGCCTCAGCTCCAGCAGGGCGGTGAGGGCGATCCGGGTGCCGGACATGCCGACGGGGTGGCCGAGGGCGATGGCGCCGCCGTTGACGTTGATCCTGTCCTCCGGGATGGACAGGTCGTCGGCGGAGGCCAGCCCGACGGCGGCGAAGGCCTCGTTGATCTCGAACAGGTCCATGTCGGCGACGTCCTTGCCGGCCCGGCCCAGGGCCTTGGCGATGGCCCGGGACGGCTGGGTCATCAGCGAGGTGTCCGGCCCGGCCACCTGGCCGTAGCCGACCAGCTCGCCGACGGGGGTGACGCCGAGCTCGTCGGCCTTGGCCCGGGACATCACGACCACCGCGGCGCCGCCGTCGGAGATCTGGGAGGCGTTGCCGGCGGTGACGGTGCCGGCCTTGTCGAAGGCCGGCTTCAGGGCGCCCAGGGACTCGGGGGTGGTGCCGGGGCGGACGCCCTCGTCGGTGTCCACCAGGACGGGGTCCCCCTTGCGCTGGGGAACGCTGACCGGCACGATCTCCTCGGCCAGCCGGCCGTCCTTGGCGGCCGCGGCGGCCTTCTCGTGGGAGGCCGCGGCGAAGGCGTCCTGCCGCTCCCGACTGATGCCGAGGTCCTGGGTGTACCGCTCGGTGGCCAGCCCCATGGCGCAGTGGTCGAAGGCGCAGGTGAGGCCGTCGTACATCATCGAGTCCACCAGGGTGGCGTCGCCGAGGCGGAACCCGGCCCGGGCGCCGGGCAGGAGGTGGGGGGCCTGGGTCATCGACTCCATGCCGCCGGCCACCACGATGTCGGCGTCGCCGGCGTTGATCATCTGGTCGGCCAGGTAGATGGCGTTGAGGCCGGACAGGCAGACCTTGTTGACGGTGGTCGCCGGCACCGACAGGGGGATGCCGCCGTGGGCGGCGGCCTGCCGGGCGGTGATCTGGCCGGTGCCGGCCAGGATGACCTGGCCCATGAACACGTAGTCGACCTGCTCCGGCTTCACCCCGGCCCGCTCCAGGGCGGCGGCGATGGCGAAGCCGCCGAGCTCGGCGGCGGAGAACGAGGCGAGGCCGCCGGACAGCTTGCCGATGGGGGTGCGGGCTCCTGCGACGATGACCGATCCGGGCATGTTGACCTCCGAGTTGGGCGAGTTGGGCCCGGGGACGGCCCCGGGCAGAACCTGCAGGGTACCGGCACCGACGCCCTGCGCTGCATCCGGCATTGGTTACCGGCCGGTACTCCATTGTACGGGGTCCACTATCGTCGGTGCCCATGAGCGAGATCCTGGACGCCGTGGTGCAGGGGGCGACCGGCGACGACCTGCGGTCGCTGCCCCTGCCGGACACCTACCGGGCCGCCTTCGTCCTCCGCGACGAGGTCGGCATGTTCGAGGGGGTGGACTCCGCCGACAAGGACCCCCGGAAGTCCCTCCACGTCGGCGAGGTGGCCCTGCCGGAGCTGGCCCCCGACGAGGCCTACGTGGCGGTGATGGCGTCGTCCATCAACTTCAACACGGTGTGGACCTCCATCTTCGAGCCGCTGCCCACCTTCGGGTTCCTGGACCGGCTGGGCAAGGAGAGCGTGTGGGGGGCCCGGCACGCCCTGGACCACCACGTGGTCGGCTCCGACGCCTCCGGGGTGGTGCTGCGGACGGGGTCGCTGGTGCGCAACTGGCAGCCCGGCGACAAGGTCACGGTGCACTGCAACTACGTGGACGACCAGGACCCCAGCGCCCACGACGACTCCATGCTGGCCGCCAACCAGCGGATCTGGGGGTTCGAGTCCAACTTCGGCGGCCTGGCCGACGTCGCGGTGGTGAAGGCCAACCAGCTCATGCCGAAGCCGGCCCACCTGACCTGGGAGGAGGCGGCGGTGCCGGCGCTGTGCAACTCCACCGCCTACCGCATGCTGGTGTCCCACAACGGGGCCCCGGTCACCCAGGGGGACCGGGTGCTGGTGTGGGGGGCCAGCGGCGGCCTGGGCAGCTTCGCGGTGCAGTACGTCCTGAACGCCGGCGGGGTGCCCATCGGGGTGGTGTCGTCACCGGACAAGGTGGACCTGCTGCACGACCTCGGGGTGGAGGCCGTCATCGACCGCAAGGCCGCCGGGTACCGGTTCTGGAAGGACGAGCACACCCAGGACGAGTCGGAGTGGCGCCGGTTCGGCAAGGACATCCGGGCCCTGGTCGGCGACGACCCCGACATCGTGTTCGAGCACCCCGGCCGCCAGACCATGGGGGCGTCCGTGTTCGCCTGCAAGCGGGCCGGCACCATCGTGACCTGCGCGGCCACGTCGGGGTACATGATCGAGTACGACAACCGGCACCTGTGGATGCGGCTGAAGACCATCAAGGGGTCCCACTTCGCCAACTACCGCGAGGCCTGGGACGCCAACCGGCTGGTCGCCGAGGGCAAGATCCTGCCGCCCCTGTCCGCCACGTTCCCGCTGACCGAGGTGGGGGAGGCGGCGTACCAGGTCCACCACAACCTGCACGAAGGCAAGATCGGGGTCCGCTGCCTGGCCCCGGCCGACGGGCTCGGCGTCGACGACCCGGAGCTGCGGGCCTCCATCGGGGAGGACCGGCTGACGCTGTTCAGGAGGCACGAGGCATGACGATGTCGGACAGGCCGGCAGTGCCGGCAGGGGTTGACGCACCGGGGGGGCTGCTGACCGAGATCGACCACGTCGCCATCGCGGTCAACGACCTGGACGCCGCCGTGGGGTGGTACCAGGAGGTGTTCGGGGCCACGGTGGAGCACCGGGAGCGGGTGGAGAAGGACGGGGTGGACGAGGCCCTGCTCCGGGTGGCCGACTCCTACGTGCAACTGCTCACCCCGTTCCGGGACGAGTCGCCGGTGGCCAAGTACCTGGCGTCCAGGGGGGAGGGGCTGCACCACGTCGGCTACCGGGTGGCCGACTGCGCGGTGGCCTTACAGGCGGTGAAGGACGCCGGCGGCCGCGTCATCGACGAGGCCCCCCGGCCGGGGTCCCGGGGGACCACGGTGGCGTTCGTGCACCCCAAGACGTCGTTCGGCACCCTCATCGAGCTGGTCCAGGAGTAGCCCGGCCTACCGGACGGCGGCCACGGCGCCGGGATTGCCCACCGCCGCCCACACCGTGCCGCCCGGCACCGCCACCAACTGCCGCGGGGTCCCGTGCAGGGTGGCCGTCAAGGGCCTGCCGCCGCCGTCGCCCGGCTCCGGACCGGCCGCCGTGATGGCGGTCACCTCGGACGTCCTGCCGTCGGCCACCAGCACCCGACCGCTATCGCCGGCTCCGGCGACCGCAGCCACCGCCACCGGGTCCGGCCCGGTCCTGAAGGTGCGCACCACCCTGTAGGTCTCCGGGTCCACCTCGGCCACCGACCCGGCGGCGGCGTCGGCCACCCACACCGACCCCGCCCCGACGGCCACCCCGACGGGTCCCCGGCCGACGGTGACCGTCCGCCAGTGCAGCGTCCCCTGCACCGGTCGCGGGTCCACCGCCGCCACCGTGTCGCCGGTGCCGGTCACCCACACCCGGCCGGCCCCGGCGGCCAGCCGCACCGCACCCTGGGGCAGGTGGGTGGAGGCCGCCACCCTGCCGGTGGTGGGGTCCACCGCGGTCAGGTCCCCGGCCACCACGCTGGCCACCCACACCCGGCCGTCCAGGACGGCCAGCCCGGACGGGCCTTCGGGGACGTGGACGGTGCGCACCACCGTGCCGGCCCTTCCGGCCCTCCCCGGCCGGATCTCCTGGACGGTGTCCGACAGCATGCTGGCCACCCACACCCCGCCGAACCCGGTGGTGACCGCCACCGGCCGCCCGGCCACCGTCACCGGCGGCCCCGTCCGCCGGCCGCTGGCCGGGTCGAACCGGACCAGGGTGTCCCCACGGTCGTCCACCAGCCACCCCGACCCCAGGCCCTCGGCCACCGACGACACCGCCGCCGCCTCCGTGACCGGGTGGACCGTGATCGGGTGCACCGTCAACGGCACCGCCCGGTCCGGGCCGCCGGTGGACGACACCACGACGCCCGCCGCGACCCCGCCGGCCGCCGCCAGCGCGACGACCACCACCGCGGCCGTCCGGCGGTGCCGGGACCGCTGCGCCCGTCGGGCCGACGCCCGCGCCCGGCTGGCCCCGGTGGCCGCCCGCTGCCGGTCCCGCCGCTGCGCCCCAGCCGGTCGGTCCTGCCGGGGTGGCCCAGCCTGCCGGGCCCGGGCGGCCGCGGCGGGCACGTCAGGCCCCGGTCCTGGTGGCCACCGGGCCGCCGCCCGACACCCGCCGGCCCGGCGCCCGCAGGACCTGCCGGGCGCGGTCGCCGAACAGGTCCCACCAGACGGCGGCCCAGGCGTAGAACGCCGGCATCACCCCGTCCGGGTTGGCCCCCAGGGTCACCCCGGCCACCCCGGTGCCGAGCAGGGTCAGCGACCCCACCTCGGGCACCGCCGACTGCAGCACCGGGCCCAGCCCGAGGACGATGCCGCCGAACAGGGCCCCGCTGCAGGTGGCCACCCCGCCGACCACCACCAGCAGCAGGATGGGCAGGCTCTGCAGCATTGTGAACTGGGTGGCCCCCGCCACCGACTCCATGCCGCCGTACAGGGCGCCGGCGAACCCGGCGATGGCCGCGGACAGGGCGAACACCACCAGCTTGGTCAGCGTCAGGTTCAGCCCCAGGGTGGCGCAGGCCGCCTCGCTGTCCTTCATGGCCGCCAGCACCCGCCCGAACGGGCCCCGGCGGAGGGCCAGCAGGGCCACCGACAGCACCGCGAACACCACCGCCAGGAAGATGACGTAGGACCGCTGCCCGTGGAAGTGCAGCCCGAACAGGCTGGGCCGGGGGATGGCGATGGACCCGTTGAAGCTGAACGCGGTGGACGTCGGGAAGAACATGTCGTCCATGGCCACCGCGAACGCCATGGTGGCCAGGGCCAGGTACAGGCCCCGCAGCCGCAGCGCCGGCAGCGCCACCAGGGCCCCCACCGCACCGGCCAGCCCGGCCGCCGCCACCAGGCCCCACACCGACCCGCCGGTGCCCACCCGGGCCATGGCGAACGCCCCCAGCCCGGCGAACGTCATCTGGCACAGCGACACCTGCCCGCCCCACCCCACCAGCGGCACCAGCGACAGCATGATGAGGCCCAGCGCCAACCCGGTGCCGAGATCGACGGTGTCGCCGGCCCCCATGAACATGGTGGCCACCACCACCGCCACCACCAGGAACGCCGCCCCCTGCAGCGACCGGACGAACGACGCCGTGGGCCGCACCGCCCGCCGCACCTGGGCCACGGCGCCCCGGATCTTGTCCTGTGGCAGCGCCAGCAGGGTGATGAACAAGAGGATCGACGGGATGGCCAGCCGCAGCCCCTGCATCGGCACCGACCCCCAGACGCCACCGCTCGGCATGTACCCGACGGCATAGGACTGGAGCAGGCCGATCAGCAGCGCCCCGGCGAACGTCAGCGGCAGGTTCCGCAGCCGGCCGATCATGGCCGCCGCGTACGCGTCCAGCACCAGCAGGGTCAGCGGCAGCACCGACAACTGCAGCTCCGGGGCGATCAGGATGCCGGCGATCGACGCCAGCATCGCCCCGAGCGCCCAGCTCAGCGTGCTGGTCCGGGCCGGCCGGCCGCCGTTCAGGCCGACCAGCCCCCGGTTGTCCACCACCGCCCGCATCGAGATGCCCACCCGGGTCCGGTACAACAGGAGGCGCAGCCCGATGGCGATGGCCACCGCCGCCCCCACCGTGACGACCTCCTCCCAGGTCACGAACACCCCGGCCACCTCGAACCCGTTGTGGCCGAAGAACGGCAGCAGCACCCGCCCCTCCGGCGGCCAGATCGTGTCCACCAGGCCGATCAGCCCCACCATCAACCCGATGGTGACCACCAGGGTGGTCGCCACCGAGCCGTCGCTGACCCGGCGGATCAGCACCCGCTCCACCACCGCCCCGAACAGCGGGGCGATGACCAGGACGGTGATCGCCAGGGCCGCCGGCGCCGGCCAGTGCCACGCCACCTCGAACTGCCAGAACACGAACGCCATGAACATCCCGATGGCCCCGTGGGCGATGTTGAAGATGCCCGACGTCGAGTACGTCACCACCAGTCCGCTGGCCGCCACGGCGTACGCCGCCCCGGTGACGATGCCGACGACGGTGAACGCCAGGAGCTCGTGCATGGTCCGTTCCCCCGATGGTCAGTGGCGCGGGATCAGTACTTGAACAGCCCGCTGTTGCATGTGTAGGAGCCCGCCCCCGACGGGTACGCCCTGGCGAACCCGCTGCCGGAGATCGAGAAGTACGAGAAGCACTGGCTCGGCACCTTTGTGCCGAAGTTCTCCTTCGGCTGCAGCCCGCCCCCTGTCCATGTGTGGATCTGGGCCAGTTGCGCCAGCAGCGCCGCCCGGGTCAGGTGCGGCCCCACCGCCTTGGCCGCCTGCAGGAACGCCATCCCGGCCGACCAGGCGAAGATGCCGAAGATGTTGTGCTTCGCCCCCGGCGCCACCCGGTTCAGCCAGGACAGGAACGTCTGCATCTGCGGGTTGCCGCCCGCCTCCTCGTAGGCCGCCGTGGCCATCAGCACCAGGTTCCCGTCGGACTCCCCCTGGGTCTGCTGCACGAACGACGGTGTGTACTCCTCCGAGTACCAGTCCACCACCTGCGGCTGGAAGTTCTGCTGCTGCATCGCCTGCAGCAGCCGGGCCGCCGAGCTGGCGTCGGAGTACTCCGTCACGTACTGCACCCCCTTCTGCTGCATCTGCAGCACGTACGGCGAGTAGTTCGGCTCCGTCGGGGTCACCTGGGCTGTGTAGACGTAGTCGAAGCCCACCGACTTGTAGGCGGCCATCTCGTGCTGCGCCTGGCTCTGGGTGGCCGGCACGTTCAGGTAGATCATCGCCGCGTGCTGCACCGCTGTCGGGTACTTCGACTTCAGGTACGTCGCCGCCCCCAGCGGCCAGTAGTGGGCGTTGCCGGGGCTCGCCGCGAAGATGTCGGCCGCCTCGCCGGCCTGGGTGGTCGAGTTCTCGGCCGCCACGTCCGGGATGCCGCAGGCGTCCACCGCCTGGGCGCTCCCTGTGTCGAACCCCGACGCGTTGCCCACCATGGCGAACGCGTTGCTGCACGCCTGCTCGGCGTCCGCGTAGTTCTGGCTGGAGCTGTTCTGGTCGTCGAACGGCTCCACCTTCAGCGTCCGGCCGTAGATGCCCCCCTGGCTGTTCACGTAGGCGGCGAACGCCTCGACGGCCTGCTGCGCGCTCTGCGTCAGCCCCGGCGCCACCCCGCTGATGCTGGCGATGTTGGCGATGGTGATCTGGGTGGCCGTCACCCCCACTGTGGTCGCCCCCCCGTTGCCGCCGGCCGGGGCCGTCGTCGTGGTGGCGGCGCCGGCCTTCGGGGCCACCGGTGCCGCCGCCGTCTTGGCCCCCGCCGCCCCGGCGGCCGGCCCGGTCCCCCCCGCCGTCCCGGTCGCCCCGGCCGGCCCGCCGCCGGTACCGCCGCCCGACCCCGTACCGCCGGCCGCTGTCGTCCCGGCGCCCGCTGTCGTCCCGGCGGCCGCTGTCGCTGTGGCTGTCGGCTGGGCCACCCCCACCGCCGCTGTCCCCCCACCGGCCCCCGACGCCCCCTGGGCCAGCGGGATCTGGTCGGTGGCCAGCCGGGACCCGCAGGCCGACAGCGCCAGGGCCCCGCTCGCCACCGCCACCCCCACCAGCGCCGCCCGGCCCGGCCGGCCCCGCAAGCACCGTCCCATCGCCTACCGCCCCACCGGGTCCCTGCGGCGGTCCGCGTCCCGGCGGTCCAGCGGCACCGCCGCCGATGCCCGCAGCGCCCGCTCCAGCCGCTCCACCGACCGCACCACCGCCTGGGTGTCCCGGTGGCTCTCCTGCACCTGCCGAAGGGCCCAGCTCCCCAGGTACACCGCCGTCCCGGCGAACACCAGCGCCAGCCCCAGCAGGCCGCCCGAGATCAGGTACGGCACCTCCTGGTACAGGTACGGGCTGTGCGACGCCCCGTACCACCCCAGGATGACCGCGGCGATCCCGCAGCCGATGGCCACCATGCCGATCAGGTGCATGACCTTCCGCACGTCCCTCGCCGTCCCCCGGCGCCGCCGGGACCCGTCCACCCCGCCGGCCAGCCGGTCCAGCCGCTCGTCCACCGCCGCCCGGCCCGGCGCCGCATCCCGGGCCGGTGCCGCCACCGGCGGCCGGTCCCCCGCCCGCGGCAGCGGCGCCCCCGTCCCGCCCACCGGCCGGTCCCCGAGCAGCCGGTCGTCCGGCAGCCGGTCGCCCAGCAGCCGGTCGCCCAGCAGCCGGTCGACAGCCCCCGTCCCTTCTGTTCCTGCGGGGGTACGTCGGAACGGTCGCATCACTGCGCACCTCCCTCGTCGTCCGTCGGGTCCCCATCCCCGGCATCACCATCCCCGAGCGCACAGGCCGCCCCGCCGGGCAGGGTGTCGGCCGCCGACCCCGCCCGCATCGACGCGTACCCCAGCACCGCGGCGGCCAGCAGCCCGAGCAGGACCAGCCCGGCGCCGATGCCCTTGAAGGCCAGCGGCACCGACGACGACGACTCGGTCGCCGGCACCGCCCTGCCCGTCCCGGCCGTCCCGGTCCCTCCCGGGCCCCCGCCCGTGCCGCCCGTGCCGGCCGCCCCCGATGTGCCGTAGGCGCCGGTCCCTGTGGCGACCCCCAGGCCCACCGATGTCGAGCCCACCCCGGCCACCGTGCCGGCCGCGCCCGCCGCTGTCGGTGTCACGCCGGTGGCGGCCGTGGTGGCCCCTGTGCCCGACCCCAGGGCCGCTGTCTCGAACCCCGGCGACGCCGTCGACTGCACGTCCACCTTCCCCAGGTCCAGCACCAGGATCTGCTTGTTGGGCACCGGCACCGGCAGCTCCGCGGTGACCTGTGCCGGGACCAGGGCGGTGAACTGCTGCGCCGCCTTGTCCAGGGTGGTCAGGTCGATCTGCACTCGCAGCCCGTCCAGCTCTCGGCTGGCCTGCGGCCCTGTCACCGAGTCCGTCGGGTTGGTCACCGTCAGGGTGATGCCCAGTTGGGTGAGCGCCTGCTGCAACGTGGCCAGCACCGGGTTGGCCGGCGAGCTCTGCCCGGCGGCGTGGACGCCGGAGCTGTCGATGGTCACCGGCTGCCCGCCGACCACCGCGCCCTGCACCGTGGTGGCCCCGGCCACCTGGCCCTTGCTCCCGTCCGACGTCGCCGTCGCCGTCGACGTCACCGACCCGATGGTGACCAGGCCGCCCAGGATCGAGATGCAGGAGTCCGTCGCCGTCGCCGTCGCGGTGGCCACCGAGCCCGCGGTCCCACTGGCCGACGTCCCCGACAGCCCCTGGATCTGCACCACCGACGACGTGGCCCCCAGGCCCCCTGTGCCGGACCCTGTGGCCCCGGCCGTGCCTGCCGCCTTGCCTGTGCTCGCCGTCTTGCCTGTGCTCGCCGTCTTGGCGCCGAGGCTCTTGGTCGCCGAACCGCCGGCGGCGGCTGGCAGCGTGGGCAGGCCGGTGGGCAGGCTCGGCAGCCCGGAGCCGGAGCCGCCGGAACCGCCGGAACCGGTGGTGGCGCAGGGGGCCTCGGTGCCGGACGGGGCGTTGCCCAACTGGGAGGTGGCGACGTTGGTGGTGGCCGACGACGACGCCTCCATGGCCACCCCGGGCTGGTCGTCGGCGGCGGTGTTCGGGGTCTGCGGGTAGTTGCTGGCCGCCTGGACCGGCCACACCGGCGCCGCCGGCAGCGGCACCCCGGGGACGAACGCCCCCAGCTCGGGGCCGGCGTTGGCGATCACCTGGCCGGGGTACAGGGTCGAGGCGGTGGCGCTGCCGGTGGGGCCGAAGTTGTCGGTCGTCGACGCGTACCCCTCGTCCAGCTCCAGGGTCGGTGTGGCCGGGATGGGGGCGTTCGGCTGCTCGTAGGTGGCCGTGGCCGCTTCGGCCAGGGCCGACACCGTGAAGCCCCCCAGCGATGTGCCGGCCCCGGCCGTGCCGCCGGCCGGCGGTGTGGCGGCGCCGGCCGGACCGGCGGGGACGAGGGCCAGGGCCCCGGGCACCAGCAGCAGGCTGCCGGCCACCAGCACGGCCACCAGCACCGCCGCCAGGGCTCCGTGGCGCCGGGAGCCGGGACGTCGGGGGAGGGTCGGGTGGGGTGGGGTCGCGCTCATGCCGCTCCCTTGGTGCTGGTCGGTCCGACCGCCCCGCCCAGGTAGGCGTCGGCCAGGTCGTCGGGGAGGTCGTCGGGGGCGCCGGTGGCCACGATGCGGCCCTGGGTCATCAGGGCCACCCGGGTGGCCACCCGCAGGGCGGCCCGGGCGAACTGCTCGGTCAGCAGCACCGCCACCCCCTCCCCGGCGATGTGGGCCACCAGGTCGTACAGTTCGTCCACGATCAGCGGGGCCAGCCCCATCGAGATCTCGTCCAGCAGCAGCGCCGCCGGCTCCACGCTGAGGCTGCGGGCCATGGCCAGCATCTGCTGTTCCCCGCCCGACAGGGTCCCGGCCACCTGCTTCCGCCGTTCGGCCAGCCGCGGGAACCGGGCGAAGGCCCGCTCCTCCACCGCCCGCCGCGACGACCCCCCGAAGGTCATCATCCGCAGGTTCTCCGCCACCGACAGGTTGGGGAAGACGCCGCGGCCCTCCGGGACGGTGCACAGCCCGGCCCGGGCCAGGGCATCCGGCCGCACCCCGTTGGCGTGCCGGCCCAGCACGTGGAAGCACCCCTGCGTCGGCCCCAGTTGCCCGCTGGCCACCTTCAGGGTGGTCGACTTGCCGGCCCCGTTCGGGCCCAGCAGGGCCAGCACCTCGCCCGGCCGCACCGCCAGGTCGACGCCGTGCAGCACCTCGATCCGGCCGTAGGCGGCCCGGACGCCCCGCAGCTCCACCACCGGGTCAGGCACCGACCGCCACCTCCCGGGTGCCCGCCTCCCCGGCGCTGTCCGCTGCGCCCCCGGCCTTTTCCTTCTCCTCCTCCGGGTCCTCCGGGTCTTCCTCGGTGCCCAGGTAGGCCGCCCGCACCCGGGGGTCCGCCCGGATCTCGTCCGGGGACCCCGCGGCCAGGACCGACCCGAAGTCCAGGACGAAGATGCGGCCGCACACCCGCATGACCAGCTCCATGTCGTGCTCCACCAGCAGCACCCCCATGCCGGCCGCGGCCAGGCGCAGCAGCAGGTCACCGAGCTCGTCGGACTCCGACTCCCCGAGGCCCGACGACGGCTCGTCCAGCAGCAGCAGCTCCGGCCGGGTGGCCAGGGCCCGGGCCAGCTCCAGCAGCCGGGCCTGTCCGGTCGGCAGGGTGTCCGCCCGCTCCCGGGCCAGCGGGCCCAGGCCGACCAGGTCCAGCACCGCGTCGGTGGTCGCCTTGGGGTTGGACCGGTCCCGGGCCCACCGCCGGCGGATCTCGGCCGCGGCCAGCACGTTCTCCCGGACGGTCAGCGACCCGAACACCTCCAGGCGCTGGAACGTCCGGGCGATGCCCAACCGGGCCCGCCGGTGGGGGCGCAGGTGGCCGACGTCCCGCCCGTCGAAGGTCACCCGGCCTCCCTGCACCGACTGCAGGCCGCAGATGACGTTGAACATGGTGGTCTTCCCGGCCCCGTTCGGGCCGATCAGCCCGGTGACCCCGCCCCGCTCCACCTCCAGGCTGGCCCGGCGGAGGGCGTGCACCCCGCCGAAGCGGACCTCGGCCCCGGCCACCTCCAGCAATCCCACCTCGGGTACCTCCCCTCGGCCTCGGGCCAGCACCGCCCGTTTCATAGGGGAGAACGGCCCACGCGACGTGACCTTGCGGTCCACCGCCTGCGAATTCCTGGCCCCGGGCGCCACCCGGTAGCCTCGGGCCCCTATGGACCACACCATGTCCCAGCGCCTCGAGGACCTGAGGGCCCGCAAGGAGCAGGCCCTGCACGCCGGCAGCCCGGCGTCGGTGGAGAAGCACCACGCCAAGGGCAAGATGACCGCCCGGGAGCGGATCGACTACCTGCTCGACGACGGCTCCTTCCAGGAGCTGGACATGCTGGCCCGGCACCGCGCCCACGGCATGGGCCTGGAGGACAACCGGCCGTACACCGACGGGGTGGTCACCGGGTTCGGCACCATCGACGGCCGCCGGGTCTGCGTGTTCAGCCAGGACTTCACCGTCTTCGGCGGCGCCCTCGGCGAGGTGTTCGCCGAGAAGATCCACAAGGTCATGGACCTGGCCGCCTCCACCGGGGTGCCCATGATCGGCCTCAACGACGGCGCCGGCGCCCGCATCCAGGAGGGCGTCGTCTCCCTGCACTCCTACGGCGGCATCTTCCACCGCAACGTCGCCGCCTCCGGCGTCATCCCCCAGATCAGCGTCATCCTCGGCCCCTGCGCCGGCGGTGCCGTCTACTCCCCGGCCATGACCGACTTCATCTTCATGGTCCAGGGCACCTCCCACATGTTCATCACCGGCCCCGACGTCGTGAAGACGGTCACCGGCGAGGACGTCACCCTGGAGGACCTCGGCGGCGCCATGAGCCACGCCACCAAGTCCGGGGTGGCCACCTTCGTGTCCCCGGACGAGAAGGCCTGCCTGGACGACGTCCGCTACCTCCTCGGCTTCCTGCCGTCCAACAACCTGGAGGAGCCCCCCCCGGTGG
This sequence comes from Acidimicrobiales bacterium, assembly GCA_035547695.1. Lineage (GTDB taxonomy): Bacteria > Actinomycetota > Acidimicrobiia > Acidimicrobiales > RAAP-2 > DASZUK01. Next base: position 132,011 of record DASZUK010000050.1, read on the forward strand.
TCACCGGGGACGACCCCGACCGGGAGACCCCCGAGCTCATCGACCTGATGCCGGCCTCCCCGAACCAGCCGTACGACATGAAGCGGGTCATCACCGCCGTGGTGGACGACGGCGACTACTTCGAGGTCCACTCCCACTGGGCCATGTCCATCACCTGCGGCTACGCCCGCATCGACGGCCGGGTGGTCGGCATCGTCGGCAACCAGCCCGCCGTGCTGGCCGGGGTGCTCGACATCGACTCCTCCGAGAAGGCCGCCCGGTTCGTCCGGACCTGCGACGCCTTCAACATCCCCCTGGTCACCTTCGTGGACGTCCCCGGGTTCATGCCCGGCACCGACCAGGAGTACGGCGGCATCATCCGCCACGGCGCCAAGCTGCTGTACGCCTACTGCGAGGCCACCGTCCCCCGCATCCAGGTCATCACCCGCAAGGCCTACGGCGGGGCCTACGTGGTCATGAACTCCAAGTCCATCGGCGCCGACCTGGCCTACGCCTGGCCGTCCGCCGAGCTGGCCGTCATGGGCCCCCAGGGCGCGGTGGAGATCCTCAACCGCCGCGACCTGGCCGAGGCCGCCGACCCCCTGGCCCGCCGGGCCGAGCTGGTCGAGGAGTACACCGAGCGGTACGCCAACCCCTACATCGCCGCCGAGCGCGGCTACGTCGACGACGTCATCTCCCCCGCCGACACCCGCAAGGTGCTGGTCCAGAGCCTGGCCATGCTGGCCTCCAAGCGCGAGGACCTGCCGCACCGCAAGCACGGGAACGTCCCCCTGTGACCGGCCCCCAGGCGGCGACGGCCGACAGGTTGATCGATGCCGGGCTGCCGCCGTACCGCGGGGTGGCGGACCCGGACCCGCTGGTGCTCGCCCTGGTGGCTTCCGCGGTCGACCAGGTGTGGCCGCGGCCGGCGGTGCCGGCCGACGAGACCGACCCGGTCCACCGGGTGTGGCGGTTCAGCGGCCGCTGGTGGGCCAAGCCCACCCCCCTGCGCCGGCAGCGGCCCTGGTCCGGCAGGTAGGGCATCGCCGGCCTGGTCCGGCAGGGAGGAGATAACGAACTCTAAAGTACGCTACTTTAGAGTTCGTTATGGGTCCGCTGTACACATGGCCGCTCAGTGGCCAGTTCCTCGACCGTTCCCCCGAGCTTGCCCGGCTCGAAGAGTGGTGGGACAGCGACGACTCGCGACCGGTGAACGTCTACGGCCGGCGGCGCACCGGCAAGTCCTGGCTCCTCCGCCGTTTCGCCCACGGCAAGCCCGCACTGATCGTTCCCGCCGAGCGGCTCGTTCCCGGGGCCCAGTTGGAGCGCTTCGCCACCATGCTCGAACCCCTCCTGGGGGTACGCCCTGCCCTTCCAGACGTCCAGACCTTCTTCCGGGTCCTCTTCCAGGCGGCGAAGGAGCGAAAGCTCCTCGTCGTCGTGGACGAGTTCCCCTGGCTTCTCGGCAGCTCCGAAGGTGAGGCCGACCGACAGCTCACCGCGATCCAGGCGGTCCTCGAGGAGGAACGTGACACGTCACCGCTCAAGTTGGTCCTCTGCGGTTCGGCCGTCAGCCAGATGGAGGCCCTGCAGTCCGAGCGGAACCCCCTCCACGGTCGCCTCAGCCCTCTCGAGGTCCGGCCCCTCGATCTCGCCGGTGCCCGCCTGTTCCTCGACGGCCTCGATCCCATCTCCCAGATGGAACGGTACGCGGTCGCCGGCGGCATGCCGCTCTACCTCTCGGACTTGGCCGGACCGGACATCGCGTCGGTGGTCTGCAAGCGGGTCCTGAACCCCCACGGGACCCTTTGGAACGAACCCCGGACGGTGCTCGAGGGGGAGTTGCGCCAACCCGGCGTCTACTTCTCCATGCTCGAATTGTTGGCGTCGGGAGACAAGTACATCGGTGAGATCGCCACCCCCCTGCGCATCGACACCGCCACCGCCAACAAGTACCTCGTCCACCTGGCCGACCTTCGCCTGGTGTCCCGCCGCCTCCCCGTCGGTGCCAGCCCGTCGAGCCGAGGAGGCCACTGGCACATCGAGGACCCGTTCTTCAGGTTTTGGTTCCGCTTCGTCTTCCCCTACCAATCGGAGCTCGAAACCGGCCTGGCGCCAGCGGACCTCTACCGGACCGAGGTGCGCCCGGCGCTCCCCGAGCACGTCGCCGGGGTGTTCGAGGACTGGGCCAGATCTTGGGTGCGGGCCACCTACGGCAGCGTCGTCTCCCAGGTCGGACCGTGGTGGGGGCACGCCCTCAATCCGCTCCGCCAGAGCGGCGAACGGACCTCCGAAGAGATCGACATCGTCGGGCTGGCGCGTCGCCAAGTCGTCTTGGTCGGTGAGGCGAAGTGGACGGAGCGCAAGCTCGGCGCCAGGACCCTGTCGGACCTCGAAACGTACAAGCTGCCGGCTCTGGCCCAGGCCGGCCTCAAGGTCGTCAAGTCGCCCACCATCGTCTTGATGTCGAAGTCGGGCTACACCAACGAGCTTGTCCAGTTGGCCGACAGGCGAGGTGACCTGCAGCTCGTCGACGTCGGTCGCGCCCTCGCCGGCCGTTGAGGAACGCCCTTCTCGAACACCGTCGGCAGCCGGTGCCGGCCAGCCTGTGCAGCCGGTGCGGTCAGCCTGTGCAGGCGGTGCCGGCGGCCGGAACGGTGCCGTCGACCAGGTAGGCGGCCACCGCGGAGCGGACGCAGGCGCTGGAGAAGTAGGCCACGTGGTCGTCGCCGTCCCGGGTCAGCAGCACCCCGTGCTGCAACTGCCCGGCCAGGTCGACGGCCCACCGGTACGGCGTGGCGGGGTCCCCGGTGGTGCCCACCACCAGGATCGGCGGCGTGCCGGCCGCCCGTACCGGGCCCGGGGTACGGCTGGCCGGCACCGGCCACACCGCGCAGCTCGCCGCGCCCCAGGCCACCAGGGCACCGAACACCGGCGCGCTGGCCGCATCCGCCGCGGCCAGGGCCGCGTACCGGTCGAAGCTCCTGGGGGCCGGGTAGTCCAGGCAGTTGACGGCCACGTTGGCCTCCTCGGCGTTGGTCCCGCCCCCGGTCAGGTAGTGGTCGGTCATCGCCACCAGGGCCGATCCGTCGCCCCGGCCGGCGGCCGCCAGGGCGTCCGCAAGGGTCGGCCAGTCCGCCCGGCCGTACAGGCCGTCCAGCAGGGCGTCGTAGACCGCCGCCGGCCCGGCCCGGGTGTTGCCGCCCGGCAACGGCTGGGTGGTCACCTGGGCCACCAACGACTGCACCGCCGCCGTCGGGTCCCCGGCCGGCCGCCACGGGCAGGACGGTGTCCCCGCACACCAGTCCACGAACCGCTGCCAGGCGCCTTCGAACCCCTCGGCCTGTCCCCGGACGAGCTCCGGCAGGGACAGTGACGGGTCGATGGCCCCGTCCAGCACCATGGCCCGCACGTGGGTGGGGAACAGCCCGGCGTAGGTGGCGCCGAGGAGGGTGCCGTAGGACTGGCCCATGAACGTCAGGGTGCCGTCGCCCAGGGCCGCCCGGATGCGGTCGAGGTCCCGGGCGGTGTCCACGGTGCCGACGTACCGGAGGATCGACCCGTCGGCCTTCCGGCAGGCGGCCGCGAACGTCCGCAGCCGGGCTTCCAGGGCCTCGGTGGCGGCCTCACCGACCGGCACCGGGTCGGGAAGGTCGCCGGCCGCTGTCGCGGCGGCTGTCGGCGGGTTGCCGCACGTGACCGGATCGCTGCGTTGCACGCCGCGGGGGTCGAAGGACACCACGTCGAAGTCGTCCAGCACCGTCGCGGTCATCACCGACAGCTCGTCGGGCAGGTCGTCGATGCCCGACACCCCCGGGCCGCCGGGGTTGACCACCAGCGACCCGATCCGCTGCGACGACGACGCCGCCGGATGCCAGGCCACGGCGATCTCGATGGTGGTCCCCGACGGGTCGGCGTAGTCCAGCGGCACCGTCACCGACCCGCACTGCAGCCCGGCCGCCGACGCTGTGGCGCACGGGGCCCACTGCACCGGGGCGACCGGCAGTGGTGTCGGCGCGGCCGGCTCCACCGGGCCGTTCACCGCAGGAGTGGAGGTGGCCGTCGACGGGGCCGTCGTGGTGGTCCAGCCGGCCGGTTCCGGGAAGCCCACAGGCGCCGGACTGCCCACGGGCGCCGGGGCGGTGGCGGCCCACCCCGGCGCCTGTCCCGGCGTCGCCGCCGTCACCGACCGCCCGCATCCGGCCGCCAGGGTGCCGATGGCCGAGACCAGCACCAGGAGCGTCGCCGGCGGGCGTCCGGTGCACCGTCGAGGACCACGCCGGCGACCCCACATCCGACCACTGTGGCACGGCGGGCAGGCGACCCGGCAGCCGTCAGGTGATGGTCATCACCGCTGTCATTGTGCCGGTGGGCAGCACGCCGCAGGCTCCCACGGTGACCGGTGCGAACGCCGCCGATCCGGCGTAGGTTGTGGGCCCGATCTGGGACAGGACCAGCTCGGGTGTTGCCGAGTTCGGCCGGATCCAGCAGAAGAACGATGCTGTTGTTGTCGGTGTCGTTCCCAGCGCCAGGAGCACTGTACCCACGAACTCAACCGTTGTCGGCGCTGTGAAGCTGCGGAGGATGGCCCCGCCGGATTGAAATGTGATACGAGCAGCGAACACGTTTGTCCCGGCCACGACGGTGCAGGAAATGTGCGAGGTGAACGCTGTGTTTATTGTGGTCACCTGCTGCGTCGGGCATGTCAGGAAGCCCGCAGCCGCCAGGGTGGCCTGGATGGAGACTGTATAGGTGACCGACGCTCCGGCCGTTCCCGAGGTGAGTGCGACCAGTGGCACCGTGACGGAAATGGCCGCAGCAGCGACTCCGGCGAGTCGGGAAAAATATCGGTTCCTCATGGCAAAAGCCCCCTAAAATAGATACAGGCAAGAGGACTTCAATTAGTCACAAAACCATGGGACGAGTCAACCCTCTTCAGAGAAAGGCTCGTCTTCTTTGGAGCCCGGCTCAGGTCTCCCCCCCTGGCCGGCCGGCCCGGCCCAGTGACTACCGGCCCCGCCGGTGCCGTTCGGCCAGCCCCACCATGTCGTCGATGATGCGGTCGAACTGGAAGTCCTTGGGGGTGTACACCGCCGCCACCCCCTTGCCCAAGAGCACCTCGGCGTCGTCGTGGGGGATGATGCCGCCGACCACCACCTCGGCGTCC
>DASZUK010000051.1:0-43707 GCA_035547695.1 Acidimicrobiales bacterium
CGTGAAACACTGGAAACAAGCGTATCACACCAGATGTCGGAAATGTATGGATCGTGCTGGGGAAGAGGAAAGGGAGGAGGCCAGAAATCCCAAAAAGATTTCTCGCCAAACCTCTTGACAAATCCCAAGCGATATGCGATACTACAGCAGTCGACGGAACAACGCGAAAATGGTGGAAACACCGCTGATGCCTGTTTCGCTGGCGCTCGATCCCCCGAGGATCGGAGCAGGATGTACCTTGACAATTGAAATGTGGAAAGCAGAACTGGAACTGGAGGGTGTGTGCCCATCCATGGTTCCTGTCAATTCAGCGCGTGACCCACACGCGCAACAATCTGCGAATACAAGCCATAGCATTCATATGCGCTTGGATCGCTTGCATCAGCACCGCACTCACCTGTGAGGGTGAGCGAGATAGAACTGAATGGCGAGTTTGATCCTGGCTCAGGATAAACGCTGGCGGCGTGCCTAACACATGCAAGTCGAACGCTCTTCGCAAGAAGAGAGTGGCGGACGGGTGAGGAACACGTGGGTTATCTACCCTGGGGTGAGGAATACCGGCGAGAAATCGCCGACAATACCGCATAGGCTTCCTTCGGGAAGCAAAGTCGCAAGACGCCACAGGATGAGCCTGCGTCCGATTAGCTAGCTGGTGGGGTAAAAGCTCACCAGGGCGACGATCGGTAGCTGGTCTGAGAGGACGATCAGCCACACTGGGATTGAGAACGGCCCAGACTCCTACGGGGGGCAGCAGTGAGGAATTTTCGTCAATGGGGGCAACCCTGAACGAGCAACGCCGCGTGCAGGACGAAGGTCTTCGGATCGTAAACTGCTTTTCTGTGGGACGAGAATGGACGGTACCACAGGAAGAAGCCCCGGCTAACTACGTGCCAGCAGCCGCGGTAATACGTAGGGGGCGAGCGTTGTCCGGAGTTACTGGGCGTAAAGGGCGTGCAGGCGGTGCGGTAAGTTTGGCGTGACAGTACCCGGCTTAACTGGGTAAGGCCTTCAAAAACTGCCGGACTTGAGGGCCAGAGAGGGACATAGAATTCCGGGTGGAGTGGTGAAATGCGTAGATATCCGGAGGAATACCAAAGGCGAAGGCAGTGTCCTGGCTGGCATCTGACGCTGAGGCGCGAAAGCTAGGGGAGCGAACAGGATTAGATACCCTGGTAGTCCTAGCCGTAAACGATGACCACTAGATGTGCGGGGTATCGACCCCCTGCGTGTCGGAGCAAACGTTTTAAGTGGTCCGCCTGGGGAGTACGGTCGCAAGATTAAAACTCAAAGGAATTGACGGGGACCCGCACAAGCAGCGGAGCGTGTGGTTTAATTCGATGCGACGCGAAGAACCTTACCAGGGCTTGACATGCAGGGGATTATCGTGGAGACACGACTTCCTTCGGGACCGCTGCACAGGTGCTGCATGGCTGTCGTCAGCTCGTGCCGTGAGGTGTTGGGTTAAGTCCCGCAACGAGCGCAACCCCTATCGTCGGTTGAAGGTTTCCGGCGAGACTGCCACGCTTAACGTGGAGGAAGGTGGGGATGACGTCAAGTCAGCACGGCCCTTACGTCCTGGGCGACACACACGCTACAATGGTCGGAGACAAAGGGACGCCAACCCGTGAGGGGGAGCCAATCCCGACAAAGCCGATCTCAGTTCGGATTGCAGGCTGAAACTCGCCTGCATGAAGGTGGAGTTGCTAGTAACCGTAGGTCAGCACACTACGGTGAATACGTTCCCGGGTCTTGTACACACCGCCCGTCACACCACGAAAGTCGGCAACACCTGATGCCGCCGGGCTAACCCTTCGGGGAGGCAGGCGTCGAGGGTGGGGTCGGTGATTGGGGTGAAGTCGTAACAAGGTAGCCGTACCGGAAGGTGCGGCTGGATCACCTCCTTTCTAAGGAGTGCTGTCGGTTCACACCGAACCGACCACTACCCAGTTGAACACTGGCTACTCGGCCTCGCCCGTATGCCGGCAGATGCCGGACCGCCTCCTACGTCTCCTCGGAGACGCGTGCCCCTCCGGGGGCCAGGGAGCCCGTCCGTCACGAGCACCGGCCCCTGCGGGTGGCGTCGGACCTCGCTCTTCCGTTTTGAGGGAGCGGCCATCTGGTCGTGTCCCGGCGATGCCGTCGTGCCCACCGTTCCGGTGCGGCCGGCGACGGCCGCTCGCCCCGTGCGTGCCCGAACGCCCAGAAGTCGTGGGCGGGGAGTGCGCGTGCCGTGAAGCCCCTTGAGAATTCCAGAGCGAGCACGAGCATCTTTGTTCTCCAAGCTACAAAGAGCCAACGGTGGATGCCTTGGCGCCTGAAGCCGAAGAAGGACGTGGGCGACTGCGATAAGCCACGGGGAGCTGTCTACCAAGCTTCGATCCGTGGATGTCCGAATGGGGCAACCCAGCACCCGTCATGGGGTGTTACTCCGGCCTGAATATATAGGGCCGGTTGAGGGAACCGGGGGAATTGAAACATCTAAGTACCCCGAGGAGAGGAAAGCAACAGCGACTCCCTGAGTAGCGGCGAGCGAAAAGGGATCAGCCTAAACCGAGCCGGTGTTAAAGCCTGGTGGCGTTGCCGGTTTGGGGTTGTGGGATCCAGGAGATGGAGCACCAGATCCATCACGGAGTTACAAATCCGATGTTTAGTGGAAGCAGTCAGGAAAGCTGCACCAAAGAGGGTAATAGTCCCGTACACGAAAAGCAGAGGACTCCGCTTGGACACCCGAGTAGCGCCGGATCCGGGAAAGCCGGCGTGAATCTGCGAAGACCACTTCGTAAGGCTAAGTACTCACAGGCGACCGATAGCGAACTAGTACCGTGAGGGAAAGGTGAAAAGTACCCCGGGAGGGGAGTGAAATAGTACCTGAAACCGTTGGTTTACAAACAGTCAGAGTGTCGTCGGCACCGTTTGTACGGTGATGCCGATCACCTTCGGGTGTGACGCGGACCCGTATTGGACAGCCGGCCACGATGGCGTGCCTTTTGAAGAATGAGCCAGCGAGTTACCGTATGTGGCGAGGTTAACCCGGGAGGGGTAGCCGAAGCGAAAGCGAGTCTGAATAGGGCGTTGAGTCGCATGCGGTAGACCCGAAGCCGAGTGAGCTAGCCATGGGCAGGCTGAAGCGGGGGTAAGACCCCGTGGAGGGCCGAACCCACCTTGGTTGAAAACAGGGGGGATGACCTGTGGTTAGGGGTGAAAGGCCAATCAAACTCGGTGATAGCTGGTTCTCCCCGAAATGCATTTAGGTGCAGCGTTAGACGTTCAGCATCGGAGGTAGAGCACTGAATGGGCTAGGGGGCCTACAAGCTTACTGACCCCAATCAAACTCCGAATGCCGATGCTCCAGAGTCTGGCAGTGAGACCACGGGGGATGAGCTTCGTTGGTCGAGAGGGAAACAGCCCAGACCGTCAGCTAAGGCCCCAAATTCTAGGCTAAGTGGAAAACGATGTGGGAACGCGAAGACAGCCAGGAGGTTGGCTCAGAAGCAGCCATCCTTGAAAGAGTGCGTAATAGCTCACTGGTCGAGTGGTCCTGCGCGGATAATTTAACGGGGCTCAAGCCTAGAGCCGAAGCTACGGATTTCCGCCATCAGGCGGGAGTGGTAGGGGAGCGTCGATCTCGCAGAGAAGCGGGGGTGTGAACCCACGTGGAGCGTGGTCGAGTGCGAATGCTGGTATGAGTAGCGAGAGAGGGGTGAGAAACCCCTCCGCCGTAAGCCCAAGGGTTCCTGGGGAAGGCTAATCCTCCCAGGGTAAGTCGGGAGCTAAGGCGAGGCCGAGAGGCGTAGTCGATGCACAACTGGTTGATATTCCAGTACCACCGTGTCCGCGTCCATTCCGGACCGAGGATCCTAAGGGGATGACCTTCGGGTCGATCCGACCGACCTCGGCGAGGGAAGCGATGGAGGGACGCAGGAGGGTAGGTGAGCCCAGGCGTTGGTTGTCCTGGGGTAAGCGTGTAGGGAGAGGTCTAGGCAAATCCGGACCTCACATATCCTGAGACGCGATGCCGAGCCACACCAGGCGAAGTCACTGATCCCATGCTGCCAAGAAAAGCTCCTAGCGAGCTGGCACGGTGCCCGTACCCCAAACCGACACAGGTGGGCGGGTAGAGAATACCAAGGCGATCGGGAGAACTGTGGTTAAGGAACTCGGCAAAATTCCTCCGTAACTTCGGGAGAAGGAGGGCCTCGATAGGGTGAAGGACCTCGCGTCCCTAGCCCGAGGGGGCCGCAGAGAATTGGGGAAAGCGACTGTTTACTAAAAACACAGGAGCGTGCGAAGTCGTAAGACGATGTATACGCTCTGACGCCTGCCCGGTGCCGGAAGGTTACGGGGAAGGGTTAGCCTTCGGGCGAAGCTCTGAACCTAAGCCCCGGTAAACGGCGGCCGTAACTATAACGGTCTAATTGGCTGTTAAAAAACCCCACTATATGCTGGAACATCCGAGTATCCGGCGGTACTCGTCTCTCTTACGACCCTTTCGTGGGGTCGGGATAGGGGCAGTGAAAATCCGTCCGGTGCGGACAATCAGCAGGAAACCACCGACGTAAGTTTGTCGGTGGGATCCTCAGAGACTGTACGTGGGGCTCCTGCGTCGAACCGTGATGCAGGATGAAGAGACAGTCCGACCCTCATGGCGACATGGGGAGCTGGGCAGAAATGACCCAGCCCGCTCCGAGGGCAAGCAGCAGTTGGGCTTGTTCGGAGTGAGTAACAAAAGTGCCTAAGGTAGGAATGCCCTGGTTTGCAGGACCAGGGACGCTGCCCCCCGTAGCGGTGACGTTACGGTGCGCAGTCGGCTATATGCTGGAAACTCCGAGTATCCGGCGGTACTCATCCTCGGTGTTACAACCGTTTCATAGGTTGTCATCGTGGAAAGTGAAAATCCGTCCGGTGCGGACAATCAGCAGGAAAGACTCAGACTCTGCGGATGGACTGTGGGCTTTGTCGATGGGGAGGGCTGTTTTAGCTGCCCCATCTTTCGAAATCCATCCATGGCGACCGGGTGGCAGGTGCAACCATCATTTGTGGTTGTGCAGGCCGCCTCAAGTCGTGGAGTTCTTGACGACCTGGTCCGATTTTTCGGATGCGGGAAGGTGTACGTGAACCGGCGCCATGACAACCACCGGGAGGATCTCTTCCGGTACTGCGTCAGCCGGTTCGCCGACCTGCGGGACGTTATCGTCCCGTTCTTCGTCGAGAACCCGTTGCGAACCTCGAAGCATGAGAACTTCGAGAAGTTTGCGGTGATCGTCGATCTGATGACGAAGGGCAGACACTTGACGGTGTCCGGCCTCGTCGAGATCGCAGAGATCTCACAGACGATGAATCACCGGAAGCCATCCGCGGCATTGAGAATCCTCAGAGACCATACGCCGACCATCTCGTGATGAATAGCGAGATGAAGAGATGGTCCGGACCCTACGGCGACGTGGGGAGGCTGGCGGAAACGACCAGTCCGCTGATCGCAGTTGATCAGTTGTAACAGGATCAAGCGAAATTCCTTGTCGGGTAAGTTCCGACCTGCACGAATGGCGTAACGACTTTCCTACTGTCTCAACCACAGACCCGGCGAAATTGAAGTACGAGTAAAGATGCTCGTTAGCTGCATCAGGACGGAAAGACCCCGTGGACCTTTACTACAGCTTGATGTTGGGTTTTGGTACAGTTTGTGTAGGATAGGTGGGAGCCTTTGAAGCATTGGCGCCAGCCAGTGTGGAGGCAACCTTGAAATACCACCCTTTCTGTGCCGGGACTCTAACTTGGGTCCGTAATCCGGATCAGGGACAGCGTCAGGTGGGTAGTTTGACTGGGGCGGTCGCCTCCTAAAACGTAACGGAGGCGCCCAAAGGTTCCCTCAAGCTGGTTGGCAATCAGCTGTCGAGTGCAATGGCAAAAGGGAGCTTGACTGCGAGACTTACAGGTCGAGCAGGTGCGAAAGCAGGGCATAGTGATCCAGCGGTTGCTTGTGGAAGCGCCGTTGCTCAACGGATAAAAGGTACCCCGGGGATAACAGGCTCATCTTCCCCAAGAGTCCATATCGACGGGAAGGTTTGGCACCTCGATGTCGGCTCGTCGCATCCTGGGGCTGAAGCCGGTCCCAAGGGTTGGGCTGTTCGCCCATTAAAGCGGTACGCGAGCTGGGTTTAGAACGTCGTGAGACAGTGAATGAACCGCGCTGTCTATAAACTTGGCTATATGCTGGAAACACCGTAAGTATCCTGCGCTACTCGCTTTTGAAAGGTCGTGATACACCCGCTATATACGCTGCGGGCATGGACGTCGAAGGCAGTGACAATGCGACAGGTGCGGTCAATCAGCAGGAAAGGCTGGACGCGTATGTCGCGGGTTTTGTAGACGGAGAAGGTTGTTTCCACGTGGCGATTCAACAGAACGCCAGCACGAGCTGCGGATGGCAGTTGGTGCCGGAGTTCAGGGTCAGCCAGGACGTCGCTCGTATCCAGGTTCTTGACCTGGTGAGACGACGGATCGGCTGTGGGTCGCTTCGTGAGAACCATCGGCGGTCGGCCGACAGCACCTACGTGCTGGTCGTCCGGCGTCGGCGGGATCTCCTGGACAAGGTGATCCCCTTCTTCGAACGGAACCCGTTGGTGAGTCGGAAGCAGCAGGAGTTCGTCACCTTCGCCGGGATCGTCCGGAGGATGGAGGGTGGTGAACACCTGACGAGGGAAGGCTTCGATCGTTTGGTCGGGGCTGCCCTTCAGATGAATGGAGGAGGCCGGTACCGGCGCCTTCGACACGACTCACAGTCCAGAATCCTCAGAGACCATATGCCAGGCACCCTCGCCATCGGTGAGGAGTGAAGATATGGTCCGATCTGCATGGCGACATGCAGAGCCAGGCAGAAATGTCCTGGCCCCCATGGAGTATCCATGGTGGTAACAAGAATGTCGGTCCCTATCCGATGCAGCCGTAGGAGATCTGAGGAAGGCTGTCCCTAGTACGAGAGGACCGGGACGGACGTAGCTCTCGTGTGCCAGTTGTCCTGCCAAGGGCACGGCTGGTTTGCGACCTACGGGTGGGATAAGCGCTGAAAGCATCTAAGTGCGAAGCCCGTTTCAAGATGAGATCTCCCACAGGGTTAACCTGGTAAGGCCCGTGGCTAGACGACCACGTTGATAGGCCGGAGGTGTACGCACAGCAATGTGTTCAGCCGACCGGTACTAATCGGCCGAGGGCTTGGAGACTTGCTCGTGCTCGCTCTGGAACGCTCAGGGGCAGCGGTCATCCGCTCCCCAAAGTCCTGCCACCCATATGGCGGGGCGAGCGCACGGTTTCCGGTGGCCATGGCGGCGGGGAAACACCCGTTCCCATTCCGAACACGGCAGTTAAGCCCGCCAGCGCCGATGGTACTTGGGGGGAGGCCCCCTGGGAGAGTAGGACGCCGCCGGGATTTCTACGAACGATGGCCCTTCGCTTCGGCGGAGGGCCATCGTCGCGTCTGCGCCTACACTCGTCCGGTGGATCGCAACCCGAAAAGTCCAGGTCGTCGCGCCCAATCATTCTCCGGTGACCGCCCGGCGTCCGGTGACCGCCCGGCGTCCCGGAGCTCCGGAGGGACCACGCGGTCCGGCCGGCCGACGACGAGCGGCTCCCGCCAGTCGAGGTCGGTGACCAACCCAACCGGAACGGTCCGTGGAAGGCCCAACGGCGGGCGCGCCACTCGCGGGAGCGCCACCAACGGCGGGCGCACCACCCGCGAGGGGGCCACCAGCGGCTCCGGGCGATCGACCGCCGGTGCCGACGGCCCCCGCCCGCGCCGCCGCGACGGCACGCCCCAACCGCCGGCCGGTCGCCGGCCATACCGGGACGGTCCCCCTGTTGGTGGCCGGCCACCTGCCCGCCGGCAAGGGACCGGCCAGCCCGCAGGCCGCCCGTCCCGAGACCAGGACCGGGACGGTGCCCGCCGACGCGACGACGAGGGCGGCCGCGGCGGGACCCCTCGGGCCGGCCGGCCCGGCGGCCGGCCGTCCGGACCAGGCCGTGACCGGGAAGACCGGGGCCGGGAGGGCCGGCGACCGGTCCCGCGGCGGCCGGACGACGATCTGCCGGCGCGGGCCAAGCAGTGGGGCGGCGTGGCCCGGCGGGGCGCCCACCAGGTCCGCCGGGGCGACGACGCCGCGGTCCGCGACGACGGCCGCGGTGCCCGCCAGCCCGCCGGCCCACCGCCGCCGATGGACCGGTGGGTCCGCGACGACCTCGCCCCCGGTTCCCGGCCGGGCGGCCGTTCCGGACCGTCCGGCGGTGGGTCGAAGCCGGCCGGTGCCGGTTCCCGGTCCGCCGGCCCCGGCCGGGCCGCCAAGCCGCTCCCGCCGGAGGTGGCCGCCGACATCCGCCGGGCCGCGGACACCGCCACCGCCCACCACCGCGAGGTGCTGGTCGACAAGATGGAGGCGGCGGTGGCCGCCTACGACCGCAACCGGTTCCAGGACGCGGTCCGGCTGGGCAAGCAGGTGGCCGCCGAGACCCCGGCGGTGCCGGCGGTGCGGCAGTTGGTGGGGCTGGCCGCCTACCGGGCCGGGCGCTGGCGGGAGGCGGTGGCCCAACTGGAGGCGTACGGGGAGCTGGCCGACGAGGTGGACCAGGTGCCGGCCCTCATGGATAGCTACCGGGCCCTGGGCCGGCCGAGGAAGGTGGCCGGCCTGTGGACCGACCTGCGGCAGCGGTCGCCGGGGCCGGAGGTGCTGGCCGAGGCCAGGATGGTGGCCGCCGGCATGCTGGGGGACCGCGGCGACCTCCCCGGGGCCATCGACCTGATGGTGGCCGGCGGCGCGGCCCGGGCGGTGCGGAACCCGTCGGACCGGCACCTGCGGCAGTGGTACGCGCTGGCCGACCTGTACGAGCGGGCCGGCGACCTGCCCAGGGCCCGGGAGCTGTTCCTGCGGGTGGTCCGGGCGGAGCCGGACGCCTACGACGTCGCCGACCGGCTGGACGCCCTGGGACCGGACCGCCCCCGCCGGCCCCGCCGCCGCCCGGTCGGCGGCAGCGGGAACAGGGAGCCCGCGGTGGGGTCGACGGAGAAGGCCGGTCCGGGTACGTAGGCGGTCCGGTGCCCATCAAGGTCAACGACAGGACCGTCCTCGAGGCGCTGTGGGGCAAGGACAGCTACGGGCTGCTGTTCCTGCTGCTGTTGGTCGACTACCTGATGATGTCCCTGGTCAACTCGGCCCGGTGGGGCGGGTTGCTGCGGACGGTGCCGGTGATGCTGACGGTGCTGTTCGCCATCCACACCTCCGACGGCGGCCGCCGGGTCCTCCGGGTGGCCCAGGGGGCGGTCGTCCTGGCCCTGGTGGCCGGCCTCATCCAGGCCGTCATCCCGTACACCACGGCGGTCGGTGACGCCAGCGACACCGCCCGGGGGGTGTCGTACCTGCTGCTGGCCCTGCTGCTGGCCGTCACCCCGCTGGCCGTGCTGCGGCGGGTGCTGCCGAAGGGCAGCGTGGACATCGAGACGGTGTTCGCCGCGGTCGACGTCTACATCATCATCGGCCTGATCTACTCGGCCCTGTACACCGGCCTCGCCTACGTCCACACCACACCGCCGTTCCTGGCCCAGCCGCCGCACACCCCGCACCAGCCCAGCGACTACGTCTACCTCAGCTTCGTCACCCTGACCACCGTCGGGTTCGGGGACCTCACCCCGCTCACCGACCTGGCCCGGTCCGTGGTGGTCCTGGAGGCGCTGATGGGGCAGATCTTCCTGGTCACCCTGGTGGCCCGGCTGGTGTCGCTGTACTCCAGGGACAACAGCCCCGGTCGCTACCTCAGCCGGGAGCGCCGGGGCAGCCGGCGGACCACACCGGACGACCTGGTGGCCGACCCCGACGCCCCGGACCCGCCCGCCCGGCCGGACCCACCCGACCCGCCGGCGGCCGGCCAACCCGGTGGCCCCGCCGGCCGGTAGGCCCGCCGGAGGGTGATCCGCGGACCCGTTAGGCTCGCTCCATGGCCATCGACCTGCAGAAGCTGCTCGGCGACGAAGCCGACTCCCTCCTCCGCCACGAGGCCAAGGCGTTCCCGGCCGACGGCCTGGTGCTGCCGGGCCCGGACTTCTTGGACCGGGTGTTCCGGGACTCCGACCGCAGCCCGGCGGTGCTGCGCAACCTGGGCACCCTGTACGGCCACGGCCGGCTGGGGGGCACCGGGTACCTGTCCATCCTGCCGGTGGACCAGGGCATCGAGCACTCCGCGGCGGCCAGCTTCGCTAAGAACCCGCGGTACTTCGACCCGGCCAACCTGTGCGAGCTGGCCCTGGCCGGGGAGTGCAGCGCCGTGGCCACCACCCTGGGGGTGCTCGGGGCGGTGTCCCGGCGGTACGTGCACCGCATCCCGTTCATCGTGAAGTTGAACCACAACGACTTCCTGCACTACCCCAACACCTACGACCAGGTGCCGTTCGGGTCGGCCCGGCAGGCCTTCGACCTGGGGGCCGTCGGGGTGGGGGCCACCATCTACTTCGGGTCGGAGGAGTGCGACCGGCAGTTGCACGAGGTGTCGGAGGCCTTCGCGGAGGCGCACCGGCTGGGCATGTTCACGGTGCTGTGGTGCTACCTGCGGAACCCGGCGTTCAAGAAGGACGGGGTCGACTACCACGTGTCCGCCGACCTGACCGGCCAGGCCAACCACATGGGGGTGACCGTCGAGGCCGACATCATCAAGCAGAAGCAGGCCGAGAACAACGGGGGGTACAACGCCCTGGGGTTCGGCAAGACCGACCCCCGGGTGTACGACGAGCTGACCACCGACCACCCCATCGACCTCACCCGGTGGCAGGTGGTCAACTGCTTCGCCGGCCGCATCGGCCTGATCAACTCCGGCGGGGAGTCCAGGGGGGACAGCGACCTGGCCCAGGCGGTCCGGACCGCGGTCATCAACAAGCGGGCCGGCGGCCAGGGGCTGATCGTGGGCCGGAAGTCGTTCCAGCGGCCCATGGACGAGGGGGCAGCCCTCATCCAGGCCATCCAGGACGTGTTCTTGGACCCCGAGGTCACCATCGCCTGAGCAGCGGCGGCTCCCGCCGGCGGCTCCCGGCCACCCTCTTGGCCGGCCGTGCCAGACGGTATGCTGGTTCATATAGGCGAAACATCGGCCGTTCCCCCGGCGCGTCCCGGGGCAAGGCGGTAGGGGACGAGGGGATCTAGGTGGCCACCCGCAGCGAGCAATCACCCGAGAAATTGGCACCGGAGCAGTTGGACCGAGTCGTCATCCGGTTCGCCGGGGACTCCGGTGACGGCATGCAGCTCACCGGGGACCGGTTCACCACGTCCAGCGCCCTGCTGGGCAACGACCTGGCCACCTTCCCGGACTTCCCGGCCGAGATCCGGGCCCCGGCCGGGACGCTGGCCGGGGTGTCGGCCTTCCAGGTCCACATCTCCGACCACGACATCCTGACCCCCGGCGACGCCCCCAACGTGCTGGTGGCGATGAACCCGGCGGCCCTGCGGGCCAACGTGCCGGCCCTGCCCAAGGGGGCCACCCTGCTGGTCAACGTCGACGCCTTCGACGACCGCAGCCTGGCCAAGGCGGGGTACGACACCAACCCCCTTACCGACGGGTCCCTCGGCGCCTTCACCGTCTACGAGGTCCCGATGACGTCCATCACCCAGGAGGCCTGCAAGGAGGCCGGCGTCAAGCCCCGCGACGCGGAGCGGTCCAAGAACTTCTTCGCCCTCGGCCTGGTCAGTTGGCTGTACACCCGGCCGGTGCAGCCCACCCTGGACTGGATCGCCGAGCGGTTCGCCAACCGGCCGCAGGTGGCCGAGGCCAACACCCGGGCGTTCCGGGCCGGGTTCGACTTCGGGGAGACCGCGGAGCTGTTCGTCTCCACCTACGAGGTCCGCCCGGCCGCCTTCGAGAAGGGCGAGTACGTCCAGGTGACCGGCAACCAGGCCCTGGCCTGGGGGCTGATCGCCGCCGCCCGGCTGGCCAACCTGCCGCTGTTCCTGGGCAGCTACCCGATCACCCCGGCGTCGGACATCCTGCACGAGCTGTCCCGCCGCAAGGAGTTCGGGGTCCGCACCTTCCAGGCCGAGGACGAGATCGCCGGCATCGGCTCCGCCCTCGGCGCCGCCTTCGGCGGCGCCCTGGGGGTCACCACCACCAGTGGCCCCGGGCTGGACCTGAAGTCGGAGACCGTCGGCCTGGCCATCAACCTGGAGCTGCCGTTGCTGATCGTCGACGTGCAGCGCGGCGGCCCGTCCACCGGGCTGCCCACCAAGACCGAGCAGGCCGACCTGCTGCACGCCATGTACGGCCGGCACGGCGAGGCTCCGTTGCCGATCGTCGCGGCCAAGACCCCGTCGCACTGCTTCGACGCCGCCATCGAGGCCGCCCGGATCGCCGTCAAGTACCGGACCCCGGTCATCCTGCTGTCCGACGGCTACCTGGCCAACGGGGCCGAGCCGTGGCGGCTGCCGGACACCGACGCCCTGGAGCCCATCGAGCCGGACTTCGCCACCGAGCCCAACCACGTGGAGGAGGACGGCACCGCCGCGTTCTGGCCGTACGTCCGCGACGAGGCCACCCTGGCCCGGCCGTGGGCCCCGCCGGGGGTGCCCGGCCTGGAGCACCGGATCGGCGGCCTGGAGAAGGCCGACGGCTCCGGCAACGTGTCCTACGACCCGGTCAACCACGAGCGGATGATCCACCTGCGGGCGGCCAAGGTGGCCGGGGTGGTGCAGGACGTCCCGGACCTGGAGGTGGACGACGAGACCGGCGACGCCGAGGTGCTGGTGCTCGGCTGGGGGTCCACCTACGGGTCCATCCTGGCCGGCGTCCGCCGGGTGCGGGCCAGGGGCCTGAAGGTGGCCCAGGTCCACCTGGTGCACCTGAACCCGTTCCCGGCCAACCTGGCCGAGGTGCTCGGCCGGTACCGCAAGGTGCTGGTGCCGGAGATGAACCTGGGGCAGCTCAGCCGGCTGATCCGGTCCGAGTTCCTGGTGGACGCCCAGTCGCTGAACAAGATGCAGGGGGTCCCGTTCCGGGCCGCCGAGATCGAGACCGCCATCCTGACCCTGCTGGGCGGTCTCTGATGGGAGGAACCCGATGACCACCGCCATTCCGGTGACCACCCGCAAGGACTGGACCAGCGACCAGGAGGTCCGCTGGTGCCCGGGCTGCGGGGACTACTCCATCCTGGCCGCGGTCCAGATGCTGCTGCCCGACCTGGGGGTGCGGCGGGAGAACACGGTGTTCCTATCCGGCATCGGCTGCGCGGCCCGGTTCCCGTACTACATGTCGACCTACGGCATGCACTCCATCCACGGCCGCGCCCCGGCCATCGCCACCGGCCTGGCCACCACCCGGCCGGACCTGGACGTGTGGGTGGTGTCCGGCGACGGCGACGCCCTGTCCATCGGCGGCAACCACCTCATCCACGCCCTCCGCCGCAACGTCCGGCTGAACATCCTGATGTTCAACAACCAGATCTACGGGCTGACCAAGGGGCAGTACTCGCCCACCTCCGAGGTGGCCAAGGTGACCAAGTCCACCCCGTTCGGGTCGGTGGACACCCCGTTCAACCCGGTCAGCCTGGCCCTGGGAGCCGAGGCCACCTTCGTGGCCCGCACCCACGACATGGACCGGGCCCACATGCAGGAGACCTTCCGGCGGGCCCACCAGCACAACGGCGCCGCCTTCGTGGAGGTGTACCAGAACTGCAACGTGTTCAACGACGGGGCCTTCGAGAAGATCACGGCCCGGGACGCCCGGGCGTCCATGCTGATCCCGCTGGTCCACGGCCAGCCCATCCGGTTCGGCATGGACCACGAGCGCGGCGTCGTCCAGCGCCCGGACGGCCGGCTGGAGATCGTCGAGGTGGCCGACGTCGGCGAGGACGCCCTGCTGGTCCACGACGAGACCCGTGACGACCCCGGCCTGGCGTTCGCCCTGTCCCGGCTGTCCCACGGCCCGTACGAGCCCACCCCCATCGGGGTGTTCCGGGCCGTCGACCGGCCGGAGTACGGGGCCCAGTTGGCCAAGCAGGTCACCGACGCCCAGGAGCGCCGCGGCCTCGGCGACCTGGCCGCCCTGCTGCGGTCCGGGTCCAGTTGGACCGTCGACTGACCGCCTACGTGGCCCTGCTGCGGGGGGTCAACGTGGGGGCCACCAACCGCATCGCCATGCCCGCCCTCCGCGACGCCGTGGCCGGCCTCGGCTACGGCGACGTCCGGACCCACGTGCAGAGCGGCAACGTGGTGTTCACCGGCCCCTCCGGCGACGTGGAGGTGGCCGACCGGGTGGCCGGGGCCGTCCGGGACGCCTTCGGGCTGGACGTCCCCGTCGTCGTCCGCACCGGCCCCGAGCTGGCCGCCGCCCTGGCCGACGGCCCGTTCGTGCGGGACGGCCTGCACCCCGAGGCGGCGCCGACGTCGTTCCACGTCACCTTCCTGGCCACCCCGCCGGCGAAGGTGGCATGGGAGGCGGTGGCGGCCGAGGCGGCACGGTTCGCCCCCGACACCTGCCGGCTGGCCGGCGCCGACGTCCACCTGCACGTCCCCGGCGGCCGGTACTCGGACTCCAAGCTGACCAACGCCTGGTTCGAGAAGAAGTTGGGCGTGGCGGCCACCACCCGGAACTGGAAGACGACGGGCGTCCTGGCCGGGATGGCGGCGGCCGGCTGACCGACCGGGCAACCGGCCGCCGAGGCCGGGCGTCCATGGAGCATGGGACTTGGGGCCCGTGCCAGCCTGGTCGCTCTGGTCCTGGCCGGGATGGTCTCCGGACCGGCCGCGGACCGGGCGGGCGCTGCCGCGGACCCGCACCGCCGCACCGCCCAGGTGGAGGCCGGCCACCTGCTGGACCGGGCCCGGCTGCCGGCCGGGGCGGTGGCCGTCGACCGGCTGCCCGCCGGCTCGGGGCTGCAGGCCCCCGCGCCGCAGCCGACAGCCCACCTGGTGGTGCGGCGCCGGGTCTGGCTCGTGCCGGCGGGCGCCGGGGCGGTCGGCGGCTGGTTGCGGCTCCACCCGCCGGCCGGCGGGTTCCCGGTGGGCAGCGGCAGCTCGGGGGACGCCGCGGGACTGGTGGCGACGACAGTGCGGGTCGGGTTCCGGTCCCCGCCCGGCATCGCCTCGGCCGTCCTGGTCGAGGAGGTCGGCGCCCATCGCGTGGACGGGTCCACCGTGGTCCGGATGGTGGCCCAGGTGGTCTGGTGGCCGTCCCGGCCCGCGGGTGACCTGGTGCCGGACACCGTCCGGACGGTGACCGCGGTCGGCGGAGCCACCGGCCGTGGCGCGACGGCCGGCTGGGTGGCCGAGACCGGCACACCGCGGACGGTCCGCCGGCTGGTCCGGCTGGTCGACACCGTCCCGGTGGCGTTGCCCGGTCCCCACTCCTGCCCGGCCTACCGACGGCCGCCGATCGGGCTCACCTTCGACGACGGCCGCGGCCGCACCGTGGCCACCGCGGTGGTGCGCAGGGCGGGCTGCCCCGGCGTCACCCTCACCGTCGGCCGCCGACCGCCGGTGGCCCTGGTGTACAGCCGGGCGCTGGCGGCCGCCCTCCACCGGATCTTCCGGTCCGATTTTTCATCGTGAGATCACCGCATTGCTAAAGCCGACGTAGCCAGTAGGCTTTCGCCGTGAGCATCGACGGCTACATGGTGCTGGGCAGCGCCATCGTCGGGCTGCTGGTCGGCATGACCGGCGCCGGGGGAGGGGCGCTGATGACCCCCATGCTGATCTTCATGTTCGGGGTCACCCCGTCCACCGCCATCTCCAGCGACCTGGTGGCCGCGGTGGTGATGCGGCCGGTGGGGGCGGCGGTGCACCTGAGGCGTGGCACCGTCAACCTCCGCCTGGTCGGCTGGCTGGCCCTCGGCTCGGTGCCGGCGGCGCTGCTGGGCGCCCTGCTGTTGAAGGCGCTCGGCACAGGGCCGGACGCGGAGACCCGCATCGAGATCGTCCTCGGCACCGCCCTGTTGCTCGGCGCCGCCTCGATGGCCCTGCGGACGGTCACCCGCCGCGGCCACGGCGGCCTGCTGCCGGCCACCGAGCTGGAGCTCCGCCCGGTGCCCACCGTGCTGGTCGGGCTGCTCGGCGGCCTGATGGTCGGCCTCACCTCGGTGGGGTCCGGATCGCTGATGATCGTGCTGCTGCTGTTCCTGTACCCGATGGTCAGCGCGTCCAGCCTGGTCGGCACCGACCTGGTCCAGGCCATCCCGCTCACCGCCGCCGCCGCCGTGGGGCAACTGCTGTTCGGCCACATCGAGTTCGCGGTCACCCTGTCGGTCATCATCGGCAGCGTCCCGGCCGTGCTGGTGGGGTCGCTGCTGTCGTCCCGGGCCCCCGACAAGCTGCTGCGGCCGGTCATCTTCTTCGTCCTGCTGGCGTCCGGCCTGAAGTACGTCGGGGTGGGCACCACCGCCCTGGCCTGCATCATGGGGGCCGTTCTGGCCGCGTCGGGGGCCGGCTGGCTGGTGGTCCGCCGTCGCCGGGCCGCCCGGGTCGCGTCGGCCTAGGACTGCAGCCGCCGGTACACCATGCCGGTCGCCGGCTTCGGGACGAAGTAGGTGGTCTTCGGCGGCATCCGCCGCCGGGCCGACGCCCACGCCGCGATCTGCTCCACGGTGACCGGCCGCAGCAGCACCGCCGCCTGGGCGGCGCCGGCCTTGACGGTGTCGAACGCCTCCTGCCAGGTGTGCTGGTGGGTGCTGCACTGCTCCGGCACCCTGGCCAGGGCCAGGGCCACCACGCTCGAGTCCAGGTCGCTGTCGGCCGCCTGGTAGGCCTCGGGCTTCGGGTTGAGCATCCAGGCGCCGTCGGGGGTGACCAGGGCCAGTGACCGGGACTCGCCCAGGGCGGCCACCACCCGGTCCGTGGCCGGCCCGGCCCGGACCATGTCGAACCACTTGCCGAACACCGCCACCAGGTCGGTGCCGTAGGGCAGGTTGGCCAGGGTGCGGTGGATGGCCCCGACGGTCAGTTGGTCCTCGGACAGCTCCACCACCAGCGCCATGACCGCGTCGTGGTCGCCGGGCCGGTCCCCGTTGGCCGCCCGGACCTCCCGCCGGTAGGCCCTGGCCGTCTCGTACCGGTGGTGCCCGTCGGCCACCACCACCGGTGCCGTCGCCACCGCGTCGGCCACCGCGGCCACGGCGGCGGGGTCGTCGACCACCCACAACTGGTGCCGGACCCCGGCGTCGTCGTACGCCTCCACCACCGGCGGCCCGGCCGGGGCGAACGTCGCCGTCAGCCCCGCCGCCGGGGACAGCCCCCAGATGGGGGACAGGTTGGCGCCGGTGGCCCGCAGCAGGTCCAGCCGGTCGCTCCGGGGCTTCGGCAGGGTCTCCTCGTGGGGCAGCACGTCGTCCCCGATGCCCAGGGCCCCGATGACCCCGGTGGTCGACCGTCCGTCCGGCGTGGTCATCCGGTACGGGTACAGCGACGGTGCCGGGTCCGGCACCACCACGTGGTGCTCCATCCAGGACGCCAGCAGGGTGGCGGCCCGCTGGTACCGGTCCACCCCCCGGTGCAGGTCCGGTTCGGGCAGCTCCACCAACACCGAGTTGGCCGGGTGCCGGCTGGCCAGCCGCAGCCGTTCGGCCGACCCGATCACGTCGTACGGCGGGGCGATCACCTGGCCCAGCGGCACGACGGCGGGGTCGTAACGGAGTCCCCGGAACGGCTGGAGGGTGGCCACCGGTGCAGCCTGTCACACCGCACCGCCGCCGCGCCCGGCCCCCTCCGGCGGTCAACTGCCGGCCGAGCTGGCCGCCGTAGACTCGGCTCCATGGCCGAGTCGGCGTCCGTGCCCCAGCAGGCGGTTCCGCCCCCGGCCCAGGCCCCGGCCGCCGTCCTGGCCGTCGACGGCGAGGAGGCCGGCCTGGGCCGGATCTGGACGGTGCCCAACCTGGTCACCGCGGTCCGGCTGCTGTGCATCCCGCTGTTCTGCTGGCTGCTGTTCGGCGCCGGCGAGCAGACGGCGGCGGCCATCCTGCTCGGGGCCCTGGGGGCCACCGACTGGGTCGACGGCTACGTCGCCCGGCGGTTCCACCAGGTGTCCACCGTCGGCAAGGTGCTGGACCCGGCCGCCGACCGGCTGCTGGTGGGCACCGGGGTCATCGCCATCATGGTGCACGGCGCCGTCCCGGTCTGGTTCGGGGTGGCCACCCTGGCCCGGGAGGTGGTGGTGTCCGGCACCGTCCTGGTGCTGGCCGCGCTGGGAGCCAGGCGGATCGACGTGCTGTGGATCGGCAAGGCCGGCACCTTCGCCCTCATGTTCGCCTACCCGGCCTTCCTGCTCAGCGACGGCACAGCCGGCTGGCAGGTGCCGTTCCGGGACTTCGCCTGGGTCGCCGGGGGTATCGGTCTGGTGCTGGCCTGGGCGGCCGCCGTCGCCTACCTGGTGCCGGCCCGGCAGGCCCTGGCGGAAGGACGAGCGGCACGCCGTGCCGGCAAGACGGAGACCGGGGAGGTCGCACATTGAGGGTGGCGGAGTGAAGGCAGTGATCATGGCCGGCGGCGAGGGCACCAGGCTGCGACCGCTGACCTCCAACCAGCCCAAGCCGATGCTGCCGATGGCCAACCGGCCGATGATGGAGCACGTGGTCGGCCTGCTGCGGCAGCACGGCATGACCGACATCGTGGTGACGGTGGCCTTCATGGCCAACGCCATCCGCAGCTACTTCGGCGACGGCTCCGAGCTGGGGGTCCGGATGGTGTACGCCACCGAGGAGACCCCGCTCGGCACCGCCGGGTCGGTGCTGAACGCCCGGGAGGAGCTGGACGAGCGGTTCCTGGTCATCTCCGGCGACGTCCTCACCGACATCGACCTGTCCGCGGTCGTCGACTTCCACGAGCGCAAGGGGGCCCTGGCCACCCTGGCGCTGTGCTCGGTGGAGAACCCGCTGGAGTTCGGCATCGTCATCGCCGACGAGCACGGCGGCATCGAGCGGTTCCTGGAGAAGCCCACCTGGGGGCAGGTGTTCAGCGACACCATCAACACCGGCATCTACGTGCTGGAGCCGGAGATCTTCGACTACATCCCCGAGGGCCGCCCCGTGGACTTCTCCGCGGAGGTGTTCCCGGACGTGCTGGCCGCCGGCCGGCCCATCGCCGGGTACGTGGCCGAGGGGTACTGGGAGGACGTCGGCACCATCGAGGCCTACCTGAAGGCCCACCAGGACATCCACGACGGCAAGGTGCAGGTGGAGATCGAGGGGTTCCCGCTGCGGCCGGGGGTGTGGCTCGGCAGGGGCTCGGTGGTGGACCCCTCCGCGGTGGTGGACGGCCCGGCCATCATCGGCGACAACTGCTCCGTGGGACCCGGGGTGGTGCTGGGGGAGTACACCACCCTGGGCTCCAACGTCCGCATCGCCGACAACGCCGAGGTGCGCCGGTCGGTGGTGGCCGACAACGGCTACCTGGGGCCGGGCGTCCGCCTGGCCGGGGCCGTCGTCGGCCGGTCCTGCGACCTCCGGCAGGGGGCCCGGTGCGAGCCCGGGTCGGTGCTGGGGGAAGGCTGCCTCGTCGGCGCCCATGCCGAGGTCCGCGACGGGGTGAAGGTGTACCCCTTCAAGACCGTCGAGGCCGGGGCGGTGGTCAATTCGTCCATCGTCTGGGAGTCCCGGGGGTCCCGGTCGCTGTTCGGCCGCGACGGCGTCCGGGGGATCGCCAACGTGGACATCAGCCCGGAGCTGGTGGTCCGGCTGTCCATGGCCTGGGCGTCCACCCTGGACAAGGGCACCACCATCACCGTGTCCCGGGACACCAGCCGGGCCGCCCGGGTGCTGAAGCGGGCGGTGATGATCGGCTGCAACGCCGCCGGGGTCAACGTGGAGGACCTGGAGGTGGCCACGGTGCCGGTCACCCGCCACCACATCCGCACCTCGGCCAGCCGCGGCGGGGTCACCGTCCGGCTGGCCCCCGACGACCCCCAGTCGGTGATCATCCGGTTCTTCGACCGCGAGGGCCTCGACCTCCCGGAGACCGGGCAGCGCAAGATCGAGCGGCTGTACCACCGGGAGGACTTCCGGCGGGTGCTGGCCGGGGAGATCGGCGACATCGACTTCCCGGCCCGGGCGGTGGAGCAGTACACCGCCGACCTGACCGGCACGGTGGACGTGTCGGGAGCCGGCGCCGCCGGGCTGAAGCTGGTCCTCGACCTGTCCTACGGGTCGTCCAGCTTCGTGATGCCCAACCTGCTGTCCAAGCTGGACGCCGACGTGCTGGTGGTCAACCCCTACGCCCACACCCCCGGGATGATGTCGGTGGACCGGGACACCCACGCCCGCCGGGTCGCCAGCCTGGTCCGGGCCTCCGGCGCCCAGATGGGCGCGGTCATCGACGCCGACGGCGAGCGGCTGATCGTGGTCGACGACGAGGGCACCGTCCTGACCGACGACCAGACCCTCCTGGTGTTGCTGAAGCTGGTGGTCGAGACCCGCCCTGGTGCCGGTGTGGCGCTGCCGGTGGCCGTCCCCCGGGCCGCCGAGGCCATCTGCGCCGACGCCGGGGTCCCGGTCACGTTCACCAAGCTGTCCTCCGCCCACCTGATGGAGGTGGCCGCCGGCGGCGGGGTGGCCTTCGCCGCCAGCCAGGACGGCGGGTTCCTGTGGCCGGACTTCCTGCCGGCCTACGACGCGGCGGCCACCGTGGTGGAGCTGGTGGCCATGCTGGCCGGCACCGGACAGTCCCTGTCCAAGCTGGTCCACTCCCTCCCGCCGGTCCACATCGCCCACGAGGGGGTGGTGACCCCGTGGGAGCAGAAGGGCATGGTGATGCGGACGGTGGTGGAGCAGTTGGACGGCCGCGACCTGGTCCTCATCGACGGGGTCAAGGTGGTGGAGGACGACGGCTGGGCCCTGGTGCTCCCGGACCCCGACGAGCCGCTGACCCACGTCTGGGCCGAGGGGGGCAGCGAGGTGCTGGCCCGGTCCCGGGCCCAGCAGTACGCCGTCCGGCTCCGCCAGCTTCTCCGGTAGCCGCCGGCTGCCCCGGCGGCCGCCGTCCACTATCGTCCTGCCATGCTCGTTCCGGACGACCTCCGCTACTCCACCGACCACGAGTGGGCCCGGGCCACCGGAACCACCGTCCGGGTCGGCATCACCGACTACGCCCAGGACGCCCTGGGGGACGTGGTCTTCGTGGAGCTGCCCGCCGTCGGCGCCCAGGTCGACGCCGGCGGCCCAATGGGGGAGGTGGAGTCCACCAAGTCGGTGTCGGAGGTGTACGCCCCGGTGGCCGGCACCGTCACGGCCGTGAACCCCGCCCTGGCCGACCACCCGGAGCGGCTGAACCAGGACCCCTACGGGGAGGGGTGGATCTGCGATCTCGACGTCGTCGACGCCGCGGCGGTCGACGCCCTGCTGGACGCCGCCGCCTACCGCCGGCTGACCGAGTCCTGACCGGCCGGAACCGCCAGGGAAACGACCGCGGGGGAACGGGTAGCGTGGGGGGCGTGTACTGCCATAACTGTGGGCACCGGAACCCGGAGGGCGTAAACTTCTGCTCGTCCTGTGGTTCGGCGCTGCCGACCGAGCACTCCGAGTCGACGGTGTCCCTACAGGCCGTGGACGACCACGGGGAGAGCGGCGACGAGGAGTCGACCGTCACCCTGGTCGAGGTCCCCCACGGCACCGGGGCGCTGGTGGTGAAGCGCGGTCCCAACGTCGGTACCCGGTACCTGCTGGACCGGGACGTCACCCGGGCCGGCCGGCACCCCGAGAGCGACATCTTCCTGGACGACATCACCGTGTCCCGCCGCCACGCCGAGCTGCGCCGGGCCCCCGACGGCAAGGTGGTGATCAGCGACGACGGCTCCCTGAACGGTACCTACGTCAACCGTGAGCGGATCGAGGAACAGGTGCTGTCGGCCGGGGACGAGGTGCAGATCGGCAAGTTCAAGCTCGTCTACCTGGTCGCCGGGGACGAGTGATCGCGTGACCGGCCGGACGTACCTGTCGATCGGGGATGTGCTCACCCTGCTCCGCGAGGAGTTCCCCGACGTCACCATCTCCAAGATCCGGTTCCTGGAGAGCCAGGGCCTGGTCAACCCGGAGCGGTCCCCGTCGGGGTACCGCAAGTTCTACGACCACGACGTCGAGCGGCTGCGGTGGGTGCTGCGGCAGCAGCGGGAGCACTTCCTGCCGCTGAAGGTCATCCGGGACCGGCTGGCCAGAGAGGGTGACGCCGTCCTGGCCGAGAACGACCACGTCGGTGCCGCCGACGCCGACGCCGGGGCTGACGTCGGTGCCGAGGCTGACGCCGGGGCCGGGGCCGGGGATGACGGTGCCGCGTCCAACGGCGACGGCGCCCGGGTCGAGGAGCCCGCCATGGCGTTCTCCGGCCGTGGCCACCTGTCGGTGGTGGCGGACCGCGCCGCAGCGCCGCCCCCGGCCCCGGTGCAACCGAGCCCGGCGCCACCGGCCATGGTGGCGACCCCGGTCGCCTCTGCCGGCGCCGCCGGAGCTGGCGGAGCCGCCGGTGCGGGTGCGCCGGGTGGCTTGCCGTCCACGCGGGCGGGCCGGCCGGCCGGCCCGGCCCGGTCGTTCGCCACGGTGCCCTCGGGACCGGCCCAGCCGCCGTCGGCCGGCCCGTCCGGGTCCCCGCCGCCCTCTCCGGCCGAGCAGCCGGCGATGACCCCGGCGGCGGCCCAGCCGGCCCAGCCGCAGCCGGCCCAGCCCCAGCCGACGCAGCCCCCACCGGCCGGCCGGGCGCCGCTGGCCGGGCAGCCGACCGGACCGTCGCAGCCGGCCGGGCCGCGGCACGCTTCCCGGACAGCCGCCGGGCCACCGGCCGGTGGATCACCCCAACCCCCGGTGCAGCCACCGCAGCCACCGCAGCCACCGGCGGCTGCGGCCGCAGGCGTTGCCGCCGCCATGTCCGGGGCCAGCCTGACCGCGGAGGAGCTGGCGGCGGCGACCGGGCTGGCGGAGTCGGACCTGGCCACCCTGGAGGGGTTCGGGCTGATCGAGCCGATGGCGGTGGCCGGGGTGCTGTACTACGACGAGGAAGCCCTGACGGTGGCGAAGCTGGTGGCCGACTTCGGCCGGTACGGCATCGAGCCGCGGCACCTGCGGCTGTACCGCAACGCGGTGGACCGGGAGATGGGGTTGATCGAGCAGATCGTGACGCCGCTGCTGCGGCAGCGGAACCCGGAGGCCCGGCAGCGGGCGGTGGAGGCCGCGGCCGACCTGTCCCGCCTGGGCCAGGGGCTGCGGGCGTCGCTGTTGCGCCGGGAGGTGCGCCGACAGGTGGGCGGTTGAGGGTCCCCGCTACGCACACCGCGAGGCCCCGCGGCGCTACATTGCATCCATGGTCGAAGTCCGGCTCAGGGCGGTCAGAGTCGACCTCCAGTCGAACACGCCGGTGCTGCTGCTACAGGAAACGGAAGGGGAGGGACGGACGTTGCCGATCTTCATCGGTACCCCGGAAGCGGCCGCCATCGCATACGCCCTGCAGGGTGTGGCGATGCCGCGGCCGATGACGCACGACCTGATCAAGGACGTGCTGGGGTCGTTGCAGGTGGACGTGGAGCGGGTGGTCATCACCGAGCTGCAGAGCTCCACCTACTTCGCCGAGCTGCACCTCCGGCGCGGTGAGGACCGGTCGGTGGTGTCCAGCCGGCCGTCGGACGCCGTGGCCATCGCGGTGCGGACGGGCAGCCCGCTGTACGTGTCGGACGACCTGATGGACGCCGAGGGCATCCTGCTGGCCATCGAGGGGTCCGACGACGAGGAGGACGCCAGCCCGGAGGACCTGGTGGGCCAGTTCCGGGAGTTCCTGGACTCCATCAAGCCCGAAGACTTCGGCTCGTGAGCTGGCGGCGATCCGGCCTGCTGGCCGGCGGCGCGGTGGCCTGCGCCGCCCTGCTGGCGGCGTGCTCGTCCGGGGGATCGGGCACAGCGACCACCACGACGTCGACCACCGGTGGCGGCGGCACCACGACGACGTCGACCACCGCCGCTCCCACCACCACGTCGACCACCAGTGGTGGCGGCACCACGACGTCGACGGCGGCCACCACCGGCAACTGCCAGCCCAACCAACTGCAGATCAGCACCGGGCAGGGCACAGGGGCGGCCGGGACCATCTCGATGACCATCAACCTGGCCAACTCGTCGTCGTCGACCTGCACCATGAAGGGGTACCCGGGGATGCAGTTGCTGTCGTCCACCGGTGCCTCCCTGACAACCAACGTGATCCGCGGCGGCGGGCAGTTCCCGCAGGGGCCGGCCACCCAGCCGCCCAGCCTGGTGACGTTGGCCCCGGGGCAGTCGGCGACGTTCGCCCTGTCCTACGAGGACGTGCCGGTGGGCTCCGAGACGAGCTGCCCGACGTCGGCCAGGGCCGAGGTGACCCCGCCGACAGACTTCGGCTTCCTGACGGTCACACTGGCCATCACGGCCTGCAACAACGGCACCGTCCACGTGTCGCCGGTGTACGCGGCCTAGCCGGCGGGGTTCACCAGCACCCGGCCACGGATCTCGGCACCGAGGACCTGGGGGAGCACCGCCGCCAGCCCGTCGAGGCCGATCTCGCGGTCGACCATCAGGTCCAGCAGGTCCCCGGGGAGCTCGTCGGGGACGGTGGCCCACAGCTCCCGGCGGAGGCCGATGGGGGTGGCCACCGAGTCCACGCCGAGCAGGGCGACGCCGCGGATGATGAACGGGTAGACGGTGGTCGGCAGGTCGGTGCCGGCGGTGAGCCCGCTGGCGGTGACGGCGCCGCCGTACCGGACGGTGCGGAGCACCCCGGCCAGGGTGCCGCCGCCGACGCAGTCGACGGCCCCGGCCCACTCCTCGGGGCCGAGCACCCGGCCCTGGGCCACGTCGGCGACGTCCCGGCCGACCACCCGGGCGGCTCCCAGCTTCCGCAGGTAGTCGTGCTCGGCGGCCTTGCCGGTGCTGGCCACCACCTCGTAGCCGTGGCGGGCCAGCAGGGCCACCGCGGTGCTGCCCACCCCTCCGGAGGCCCCGGTGACCAGCACCGGCCCGCTGTCGGGGGCGACCCCCACCTGCTGCAGCCGGCGGAGGGACAGCAGGGCGGTGAAGCCGGCGGTGCCCACCACCATGGCGTGCCGGGGGTCCAGGCCGGCCGGGAGGGGTACCACCCAGTCCGCCGGCACCCGGGCCCGACTGGCGAACCCGCCGTGGCGGGCCACCCCGAGGTCGTAGCCGTGGACCAGCACCGCGGTCCCGACCGGGACGGCCGGGTCGTCGCTGGCCGCCACCGTGCCGGCCAGGTCCACGCCGGGGACCAGGGGGGAGATCCGGGCCACCCGGTTGCCGGGCACCGAGGCCATGGCGTCCTTGTAGTTGACCGCCGACCAGGCCACGTCGATCAACACCTCCCCGGGGGGTAGGTCGGAGTCGTCCAGTTCGGCCACCCGGGGGTCGGCGTCGGCGGCAACGAGGAAGGCGGGAAAGGTCATGGGGGCCACTGTAGGAGCCGCCGGTCGCGGGGGCGTCCTGGTACGCTGGATGGTCTCGTCGTCAGGCCCGTCCATGGGGAGAGGCGTGGTGGGTGAGCTCCGGGAATGGGTAGGCGGTCGGGTGGCGCGGTTGGGCCCCGAGGGGGGCGACGCCGTGCTGTACGCCGCCTCCGCCGCGTTCGCCGCGGTCACCGCGGGGCTCTCGACGATCGCCCTGTACCGGGTCTGGGCGGAGATCGCCATCGGCCCGTACGTGGCCGCGGCGGTGGCGTCCCTGTTCCTCCTCTGGTGGCGCCGGCGCAGGGCGGTGGCCGCCGCCGACGCCGGTTCGCCGGGGGGCGCGGGCCGGCGCAGCCACTGGCGGGGGGCCCGTATCTGGCTGTTCGTGGCCGTGCTGGTCGGGGCCACCCTGGCCCCGCTCTCGGTGGAGGTGGCCCTCCGCAACGGCGGCAGCGCGGGGACGTCCAGCGCCCACGTGCAACCCGAGGTGGTGGTCATCGACCAGGCCGCCCGGCGGATCGCCGACGGCAAGAGCCCGTACCAGGCGGTCCCCGACAAGCACGGCCACGTGGACGGCGCCCCGCCGGGGGAGCCGGCCTACGAGGCGTTCTTCCCGTACCTGCCGCTGATGGCCGTGTTCGGGCTGCCGAGCGACACCCACCACCCCATCCGGCTGACCGACGCCCGCATCTTCTTCAGCCTGGTCACCCTGCTGGTGGCCGCCGGGGCGCTGGCGTTGTGCCGGGCGCCCACCGAGCGGAAGGTGCGGGCGCTGCAGGTGCTGGCGGTGCTGCCGACGGCGGCCCTGCCGCTGGCCACCGGCGGCGACGACATGCCCATCGTGGCCATCCTGCTGCTGGGCATGGTGCTGGCCCAACGCCGGCAGCCGTTCACCAGCGGCCTGGTGCTGGGGGTGGTGTCGGCCATGAAGTTCACCGCCTGGCCCCTGGCCGCCCTGGCGCTGTTCGCCGCCCGGGACAGGGACGGCCGGCGCCAACCGCTGCGGATGCTGCTGGGCATGCTGGTGGTCATCGGGCCGGTGGTGGTGCCGTACCTGCTGAAGAACGTGCACGCCTTCGTGGTGAACGTCATCCTGTTCCCGCTGGGGTTGGCCTCGGTGGCGTCGCCGGCGGCCAGCCCGCTGCCGGGGCACCTGCTGGTCACCGCCTTCCCGCCGATCCACCGGGCCCTGCCGGTGGTGGTGGCCGTCGTCGGCGGGGCCGCCCTGGTCCGGTACCTGGTGCGGCGGACCCCGTCGGCGGCGTCGCAGGTGACCGCCCTGGCGGCCTGGGTGATGCTGGTGGCCATCCTGTTCGCCCCGGCCACCCGGATCGGCTACCTGCTGTACCCCGTCAACTTCTTCGTGTGGGCCTTCATGCTGAAGGGGGCCGAGCAGCGGGACCTGGTGGCCGCGCCGGCCGCCGGGCCCACGGCCGCCCTGGTCACCTAATTCTCGTCCGGCACCTGGAACAGCCGGATGGTGAACGCGGTGCTCTGGGCGCCGTCCGGCCCGAAGGTGGTCGGGGACACCAGGGCCCCGGCCTCCCAGTACCAGCCGTCGCTGCCGGCCGCCTGGGCCAGCACCTGGGTGGTGGTGGGCCGGTTGGTGGCCGGCCCGACGCTGATCCGCCGCCAGCCGTCCCGGTCCAACTGGGCCTTGTAGAACGCCACCACCGACGCCTGGTCGGCGCCGGGCACCGTGAAGTCGACCTGCTGGTCGTACCCTGTGGCCCCCGGGTGGTCGTCGGCGTGGGCCGTCACGGTGGCCCCCTTCGGGATGGTCAGGGCGTGGACGATGTTGGCCGGCGGGACCCCGCCCCGCTCGACGGGCCCGAGGGCCCTGCCGGCCGGCACCGCCAGCAGCGACGTCCCCGGCACCCTGGCCGGCCTGGCCGACGGCGGCGGGGTGTTGCCGCTGCCGGAGGTGAACACGGACAGCAGCCCGAACCCCAGCACCAGCAGCACCGCGATGCCCAGCACCACCAGGGCCGGCCGCATGCCCGGGGTCCGGCGGACCGGCGGCAGCGGAGCGGCCAGGTCGGTCTGGCCGGGGGCCGTCACCACGTCGTCGGGCACCCGTCCAGCCTACGGCCGGGCCGGCCGCCAGGGACATCCAGGCCGCTCAGGCTGTCCACCCGAAGTGGTCGATGGGGCCGTGGCCGGCGCCCAGGGTCCATCCGGCGGCCCCGACCAGGCCACGGGTCACGAACGCCTTGGCCTCCACGATGGCCTGGTGCGGGGCCAGGCCGAGGGCCAGGTTGGCGGCGATGGCGGCCGACAGGGAGCAGCCGGTGCCGTGGTCGTTGGTGGTCGGGATGCGGTCGTGCCGGAGCACCACGGTGCCGTCCGGACCGGCCACCACGTCCGGCGACTCCGACGCCCCGCCCTCCCGGTAGTGGCCGCCCTTGACCACCACGGTGCCGGTGCCCAGCGCCCGCAGCTCCTCGGCCACCGCCACCATGGCGTCGATGGACCCGAGCGCCGCGAACGGCCGGCCGGTGAGGGCGGCGGCCTCCCGCAGGTTGGGGGTGGCCACCACGGCCAGGGGGAGCAGCAGCTCCCGGTAGGCGTCCACCCCGCCGTCCCCCATCAGGGCGTGGCCGCTGGTGGACACCAGCACCGGGTCCACCACCAGGTTCGCCAGCACCCCCTGCCGGGCCAGGCCGGCCACCGCGGCCACGATGGCCGGGTTGGCCAGCATGCCGGTCTTGGTGGCGGCCGGCCGCAGGTCGGACACCACGGCCTCCACCTGGGCCACCACCATGGCCGGCTCCAGGGCCACCACCGCGGTCACCGCCGCGGTGTGCTGGGCGGTGACCGCGGTGACGGCGGAGGTGCCGTGCAGCCGGTGGGCGGCGAACGTCTTCAGGTCGGCCTGGATGCCGGCCCCCCCGCCGGAGTCCGAGCCGGCGATGGTCAGGGCCACGGCCGGGGTCACGGGGTGCCACCTTACCGACGGCGGCCGGCACCGAGGCGGCCGGAACCGACGGCGGCCGGCACCGACGGCGGCGGGGCCGCCGGCGGCGGTCGGTACGCTGGGTCGATGGAGCCGACCACCGACGCCCTGGTCATCGCCGGGGAGGTGCTGCCGTCCCGGCTGGTGCTGGGCACCGGCGGCATGACCAGCCTGGCCGCCCTGGACGCCGCCCTGGCGGCGTCGGGCACCGCGATGGCCACGGTGGCGGTGCGCCGGGTGGACCCGTCCGGCCGTGGGGCCCTGCTGGACCTGCTGGCGGACCGCGGCATCCGGGTGCTGCCGAACACCGCGGGGTGCTTCACCGCCTCCGAGGCCGTCCTGACGGCCAAGCTGGCCCGGGAGGCGTTCGAGACCGACTGGGTCAAGCTGGAGGTCATCGGGGACGACCGGACCCTGCTGCCGGACCCGGTGGAGCTGCTGGCGGCGGCGGAGCAGTTGGTGGAGGACGGGTTCGTGGTGCTGCCGTACACCACCGACGACCCGGTGCTGGCCCGGCGCCTGGAGCAGGCGGGCTGCGCCGCGGTGATGCCGCTGGGGTCCCCCATCGGCAGCGGGATGGGCATCCGCAACCCCCACAACATCGTCCTCATCCGCCAGGCCGTCGCCGTCCCGGTGGTCCTGGACGCCGGCATCGGCACCGCGTCGGACGCCGCCCGGGCCATGGAGCTGGGCTGCGACGCGGTGCTGGTGGCCAGCGCCGTCAACCGGGCCGAGGACCCGGCCGAGATGGCGGCGGCGATGGCCCTGGCGGTGGACGCCGGCCGCCGGGCCCGGCTGGCCGGCCGCATCCCGGCCCGGTTCGGCGCCGAGCCGTCCAGCCCCTGGGAGGGGCTGGCCGACCTATAGAAAACACCCCGACGTAACTACCTCCGTGTGGTCCCCGTGCAGTACAGTCGGTGCCGTCGGACTGCAATGGGAGGGTTGAGGGATGGTCGAGCAGACTGAGGGGTTCAGGGGCCCGCAGGTGTGCACGCTGGTGGGCATCACCTACCGGCAGCTCGACTACTGGGCCCGTACCGGCCTCCTCCGGCCGTCGCTGGCCGAGGCGAAGGGCAGCGGCACCAAGCGGGTGTACGCCTACCGCGACGTGCTGGAGGCCAAGGTCATCAAGCAGCTCCTGGACGCCGGGGTGTCCCTGCAGTCGGCCCGCCGGGCGGTGGAGTGCCTGCGGGAGGACCTGGGGGCCGACCTGGCGTCGGCCAACCTGGTGCTGACCGGTACCCGCTCGGTGCTGGCCCGGTCCAACGGGGAGGTGGTGGACCTGCTGGCCGGCGGCCAGGGGGTGTTCAACATCGTCCCCCTGTCCGGCGTGGTGGACGAGCTGCAGGCCGCCATCATCGAGCTGGCCGCGGTCCGCGACGGCGCGGCCGGCATGACCACCGGCCCCGTCACCCGCCGAGCGGCCGGGGAGTGACCGACCGGCGGCCCGACGTCCCGGGCCGGCACCCCTCGGGGGCGCCGGCCGGACGGGTGCGGTTCGCCCATCCCTCCGAGAAGCTGTTCGCCGCCCTGCTGGACGTCCACGGCATCCGGTGGGAGTACGAGCCGGTGGAGCTCGTCCTCCGGTGGGCCGACGACGGGTCCCCCCGTTCGGGGTTCCGCCCGGACTTCTGGCTGCCCGACCACCGGTGCTTCGTGGAGCTCACCACCGCGGACCAGCGGCTGGTCACCAAGAAGAACGCCAAG
The DNA here is from genome assembly GCA_035547695.1 of Acidimicrobiales bacterium. GTDB lineage: Bacteria > Actinomycetota > Acidimicrobiia > Acidimicrobiales > RAAP-2 > DASZUK01. The sequence goes on from DASZUK010000051.1 coordinate 30,065, forward strand.
GTCCGCCGGGCCCGGGAGCTGTACCCGGAGGTGGACGTGGTGGTGGTGTACCAACGGGACTTCCTGGACCTGGTGCGGCGGCACGGCCTCGATCCGGTCGCGTCCCCCGCCGCCTAGGCTGCACGTCGTGGCCCAGGCCGCACCCCCTGACGGCGTCCCCCGCCGCTCCCCGCTCCACGAGGCCCACCTGGCCCTGTCGGCGAAGATGATGCCGTTCGGCGGTTGGGACATGCCGCTGGCCTACCCCGACGGCACCGTCGCGGAGCACCGGGCCTGCCGCACCGACGCCGTCGCCTTCGACGTCAGCCACCTCGGCACCGTCCGGGTGGACGGCCCCGGCGGCCTGGACCTGCTGCAGCGCGCCCTCACCAACGACCTCCGCCGGATCGGGCCCGGCCGGGCCCAGTACACCCACCTGCTGGACGACGACGGGTCGGTGGCCGACGACATCATCGTCTGGTGGGTGGACCAGGACCGGTTCGACGTCATGCCCAACGCCTCCAACACCTCCCGGGTGCTCGGCGCCGTCGGCGGCGCCGACGTCACCGCCGACCGGGCCGTCGTCGCCGTGCAGGGGCCCCACGCCCGGGAGCACCTGTCGTCGGTGGCCCCCGACGCCGCCGCGGTCGGCCGGTTCCGAGTCATCCGGTTCCGCTGGGCCGGCCACGACTGCGTGGCCGCCGGCACCGGGTACACCGGGGAGGACGGCGTCGAGTGCGCCGTGCCGGCCGACGCGGCCCCGGCGTTCTGGGAAGCGGTGCTGGCCGCCGGGGTCCGGCCGGCCGGCCTGGGGGCCAGGGACACCCTCCGGCTGGAGGCCGGCCTGCCGCTGCACGGCCACGAGCTCGGACCCGGCATCACCCCGCTGCAGGCCGGCCTGGGCTGGGTGGTGGGGTGGGACAAGGACGACTTCCGGGGCCGGACCGCCCTGGAGAAGGAGCGGGCCGACGGGCCCCGGCGGCGGCTCCGCGGCCTGGTGGCCGACGGCCGGCAGCCGCTGCGCGACGGCGCCGACGTGGTGGCCGGGCCCGGCACCGGCCGGGTGGTCGGCCGGGTGACCAGCGGCAACTTCTCCCCGATGCGCCAGTGCGGCATCGCCCTGGCCTTCCTGGACACCGACGCCGCCCTGGACACCGGGGACCGGGTCACCGTGGTGGTCCGCGGCCGGGACCTGCCGGCCACGGTGTCCCCGTTGCCGTTCTGGCCGGTACCGACCGCGACGGCCGGCGTGGGGCAGGGGCCCCACGCCTCGGAGGAGCCCGGGGTTGGGGCCCCGGGCGGGAAAGAGACGTAGTGGGTGACTATCTGCCGCACACCGACGACGAGGTGGCCGCCATGCTGGGGTTCCTCGGCCTAGAATCGGTGGACCAACTGTTCGACGCCGTGCCGGCCGCCCTGCGGCTGTCGGGCGGGCTGGACCTGGCCGACGGGCAGCCGGAGCCGGACGTCCTGGCCCACCTGGACGACCTGGCCGCCGCCAACCGGTCCCTGGTGTGCTTCGCCGGGGCCGGCGCCTACGACCACGAGGTGCCCCCGGTGGTCCGGGCCCTGGCCGGCCGGTCCGAGTTCGTCACCTCCTACACCCCGTACCAGCCGGAGGTGGCCCAGGGGGTGCTGCAGGCGGTGTTCGAGTTCCAGACCATGGTGGCCCGGCTGGCCGGGCTGCCGGTGGCCAACGCCTCCCTGTACGACGGCGCCTCCGCCCTGGTCGAGGGGGTCAACCTGGGGGTGGCGGCCAGCAGGCGGCAGACGGTGTGGGTGTCCGCCGGGGTCCACCCGCATTGGCGGGCCGTCCTGGCCACCTTCGCCGCCGGCACCGGCCACCGCCTGGTGGAGGTGCCCCTGGTCGACGGACGCACCGCCTGGCCGGAGGTTCTGTCGCCGGACGGTGACGCCCCCGGGGTGCTGGTGGCCGGCTACCCCAACTACCTGGGCTGCCTGGACGACCTGGCGGAGGCCCGCCGGCGGTGCGACGCCCACGGCGCCGTCCTGGTGGTGGCCGCCGATCCGGTGGCCGCCGGCCTGCTGCGGTCCCCCGGGGACTGGGGGGCCGACGTGGTGGTGGGGGAGGGGCAGCCGTTCGGCACCCCGCTCGGCTTCGGCGGCCCCTACCTGGGGCTGTTCGCCTGCACCCTCGACCAGGTCCGCCGGCTGCCCGGCCGGCTGGTGGGGGAGACCGTCGACCTGGACGGCCGCCGGGCCTACGTCACCACCCTGCGGGCCAGGGAGCAGGACATCCGGCGGGAGAAGGCCACCTCCAACGTCTGCACCAACCAGACCCTGATGGCCGTCACCGCCGCCGTCCAGCTCGGCTGGCTGGGCACCTCCGGGCTGGCCGAGGTGGCCCTGCGCTGCGCCCGCGGCACCCGGTACCTGCGCGACGCCGTCCTCGCCCTCGACGGCGTCACCCCCCTGACCGGCGACACCCCGGTGCTGCGGGAGCTGGCCCTCCGCACCCCGGTGCCCGCCCGGGTGGTGGTGGACCGGATGGCCGACGAGGGGTTCCTGGCCGGGGTGGCCCTGGCCGACCTGGTCGGCGACGGCGGCGACGGGTCGGTGGGCCCCGACGCCGCCGCCCACGGCCTGCTGGTGGCCGTCACCGAGCGGCGCACCCGGGACCAGATCGACCGGTACGTCAACGCCCTGGACAAGGCGGTGCGCCCATGACCGGACACGTTTCCGCGGAAACGCCCCCGGCGGCCGGCAAGACGGCCGGGGCGAGGATGGGGTCCCCGCCTCCGGAGGAGCTCGGGGTTGGGGCCCCGAGCGGGGAAGGGAATATTGCCGCGGGAGGTAAGGCGTCCAGCGCCCCGCTGGTGGGCCGCGACCCGGAGCCCACCCTCTTCGAGCTGTCCCAGCCGGGCCGCAAGAGCTGGCAGTTGCGCACCACCGGCCTGCCGGAGTGGTCGGCCGACGACCTGGTGCCGGCCGGCCACCGGCGGGAGCACCCGGTGCCGCTGGCCGAGGTGTCCGAGCGGGACCTGGTCGGCCACTTCACCCGGCTGTCCCACCGGCAGTTCTCCGTCGACCTCGGCGCCTACCCGTTGGGGTCCTGCACCATGAAGTACAACCCCAAGGTCTGCGACACCGTCGCCGGCCTCCCCGGCCTGGCCGCGGTCCACCCCGCCGCCCCCGCCGCCTACACCCAGGGCTGGCTGGCCCTGCTGGTGGAGCTGGAGACCGCCCTGTGCGACATCACCGGGATGGCCGCCGCCACCCTGCAGCCCGCCGCCGGGGCCGCCGGTGAGCTGACCGGGCTGCTGCTCATGCGGGCCTACCACGCCGCCCGTGGCGAGCGGCGGCACCGCATCGTCATCCCGGACTCCGCCCACGGCACCAACCCGGCCTCGGTCACCCTGGGGGGGTACCAGGTGACCACCGTCCCCTCCGACGACCGAGGCTGCGTCGACATGGACGCCCTCCGGAGCGTCCTGGACACCGACGTGGCCGGCATCATGCTGACCAACCCCAACACCCTGGGGCTGTTCGAGGAGGACATCTCCGACATCGCCGCTGCCGTCCACGACGTCGGCGGCCTCCTGTACTACGACGGCGCCAACCTCAACGCCATCCTCGGGGTCGTCCGGCCCGGCGACATGGGGTTCGACGTCGTCCACATGAACCTGCACAAGACCTTCGCCACCCCCCACGGCGGCGGCGGCCCCGGCGCCGGCCCGGTGGCCGTGTCCGACCGGCTGGTCGACTTCCTGCCGGGGCCCCGGCCGGTCCGGCTCGACGGCAACCAGGGGGACACGGCCGGCGTGGGGCAGGGGCCCCACGCGTCGGAGGAGCCCGGGGTTGGGGCCCCGGGCGGGCCATCAGATGCCGGCTACGGCTGGGCCACCCCGGCCCGGTCCATCGGCCGCGTCCACTCCTGGCACGGCAACGCACTGGTGCTGGCCCGGGCCCTCACCTACATCCTGGTGCACGGCGGCGACGGCCTCCGCCGGGTGGCCGAGCGGGCGGTGCTCAACGCCAACTGGCTCCGGGTGCGGCTGTCCGGCGTCTTCGACGTCCCGTTCGACCGGCCCTGCATGCACGAGGTGGTCCTCGCTGCCTCCTCGCTGAAGAAGGCCCACGGTGTCCGCGCCCTGGACGTCGCCAAGCGGCTGCTGGAGGACGGGTTCCACTCGCCCACGGTGTACTTCCCCCTCATCGTCGACGAGGCCCTCATGGTGGAGCCCACCGAGACCGAGAGCCTGCAGACCCTGCAGGCCCTGGCCGCGTCCCTCGAAGCCATCGTGGCCGAGGCCGCCACCGACGGCGGCGACGACTGCGTCGAGCCGGCCACCCAGGCGCCGCGGACCACCCCGGTCCGCCGGGTGGACGAGGCCCGGGCCGCCCGGCACCTGGTCCCCACCTTCGACGCCCGGTAGCCAGCTCAGGTTCAGGCCGCGGCGGCCACCGCCATGCCGGCCGCGGCGGCCCCGATGGCCACCGCCAGCCCGCCGAGGGTGTAGGCGAAGGCCAGCCCGAAGTACCGGTCGTCCACCAGCCGGACCGTCTCCCACGACGCCGTCGACCAGGTGGTCAGGCCGCCGCAGAACCCGGTGCCCAGCACCAGCCGCCAGTGGTCGGACAGGCCGTGGTACCAGAACAGGCCGGTCAGCAGGCCGAGGACCAGGGAGCCGGTGACGTTGATGATGAGGGTGCCCAGCGGGAACGGGCTGGGCAGCCGGCGCTGCACCGCCCCGTCCACCAGGTACCGCAGCACCGCGCCGATGCCGCCGGCCACCGCGACGGTGACGGCCAGGATCACCGGGCCACCTCGTCGGGGCCACCGCCGCCGCTGGCCCGGTCTCCGTCAGTGCCGGCGGCCACCGCGGTCCGGACCCGGCCGACGGCGATGCCGAGGGTGACGGCGGACACCCCGCAGACCAGGGTGAGCGCCAGGTAGCCGGCCGCCAGGGCCAGGTCACCGCCCTTGCCGAGGGTGGCGGTCTCCACCACCAGGGTGGAGTAGGTGGTCCACCCGCCGAGCAGCCCGGTGCCGGCGAACGGCCGCAGGTACCGGTACCGCCGCGCCGGCAGCCGTTCCAGGATGACCGTCAGCAGCACCCCCAACGCGAAGGCCCCGGAGGTGTTGATGACGAACGTCGCCGCCGGGAACCCGTCGGACCCGGCCGGCCAGGCCGTCGCCACCCCGTACCGGGCCAGGGTGCCCAGGAAGCCGCCGACCAGGACGGCGACCAGCACCGCGGCCGACGGCCGGTGCCCGGGGACCGGCGGGGCCAGGTCCTCCGGCCCGAGGTCCGGGTCGATCGGCAGCGGGTCGTCGGCGCCCACCAACTGCCGCAGCCACCCGGTGCGGTGTGGGGCGACGTCTCCGGGCATGCTCCTCCTCCTTTCGGAACAGGAGCCATCAGCCCCCTCGGGCGGTTCGGACGGCGGAACGAGCCGTCACCGGCGGGACCCATCGCCGGTGCTGCGGCCCTCCAGCGTACCCGGCAGGCGGGGGAGGGGAGCGGGGTCCGGCCGGCCGGCGTGCCAGTATGGACGACCGTGGCCACTGGGCGGACGAGGGACGGGCACTGCCTGCAGTTGGCCAGGATCGTGGCGGCCCACCACGACGGCGACAACGGGGTGCACGACGACCACCACCGGGCCCACCAGATCTTCCAGTCGTCCACCATGACGGCGCTGCTCGACGCCGTCTACGACGGCGGCCTCACCTACGGCGAGCTGGCCGAGCACGGCGACTTCGGGGTCGGCACCTTCAACGAGCTGGACGGCGAGATGATCGCGGTGGACGGCCGGTTCTTCCAGTTGCGCAGCGACGGGTCCGCGACGCCGGTGACCCCCGACGAGCGCACCCCGTTCGCCGCGGTCACCTTCTTCGACGGCGACGCCGGCCGACGGCTGCAGGGGCCGCTGGACCTGGAAGTGGTGGAGGACCTGCTGGACCGGCTGGTGCCCAGCACCAACCTGTTCTACGCCGTCCGCATCGACGGCCGGTTCTCCTCGGTGGTCACCCGGACCGTCGCCCGCCAGCACCGCCCGTACCGGCCGCTGGTGGAGGTGACCAGGACACAGACCGAGGCCGCCTTCACCGACCTGTCCGGCACCGTCGTCGGGTTCCGGTGCCCCGACTACGCCCAGGGGCTCACCGTCGCCGGCTACCACCTCCACTTCATCGACGACTCCCGCACCCGCGGCGGCCACGTGCTGGGGTTCACCCTGGACGACGGCCTGCTGCGGGTGGACCAGGAGGCCGACCTGCACGTCGAGCTGCCCGACACCCCCGACTTCCTGGCCGCCGACCTGGCCGGCCGGGACGTCGCCGCCGAGATCGAGGCGGCCGAGCACCAGCGCCGGTGACCACCACCGCCGGTCCGGTGCCCGGGCACCTGGCCATCATCATGGACGGCAACGGCCGCTGGGCGGAGTCCCGGGGGCTGCCCCGCACCGAGGGCCACCGGAACGGGGAGGAGCGCCTCGCCGACATCGTCCGGGCCGCCGACGCCCTGGGCATCCGGTGGCTGACCGTCTTCGGGTTCTCCACCGAGAACTGGACCAGGCCGAAGCTGGAAGTGGACTACATCCTGGGGCTGCACAAGAACATCTTCGGCCGCCGCGAGGAGATGCACCGCAACAACGTCCGCATCCGGTGCATCGGCCGGCCGGTGTCCAAGTCCTCCCGGATCCCCCGGCGGATCCTGAGGGAGATGGACCGGTCGGTGGAGCTCACCAAGGACAACACCGGCCTCAACTTCACCCTGGCCTTCGACTACGGCGGCCGCGAGGAGCTGGTGTTCGCGGCCAAGCGGCTCATCGACCGGCACCGCAGCACCGGCGCCGCCATCACCGAGGAGGCGGTCGGGGAGCTGCTGTACGAGCCCGCCCTGCCCCCGGTGGACCTGCTGGTGCGGACGTCCGGGGAGTACCGGCTGTCCAACTTCTTGCTGTGGGAAGCCGCGGGCGCACCGTTCTTCGTCACCCCCACCTACTGGCCGGACTTCGACCGGGCCGAATTGGACGCCGCCCTCCACTGGTGGCGCACACTGCGGTTGCAACCGACAGAGCGGTAAACTCCTAGGAACCGCCACCAACCGAGGGGCTACTGCATGACCCGCATGGCCGCCGGCCGCACCACGCACCTGACCGTGGACGAGATCGTCCGTACCGCCCTGGACCTCTTCGACGAGAACACCACCGAGTTCAGCATGCGGACCCTGGCCGCCCGGCTGAAGGTCAGCCCGGCCGCCCTGTACCACCACTTCGAGAAGCAGAGCGACCTCATCACCGCCGTGGTGGCCTCGGTCTGGGAGGAGGCGGTGGCCGAGTACATGACCGTCGTCGACGATCCCTTCGGCGTCAACGCCGCCGATCCCGAGGCCCTCCTGTTGGCCGCCGCCGTGGCGGCCCGCCGGGCCTTCGACCGGCACCCCCGGGTGGCCCCACACATCGCCGTCCCGGTGCCCACCGGCGACTCCCGCCTGGCCGGGGCCCTCGCCGTGTTCGGCGCCATCCTCGAGCGGCTGGGCCTGGAGGGCGAGGCGGCCGGCGGCGCCCTCTACGCCTACAGCACCTACGTGCTCGGCTCCATCCTGCTGTCCGCCCACCGGCAGCTCAACGACCACGCCGCCGACCGTCCCGAGCCCCCCGCCGATTACTCCAGCACCGCCGCCCGTCCCGCCGACGCCCCGCCCGTCTCCGACGCCACCTCCGCCGCCATCGACCGCACCGTCGGCATGGTCCACAGCGAAGCCGAGGAGGCCATGTTCATCGACGGCCTCCGAAGCCTCATCCGGGGGCTGGTCCAGCGCGACGGCACCCTGGCCTGCTCGTCGTCCTAGCCGCCGCCGCACCCGCACCCCCTCCCGATCCGAGTACATTCGTCACCGTGACGAAAGAGGAGGAACCCCGGAGGTGCGGCTACTGCCGCCGTCCGTTGCCCCCGGTGGGCCGCACCGGCCGTCCCGCCCGGTACTGCCGCCGGGCCCACCGGCAACGGGCCTACGAGGCCCGCCGCCGGGCCGAACGGGCGCAGTTGCCGCCGGACCAGGTCGTCGTCGCCCAGGCCGACCTGGACCGGTTGCACGACCGGCTGTACGCCCTGGAGGCCGCCGTTGACGACGTCGCCGCCGACCTGGCCGACGCCGGGCCCAGGCCGTCCGCCGCCGACTACCGGGCCGCCCTCGACCACCTCCGCCGGGCCGCCGACGACCTGCGGGGGACGGTGGTCGACCCGGTGCTGGTCTGAGCGCCGGGTGGCCGGGGTGGCCACCCCGGGGGAGCCGGCCAGCCGGCCCTTTCCGCGTCGGCCAGCCGGCCCTCTCCATACCTGACCGGACCTGGCCGGCCCCTTCCATAACTTTACATAATGTACATTATCGGCATACGAGGCAGGGCCAGGGAAGGCCGCAGGCGGGGTCGGGTGGGTTAAGAAAACCGGAAGCCGGCCTCGGGGAACCGAAAGGGTGCTGTAACGTCCCCGCCATGCGCCGCCACCCCGCCGTCCGTTCGTCCGTCTTCGGCCTGGCCGCCGTGGCCGCCGTGGCCGCTGGGGCGGCGCCTGCGGTGCTGACCGCCGGGGTGGCCGGTGCGTCCACATCGGCGCCGAAGGTGGTGAACGGCACCAACCTGGACAAGCAGCCGGTGGTGAAGCCGGGCAAGAAGCCGGCGCCGACCAAGCTGGTGACCAAGGACCTGGTGGTGGGCACCGGCACAACCGCCGCGGCGGGTGACACGGTGGTGGTGAAGTACGTCGGGGTCAACTACGCCAACGGCAAGCCCTTCACAAACCAGACCTGGAAGGCCGGGAAGGCCACGTCGTTCTCCCTGGACCAGGTCATCCCGGGGTTCGCCCAGGGCATCGAGGGCATGAAGGTCGGCGGCCGCCGCGAGATCGTCATCCCCTGGAAGCTGGGCTACGGCACCCGGGGTGCCGGGTCGACCATCAAGCCGAAGGAGAACCTGGTGTTCGTGGTCGACCTCCAGTCGATCGCCGCCTCCTGATCCTGGCGGTCCATCCCCCGGGCCGCCCCCCTGGCCCCCGGCCTTTTCCGCCGGTCCTGCTGTTCCTGCCGGCCGGGCCACGCCCCCCGCTCCGGCCCTCCCCGGGTGCCCACCTCTTGACTCCGGCGGCGTCATGCCGTATTTATTAAGCAGACGCTCAAAACGACTGCCGAAGGGAGAGCCGGATGGCGAATTCGGGGACGAAACGGTCGGTGGGCCGACCGGCCGGGGCCGACGACACCCGGCGGGCGCTGGTGCAGGCGGCGGTGGAGGCGCTGCGGGACAACGGGTTCGGCGGAGCCAGCGCCAGGGAGATCGCCCAGCGGGCGGGCTGCAACCAGGGGCTGGTGTTCTACCACTTCGGGTCGGTGGCCAACCTGCTGCTGGCTGCCCTGGACCAGGTCAGCGAGGACCGGCTGGCCAGGTACGCCGAGGCGGTGGCCGCGCCGCGGGGCCTGGCCGGCCTGGTGGCGGCGGCCCGGGCGGTGTTCGAGGAGGATCTGGCTGCGGGCCACATCGCGGTGCTGGCCGAGATGATGGCCGGGGCGTCGTCCACGCCGGGGCTGGGGGCCGAGGTGGCCGCCCGGATCGCCCCGTGGCGGGCGTTCGCGGCCGACGCCGTCCGGTCGGCCCTGGCCGGGACCCCGCTGGCCCAGGTGGCGCCGCCGGAGGAGGTGGCCCACGGCATCGTGGCCCTGTACCTGGGGCTGGAGATGCTGGCCCACCTGGACGGGGACCCGGCGCCGGCGCTGGCCCTGTTCGACCGGGCCGGCCAGGTGGCCGCCCTGCTCGGGGCGGTGGGCGGGCGATGACCGTCGACGTGGTCACCGGGGCGTTCGGGTACTCCGGCGCCGCCATCACCCGCCGGCTGCTGGCCGCCGGGAGCGACGTCCGCACCCTCACCGGCCATCCGGAGCGGGCCCCCGGCGGCTCCCCCGTCGACGTCCGGCCGCTGGACTTCGACGACCCCGTCGGGCTGGCCCGCTCCCTACAGGGGGCTCGGACCCTGTACAACACCTACTGGGTCCGGTTCCCCCGTGGCGCCAACGACCACCGGGCGGCGGTGGCCAACTCCCGGACCCTGTTCCACGCCGCCCGCCGGGCCGGGGTGGAGCGGATCGTGCACGTGTCCATCACCCACCCCGGGCTGGGGTCGCCGTACGGGTACTTCAGGGGCAAGGCCGAGGTGGAGCGGGCGCTGGCCGAGGTCGGGGTGCCCTACGCCGTGCTGCGCCCGTCGGTGCTGTTCGGCGGTACCGGCGGGGTGCTACTGAACAACGTCGCCTGGCTGCTGCGGCACCTGCCGGTGTTCGCCGTCGGCGGCGCCGGCCGGTACCGGGTGCGGGCCATCCACGTCGACGACCTGGCTGCCCTGGCGGTGGCCGCGGCCGACGGCCGGCAGGACACCGTCACCGACGCGGTCGGGCCGGAGCGGCCGACGTTCCTGGAGCTGGTCCGCACCGTCCGGGCCGCCGTCGGCCGGCGGACCCCCGTCGTCCGGGTCCCCGCCGCGGTGCTGCCGCCGCTGGCCGCCACCCTGGGGCTGGCCCTGCGGGACGTGCTGCTGACCAGGGAGGAGTTCCGGGCCATGGCGGCCGGGCTGGCCGACACCGACGGCCCGGCCACCGGCGCCACTCCCCTGTCAGGCTGGGTGGCGGCCCACGGCGACACCCTGGGGCGGCGGTACGCCAACGAGCTGGACCGCCACTTCCGCTGACCCGTACCGGCGGCGGGCCCGGCCGGCCGGGGGCGGGGACGGGGTGAGCCGGCGGCGCAGGTCCCGTTCCAGGGCCTCGGACCGCCGCCGTTCGGCCGCCAGGTCGTCCCGGGCCTGCTGCAGCCTCGACTCCACCTGCTCCGCCGCCATCTCGGCCTGGTGGGCCCGGAGCTCCAGGTGGCTCGCCGTCCGGCCGGCCTGGGCGGCGTCCCGTTCGGCCCGTTCGGCCCGGTCCTCGGCGGCGGCCCGGCGGGCCTCGGCGGCCACCGCGTCGACCCGGTACCGGTCCAGCTCGGCGGCGGCCGCATCCTGCTGCTGGCGGTGGATGGCGGCCATCGCCGCGGTGCGGTGGTCGGCGGCCTGCACGTCCTGGTGGTGCTGCACCACCTCGGCCTCCAGGGCGTCCCGGGCGCCGTCCAGGGCGGCCTGCAACTCCCCCACCTGGTCCCGCAGGGTGGCCAGCCGGCCTTCCAGGGCGTCGATCAGCACCCGCTGCTCCCCCAACTGCCGGTCGGCGTCCATGGCCTCCCGGCGGGCCGCGGCCGCCTCCCGCTGCGCGGCCAGCACGTCGGCGGTGGCCTGCGCCCGGACCTCGGCCAGCAGCGCCGCTGTCCGCACCGCCGGGCCGGGGTCGGCCTGGAGCTGCCGCAGGGCCTCCCCCAACAGCTCGACGGCGGTGTCCCCGCCGCGCCCCGCGGCCAGCCGCCGCCGGCGGGCCTCCGCCCGGTGGCCGTCGGAGCAGTACAGCCGCGGCCGGCCACCGCCGGTCGGTTGGGTTATCGGTTCACCGCATCCAGGGAGCGAGCAGAGTGATTGTCCAGGTAATCCAGTTTCGGACATATCGGTACTCTAGCAATCGGAACACCGGAACATGGGGACCGGCGGATGTGCCAGTGTCGGGACGTGCAGATCCAGTACGGCACCCCGGCGGCCCGATGGGTGCTGCTGGCCACCGTGCTGGGCTCCGGGATGGCCATGCTGGACGGCACCGTGGTCAACGTGGCCGTGGCCCCCATCGGCCGCGACTTCGGCGCCGAGGTGTCCGGGCTGCAGTGGGTGCTGACCGCCTACCTGGTCACCCTGTCCGCACTGCTCCTCATCGGCGGGTCCCTCGGCGACCGGTTCGGCCGCCGCCGGGTGTTCCTGGTCGGGGCGGCCTGGTTCACGGTGGCGTCGGTGGCCTGCGCCGCCGCCCCCAGCCTGCCGGTGCTGGTGGCCGCCCGGGCCGTCCAGGGGGTGGGCGGGGCCCTGCTGGTGCCGGGCAGCCTGGCCATCATCGAGGCCAGCTTCGCCCCCGACGACCGCGGCCGGGCCATCGGGATGTGGTCCGGCCTGGGCGGCGTCGCCACCGCCATCGGCCCGCTGGCCGGCGGCTGGCTGGTCACCGCGGTGTCGTGGCGGCTGATCTTCCTGCTGAACCTGCCCCTGGCCGTGATGGTGGCGGTGGCCGCCCGCCACGTCCCCGACAGCCGGGACCCGTCGGCGGCGCCGCGGATCGACGTGGCCGGGGCGTCCCTGGTGGTGGTCGGCCTGGCCGCGGTGGCCTACGCCCTCATCGACGGCCCGTCCCCCGGTGCCGACGTCGCCGTCGCCGCCGTCGTCGGCGCCGTCGGGGTGCTGGCCCTGGCCGGGTTCGTGCTGGTGGAACGGCGCACCCGGTACCCGATGCTGCCGCTGTCGGTGTTCTCGTCCCGGCAGTTCACTGCGGCCAACCTGGTGACGTTCGCGGTCTACGCCGCCCTGGGCGGGGTGCTGTTCCTGCTGGCCGTCGACCTGCAGCAGGTCCTCGGCTACTCCCCGCTGGCCGCCGGGGCGGCCCTCCTGCCGATCACCGCCATCATGCTGGCGCTGTCCTCCCGGGCCGGGGCGCTGGCTCAGCGGATCGGGCCGCGGCTGCCGATGACCGTCGGCCCCCTGGTGATGGCGGTCGGCCTGGTGCTGATGGTCCGCATCGTCCCCGACAGCCCGTACGGCGCCGACGTGCTGCCGGCGGTGGTGGTGTTCGCGCTGGGCTTGGCGTCGACGGTGGCCCCGCTGACCACCACGGTGCTGGCCGCGGTGGACGCCGCCCAGGCCGGGCTGGCGTCGGGGGTCAACAACGCCGTCGCCCGGGTGGCCGGGCTGGCGGCCGTGGCGGTGCTGCCGCCCCTGGCCGGGCTGACCGGCGCCGCCTACCGCCAGCCGGCCCGGTTCTCCGGCGGGTTCCACACCGCCGTCCTCGTCGGGGCCGGCCTCTGTGCCGCCGGCGCCCTCTGCGCCGTCGCCGGCATCCGCAACCCGCCGCCGGACCGGCCGGCCGGACCGGAGCCCCCGGCGGGTGGGGGATGATGGGGGCCATGGACCCGGTCATCGAGGTGATGGTGGAGATCCCGGCGGGCAGCCGGAACAAGTACGAGTACGACCACGACCGCCACCTCATCCGGCTGGACCGCCGGCTGTTCACCGCCACCACCTACCCGGCCGACTACGGATTCGTCCCCGACACCCTGGCCATGGACGGCGACCCGCTGGACGCCCTGGTGATGCTGGACGACCCCACCTTCCCGGGCTGCCTGGTCCGGGTGCGGGTGATCGGGGTGTTCTGGATGCGCGACGAGGCCGGCCCCGACGCCAAGCTGCTGACCGTGCTCAACCACGACCCGGTGCGGGAGGACACCCACGACATCGACGACCTCCCCCCGCACCTGCTGGACGAGATCGAGCACTTCTTCAGCATCTACAAGGACCTGGAGCCGGGGAAGGCGAGCCAGACCGAAGGCTTCGAGGGCCGCGCCGCGGCCCTGGCCGAACTGGAGCGGTGCCGGGCACGGTACCGGGAGATGGAGGGGGCATGACACCCTCTGTGTCAACCCTAAGCAGCCAAATGTTCAACTCCCTGTGGTGCAGAGCTGCGGGCGAGCCGGGCAGCGGCCCCGTGCCGGGCCGGGTCGTAGGGCACACCGTCGATCCAGCAGCGCCAGATGACGCG
>DASZUK010000052.1:0-55979 GCA_035547695.1 Acidimicrobiales bacterium
CCGACGCCCGCCGGGGTGCCCGACGTGGTGGAGGCGACGGTGCCGGTCAGGGTGACCGATGTGACCCCGGTGTGCTCCTTGCCGAACGTGGTGGTGGACGGGGTGACCGACAGCGTGGCCGTCGTGGGGGCGGCGGTGACCGACCAGGACGCCGTGCCGGCCGACCCGACCACGTTGGCGTCGCCGGCGTAGGTGGCGGTGACCGCCGGGTAGCTCCCCGCCGGCACCGCCCGCTGCCCGGTGACGGTGCAGTTGCCGACGCCACCGACCCAGTTGGTGACGGTGCACAGCGTCGTCCCTGTTGTGGCCGAGCTCTTGACGGCCACCGATGCCGGCACGTCGGGGCCCGAGACGGTCACCGCGGCCGTGGTGGCTCCTTCCGCCCCGAAGGCGACGGTCGACGGGGTCAGCACCAGGCTGGTGGAGGAGGTGGCCCTGCCGACGGTCACTGTGTGGGCCGCGGACATCGAGGTGGCGAAGTTGGTGTCGCCGGCGTAGACGGCGGTGACGGCGTAGGCGGCTGTTGTCGCCGGGACGGCGGTGGCCGCCGGCGAGCACGAGCCGGCCCCGGCCGACAGGGTCACGGTGCAGAGGGTGGTGCTCCCCCGCTTCACCGTCACCGTGCCGGTGGGTGTGCCGGAGGTGGCCGGGGCGACGGCCACCGAGAACACGCCGGACGACTCGCTGCCGTAGGTCATCGTGGACGGGGCGGTCAACATCGTGGTGGTGGTCGCCTTGGTGACGGTGACCGTGGTCGGCGTGGCGGTCGCCGGGGAGTAGGTGGGCGATCCGGCGTAGGCGAACGTCACCGAGTAGGTGCCGGCCGGCATCTGGCCGTCGGTCAGGGTGACGGCCAGCTTGCCTGTGGCGTCGAGTGCCCCGGTGCCGAGCACGGCGCCGGTGGTGAGGTTGGTGATGGTGCCTGTGCCGGTCGGGGTGCCCGACGTGGCGCTGGCCGTCCCGGTGATGGTCACGGTGTGCTCGTTGCCGTAGGCGGCCGACGGCGCGACGGCGGAGACCGTGACGGTCGTCGGGCCGGTGACCCGCCAGTTGGTCGTCCCGGTGGAGCCGGACACGTTGGCGTCGCCGGCGTAGGTGGCGGTGACGGCCGGGTATGTGCCGGCCGGGACCACGGTGCCGGACGACACCGTGCAGGTGCCGACACCGTTCACCCAGGTGGTGACGGTGCACAGCGTGGTCCCCCCGCTGGCGCTCTTGACGGCGATCGATCCGGGCGTGTCCGGGGACGACACGGTGACGGTGGCCGTGGCGGTGTTCTCCGACCCGTAGGCCACGCCGGCCGGGGTGACGACCACCGAGGTGGTCGACGGGGCCTTGGCCACGGTCAGCGGGTGGGCCGACGACGTCGCGGAGTTGAAGTTGGTGTCGCCGCCGTACACCGCGGTCACTGTGTACGGGCTGGCTGTGGACGGGATGGCGGTGTTCCCGGGCGAGCAGGTGGCGGACCCCGCGACGAGGGTCGCGGTGCAGATGGTGGTGCTCCCCCGCTTCACCGCGACGGTCCCGGTCGGGGTGCCGGCCGGCGACGTCACCAGGGCGGTGAAGACCTCCGAGGACTCGCCGCCGTAGGTGACTGTGCTGGCGGACAGGGCCAGCCCGACACCGGGCGTCACCTTTGTGATGGTCAGGGTGGTGGTGCTCGAGGTGGCCGGGCTGTAGGACGACGAGCCGCCGTAGGCGAAGACGAGCGTGTAGGTCCCGGCCGGCAGTTGGGCGCTGGTGAGGGTGACTGTCAGCTTGCCACCGGCAAGCGCCCCGGTCTTGAGGACCTGGCCGGTGGTGACGTTGGTGATCGTGCCTGTGCCGCTCGGCGTCCCGGAGGTGGCACTGGCCGTCCCGGTGACGGTCACCCCCGTCTCCGACCCGTAGGCGGCAGGGCTGCCCGCCACCGAGATGGCCGCCGTGGCGTTGGCGGTGACCTTGAAGCTGGTGGTGCCCGTCGACGCGGCGACGTTCGAGTCGCCGGGGTAGGTGGCGGTGATGTTGGTGTATGTGCCGACGGCCAGCGCCGTGCCGGAGGTCACCGTGCACGACCCCACCCCGTTGGTCCACGAGCTGACCGAGCACAGGGTGGTCGAGCCGCTCTTCACGGCGATCGTGCCGGTCGGCGCGTCCGGGCTGGAGATGGCCACGGTGGCGGTGGCGGCGGTCTCCGACCCGTAGAGGGCGCTGGCCGGGCTCATGACGACCGAGGTCGACGACGAGGCCTTGTTGACGGTCAACGACTTGGCCGACGAGGTGGCGGTGGCGAAGCTGGCGTCGCCGTTGTAGACGGCGGTCACTGTGTAGTGGGTGGCTGTGGACGCGATGGCGGTGGCACCGGGCGAGCAGGTCCCGGACCCTGTGACCAGGTTCACCGTGCAGATGGTGGTGCTGCCGCGCTTGACGGTGACCGTGCCGGTCGGGGTGCCGGCCGACGAGGTCGCCTGGACGGTGAAGGTCTCCGACGACTCGCTGCCGTAGGTGATGGTGGCCGCCGACAGTGTCAGGGTGGCCGTCGGGGTGGCCTTGGTGATGGTGTTGGCGGTGCTCCCGGTGGAGCCGGCGAAGTTTGTGTTGCCGGCGTACGTCGCTGTGTACCGGACGTTCGTCCCCACCGGGACCCGGACCGACGATGTCAGGGTGCAGGTGCCCTTGCTGGCCCCGATGGTGGATGCTGTGGCCGTCAGGTTGGTGACCGTGCAGAGGGTCTGGGCGACGCCGGGCGCGGTGATGACCACCTGGCCGGCCGGCGACGGGCCCGTCTCGACCGGTGACGGGACCGAGGTGGGCGTCACCGTGACGTGGAACGTCTCGGTGGCCCCGAAGGCCTTGGTCGATGTCACCGTGACCGCGGTGGTGGTGGCGGCCTGCTGGATGTTGGCGGTCACCGTCCCCGAGCTGGCGTTCCCTGTCTTGTTGGCGGCCAGGAAGTTGGCGTCGCCGGCGTAGGCGGCCGTGAACACCGCGTTCTTCTGGCCCCCGGTCACCACCGCGCTGGTGCACGAGCCGGTGCCGCCGGACAGGGTCACGGTGCAGAGTGTGGTGGTGGCCCCCGTCGGCCCGGGACCGGTGATCTTGACCTTCCCGGTGGGCACCGTCCCGGCCGTGTTGGGGGTGACGGTGACCGTGAAGGTCGGCAACTGCCCGTACACCGGGTTCTGCGGGTTGACGATCACCGCCGTGGTGCTCTTGGACTTGGCGACGTAGGTGCTCTGGTTGCCGATGGCGGGGCCCTGGAAGTAGTCGTCACCGGTGTAGGTGGCGGTCAGCTTCACCGACCCGGCAGCGATGTAGTCGTGGAGCGCCGAGTTGGGGGTGAAGGTGCAACTGCCGATGTTGTCGGACCCGTCGGACAGCACCATGACGCACAGCGGGGTTGTCACCCCTGTGATCGGCGCCGAGATGGTGACGGGGCCGGTGGCGTGGGTCGACGGGATCTCGGGGTCCAGGGTCACCACGAATGTCATCGCCTGGCCGTAGACCGGGGTCGTCGGGAGGACCGTGAAGCTCTTCACGGTCGCGGTCTCCTTGTAGATGGCCAGGGCGTTGGTGCCCAGGGTGGCCGCTGTACGGGCCGGCACCGTGCTCACGCTGGACCCGAACCCGGTGTCCCCGGCGTAGGTCGCCTGGAACAGCACCGGGTTGGGACTGCCGGCCGGCACCGGGACGTTGGTGTCGTAGCAGGTGGCCTTGCCGCCGACCAGGGTGGCGGTGCAGAGCGTCTGGCCGAGAAGGGCCGGGGTGATGAACGACACCGTCCCCGTCGGCGTCCCCGACCCCGGCGACTGGGCGGCCACGGTCGCGGTGAACTTGAGGGTCTGCCCGGAGGTGGCCCCGCTGGCGAACGACCCGGTAGCGGTGGTCACCGTCATGGTGGTCTTGGTGACGTCCTTGGCCACGGTCATGGACAGGGAGCCGACCGACGGTGCGTACACGCCGTCGGTGGGGTAGGTGGCCTGCACCACGTCGGCCCCGCCGGGCAGGCCGGCGGCGACGTAGCACCGGGCCACCGGCGGGTTGGTGGCGCTGAGGTGCCCGGTCGTTGTTGTGCCGCCGTGGGCGCTGCAGGTCACCGGGCTGCCGTTCACGGTGAACACGATCGGGGCCGCGTCGGTGGGAAGGGTGGAGGCGCCGAAGGAGGGCACCACGGTGTCGGTCAGCAGGGTCGGCTGCCCGGTCACCGGGGTGGACGGGTTGGCGGTGACGTTGGAGACGGTCCCGAAGTAGACGACCTGGTAGGTCACTGCGGACCACGGCGCCGCGTTGGTCTGCGGGGGAAGTGGGTGTGTGATCTTCCGTGTGATTGTGCCTGTGGCGTACCCGTTGGTGTAGCTGGTCTGGTAGCCGCTGGCCCCTGTGACGTCGTGGTAGACGGCCGTGAAGGTGTCGGTCCCCTGGGGCAGCTTGTATGTCGAGCAGGTTGCCTTGCCGCTGATCGTGGTTGTGCCTCCGCTGATCACCGATGTGGTGACCGGCAGGTTCTTGCACGAGGCGATGACGGCGTCGTTGAGCATGAAGTCGACGTAGCCGTCGTGGGCGCTGTCCGGGGCGCCGGTCGGGGTCAACGGCATCCCTGTCCGGTAGTGCGTGCTGGTGATCGTGGCGGTGAGGGTGGCCGGGGTGTTGACGCTCAGCACGGTGACGTTGGACGGCGAGATGGCCGAGATGCCGATGGTGGTGGCGGCCGGCAGCACGTGCTGGTGGAACGGCCCGCTTGTGACCGGCTTGAATGTTGTGTTGCCGTTGTACTTGGCCGTGACGACGTGGGTCTTTGTGCCTGTTTTGAACCGTGTCGCCGGCTCGACGCATGTCGCCGTGGCCGACCCGGCGCCGGCGGCGTGCAGGGTCGCCGTGCAGGTCCACACCACCGTCCCTGTCACCGTGTCGGTGAAGGTGACGGTGCCCGTCGGGGTGACCTGGCCTGTGGCCGGCCCGGTGATGGTGGCCGTGTAGGCCACCGGTGTTGTGGTCAGCGAGCCACCGAGCGACGAGGAGGTCACCGTCACCGTCGCCTGTGTTGTCTTCTTCGACGGTGTGGCGGACGTTGTCTTCTTGAACTGCGGGCTTGTGCCGCTGGTGGACCCGTGCGATGTGCCGAAGTTGGCGTTCCCGCTGTAGCTGGCCGTGATGACGTCGGTCGCTGTGGCGACGAAGTTCGGGCTGGAGAACGTGCAGCTAAAGGTCTGCGGGCCGCTGGCCACCACTGTGACCGGCACCACGCAACGGTTGCCGGAGCTGTCGCTGAAGGTGATGGTGCCGGTGAATTGCAGCGCGCTGGTGTTCGTCGGGGTCAGCGTGGCGGTGAACTGCAGCGGGAGGCCGGCGGCGAAGGGACCGCCGGAGGGGCCGTGGACGGTGACGGTGGTGGGGTCCACCCCCACCCGCTGGATGTACGGCGACGCCGTGTTGTCCGAGCTGAGGTAGTTGCCACCGCTCGGGTAGTAGATGGCCACGATCGGGTATGTGCCGACCGCGTAGGCCGTGGCCAGCTCGGTGCAGCCTGTGACCGCCGGCGTGGTGGCCGTGTACGGCACGGTGCCGGGGACCAGGGCGCCACTTGTGCATGTGAACCCGGTGACCGCGTCGCTGTAGTGCACCTTGCCGACCGGGGTCAGGTGGCCGTGGCTGGGGGTGACGGTGGTGGTGAAGTGCACCACCTCCCCTGCGGTGACCGACGCCGGTGTGCTCTTGACCCCCACCGACGTGGAGTCCTGGGTCACCGTCTGGGTGAGCGACGCGGTGTTTGTCCGGTAGCTGGGGTCACCGGAGAATGTGGCCACGATGGTCTGGGGGCCGGCTGTCAGGTAGTCGTGGCTGTTTGTTGTCTCCGTGCAGGAGTACCGGGTGGTGACCCCCACGGTGGTGTACGTGCAGCCTGTCGGTGTGGACGCCTGCACCCGGGCCGTCTTGGTCCACCCGAGGGAGGAGGTGAACTTGACCGCTCCGGCCGGGGCGAAGATGGACTTGCCGGTCACGGTGGCGGTGTAGGTGATGGCGACGCCGGGGTACCCCGGGGAGTTCGACGTGCCGACCGTCATCGTGGACGCCCGTGTGGCTGTTGTTGTCCGGGGGGTCACGGTCTGGTTGAAGACGCCGGCGACGGTGGCGAAATAGCTGTTGCCGGCGTACTGGACGCTGATGTGGTGTGTCGACCCTGTGACCTTTGTGGCCGGCTCGGTGCACTGGTAGACGGCCTGGCCGGCGCTGGCGGTCGGTGTCGCTGTGCAGGTCCAGTGGGTGCCGCCTGTCACGGTGTCCGTGAAGGCGGCCTTTCCGGTGGGCGACAGTGTGCTCGCTGTCCCCCCGGTGGACACCTGGGTGAAGGTGGCGGTGTAGGTGACCGCGGTGGCGATGGGCACGCCGGCCGGGGCTGTGGAGGTCACCGCGGCCGACATGCCCTGGAGGACCACCGTCACTGTCAGGGGCGTCGCCGTCGACCCGGTGTAGTTCCCGTCCGAGGAGGTGTAGACGGCGGACAGGACGTGGGTGCCCGCGGTCAGGTCCGCGGACGGCTCGGCGCAGGTCGACTGGGTCTGGGAGGTGCCGTTGGCCCCGGCCGCCAGGGTGGCCGTGCACGTCCACTTGGTCACCCCGCCGACCTTGTCGGTGAACGCGACCGTCCCGGCCGGGCTCAGCGACGGGTGCGGGGTTGTCGGCGTGATGTGGACCGTGGCGCCCCACGTGTGGGCGACCCCGGCCTTCAACGTCCCCGGTGCGGTGATCGACATGCCGGTGGCGTTGGCGCTGACCACCTGGGTCACCGTCGGGGTGGACGAGGCGGCGAGGTAGTTGGCTGTGGGTGTGTAGGTGGCGGTGATGGTGTGGGAGCCGGCCGACATGGCCGATCCGGGCTCGGTGCAGGTGGCGGTGGAGGTGACCCCGCTGGCCGGCGTCAGTGTCACCCCCGAGCAGACCGCGGTGGCGCCGTCCTTGAAGGTGATCTTCCCGCCGGGCGCCGTGGCGCCGGTGGCGCCGGTCACTGTCACGGTGTAGGTCACCGCGAACCCGGCCGACGTTGTGGTGCCACCGCTGCTGGTGGTGGCCAGGCTCTCGGTCACCCGGTATTTGTTTACGGTGTATGTCAGTGTTGCCGACGTCTTTGTGGCGAAGTTGGCGTCACCCGAGTAGGCCGCAGTCACCTTCTGGGACGAGCCGGCCGAGAGGCGGGTTGTGCACACCGCGATCGCCGGGCCTGTGCCGGTGACCGGCCGTGGCTGGGCCCCCTGGGAGCAGGTGACGGCGGTGCCGTTGACCTTGAAGGTCACCGACCCGGTCGGGGCCTGGGCGTACCCGCCGGAGGCGGTGACCCGCGCCGTCAGGGTGACCGCCGTCCCGTAGTTGGACGACCCTGTCGGTGCCGCCGTCACGGCCACCGCGGGGGTGTTCTTGGCCACGGTCTGGGCGAATGTCGGCGAGGTGGCGCCGCTGAAGTCGGACCCGGTGGCGGTGAACACCGCCTTGATCTGGTGGGTGCCGATCGACAGCGAACCGCCCGCTTCGGTGCAGGTGGCGGTGAAGGTCGACGTCCCCGACACCGGCTTGGCTGTGCAGCCGGCGATCCCGGTGCCCCCGTCGGTGAACGCCACCGTGCCCGACGGGACGAGCGCGGTGGGGGTCCCCGGGGTGATGGTCGCCGTGTAGGTCACCGCCACGCCCGGCGACGACGGGTTGCCGGCCGGGCTGGCCCCGCCGTTGGTCACCGCCGTCGACGTGGTGTCGGCGGCGACTGTCTGGGTCAGGGCGTTTGTCTGCGACGTCGCGTAGGTGCCGTCGCCCTGGTACACGGCCGTGATGTGGTGGGCGCCGGCGGTCATCGACGAGGCCGGCGGGGTGCAGGTGGCGGTCGACTGCCGGGTTGCTGTGTCCGGGGACAGGGTCTTGGCGGAGCAACCGCTGACGGTGGCTGTGCCGTCCTTGAACAGCACCGTGCCGGTGGGAGCCGGCGGGTTCGGTGTGGACGGTGTGACCGGTGTGGTCGGCTTCACCACCGCCGTGTAGGTCACCACCGGGCTGGTCTGCCCGGCCTTCGAGGAGGCGTGGTTGGAGGTCAGGGTGGTGGTGCTCGGGGTGGTCCCGGCCGCGCCGGCGACGGTGGCGGCCCCGAGGGCCGACCCGGCCACGACGGCCAGGGCCAGCAGCCCGCGGCCGAGGATGCCGGGCAGCCGCTCCCCGGCCTTCGTCGTCGTCCGCTCCCGGGTCACGCGCCTACCGCCGCGCCGGCGATGACGGCGTCATGGAGCGGCGCGGCGAAGGACATATACGGGGTTCCGGGCACGGCAGTAGGGTCTACATAGGCGCCGTCGCCGCAAGGTCGCAGAACGGTTGCAAAGACGGTCGATTCACCGGATTTCACCCCGCGAATCACCCTCATTTCGTGCCGTCCGCGGGCGGCAGCGGGGCACCGCACCGCTGCGGCGGCCGGTCTCAGGCAGCGTTCAGCCGAGGGCCGCGTCGACCGCCGAGCACACCGCTTCGTGGACGCGGTCGTGCAGGGCCACGTTGTCGGCACGGCCCGGAACCTGCGCCCGCACCACCGCCAGCCCCGCGTTGCCAACGGTGGCGGCGAGGGCGTCGGCCAGATGCTGCGTCGTGGCCACCTCGACGGTGGGGATGCCGAACCCGCGGGCCACCGCCCCGACGTCGGTGGCCGCCGGGGTCCCGAACAACTGCTCGAACCGGTCCGCGTCGACCGTGGTGGCCTGTGGCAGGAAGCTGAAGATGCCGCCGCCGCCGTTGTCGACCACCACCACGGTGCAGCTACCGTCGACGGCCGACCGGCCCAGTTGCACCAGGGCCGAGACGTCGTGCAGGAAGGCCAGGTCGCCCAGCACCGCCACGACCGGCCCACCACCGGCGGCGGCCACCCCTAGGGCGGTCGACGTCACCCCGTCGATGCCGTTGACCCCACGGTTGGCCAGCACCTCCGGGGGACGGGCCACCGGCGGTGCGTACCACTCCAGGTCGCGGACCGGCATGGACGACGACACCACCACCCGGGCCTCGGCCGGCACCAGGCCGAACAGGTGCCGGGCCAGCCCCGGCTCGGTCAGCGGGCCGGGCAACAGCAGCCGGTCCGTCGCCGCCTGCGCCGCCTCTTCGGCCGCCTGCCAGCGGGCCAGCCAGCCCGGTCGCGGCGGCCCCCAGTCGCCCCCGGCCAGGGTGGCCACCCACGCCGCCGGGTCCGCCAGGACCGATTCGGTGACCAGCCGGTCGGGGTCGACACGCCGCCACCAGGGGTCGACCGCGACGATCTCGGTCCCGACCTCGGCGGCGGCCTCCGAAAGGAACCCGGACAGCACCTTGGAGGCCCACGGGTCGCCGAGGCGGACCACGACCTCGGGGCGCAGCGCCCGGCGGGCCGCGGCGGACCGGAGCAGCCCGTCGGCCGCGGCCACCACCTGGGGATGGGACACCCGGCACCCCGACCGCGGATCGGCCAGGACCGGCCAGCCCAGGCGTTCGGCCAGGTGCAGCACCGCGGCCGGCGGGCCGCTGCGGGCCCCGGCCACCACCAGGCCACGCCGCCCGGACCACCGGGCAACCCGGCCGTCGACCTCGGCCCCGGCCGGCCCCGGCGGCAGGGCTGGCCCCGACGGCCGGGGCGGCGCCGATGGCAGGGACGGCCCCGACGGCCGGGATGGCAGGGACGGCCGGGTCGAGCGGCCGCCGGGCCGGGCAGGCGGCAGGGCGCCGGGCTCCCCCACCAGCGGCTCCCGGAACGCCAAGTTGAGGTGGACCGGCCCGGGGCCGGCCGGTCCCGCCGTGGCCTCGGCCACCGCCCGGTCGGCCAGCGACCGCCAGGTACCGCTGGTGGCGGCCACCGGGACGCCGGGGGCGCAGAACCACCGCACCGCCGGCCCGAACAGGTGGACCTGGTCGATGGTCTGCGGCGCCCCCACGTCCTGGAGCTCGGGTGGCCGGTCGGCGGTGCAGGCCAGGAGGGGCACCCGGGCGTGGTGGGCCTCCGCCACCGACGGGTGCAGCTCGGCGGCCGCGGTGCCGCTGGTGGTGAGGAGGACGGCCGGCCGGCCGGTGGCCAGGCCGAGGCCGACGGCGAAGAACCCGGCGCTCCGCTCGTCCAGCCGGACGTGCAGGCGCAGCTCCGGGCGGGCGGCCAGGGCCAGGGCCAGCGGGGTCGACCGGGACCCGGGGCAGACCACCGCGTCGGTCAGCCCGGCCCGCACCCACTCGTCCACCAGGGTGGCGCAGAAGGCGGCCTGCAGATCGGCCTCTACGCTCACTGGCTGTGTTCGCCTCCCCGCCTGGGGCCCCAACCCCAGGCTCCTCCGGTGCGTGGGGCCCCAACCCCACGCCGGCCGTGTTCGCCTCCCCGCCGCTGCATGTGGAGGTGGAGGGGGACGGGCCGGCGGTGGTGCTGGCCCACGGGTTCACCCAGACCGGGCGGCTGTGGGGGCGGTTCGGGGAGGCACTGGGGACGGGCCGGCGGCTGGTGCGGGTGGACCTGCCGGGCCACGGCGGGTCGTCGGCGGTGCAGGTCGACCTGGTGGGCGGCGGGGAGCTGCTGGCCGCCGCCGGTGGCGGGGCCCCGTCCGACCTGGTCGGCTACTCCCTGGGGGCCCGCTTCGCCCTGCACGCGGCCCTGGCCCGTCCGGACCTGGTGCGCCGCCTGGTGCTGATCGGCGGCACTGCCGGCCTCGACGACCCGGACGCCCGGGAGGCTCGGCGGCGGCGGGACGAGGCCCTGGCCGACCATCTGGCGTCGTCCGGCGACGTCGACGGGTTCGTCCGCCGGTGGCTGGCCGCCCCGATGTTCGCCGGCCTGGTCACACCGGCTCCGGAGGAGCGGCGCCGGAACACCGCCGAGGGCCTGGCGTCCAGCCTGCGGCTGGCCGGGACCGGCACCCAGGCGCCGCTGTGGGACCGCCTCGGGGAGGTGGCGGTGCCGACGCTGGTGCTGGTCGGCGCCTGCGACCTCCGGTTCGCCGCCGCCGGCCGGCGGCTGGCGGACGGCCTGCCCGACGCCGTGTTGTCCCTGGTACCCGGGGCGGGCCACGCCGCCCACCTGCAGCAGCCCGCCCTGGCCGCCCGGCTGGTCCGGCACTTCTTGGGCCAGAGCTGACCCGATCCCCCCCGACCCGGTCACAGCAGGATCCCCAGGGTCAGCAGGCCGCCGACCACCAGTTGCAACCGGCCGGTGGCCCCCAGCGCGGGCAGCAGCGCCCGCCCGTCGGCGCCGGAGAGGGCCAGCCGGCAGGGCGGCAGGGCCAGCGGCAGGGCCAGCAGGGCCAGGAACGCCCACGGCCGGACCAGGCCGACCAGCACGATGCCGGCGGCGACCCCGATCATGGACCCCACGTACAACCACCCCGCCCGGTGCCGGCCCAGCCGCACGGCCAAGGTCTTCTTCCCGGCCACCACGTCACCGGCGATGTCCCGGAGGTTGTTGGCCTCCAACAGCGCGGTGGCCAGCAGGCCCACCGGGATGGCCGCCCAGAGCGGCAGCAGGCGGTCGACGTAGGCGTAGAACGGGACCGACAGGTGGTCGACCGCGGTCACCCAGAGGTGGCCGAACTGCACGTACGACGACCCCACCGTGGCCACCACCCCGAAGAACACGAACACGAACAGCTCCCCCAGCCCCAGGTAGCCGTACGGTTTGGGGCCGCCGGTGTACAGCCAGCCGGCGGCGAAGCAGACCGCCCCGATCGGCACCAGCCACCAGGTCGTGGCGGCGGCCAGGGCCAGCCCGGCGGCGGCGGCCACCAGGAACGACAGGACCGCCGCCCGCCTCACCGCCGCCGGCGACGCCAGGCCGGACGCCACCAGCCGCACCGGGCCGACCCGCCGCTCGTCGGTCCCCCGGACGCCGTCGGAGTAGTCGTTGGCGTAGTTGGTGCCCACCTGGACAGCCAGGGCCACCACCAGGGCGCAGACCGCCCGCCACCAGATGACCACCCCGGGGCCGGCCACGACGGACGCGTCCAGGTGCCCGCCCCCGCCGCTGCGGAACCACCAGCCGCAGGCCGTGCCCACCGCCACCGGCACGGCGGCCGCCGCCAGGGTCCGGGGCCGGGCCCCGAGGACCCAGCGCTTCACCGGGCCCGGGGCGGGGACGGCCGCGGCGGTGCCGGTGCTGCGGTCGTTCACGGCGGCCTACGCTACCGGCGGATGCCCGAGCTCGTGGCGATCGACCTGCCTGGTGGACGGGGGTTCGTCGACGCCCTCCAGGCCGTCTGGGACACCGGGGACGCGGCCGCCCCGCTGGACCCGCGGCTGCCGCCTCCGGCGGCCCGGGCCCTGGTGGAGGCCCTGCGGCCCACCCGGATGGTGGGGCCCGACGGGGCCATCACCCGCATGGCCGGCGGCGTCCCGGTCGACGACGGCGACGCCCTGGTGGTGGCCACCAGCGGGTCCACCGGGCAGCCCCGGGGAGTGGTGCTGACCCACGACGCCGTGGCCGCCTCCGCCCGGGCCACCTCGGCCCGGTTGGGCATCGACCCGGCCGTGCACGGCTGGCTGGCCTGCCTGCCGCTGGCCCACATCGGCGGGCTGGCCGTGGTGACCCGGGCCGTGGTGACCGGGACCCCGGTGACGGTGCTGCCCCGGTTCGACGCCGACCAGGTCACCGCCATCGGTCGGGCCCGGGCCGGGGCCGGCGGGACGGTCACCCACGTGTCGCTGGTGGCCACCGCCCTCCGGCGGATCGACCCGGCGCTGTTCGACGCCGTCCTCCTCGGCGGGGCCGCACCCCCCGGCGACCTGCCGGCCAACGTGGTGGCCACCTACGGCATGACCGAGACCGGGTCCGGGGTGGTGTACGACGGCGTCCCGCTGGACGGCGTGGGGGTGGCCGTCGCCGCACCCGGCTCCGCAGCCCCGGCCCCCGACGGCGCCGACGGGGAGGTGCTGCTGCGCGGCCCCATGCTGCTGCGGGCCTACCGGGACGGCACCGACCCGACTGTGCCCGGCCCCGACGGCGCCGGCGGCTGGCTGCCCACCGGCGACGGTGGCCGGCTGGACGCCGACGGGAAGCTGGTGGTGCACGGCCGGCTGGCCGAGGTGGTGGTGACCGGCGGTGAGAAGGTATGGCCGGTGGCCGTCGAGCAACTGCTGGCCGGCCACCCCGGCGTGGCGGAGGTGGCCGTGTGGAAGCGGCCGGACCCCGACTGGGGGGAACGGGTGGTGGCCTGGGTGGTGCCGGCCGACCCCGCCGATCCACCGGTCCTGCCGTCGCTGGCCGAGCTGGCCGCCGCCGCCCTGTCCCCCTGGGCCGCGCCCAAGGAGCTGGTCCTGGTGGACGCCCTGCCACGGACCCCGTCGGGCAAGGTCCGCCGGGCCGACCTGTCCTGACCGGCCGGCCGGCGGCCGGGGGCGCGTGGTCGTCTGATATCACCCCATGACATACAACAACACACTGTATTTATTGGATAGACCTTCGTTGGATACAATGGCCTCATGTCGGTGGTTCGGGCCCGGGTCTCCTCCAACGGCCAGGTGTCCATCCCGGCACCGGTCCGGCACCGCTGGGGAGCCACCGAGGTGCTGGTCATCGACAAGGGCGACCGACTGATCGTCCGGCCGGTGCCCGACGACCCCTACGCCGCCATCGCCGGCAAGTACGCCGGGCCACCGTCGGAGCGCCTTCGGGCGGAGGCCCGGGACGATGACGCCGGCCGCGAGTCCGCCCGCCTGGACGACCACCGGCAGTGACCACCCGGAGTGGCGCCGGGGTGCTGCTGGACGCCTATGCCGTCCTGGCCGTCCTGCTCGGCGAGCCCGCCGGAGCCGAACTGCGGCCGCAACTGGCGCGGGGCGACACCGCCATCCACCCGTTGAACCTGGCCGAGGTCCTGGACCGGATGGCCCGGGCGGCCGGCGCCGACCCCGACGACGTCGAGGCGGACGTGGCGCTGCTCGGCGTGTCGGTGGTGGCGGCCGACGACGACGTGCTGGTCGACGCCGGACGGCTCCGGGCCCGGCACTACCGGCGTGCTGACTGCCCGGTCAGCCTGGCCGACTGCGTCGCCATTGCCCACGCCCTGGCCCACCGCATGCCGCTGGCCACGGCGGACGGCCCGCTGGCGGAGGTGGTCCGCCGGGAGGGCGGCGAGGTGCTCGGGTTGCCGGACCGCTCCGGACGCCGCCCGTAGGGCCGCCAGCTCAGCCGTCGGCCGTAGGGCCGCCTACCAGCCGCCGGACGGCATGGTGGTGGTGCCGCCGTCGACCACCAGCACCTGGCCGGTGATCCAGGAGGCCGCGTCGGACGCCAGGAACAGGGCGGCCGCGGCGATGTCGACGGGCTCCCCCAACCGGCGCAACGGGACGTGCTGGGCCAGCACTTCCTCCTGGCCCTCCCACAGCGCCCGGGCCAGGTCGGTCTTGATCACCCCGGGGGCCAGGGCGTTGACCCGGATGCCGGGGGCCAGCTCGTAGGACAGTTGCCGGGTGATGTGGATGACGGCGGCCTTGGTGGCGTTGTACCAGCCGATGTTGGGCTCCGGGCCCAGACCGCCGATGGAGGCCAGGTTGATGACGGTGCCGCCGCGCTCCGCCATGGCCGCCTTGTAGGCCTCCTGGGTCCACAGCAGCACCCCCAACTGGTTGAGTGCGACGGTCTTCTCGGCCCGGACCTTGTCGATGTCGATCATCCGCCCGAAGTAGGGGTTGGTGGCCGCGTTGTTGACCAGGATGTCCAGGCCGCCGAACCGGTCGACGGTGGCCGCCACGCAGGCCGCCGCCTGGTCGGGATCGGCGGCGTGGGCGGCGAACCAGCCCACCTGGCCGTCCAGGCCGGCCAGGTCGGCCGCCGCGGCCTCCAGGGCGTCGGCCTTGCGGGAGGTCAGCATCACGTTGGCCCCGGCCTCGGCCATCTGCCGGGCGATGGCCAACCCGATCCCCCGGCTGCTGCCGGTCACCACCGCCGTCTTGCCGTCGAGTCGCAGGTCCACGGCCGGCCACCCTATCCGGCGACCCTGTCCGGCGGCCCTGCCCCCCTCCCCGGTGCCCGGCCCCGGCCGCCCCAGCCCATAGCATCGGACCGAGTGAACCGCTTGGCCACCGAGACCAGCCCGTACCTGCGGCAGCACGCCGACAACCCGGTGGACTGGTACCCGTGGGGGGACGAGGCGTTCGACCTGGCCCGCGAGCAGGACAAGCCGGTGTTCGTGTCCGTCGGCTACGCCTCCTGCCACTGGTGCCACGTGATGGCCCACGAGAGCTTCGAGGACCCCGACGTGGCCGCCGACCTGGGCCGGTGGTTCGTGTCGGTGAAGGTGGACCGGGAGGAGCGGCCGGACGTCGACACCGTCTACATGGCCGCGGTGCAGGCCGTGACCGGGTCGGGGGGCTGGCCGATGTCGGTGTTCTGCACCCCCGACGGCCGGCCGTTCTTCGGCGGCACCTACTTCCCGCCGACCGACCGCCACGGGATGCCCGCGTTCCGGCGGGTGCTGGCCGCCCTGGCGGAGGCCTGGCGGGACCGGCGGGACGAGGTGGACCGGCAGGCCGACCAACTGGTCAGGGCGGTCGCCGCCGACGTCCGCCTGGTGGACCGCCTGGCCGCCGGCGGTGGCGGTGGGGCCGGCAGTGACGGTGGCGGTGGGGCCGGCGGGCCCGGCGGCATAGCGCCGTCGTCGGTGCCGGCGTTCGGCGACGTGCTGGACCGGACGGTGGCGGCCCTGGCCGAGCGGTTCGACCCCCGCTGGGGCGGGTTCGGGGCGGCGCCGAAGTTCCCGCGGCCCACCCTGGTGGAGCTGTGCCTGCGGCACCACCGCCGGACCGGCACACCGCGGTCCCTGGCCATGGCCACCACCACCCTCGACGGCATGGCGGCCGGCGGCATGTACGACCACCTGGCCGGCGGCTTCGCCCGGTACTCCACCGACGACCGGTGGCTGGTGCCGCATTTCGAGAAGATGCTGACCGACCAGGCCCTGCTGGCCCGGGCCTACCTGCACGGCTGGCAGCGCACCGGGAACCCGGACTACCTGCAGGTGGCCACCGAGACCCTGGACTACGTCCTGGACGGCCTGGCCGGCCCAACCGGCGGGTTGTGCTCCTCCGAGGACGCCGACGCCGGCGGGGTGGAGGGCGGTCACGCCACCTTCACCGCCGCCCAGGCCGCCGAGGCGCTGGCCGCCGCCGGCCGTCCGGACCTGGTGGCGGCGGCCACCGGCTGGTACGGGATCACCGACGCCGGTAACTGGGAGGGCACCACGGTGCCGTGCCGGCCACTGGGGGCACCCCTCCGGCGGCCGGAGGAGGTGGAGGAGGCCCGCCGGATACTGCTGGCCGCCCGCCGGGACCGGCCGCAGCCGTCCCGGGACGGCAAGGTGCTGACGGAGTGGAACGCCATGGCCGTGTCCGCCCTGGCCGAGGCGGCGGCGGCCACCGGCCACGACCGGTGGGCCCGGGAGGCCGCGGCGGTGGCGGAGCTGCTGTACACCGGCCTCCGCCGGATCGACGGGCGGTGGCTGCGGTGCCTGGGCACCGACGTGGCCGGGTTCGCCGCCGACTACGCCTGGCTGGTGGACTGCTGGACCCGGATGGGGGAGCTGACCGGACAGCCGTCCTGGACGGATCGGGCCACCGAGGCCGCCGACGCCCTGCTGGACCTGTTCTGGGACGACGGCCTCGGCGGCCTGTTCACCACCGGCCGCGACGTCGGGGCCCTGGTGGTCCGGGGCAAGGACGCCCTGGACGGGGCGGTGCCGTCGGCCAACTCGGTCGCCGCGGTGGCCCTGCTGCGGCTGGCCGCCCTGACCGGGGCCGACCGGTTCGAGGCCGCCGGCCGGCGCATCCTGGAGCTGGCCGCCCCGCTGCTGGCCGAGCACCCGATGGCGGTGGCCGACCTGGTCGCCGCCACCTCCCTGGCCGAAGGGACCACCGAGGTCGTCGTGGCCGGCGACCGGCCGGACCTGCTGGCCGTGGTCCGCGGCCGGTGGCTGCCGGACGCCGTGGTGGCCTGGGGGGAGCCGTCGGCGTCGCCCTTGTGGGCCGGCCGGCCACCGGGGGCGGCCTACGTCTGCCACCGGTTCACCTGCCAGGCCCCGGCGGCCGATGCGGATACCCTGGCCGCCCAGTTGGACCGATCCGGGCCAGGCCAGCCGGAACCCGAGCAGTCAGGAGCGTAGGCAGTGCCGCGGGGTGCACCACAGTCCCAACCGGACCGACCGCCGACCGGGCGGGCCCTGCTGCGGGACGTTCCCCGCCGGGAGCGGGTGCTGGTGGAGGGCGGGGCCACCCTCCGGCTGCTGGTCCTGGCCTGCACCGAGGACGACACCACCGCCGTCGACCTGTCGTCGGGGGCCCTGCTGCGGCTCCGGGTGCCCTGGCCGGAGGACCACGGCCCGGACCTGGCGGCCTTCGACGTCGTCGAGGCCACCCTGGCCGACGATCCCGAACGGGACGACCTGGCCCAGCCGGAGGCCACCACCGTCACCGGCCTCCCCCGCCACGTCGGCACCCTCCGCGGCCGCCGGGTCCGCCGCCTGCTGGCCCACCTGGCCGTCCCCCCGGACGGCCCCCTGTTGGGGTTCCCGGGGTCGTCGGCGCCGTACTGGGAGTTCCGTGGCAACCGGCCGTCGTCGGCCCTCATCGAGCCCACCCGGGGCCCCCAGCTCATCCGGCGGCCCGCCGACGGGTCCACCTGGGTCCGGTTCGGGTGGAACCGTGACGACGTCTGGCTGCCGGTGGAGGACGACCGGGCCTGCCGGGCCCTCGACGCGGCCCGGCGGCAGCGGCTCTCCGGCAAGGACCTGTCGACGGCCCTCGGCTACGCCCCCCAGTACCTCCTGGCCTCCGTCAGCCGCCCGCGGGACGGCCACTGCTACAAGGTCTGCACCGCCGTCCTCCCCAGGGGTTAGCGGGCGAGCTTGCCCCCGGCCAGGTCCTCGGCCATGGCCCAGCCCAGCGCCACCAGGCGGTCGCCGTTGTCGGGGTCCAGCCCGTCGAACAGTGCGTCGGCGCCGTCCGGCACCTTCACCTTGGGGTGGGCGAAGTCCAGGCCGCCGGTGACGGAGCCGTCGCCCTTCAACACGAAGGTACGGTCGTCCAGCCGGTTCTCGACGCCGAACCGCTTGGCCAGGCGCCGGGCCCAGGCCCGCTCCTCGCCGGACGCCTTGTGGCCGGCCGCCGGCACCACGTCGGCCAGGCCGGCGAAGGCCCGGAAGCCGTCGGGGTAGAGCAGCCGGGTGCCCACCAGGACGTCCTCGTCGGGGAACGCCAGCAGGGACCGGCGGTACTGGTCGCCCATCATGGCCTTCAGGGCGGACTCGGCCCGGGAGGTCCGGTCGACCAGGGCCAGGCCGATCAGCAGTGACGGGGTGCCGCCGATGCGTTCGAGGGTGCAGAAGGAGAAGCCGCGGAGCTTGGTGCCCTCACGGGCCTGGGTGACCAGGACCCAGTCCTCCCGCTCCTTGGACAGGAAGCCGATGTCGAACCCCGACGCCCGGTCGGCGCCGAGGTCGGCCATTTCTGCCAGCTCCGCGTCGCTGAGCGCGGTGCAGTCCTTGGTGTTCACCACGATCGACATGGACCGATTCTACCGGCCCGGTCGGGGCCTTTCCCACTCAGCCGGTCCGGCGGGTCCCGCTCGGCGGCTCCGCCGGCCGCCGGTCAGGCCATGACGGCACCGGCACCCAGCAGGTGTTTCAGCTCCCCCACCAGGCCGTTACGGCAGTCCACGTTGAACTCCGGCGGCAGCTTCAGCACCTTCTCCCCGACGTGCAGCAGCACCGGGGACTGGCCCGGATGGCCGACCAACAGGTCCTTCAACTGCTCCACCGTGTCGTCCGACAGCACCGCCAGGGGCAGGGCGATCTTCAGCTCCTGGGCGTCCGCCGCCTCCAGGATGGGGCGCCGGATCTCCATGGCCACGATCTTGGGCTGCTCGTCCCGGAGGTCCACCCGGCCCCGGACCACCACGACCGCGTCGTTCTCCAGCATGGCCCCGTAGTCGGCCATGACCCGGGGGAACACGAACACCTCCATGGACGCCTGCAGGTCTTCCAGGACGAACCGGGCCATCAGGTCGCCCTTCTTGGTGTACTGCCGTTTCAGCTCCGTCACCACCCCGCCGACGGACCGGACGACCCCCTCGCCCCCGCCGTAGTCCGGGCCGTCCCCGCCGGCGGCGTCGCGCATGTCGGCCAGGGAGCAGTCGGTGTGCCGGGCCAGGGCCCGCTCCACCCCCAGCAGCGGGTGGTCGCTGATGTACAGCCCCAGCATCTCCTTCTCGAACGCCAGCTTCTGGGCCTTGTCGAACTCCTGGTCCAGGATCGGGTACCGGGTGCCCTCCCACCGGCCGGCGTCGTCGCCGGACCCGTCCTCGGGCTCCAGCGAGGAGAACAGGGTGGCGATGCCCACCTCGTGCTCCCTCCGGCGCTCCAGGGTGCGGTCCACGATCTCGTCCAGGACCAGGAACAGGCCCTGGCGGGGGTGCCCGAGGGAGTCGAACGCCCCGGCCTTCACCAGCGACTCCATGGTCCGCTTGTTCAGCACCACCGGGTCCACCCGGCGGCAGAAGTCGTAGACGTCGGTGAACGGGCCGTTGGCCTCCCGCTCGGCCACGATCCGCTCCACCAGGCTCTCCCCCACGTTGCGGACGGCGGCCAGCCCGAACACGATGCCGGGCCTGGCGGCGCCCGCCTTCCCGGCCGGGGCCCCACTGGGTTGCCCGGCGCCGGCCGCCTCCTCCGAAGCGTGGGGCCCCTCCCCCTCGCCGGCGGTGCCCTCCCCCTCGCCGGCGCCGGCGGTGCCCTCCCCCGCGTCGGCGGTCCGGGGGGTGAACTCGGCGGCGGAGAGGTTGACGTCGGGCACCGTCACCTCGATGCCGATGGCCCGGCACTCGGCCAGGTAGACGGCGGTCTTGTCCTTGTTGTCCTTCACCGACGTCAGCAGGGCGGCCATGTACTCGACCGGGTAGTGGGCCTTCAACCAGGCGGTCTGGTAGGCGACCAGGCCGTAGCCGTAGGAGTGGGACTTGTTGAAGGCGTAGTCCGCGAACGGCTCGATGATGTCGAACAGGGCGGTGCCCAGCTCCTGGCCGTACCCCTGGCTGATGCAGCCGGCCACGAACTTCTCCCGCTCGGCCTTCAGCAGCTCCCTGATCTTCTTGCCGCAGGCCTTCCGGAGGTTGTCGGCCTCTTCCAGGGAGTAGCCGGCGAACTTCTGGGCCACCCGCATCATGGACTCCTGGTAGATCATCAGCCCCTGGGTGTCCCCCAGGATGGCCTCCAGGTCGGGGTGGGCGTAGGTGATGGGCTTCCGGCCGTTCTTGCGGTCGGCGTAGTCGTTGTGCATGTTCGCCGCCATCGGCCCCGGCCGGTACAGGGCCACCAGGGCGGCGACGTCGTCGAAGGAGGTCGGGGCGAGGGACCGCATCAGGGCCCGCATCGGGCCGCCCTCCAGTTGGAACACCCCGACGGAGTCCCCCTTGCGGAGCATGGCCAGGGTGCGGTCGTCGTCGAGGGGCACCCGGTCGATGTCGGGCCGGGTGCCGGTGGACTGCTCGACCAGGTCCAGGGACCGCTCGATGACCGACAGGTTGCGGAGGCCCAGGAAGTCCATCTTGAGCAGCCCCAGCTCCTCGACCCCGTGCATCTCGTACTGGGTGACGATGGGGGCGTCCTCGGGGTTGCCACCGGCGTCCGGCTTGCGCTGGATGGGCAGGTACTCGGTCAGAGGGTCCTTGGTGATGACGACGGCGGCGGCGTGGATGCCGTCCTGGCGGCGCAGCCCCTCCAGGCCCTTGGCCACGTCGATGACCTGCTTGGCCTCCGGATCGGTGTCGTACATGGTCCGCAGCTCGGCGGCCGCGGCGTAGCCGTCCTCGAACTTGGGGTGCTTCTGCAGGCAGGCGTACAGCGGGGTGTCCCGGCCCATCACCAGCGGGGGCATGGCCTTGGCGATCTTGTCCCCGACGATGTACGGCAGCCCCAGCACCCGGGCGGCGTCCCGGACGGCGGCCCGGGCCTTGATGGTGGAGAAGGTGACGATCTGGGCCACCCGGTCGCTGCCGTACCGCTCGGCGGCGTACTTGATCATGTCGCCGCGGAACCGCTCGTCGAAGTCCATGTCGATGTCCGGCATCTGCTTCCGGCCGGGGTTCAGGAACCGTTCGAACAGCAGGTCGTAGCGGATCGGGTCGAGGTCCACGATCTTGAGGCAGTACGCCACGCAGCAGCCGGCCGCCGACCCCCGGCCCGGGCCGACCCGGATGCCGGACTCCCGGGCGTACCGGATCAGGTCCCAGACCACCAGGAAGTAGGCGGCGAACCCCATGTCGCCGATGACCGACAGCTCGTAGTCCAGCCGCTCCCGCACCTCGTCGGGCAGCGGTTCGCCGTACCGCTCCCGGGCCCCCTCGTAGGTGAGGTGCCGCAGGTAGGCCAGGGCCCGGTCCTCGTAGCTGTCCCCGGTGAACCGGTCCGGCACCGGGAACTCCGGCAGGCTCGGCTTGCCGAGCTCCAGCTCCACGTTGGCCCGCTCGGCGATCAGCAGGGTGTTGTCGCAGGACTCGGGCACCTCGGCGAACAGGTGCCGCATCTCCGCCGCCGTCTTCAGGTAGTGCTCGGTGCCCTCGAACCGGAACCGGTTGGTGTCGCTGAGGGCGGCCCCGGTCTGCACACAGAGCAGGGCGTCGTGGGCGACGGCGTCCTCGCGGTGGGTGTAGTGGCTGTCGTTGGTGGCCAGCAGCGGGGCCCCCAGCCGGCGGGCGATCTCGATGAGCTGCGGGTTGGTCCGCTGCTGCTCCGCGATGCCGTGGTCCTGGATCTCGACGAACAGGTTGTCCTTGCCGAAGATGTCCTGCAGCCGGGCCGCCCGGCGCTCGGCCTCGGCCTGATCGCCGGCCAGCAGGGCCTGCAGGACCACCCCGCCCAGGCAGCCGGTGGTGGCGATCAGCCCGTCGTGGTGCCGTTCCAGCAGCTCCCAGTCCAGGCGGGGCTTGTAGTAGTACCCCTCCAGGTAGGCCGCGGACGACAGCTTCAACAGGTTGCGGTAGCCCTGGGTGGTCTCGGCCAGCAGGGTCAGGTGGTAGTAGAGCTTCTGGCCCCCGTCCACGTCGCCGCCGGTGTCGTCCACCTTGCCCCGGCGGACCGGCCGCTCGTGCCGGGACTCGCCGGCCATGTACGCCTCGGTGCCGATGATCGGGTTGATCCCGCCGTCCCGACAGGCCTTGTAGAAGTCCAGGACCCCGTACATGTTGCCGTGGTCGGTGATGCCCAGCGCCGGCTGCCCGTCGTCGGACGCCGCCTTGACCAGGTCCTTCACCCGGGCGGCGCCGTCCAGCATGGAGAACTCGGTGTGGGTGTGAAGGTGGGTGAACGAACGGGTTGCCAACTCCCCGAGCCCTCCTCCGGGCCCCGGTCACCGGTGGCGGCGGCCGGAAATACGAGTTACAGGTATGTCATTCCGACCTTAGCCCACCGGGCGGTCCCGCCGCCCGGCTGGTCAGGTCGGCGGGTCAGGTCGGCGGGTACAGCGACGACTTCACCACCACCGTCCGGGACACCTTGTCGTGCAGGGTCTGCCGCCGGCTGTCCCAGGCCGGGAACAGCATGTCCACGACCCAGGGGATGACGATGATGATGAACATCAGGTACTCGAAGGCCCCGCGGCCCAGGGCCCGGCCGAACCCGATGGGGGCGCCGGTGTCCCGGTCGACGGCCCGGGCGCCGACGGCCATCATGCCCACCGTCTGGCCACGGCGCGACCCGCAGAAGATGGCCCCGTAGAGCAGGACGATGGCGACCTGGACGATGGGGCCGAGGACCGAGAAGTGGCCGACGTGGTGGACGGTGACCCCGTGTGTTGTGGTGTTGGTCGTCACGGTCACCCGGGCGACGTGGCCGGCGTCGAAGATGATCCCGATGACGTAGCCGATGACGCCGACGATGACGAAGTCGATCAGCCAGCCGCCGAGCCGGGCACCGTAGCTGGCGTAGGGCGACACCGCCGGGTAGCCCGCCTCCTGGTAACCCGAAGCCTGGAACCCGGGGGGCGCCGGCGGGGGCGGGTAGCCCGGGCCGCCGTAGCCGTAGCCGTAGCCGGAGCCGGAGCCCGTGGCCGGCGGGTACCCGGCCGGCGGGATGTAGCCGCCCGGGGGGGCCGGGTAACCCTGCTGGTAACCGCCCGGCGGGACGGCGGGGGCGCCGCCGGGAGGCACGTACCCGCCGGAGGCCGGCGGGGTGGCGCCGCCGGGCGGGTACGTCGGCGCCGCACCGGGGTACTGCGGCGGGGCCGGTGGCGGTGGCGGGAACTGCGGGGCTTGCGGGGCGGCAGGGGGCTGGGACCCGGGGTACGGCGGCGGGGCCGGTGGCGGCGTGCCGGAGGGTTCGCCGTCCTGCTGGCTGTCGGGGGGAACGTCGGACATGCCGCCTCCTCGGGCTGGGGCCACCGTCGATGCTACGGGAACCGGCCCGGCGTCGGCGGGACTGGCGGGACCGGCGGCCGGTCCGGGGCGGCCCCCCACCGGGACCTGCTTGGTTGCCGACCTGCCGGCACCAGCCTGTCGGGTTACCGACCTGCCGGCACCAGCCTGTCGGGTTACCGGCCTGCCGGGCCACCGGCCTACCGGCACCAGCCTGCCGGCCTACCGGCCTGCCGGGCTACAGGTAGGTGCCGGGACGGCCGTCGCCGTCGCTGCCACGGGGCAGCCCGCGCTGGCGCATCTCGTCCAACTGGGCCCGGGCGGCCATCTGCTGGGCCACCAGGGTGGCCTGGATGCCGTGGAACAGGCCCTCCAGCCAGCCGACGAGCTGGGCCTGGGCGATGCGGAGCTCGGCCTCGGAGGGGACGCCGTCGTCGAAGGGGAGGGCCATGCGGTCGAGCTCGGCCACCAGGTCCGGGGAGAGGCCGCTGGCGAGCTCCCGGACGGACTGCTCGTAGATCTCGCGCAGCCGGGTGCGGCCGGCCTCGTCGAGGGGGGCCTGGCGGACCTCGTCGAGCAACTGCTTGACCATGGCGCCGATCCGCATGACCTTGGCCGGCTGCTCGATGGCCTCCCGGGGCTCGCCGCCGTCACCGCCGTCGGCGCCGCCGTCGCCTTCGGTGCCGGCCCGGCCGGGGGCCGGGAGGATCTCGTCGGGCGCCACCGAGGGATCGGCCCGGAGGTCGGACGGCCCGGCGGCGGGACCGGCGGCGGGACCGGGAGCGCCGGTGGTCGGGCCCGGGGAGCCACCCGGGGAGCCGACCGTGGAACCGGTCGCGGAACCGGTCGTGGGAGCGGCGCCGGCGGTGGCGGTGGGGTCGTCGGAGTCGGAAGGGGCCATGGGTTGACGAAGCTACCCGTTGGGCCGCCAGGCAACCAATGGGACGAGCATCTCGGCCTCGGTGAGGGAGCCGTGGCGGGCCACCAGGCGCTGCTCGCCGGTGTCGGCGGGGTCCAGGAAGGCGGTGGGTGCGAACGGGGCCAGGACGACGTCGCCGAGGCGGTCGGCGACGGCGGGGACCGGTTCGCCGCCGAGCCACCCGTCGTCGATCATCTGCTCGCGGGTGCGGACCCAGGCCAGGTGGCCGTAGGCGGCGGCGGCGGCCTCGGCGACGTCGTCGGCGGCGCCGGGCCGGACGTGCAGCCACCGGAACCGGCCCTCGCCGGAGAGCAACTGGACGCCGTCCATCAGGTCGGCCCCGAGGACCTCGACGGCGGTGCCGACGTCGACCTGGCCGTGGTCGGCGGTGACGGCCAGGACGGCGCCGGGCGGCAGGGCATCGAGGAGGTCGGCCACCAGCCGGTCGGCGGCGCGGAGCTCGGCGTCGTAGTGGTCGCCGAGGCCGTGGGCGTGGGCGACGCGGTCGATGCCGTCGTAGTAGGCGTAGACGAACGGGGCCCCGCCGGCCAGGAGGCGACGGACCTCGACGACCAGGCCGGAGGGGGTGCGGAGGCCGTGCAGGACGGCGTCGCCGAGGTGGGCGGCGGTGAACCCGGTGGTGGCGTAGTCGACCTTGGACACCACCGGGGTCGGGGCGGAACGGAGGTGGCCGGGCACCGGAAAGGTGGGGTGGGGCTGGAAGGTCCGGGGGGGCAGCAGCCGGCGGGCGTCGGCGCCGGCCAGCCGCCAACTAAGGACGTTCAGGATGGCCTGGCCGGAACGGACCCGGTAGCCGACGACGCCGTGGACGGCGGGGGGCAGGCCGGTGGTGAGGGAGGTCAGGGCGGCGGCGGTGGTGCTGGGGGCCACCGAGGTGACCGGGCCGCCGGCGGCGCCGGCCAGGGTTGGGGCCAGGGAGGCCCGGGCCCTGAGCTGCTGCCAGCCGAGGCCGTCGATGACCAGGAGGACCAACTGGTTGGCCCGGCCGACCGGCGGCGGCATCCAGGCCGGCAACGAGGCGGCGGCGCCCGGCGCGCCGTGGGCCACCCCGAGGAGGAGGGGGACGACGTTGGCGATGCAGGGGCCGTCGAAGGCGGGGACCACCGGCGCGGGGGTCACGGGGTCGGTTCCGGCGGTCACCGGCCAACAGTAGACCGCAGCCGGAGGCCGGCGGCGGTAGCATCGTGGTGCGTGAAGGTGTCCACTCGCGGTGACTATGCCAGCCGTGCGCTGCTGTCCCTGGCGCTGCACGGCGGCCAGACCATCCCGACGTCGGTCCGGGACATCGCGGAGCGCACCGGGCTGCCGCAGCCGTACCTGGAGCAGATCCTGCTGGCCCTGAAGGGGGCCGGCCTGGTGCGGTCCAAGCGGGGGGTCGGCGGGGGGTACGTGCTGGCCCGGCCCCCCGAAGAGGTGACCCTGGCCCAGGTGGTCTCGGCGGTGGACGGCCCCATCGTGGCCGGCGACTTCGGGGAGCCCCACGCCGACGGGGCCTGCGACCACGAGGGGCAGTGCGTGCTGCTGGCGGTCTGGGCCGAGGTCGGCGAGACCATGCGGCGGCACCTGCAGTCGTTCACCCTGGCCGACATGGTTGAGCGGGCGCAGGGCGGTGGCCCGGAGACCCGGCTGCCGGTCAGCTCGGCCGCTGGTTCCAGCGGGCGATAACGGGGACCTCCCGCTCCCAGCCGAGGACGCCGACCGAGCCGGGGTCGAGGGACAGCAGGCGCCCGCCGACCGGGGGCAGCCCCACCCAGCGGGCGGCCAGGACCCGGAGGAGGTGGCCGTGGGCGAAGCACAGGACGTCGCCTCCGGCGGCCCGGGCCCGGGCGACCACCCGGTCGGCACGGCGGCCGACGTCGGCGGCGGTCTCACCGTCGGGCACCCCGTCGGTCCACAGGGTCCAGTCGGGCTGCTCGGTCCGGATGTCGTCGGTGGTCCGGCCCTCGTAGTCCCCGTAGTCCCATTCGGCCAGGTCGTCGCAGCGCTCGATGCGGTCTCCCCAGCCGGCCAGGGTGGCCGTCTCGACGGCCCGGGCCCGCGGGCTGGACAGCACGAGGCCGAAGTCGGTGCCGGCCGGCAGGGCGCCGGCCAGCAGGGTGCCGACGGCCTTGGCCTGGTCCCGGCCCTCCGGTTCGAGGGGCAGGTCGGTCCGGCTGGTGTGCTGCCCGGAACGGCTCCAGGCGGTCTCGCCGTGTCGGACCACCCACACCCGTGCCGAGGTCATGGGGCCAGCCCAACACGGCAACGGGGAGCGACGCAACTTCGTCACCGGACATGGAATGCGTCGATCCACATGGGCGTTGTGAACGTACGAATGGGTAGGGCTAGGGCCAACGGACAGGGAAGCCAAGGACAGGGAACCGGACAGGGAATCGCGAACATGAACCAGGCGGCACGATGAGCACGACGAGGACGAGCGGGACGACGGACAGCCTTGGCCTGCTGTTGCGGGATCTCGACCGGTACCCGATGCCGGACCACGAGCAGCAGGTGGCCCTGGCCAAGCGAGTGGCGGCGGGGGACGAAGAGGCGCGCAAGGAGATGGTGGCGGCCAACCTGCGGCTGGTGGTGCACTGGGCCCGCCGCTACCAGGACCGCGGCGTCGACCTGGCCGACCTGGTCCAGGAAGGCACCTTCGGGCTGTTGCGGGCGGTGGAGAAGTTCGACTGGGAGCGCGGGTTCCGGTTCTCGACGTACGCCACCTGGTGGATCCGGCAGGCGTTGCAACGCGCCGTGCAGCAGCACGGTCGGACCATCCGGATCCCCCTGGAGGTCGGTGAGCGGCTGCAGCGACTGGACGCGGTGACCGCGGAGCTGGCCGGCCAGCTTGGACGGCCCCCGACGGAGGAGGAGCTGGACGAGGCCACCGGCATGACCCTGGACGAGCGGCAGTCCCTGGAAGGGGTGGCCCGGGTGGCGGCCTCGCTGGACCAGCCGGCGGCGGCCGACTCCACCACCTCCCTGGGTGACCTGGTGGCCCCCGACGGCCAGGACTGGGCGTCGGAGGTGGACCAGGAGATGGTGCTGGGCCGGGTGCGCGAGGCCGTGGAACGGCTGCCGGGCCTCCAGCGCGACGTGCTGCGGCTGCGGTTCGGGTTCGACGGGGACTCCCCGGCCTCCCTGCAGGCCACCGCCGAGCGCCTCGGCATCGGGGTCCGTCGGGTCCGGCGGGCCGAAGAGGAGGGCCTGGCGGCCCTGTCCTCCGACGACGCCGTCGTCGGCGCCCACCTGGCCGCCTGAGCCCGGGCCCTCCCGGGGGAGGGTCGCCGGTTAGTCGGCCGGGCCGGTGACCGCCTCCAGGTCGGCAGGCAGCGGCGAGGTCCACTCCACCCACGCCGCGGTGCCGGGGTGCTCGAAGCCGAGCCGGGCGGCGTGCAGGAACAGCCGTCCCGGCGCCAACCGGTCGGTGCCGGTGCCGTAGCGGTCGTCGCCGACCACGGGGTGGCCGATGGCGGCCAGGTGCACCCGGATCTGGTGGGTGCGACCGGTCTCCAGGGTGAGGGCCAACAGGGTGGCCTGCCCCACCCCGGGAAGGGCGTCGAAGCGGCGCAGGACGCGGTAACCGGTGCGGGCCGGCCGGCCGTGGGCGGTGACGGCCATCTTGGTGGGGGTCCGGGTGGACCGGCCGATGGGCGCGTCCACCACTCCCTGGTCGTCGGCCAACTGCCCGGTGGCCAGGGCCAGGTACCGGCGGCCGACGGTGCGGGCGGCCAGTTGGCCGGCCAAGGACTGGTAGGCGAGGTCGGTCCGGGCCACCACCAACAGCCCGGAGGTGCCGCGGTCGAGGCGGTGCACGATGCCGGGCCGGGCCGGGTCACCGACCGCGGCCAGGTCGGGGAACCGGGCCAGCAGGCCGGAGACCAGGGTGCCGCCGGCGTGGCCGGCTCCGGGGTGCACCACCAGCCCCGCCGGCTTGTCCACGACGACCACCTGGTCGTCGGCGTGGACCACCTCGAAGGCCACCCCCGGCTCGGCGACCGGCCGGCCGTCGTCGGCGGGCGGCAGGTCCACGGCCAGGGCGGCACCGGCCGCCAGCGGGGCGCTGCGGGTGGTGACCGGCCGGCCGTCCACCACGACCCGGCCGGCGGCCACCAGGTCGGCGGCCGCGGACCGGGAGAGGTCGTAGAGGAGGGCCACCGCCCGGTCCACCCGGACCCCGTCCAGGACGGCCGGCACCGTCATCGGCTCGGGCGCCGGGCCGCGCCCCGGTGCCCCCGCTTCCGCCGGCCCGCCCTCCGGGGGCCCGGTCACGACGGCCGCCGGGCCGGGGAGGCGGCCCGCCAGTAGAAGACGACGAGCAGCACGATGCCGACGGTGATGCAGGCGTCGGCGACGTTGAAGGTGGGCCAGTGGGTGAGGGTGACGAAGTCGACTACCCGCCCCCGGGCGGCCCGGTCGCACAGGTTGCCGAGGGCGCCGCCCAGCACCAGGCCGACGGCGACGGCGACCGGGGCGTTGGGAGCCCGCCAGGCCAGCCAGCAG
The DNA here is from genome assembly GCA_035547695.1 of Acidimicrobiales bacterium. Lineage (GTDB taxonomy): Bacteria > Actinomycetota > Acidimicrobiia > Acidimicrobiales > RAAP-2 > DASZUK01. Next base: position 28,758 of record DASZUK010000052.1, read on the forward strand.
AGCACCGCGACCAGGAGGACGGCCACCGCGGTCAGCACGGCGGCGTCGGCGGTGAACAGGCTGAAGGCGGACCCGGTGTTGTACCCCAGGTCCAGCCCGAACGGTCCGACCACGTGGACCGGTCGGTGCAGGTGGGCGACGGCCACCGCCTTGGTGACCTGGTCGGCGGCCACCACCGCCGCGGCCACGGCGCCCGTGACCAGCAGCCGGCCGGGGCGGCTCAGCGCCGCGACAGCCCCCCGCTCTTGCAGGCCACGCACAGCCGGGCGTACGGCAGTGCCCGCAACCGGGGCTTCGGGATGGGCTGGTGGCAGCGCTCGCAGGCCCCGTAGGTCTTGGCGTCGATCCGGGCCAGGGCGTCGTCGATCTCCTCCACCGCCGCCAGGGCCTGGGCGGACAGGGCCAGGTCCCGTTCCCGGTCCACCGTGACGGTGCCGCCCTCGCCGGACTCCTCGTCGAACTGGACGTCGCCGGGCTCCCGCTCCTGGGCCAGGGAGTCGGCTTCGGCCTTCAAGTCGGCGGCCTGCCCCTCGTAGACGGCCCGTTCGCTCAACAGCAGCTCCCGCTGCTCGTCCAGGAACTTGGCGTCCTTGGCGTACGGGCCCGCGTCCGCCTTCTTGGCTGCCGGCTTCTTGGCCGCCGCCGCTTTGGCCGGGGCGGTCTTCTTGGCCGTGGTGCTCACTGCGTTCCCCTTCTTGGCTGCCGGCGCATCCGTCTTGGCGGACGTCCCCGCCGGCCGGGTACTCGGCGTCATGTCGTTCCCCTCTCTGCCGGCCGCGGGCGGACGGCGGTGGCCAACTGGTGGCCGCAGAAGGCTAGCGGGAGCCGGCGACTCTACAGGACACCGCGGTGCCCGGCGAATCGGGTCGGGGCTAGCCGGCGTCGGGAGCGTGCAGGTCCAGGACGTTGCCGCCGTTGTTGGCCGGCGCTCCCCCCGGCCGGGGCGCCGCGGTGGTCGCGGTGGCCGGGCCTCCGGTGGCCGGGCCGGCGGTGGCCGGACGGCCCTGCTCCCCCGCGGCCCCGGCCCGGGGACGCAGCGCCATCAGGGAGTTGGCCGGCTGGATGTTGTCGTCGACCCACTTCAGGATCTCGGCCAGGCTGCCACGCAGCCGGTTCCGCTCGGCCTCCAGGTGGCGGGCCATGTTCTCCACGTCGGTGGCCAACTGGCCCCGCATGCCCTCCAGGCGGGTGACCTCCTCCCGCAGCCGGTGCTCGGCCTCGTTGGCCATCTGGCGGGCCCGCTCCTCCGACTGGGCGACGGTGGCCCGGGCCCGCTCCTCGGCCTGGGCGACGATCTCGCCGGCCTCGGCCTCGGCGTCCCGCTTGGTCTGGTCCACGAACCGCTGCGCCATCACCAGGGTGCGCTGCAGGGTGTCGTCGCTGATGGCGACCTCGGCCGCCGCGGCGGCGGCCGGCGCCGCCGCCGCTGCCGGGGCCTCGCGGCCCTCCCGTTCCAGTTGGGCGATCCGTTCGGAGGCCTGCCGCAGCCGCTCGGCCATCTGCCGGACCTGCTCCTGGAGGGCCTCGGCTTCCACCGCGGCCTTCTCCAGGTACTCGTCGACCTCGTCGACGTTGTACCCCTTCAGGCCCAGCCGGAACTCAACCGTTCGCAGGGTCTCGAGGGTGGACTGGTTGGGCTGGGCGCTGTCCATGGAGGCCGAGTCTATCGCCGGGCACCCCGACGGCCGAGGATCAGGCGCGGAGCAGCGGGATGACGACCACCTGGGCCACGATCACCACGATCAGGATGGACAGGTCAATGCCCATGCCGCCGGCCCGGATCGGGGGCAGGACCTTGCGGACCGGCCGGAGCACCGGTTCGGTGATGGCGTCGAGGACCCGGATGAACCGCTCGAACGGCGTGCCGGGACGGACCGGGAACCAGCTCAGCAGGGCCCTGGCGATCAGGATGACGACGTAGGCCTCGATGAGGCCGGCGATGATGCCCACCGGCGGCTAGGCCCGCCCGAACCCTCGTTCCTGCAGCCGCTGCCGTTCCTCTTCGGACACCTTCACGTTGGTCGGCGCCAGCAGGAACACCTCGTCGGCCACCTTCTCCATCTCGCCGCTGAGGGCATAGGTGACGCCGCTGCAGAAGTCGATCATCCGCCGCTGCAGGTCCCGGTCGGCCACCTGCAGGTTGACGATCACCGGCCGGTTGCCTTTCAGGCAGTCCGCGATCTCCTTGGCGTCCCCGAACCGGGTGGGGGCCACCACCTGCACCTTGGCGGTGTCGGCAGGGCTCATCGGCCGCACCGACGGCGACGCCGGCCGGGCCGTCACGGTGGACGTCTGCACCTGCGGCGCCGCCGTCCCCTCCCGGGGAAGGGTCCGGATCCGGCCGACCGGTGCCGGGGGGGGCCGGTCGTCGGGCTCGTCCATCTCGTGGGCCCGGGCGTCCGCCCGCGCCGACACGGCGGCGAACCCCCGCGGGCTGCGGTCGTCGTAGTCGTCGTACTCGTCGTACTCGTCGTCGAGCAGTCCGAGATAGACCATGGTCTTCTTGAAAAACGAGGTGGCCATCGGTTCTCCTCACGACAGCGTACCGCCTCCACCGCCGGACTGGCGGACCCCCCTGGGGCCGGCGGACCCCTACCGGCGCGGCGGCCGGTCCCCGAACAGGGCGCGGCCGACCCGGACCATGGTGGACCCCTCCGCGACGGCGTCTTCCAGGTCGCCGGTCATGCCCATGGACCGTTCCGGCAGCCCCAGCCGGTCGGCCAGCTCCCTGACGGCACGGAACGCCGGCCGGGCCGGCTGGCCCAGCGGGGCCACCGCCATCAGCCCGCGGACGTCCAGCCCCAGGTCGGACAGGGCGGCCACCAGGGCCGGGGCGTCGGCCGGCGGGCAGCCGTTGCGACCGGCGGCCCCGGACAGGTCCAGCTCCACCAGCACCTCGGCCCCCGGGCGGCGCCGGGCGATGGCCTCCCCTTCGGCCAACCGGGCGACGCTGTCCCAGCAGGCCACCACCGGCGCCAGGGCCGGCACCTTGTTGCGCTGCACCGCCCCCAGGAAGTGCCAGCGGACCGACCGCGGCAGGTCGGGCAGCGCCGCCGCCTTGGCCACCAGCTCCTGGGCGTAGTTCTCCCCGACGTCGGCCAGCCCGGCCGCCACGGCGGCCGTGACCGCGTCGGGCCCGAACCCCTTGGTGACCGCCACCACCCGGACGGCGGCGGGGTCTCCCCCGGCCGCCTGGATGCGGTGCCGGACCTGCTGCAGCCGGTCGGCGACCGACCGGTGGTCGACGGCCGTGGCCGCCTACCGCAGGAACGACGGGACGTCGAAGTCGTCGTCCCCGAGGTCCACCTCGTTGTCGTCGGCGTCCGAGAAGATGTCGACCGGCTTCACCGGCTCCAGCCCGAGCACCTGGCTGCTGCCGGAGGCCGTCTCGGCCCCTGGCTGGCCGGCCCGGCCGGCGCCCTCCTCCCACCGCTCGAACCCGGCGGCGATGACGGTGACCCGCACCTCGTCGCCCATGTTGTCGTCGATGACGGCCCCGAAGATGATGTTGGCGTCCGGGTGGGCCACCGAGTGGATGATCTCCGCGGCCTCGTTGACCTCGAACAGGCCCAGGTCGGTGCCGCCGGCGATGTTCAACAGGATGCCCCGGGCCCCCTCGATGGAGGCTTCCAGCAACGGGCTGGTGATGGCCGCCCGGGCGGCGTTGACCGACCGGCCCTCGCCGCTGGAGGCCCCGATGCCCATGATGGCGGTGCCGGCGTTGGTCATCACCATCTTGACGTCGGCGAAGTCGGTGTTGATGAGGCCGGGCACCGTGATCAGGTCGGTGATGCCCCGGACGCCCTGCAGCAGCACCTCGTCGGCCATCTTGAAGGCGTTGACCATGGAGGTCTTGTCGTTGGACACCGTCAACAGCCGGTCGTTGGGGATGACGATGAGGGTGTCGACCTTCTCTTTCAGGACCTGGATGCCCTTCTCGGCCTGCATGGCCCGGCGGCGGCCCTCGAAGGTGAACGGCCGGGTCACCACCCCGATGGTCAGGGCGCCGAGGCCCTTGGCGACCTCGGCCACCACCGGGGCGGCCCCGGTGCCGGTGCCGCCGCCCTTGCCGGCGGTGATGAACACCATGTCGGCCCCCTGCAGGGCCTCCTCGATCTCCCCGCGGTGCTCCTCGGCCGCCTGGCGGCCCACCTCGGGGTCGCTGCCGGCCCCGAGGCCCCGGGTGAGCTGCCGCCCGATGTCCAGCTTCAGGTCGGCGTCGCTCATCAGCAGCGCCTGCGCGTCGGTGTTGGCGGCGATGAACTCCACGTTGCGGAGCCCGGAGTCGATCATGCGGTTGACGGCGTTGACCCCGCCGCCGCCGACGCCCACGACCTTGATCACGGCCAGGTAGTTGCTCTGTGACGGAACGGTCATGGGCTCCCTCGGTACTGGGGCGATCGCCGTCCGATCGCCATGCTCGGACCACCCCAACAGGCCGTTGCGGAAACGGGCTCCCCACCGTCCGGACCACGCCCCTCAACCTGTTGGGAAGGTCGAACAGTAGTGGAAATCGGCGTGGACCCACGATACGGGGGGTGTTCCACGTGGTCAAGCATGGTTCACCCGGCGGCCACTGTGGGGGACTCGGGGACGTTGACGTGGATGACGTCCCCCTCCGCCAGGTGGGCGCCGGCCAGGATGGCGGCGACGTCCTCGTACTTCTGGCGGAGCTGCGCCGTGGTCCCCAGGTCGACGGTGAGGGGGGACGTCAACTTGAGGTTGACCTGCCCGGCGGCGTCCACGTCCACCTCGGCGACCTGCCCGGCGAACGCCTTGGGCAGCGTCGCGGCCACCTGCAGCCCCGGTTGCGCCGACCGCAGGACCGTCCCCGGCGCGCCCGGCGGGGCCGGCCCCACCAGGTGGACCAGGCCGGCCGGCGGGGTGGCCACGTCGGCCAACACCCGTCCGGTGCGGTCCACCAGCGCCCACCCCGGCGCGGTGGGCGCGGTGGTGGACGTCGCCGTGGACGACGAGCCCGCGGTCGTGGACGACGAACCGGTCGTCGTGGACGACGAGCCTGCGGTCGTGGTGGTGGTGGTCGTGGTCGGCGCGGTGGTGGTCGTGGTCCCGGCGCCGGCCGGGGCCACCGTGGTCGACGGGCCGCCGCCGCCCTGGCCGGCCGGGGCCTGCGTCGTGGTCGACGTGGTCGACGTGATCGAGGTGGTCGACACCGCGGCCACCGGGGTGCGCTCGGTGATGGCGATGCGGACGCCGTCCGGCCACTGCCGGCTGACCGTGGCCGTGGCCACCCACGGCAGCCGCTCCAGCCGTGCCGCCGCGGCCCCGGTGTCCACGTCGATCATCGGCGGCTGGCCGGCCAGGCCGGCGGTGGCCACGACGGTCGCCTCCGGGGTGTGCACCGACCCCACCACCGTGACCGACCGGGCCGCCAGGGCCTTGGTGTGCAGGAACACCCATCCGGCCACCACCAGCACCACCACCGCGACGACGGCCAGCAGGATGCGGCGCCGGCGGCGGCCGGCGGCCCGGGTCACCGCGGTCCGGCGCTCCCGGATCCGCGGGTCGATGCGGCTTGCCGGGGGCCGGTCGGCGGCGGGCGGACGGGTGGCGGTCGGGCTCATCCGGCCCCATTGTCGGCGTTGCCGAACCCGATCAGGCGGACCTCCGGCCGCAGGGCCACCCCGAACCGGTCGGCCACCACCGCGGCCACGTGGTCCATGAGCCGCCGCACGTCGTCGGCCGACCCGCCGTCGTCGGCCTGGATGAAGTTGGCGTGCTTCTCCGACACCCTGGCCGACCCCAACCGGAACCCCTTGAGGCCGGCCGCATCGACCAGCCGGCCGGCGGAGTCGCCGACGGGGTTGGCGAACACCGATCCGGCGTTGCTGCCGCCCGGCTGGTGCTGCCGGCGCCAGGCCACGATGTCCGAAAGCTGCCGCCGGCCGGCGTCCACCGGGCCGGGCCGCAGGGCGAAGTCGGCCCACACCACCACCTCGGTCGGCCCCACCGACGAGGTCCGGTACCCGAACGACAGCCGGTCCGGGCCGTCCTCGCCGGCGGCGTCGTGGGCCAGGTCCACCCACCGGTACCGGGCCAGGACCGCCGCGGTGTCCGATCCGTGGCCGCCGGCGTTCATGCGCACCGCGCCCCCCACCGTCCCGGGCACCCCGACGGCCCACTCCAGGCCGGTCAGCCCGGCCTCCACCGTCCGCCGGGCCAGGACCGGCAGCCCCGCTCCCCCGCCGGCCCGGGCCATCCTGATCTCCCCGTCCGGGGCCCCGGCCCCGGGCTCCGCCGGCGCGTGGGGCCCCGGCCCCACCCCGGCCGTCCCCGCTCCTGCGCCCGACGGCGGCGCGGGAATGTCGATCCGGGACAGGCCGGGGCCGAGGTGGACGACCAGGCCGCCGAAGCCGGCGTCGGCCACCAGCAGGTTGGACCCGTTCCCGAGCACCAGCACCGGCACCCGGCGGCCGAACAGGGCCCGGCGGGCCGCCAGTAGGTCGTCCTCGGAGTCGGCCGGCCAGAACACGGCGGCCGGGCCGCCGACCCGGTAGGTGGTGAGGGCCCCCAGCGGCCGGTCGCGCTCGGCCCGGGGGCCGAGGGCGTCGGCCACCTTGGCGAGGTCCCGCCGGACCGGGTCACCGTGGGGCGGGTTCACCAGCCCGGTGCGGCCAGCAGGTCGTCGGGCAGGGTGGTCAGGTCGCCGGCCCCCAGGGTCAGGCAGAGGTCCCCGGGGGACAGCACGGCGGTGACGATGTCCCGGAGCTCGTCGCGGGTCGGGGCGTAGATGACCGGGAGGTCCCCGGCGGCAGCCACCGCGTCGGCCACCAGCTTGCCGGACACCCCCGGCACCGGCGGCTCCCCGGCGCTGTACACGTCGGTGACCACCACCAGGTCGGCCCCGGCGAAGGCGGTCCCGAAGGACGCCGCCAGGGCGGCCGTCCGGGTGTACCGGTGGGGCTGGAACACCGCCACCACCCGGCCCCACCCACCGCCGCGGGCGGTGGCCAGGGCGGCCTGCACCTCGGTGGGCAGGTGGGCGTAGTCGTCCACGAACGTCACCCCGTTGGCCTCCCCCCGGAACTCGAACCGGCGCGGCACCCCGGTGAACCGGGCCAGGGCGGCCACCGCGGCCTCGACGTCCACCCCGACCGACAGGGCGGCCACGGTGGCCAGGGCGGCGTTTCGGGCGTTGTGGACGCCCGGCACCGACACCTCCAGCCGGCCCAGCCGCCCGCCGGGCCCGGAGAGGTCGAAGCCGACGGCGCTGCGACGGTGGGACAGGTCGGTCATCCGGTAGTCGGCCACCGGGGCCGTCCCCACCGAGACCGCCCCCGCCGCCTTCCCCAGCTCGGCCGCGACGGGGTCGTCGGCGCACACCACCCGCGGGCCGGACGCCGCGGCGAGGAACCCGGCGAAGGCCGCCTTCAGGGCGTCGAAGGTGCCGTAGTGGTCCAGGTGGTCCGGCTCCACGTTGGTGACCACCGCCACCTCCGGCGCCAGGGCGGTGAAGGTGCCGTAGCTCTCGTCGGCCTCCAGCACCAGCCAGTCCCCGTCGTCCCACACCGCGTTGGTGCCGATCTCGTTGACGTCGGCCCCGATCAGGAACGACGGCCGCCGGCCGGCCTGCACCAGGACGAGCGACAGCATGGACGACGTGGTGGTCTTGCCGTGGGTCCCCGCCACCGCCACGCACCGCCGGGTCCCGGCCACCGCGGCCAGCACGTCGGCCCGGCGGACCACCGGGATGCCCAGCCGGGCGGCCTCGGCCAGCTCCACGTTGGACGGCGGCACCGCCGGCGAGAACGTGACCAGCTCGGCTCCGGCCACCTGCTCGGCCCGGTGGCCGACCCACACCGTGATGCCCTGGGCGGCCAGCCGTTCGGTCACCGGCGACCCCTTCAGGTCGCTGCCGCTCACCCGGTGCCCCATGCCGGCCAGCACGCTGGCGACGGCGCTCATGCCGGCCCCCCCGATGCCGACCACGTGCACCCGCCGCGGCCTCGACAGGTCCACCCGGCCAGCGGGCACCCCGCCCGGGGGCGGGTCAGCGGGCACCCCGCCGGAGGGCGGGTCAGCGGGCACAGCCGTCCACCAGCTCGGCCACCCGGGCGGCGGCGTCGGGGTGGCCGACCCGCCGGGCGGCGGCCCCCATGGCGGTCAGCCGGTCCGGGTCCGCCAGCAGGTCGCCCAGCACCGCGTCGAGCCGGGCGGCGTCGCACTGGTCGTCGGGCACCAGCACGGCCGCCCCGGCGTCGACCAGGGCCCGGGCGTTGGCGGTCTGGTGGTCCCCGGGGGCGCCGGGCAGGGGGACGAGGACGGCCGGGACCCCGGCGACGGCCAGCTCGGCGGTGGTGGTGGCGCCGGCCCGGCAGACGACGACGTCGGCGGCCTCGTAGAGCCGGGCGATCTGCGGCTCGAACGGCACCCGGCGGTAGGCCAGGACGCCGTCGGGGGCCTCCCCCAGGTCGGCCCAGTCGCGGTGGCCGGTGACGTGGTAGACGGCCACGTCGTCGCGGCCGGCCCAGCGGGCCGCCAGGTCGGCCACCGTCCGGTTGAGGCGGCGGGCGCCGAGCGAGCCGCCGAACACCCCGACGGTGGCCCGCTCCGGCGGCAGCCCCAGCTCGGTCCGGGCCTTTGCGGCCGCGGCCGGCGACCGGTCGACGGCCTGCACCTCCGCCCGCACCGGGGTGCCGGTGACCACGGCCCGCGGCAACGGGGTGCCGGCGAAGGCCACCGCGCTGGCCGCGGCCAGCCGGCCGAGCACCCGGTGGACCAGGCCGGGGACGGCGTCCAGGTTGACCAGCACCACCGGCACCCCGAACAGCAGGGCGGCGGCGGCCGGGGCGAAGCTGGCGTAGCCGCCGATGGACACCACCACCCGGGGCCGGGACCGCACGGTGGACGCCACCGACCGGGCCAGCGCGGCGGCCAGGCCGGCCACGGCCTCCAGGTTGGCCGACAGCCCCGACGGCGACAGCTTCCGCGACAGGCCCCGGCCGGGCAGCAGGGTGACCGGGAACCCCTGGTCGGCCAGCAACGGCCCCTCCGGGCCCCGGCGGGTGCCCACCAGCTCGATGGTGCCGGGATCGTGGCCCCGGTCGGCCAGGGCCCGGGCCACCGCCAGCGCCGGCAGGGCGTGCCCTCCGGTGCCGCCGCCGGCCACCACCGCGAACCGGGTCACGCCGCCCGGGTCCTCCCGGCCGGGACCGGGCCGTGCCTGGGCAGCCGTTCCTGCCTGGCGATGTTCACCAGGATGCCGGCGGCCACCATGGTGATGACCAGGGAGGACCCCCCGAAGGAGATGAACGGCAGCGGGATGCCGGTCACCGGCAGCAGGCCGACCACGGCGCCGATGTTGATGACGGCCTCGGCGGCGATCCACACCACCAGGGCCACCCCCAGCAGGCCGCCGAACCGGTCCGGGGCCCGGGCGGCGGCCCGGAGGCCGAACCAGCAGAACGCGCCCAGCAGGAGGAGCAGGGCGATGGCCCCCACCAGGCCCAGCTCCTCGCCGACGACGGAGTAGATGAAGTCGGTGTGGGCGTTGGGCAGGTAGCCCCACTTCTCCCGGCCGTTGCCGAGGCCGACCCCGAAGAAGTGCCCGGAGCCCAGCCCGATGAGGGACTGCACCACCTGGTACCCGGACCCCGACGCGTGGGCGCCGGGGTTCAGGAACGACAGCAGCCGGGCCCGCCGGTACGGCTCGATCAGCCCCACGATGAGGGCCAGGACGGCCACGACGCCCAGCACCTTGGCGATGGGCTTCATGGGCACCCCGGAGGCGAACAGGACGGCCATGGTGATGCCGCCCACCACCAGCGCGGTGCCCATGTCGGGCTGCAGCAGGATCAATCCGACCGACGCCGCGGCGACCAGCAGGAGGGGGCCGACGATCATCCGGTACGGCCGGCCCTGCTGCTCGCGGCGGACCACCAGGTCGGCCCCGAAGACGGCGATGGCCAGCTTCATGAGCTCCGACGGCTGGATGCCGAAGGAGCTGAACCCGATCCAGCGGCTGGACCCGTAGGCGTTGGTGCCGATGCCGGGCACCAGGACGGCCAGCAGCAGCAGGATGGTGACCGCCACCATCACCACCCCCAGCCGCCGCCACCGGCGGTAGTCGAACCGGCAGGCCACGAACAGCGCCACCCCGCCGATGACCACCCACATGCACTCCCGGACCAGGATGGCCCACGGGGACCCGTAGGTGTCGATGGAGACCACCTCCGACGCCGAGCCCACCATCACCACCCCGCCGAGGCACAACACCACCACCAGGGCCAGCAGGATCGACGACGTCTGCACCCGCCGGATGGCGGTCACCCAGCCGGCTCGGCCGGCGGCTTCGGTCCGGCCGTGCCGGGGCTGGTGGTGCCGGCCGTGGTGGGACGGCGCGGGACCGGCGGCCGGACGGCCGGACGGGGTGGCGGTGATCGTCACGGCCTGGCCTCCCGCCGACGACCTGGCGCGCCGTGCCGGAGGGCCGGCAGTCCCTGGTTGGGCCGGTCCATGCCACCATGGTCGCCGGCCGGGGGCTCGGGAGGGTGGACCCTGGTCACGCGAGGTGGGCCACCGTCAGGTACTCGCCGTAGAAGATGCCGAGGGCCAGGGCGGCGAACAGCCCGGCCAGTATCCAGAAGCGGACGATCACCGTGGTCTCCGGCCAGCCCAGCAGCTCGAAGTGGTGGTGGAACGGCGCCATCCGGAACACCCGCTTGCCGAACGCCCGGAAGCTGACCACCTGGACCATCACCGACAGGGTCTCCAGGACGAACAGGCCCCCCAGGATGGGCAGCAGCAGGTCCAGGTTCATCAGCAGGCACAGCGCGGCCAGCCCGGCCCCGATGGACAGGGACCCGGTGTCCCCCATCATGATGCGGGCCGGTGCCGCGTTCCACCACAGGAACCCCAGGCAGGCCCCGGCCAGGGCCACCGACGACAGGGCCAGGTCGATGGCCGACGCCGGCAGGACGTGGTAGATGGACACGTGCCGGAAGATCCAGTAGCCCATGATGGCCAGGACGGCGAAGCAGAAGGTGGAGGACCCCGCGGCGAGGCCGTCCAGGCCGTCGGTGAGGTTGACGGCGTTGGAGGTGGCCACCAGCACGAACACGGCGAAGAGCACCCAGCCGACCTCGCCCATCTGGAACCCGGGGGTGGTCAGCCGGGTGAACGACAGCGCGGTGGACGTGTGGGCCCAGTGCAGGGACAGCTCGGCGAAGAGCACCGCCACGGCGACCTGGGCGACCAGCTTCCCCCGCTTGTTGAGGCCCAGGCTGCGGCGGTGCCGGTACTTGATCCAGTCGTCCAGGAACCCGATCAGGCCGTACAGGAACACGGTGATGACCACCACGTAGCCGGTGGCCGAGAACTTGACCTGGGTCCCCACGTGGCCCATGGCGTAGCCGCAGGCCACCGCGGCCACGACGGCGATGCCCCCCATGGTGGGGGTGCCGGCCTTGGCGCTGTGGCTGGCCGGGCCGTCCTCCCGGATGTGCTGGCCGATGCGGTTGCGGATCAGCCACCGCATCAGCAGCGGGGTGGCCAGGATGGACACCAGCAGCGCGAAGCCGCCCGACGACATGAGGGAGAGCACGGCTCAGGCCGCCGGGTCGCCCGGCCCCGCCAGGATCTCGGCCACCACCGTCCGGTCGTCGAACGGCAGCCGCCGGTCCCCGACCACCTGCACCGCCTCGTGGCCCTTGCCGGCCACCACCACGACGTCGCCGGGCGCCGCGTCGGCCACCGCGGCGGCGATGGCCGACCGCCGGTCGGGGTCCACCACCAGCCGGCCGGTGCCCACCGCGTCGCCGGTCCCGGCCAGCACCTCCTCGATGATCGCTCCCGGGTCCTCGTTCCGGGGGTTGTCCGACGTCAGCCAGGCCCGGTCGGCCAGCCGCACCGCCACGCCGCCCATCAGCGGCCGCTTGGCCCGGTCCCGGTCGCCGCCGCAGCCGAACACCACCAGCACCCGGCCGTCGCCGGCCAGGCGCCGGGCCTCGGCCAGCACCACCGCCAGCCCGTCGGGGGTGTGGGCGTAGTCCACCAGCACCGCCAGCTCCGCCGATCCCACCACCTCCAGCCGGCCCGGCACCGGGCCGGCGGTGGCCAGGCCGGCGGCCACCTCCGCCGGGTCCAGGCCGAGGGCCACCGCGGCCTCGGCGGCGAGGACGGCGTTGTGCACGTTGACCGCGCCGGTCATCGCCAGGTCCACCCGGTGCCCGCGCCAGGTGAACGACGACCGGCCCACCGCCAGCTCCACCCGTGACGCGGCGTCGGCCCGGACCGCCACCATCGGCACCCGGGCCTCGGCCAGCAGCCGCCGGCCCCACCGGTCCTCGGCGTTCACCACCCCCCGGACGGCCCGGTCCGGGGTGAACAGGGAGGCCTTGGCGGCGAAGTAGTCGTCCATGGTGCCGTGGTAGTCCAGGTGGTCGTGGCTGAGGTTGGTGAACACGGCCACGTCGAAGTGGATGCCGTCCACCCGGCTCTGGGCCAGGGCGTGGCTGGACACCTCCATGGCCACCGCCGCCTGCGTCCCGGCCGGGGCCCCGTCGCGGGCCTCCGCCAGGATGCGCTGCAGCTCGGTGGCCTCCGGCGTCGTCCGGGCCCCCGACAGGGTGCCGAGCACCGTCGTCGGCCGGCCGGCATGGGACAGCACGGCGCCGAGCAGGTGGGTGACGCTGGTCTTCCCGTTGGTGCCGGTGACCCCGGCCATCAGCAGGTCCCGGGACGGGTGGCCCCAGAACGCCGCCGCGGCCGCGGCCATCGCCGGCCTGGCCTGGCCGGGGGCCACCCTGGCCTGGGGAACGGGCAGGTCGACGAGGTGCTCGCACAGCAGCCCGACCGCGCCGCGGGCCACGGCGTCGGCGGCGTACCGGTGGCCGTCGGCACCCCGGCCGGGGAGGCAGCAGAACAGGTCGCCGGGCCGCACCTGCCGGCTGTCGTGGGTGACCCCGCGGATGTCCGCCGCGGCAGGGTCCCCCACCGTCTCCAGTACCGATATGTCGTCCAACAACAGGGTCATCTGCACTGGCAGGGGTACGCAGCCAGCCCGGCACCGGGCACGGACCGTCCGTGCGGTGCCCGACCGACCGACCGATGGTACCCGCCGCTCACGTGATGTCCTGTGTCTGCGTCGACGCCACTGTCCCCGACGGCGGCGGCGTGGTCGCCGCCCCCGGTGTCGTCGGGATGTCGTAGTGGTGCAGCGCGTAGGTCATGATCTGCGAGAACACCGGCGCGGCCACCGTCCCGCCGAAGATCGGCGTCGGGTGGTCGAGGACCACGATGGACGTGAACACCGGGTTCTTGGCCGGGGCCATCCCCACGAAGCTGGCCATGTAGTCGCCCGGCACGTAGCCGGCGGTGCCTGTGGCCGGCACCTGGGCGGTCCCGGTCTTGCCGGCCACGGTGTAGCCGGGGATGAAGGCGCTGGTGCCCGTCCCGGACTGCACCACCTGTTGCAGCATTGTCACCAACTGGGCGTCGGTCGACGCCGAGATGACCCGGTGGGTCCTGGACGGCGCCGTCGCCTTCACCGCCCCTGTCGCCCCCACCGTGGCCCGGACCAGCTTCGGGGCCACGAACACCCCGCCGTTGGCCACCGCGTTGTAGGCGTCCAGCACCTGCAGGGCGCTGACCGCGTCCACCTGCCCGATGGGCAGCGACACGTAGTTGGTCGGTTCCCACTGTGTCGCTGTGGCGATCAGCCCGGGGGACTCCCCGGGGAAGTGCAGGCCGGTCGGCTTCCCGAACCCCAGGGCCTTCACCTGGGCCAGCAGCTTGGTCTCCCCCAGCGCCTGGGCGATCTCGGCGGTGCCGATGTTGGACGACTGGGCCAGGATCTGGGTGGCCGAGAGCCGCTCGGTGGGGTGTGTCTCGGCGTCGTGGAACGTGGACCCGTCCAACTGGATGCGGTCCGGCACCGTGAAGGTGGTGTTCGGGCTGATGATCCCCTCCTGCAGCGCCGCCGAGAACGTCACCAGCTTGAACACCGACCCCGGCTCGTACAACTGGGTCACCGCGGCGTTGCTGGCCGACTCCACCACCGGGCCCTTCGGCCCGATCTCCACCGTCTGGCCGGCCTGGCCCCCCTGGCCGCCGCCGGTGCTCCCCGTCCCTGTCGGGGTGCCGGCGGTGCCTGTGGGGTCGGCGCTGGCTGTGGGGTTGGCCGACAGGCTGGCCATCGACAGCAGTTGGCCGGTCCGGGTGTCCATCACCATGGCCACCCCGCTGGTGGCGTGGGAGGCCACGATCTCGGCCGCCAGGGCCTGCTCGGTGGTGTACTGCAGCGGCTCGTCCAGGGTCAGCTCCAACCCGGTGCCCGGCACCGCGGCCGTCTTGTGGGTCACCGGGGTGCCCGGCAGCGCCACCCCGCCCGGGGACTCCAGCAGCGTCTCGCTGCCGGCCTGGCCGGCCAGCAGCGTTGTCATCTGGTACTCCAGCCCCGCCGCCCCCTTGCCGGCCGCGTTGACCAGGCCCAGCACCGGCGACGCCAGTGTGCCGTTGGGCACCTCCCGCCGGGACCCGTCCACCAGGGTGATGCCCGGGAACGCCCGGTCGGCGATCTTGGCGGCCTTGGCCACCGTCAGGTCCTTGACCAGCGGCACGTACCCGGAGTGCCGCCGGAGCAGCGGCGTGAGCTGGGCCGGCGACATCCCCAGCATCGGGGCCAGCGCCTTGGCCTCCGCCACCGGGTGCTCGATCTGGAAGTCGTCGGCCAGCACCGTCTTGGTGGGCACCGACATGGCCAGCACGTGCCCGTCCCGGTCGTAGATCCCGCCGCGCAGCGCCGGGACCGTGATCGGCTGCGTCAGCTCCTCGCTGGCCGACTTCTGGTACTGCGCCGACTTGAACACCTGCACGTCCACCAGCCGGGCGGCGATCAGCACGAACACCACCACCAGCCCCAGCCGCAGGAACCGCACCCGGCGGCTCAGGGCCTGCCGGGACCCTTTCTGGCCCGGACGGGACGGCGCCAGGTGGCGTCGTCTGGTCGCGGTGGCCGGCCGACCCCGGTCCGGGCTGCGGTCCGATCGGGAGCGGTCGGAGCGGGTCCGGTCGGAGCGGGAACGGTCCGGCCGGAGGCCGGGGGGAGACGTCCGGCGGCCCGGTGCGGTGCGGGTCGACCGCTCTCCGGGGTCGGTGCGCCGGGACGGCGCCGCCGGACGGCGGGGGGCGGCGGCCCCCGGCCTGTCGGCCGCCCCCGGTGCCCCACCCGGCGGTGCCGCGGTCGGCCGGGGGGTGGTGGCCGGCCGCAGAGCCCGCGTCCGGGTGGTGGACCGGGGGGCCCGGAACGGGCTGGCCGGCGCGGGTGCCTGGCCGGTCCGCTCGCCGGCCGGCCGGAGGGTCCCGGTGGTGCTCACCGGCCCGATGTGGACCCGGCTGACGACGCCCCGGTTGTGGCCCCCGACGATCCGGAGGTGGCCGGCGCGGTGGTGGTCGTGCTGGGCGACACCGTCGGGGTCGCCAGCGGGGTGTCCAGCGACACCCTGGGCAGTTGGTTGGTCTGGGCGGGCGGCACCATGCCCTGCTGGCGGGCCTTCGCCACGATCCGGGACGGGGTCTCCAGCTTGGCGGCGCCCAGCACCGCCTGGTGGTGCACCGACTGCTCGGCCGACAGCGCCGCCTGGGCCGCGGACAGCCGCACCTGCCCCTGGGCCAGCATGGCGTGGCCGATCACCACCGACAGCAGGCTGCCGCCGACCATGGCCACCGACAGCACCACCGGCCACCGCCGTGCCCGGCGGCGCGGCACCACCCGCAGCGGCGGCCGGCGGTCCGGGGCTTCCCGGTGGTCCGGGGCCCGGCGAGCCTGGGTGGCGGCAATGGCGGCGTCGGCCGCTCTGGTGGCCCTGGCGGCCGTGGCCGTGGCCGTATTGGCCGCCCTGGCGGCGGCGGCAGCGGGCGGGGTCACGGCAGCCGCTCCACCGCCCGGAGCCGGGCGCTCTCGGCCCGGTGGTTGGCGGCCACCTCGGCCGCGGAGGGCCGGTGGGACCCCCGGA
Source organism: Acidimicrobiales bacterium (assembly GCA_035547695.1). Lineage (GTDB taxonomy): Bacteria > Actinomycetota > Acidimicrobiia > Acidimicrobiales > RAAP-2 > DASZUK01. Next base: position 44,732 of record DASZUK010000052.1, read on the forward strand.
ACACCAGGCGGTGCTCCGGTCGGGCCCCGCAGACGCACGGCAGCCCCGGCGGGCACACGCACCCACCGGTCGCCGCCTCGGCCATGGCGGCCTTCACCATCCGGTCCTCGCCGGAGTGGTAGGCGATGACCACCAGCCGGCCGCCGGGGGCCAGCAGGCGGAGGGCGACCGGCAGGGCGGCGGCCAACTGGTCGAGCTCGTCGTTGACGGCGATGCGCAGGGCCTGGAACACCCGGCGGGCCGGGTGGCCCCGGCGGCGGGCGGCGGCGGGCACGGCGGCCGCCACCACCTCGGCCAGCTCCGTGGTGCTGGTCAGGGGCCGGGCGGCCACGACGGCCCGGGCGATCCGGCCGGCCAGCCGGCCTTCGCCGTTGGCGGCGAACAGCGCGGCCAGCTCGGCCACGTCGGCCTCGTTGACCAACTGCCCGGCGGTCAGGCCCCCGGTGGGGTCCATCCGCATGTCCAGCGGCCCCGGGTTGCGGTACGAGAACCCGCGGTCCGGCCGGTCCAACTGCGGCGAGCTCACCCCCAGGTCCAGCAGCACCCCGGACAGCCCTTCGGGCCGGTCCGCTTCTTCCGCCCAGGCCCCCGCCGGCCAGCGGTCGCCGCCGGCCGCTCGGGCCGCGGCGACCTCGTCGCCGAGGTCGGCGAACCGGGCATGCCGCAGCACCGCCCGGTGGCCGAACGGGGCCAGGCGGCGACCGGCCGCGTCGAGGGCCGCAGGGTCCCGGTCCAGGCCGAGCACCCCCAGGTGCGGGTAGGCGCGCAGCAGGGCGGCGGCGTGGCCGCCGCCGCCGGCGGTGCCGTCCACCACCACCCCGGCCGGGACCGTCCCGAAGAGGTCGACCACCTCTTCGACCATCACCGGCTGATGCCCGAAGTCCTGGACCATCCGCAGCCCCTCGACCGACGAGGCGAACTGGTCACCAGCGTGGAAGAGGGCGGAGGAGAAATCTTCCACCGTGCCGGTCGAGGGGCTGCGCATAGGTCCGTTCCTTCTGACGTCCCTTCTGATGCTGTTGCTGATGCCGCTTCTGATGCCGCGGTCGGTCACTCCTCCTCGTCGTCCAGGAACCACTGCTCTTCCGGCACCACCCGTTCCTGCCACAGCGCCGGGTTCCACAGCTCCACCCGGTCGATGGCCCCGTGCACCAGCACGTCCCCCTCCAGGGAGGCGAACGCCCGCAGGTGCACCGGAATGGCCATCCGGCCCTGCCGGTCGATCTCCACCTCGTGGGAGTTGGCCGCCCACAGCCGGGCCCGGTTCCGGTTGGTCCGCCCGCTCGCCGCCCGGTCCTGCATGGCGGCCATCTGCCGCTCGAACTCGCCCGGCGTCCACAGCGCCAGGCACCCTTCCCGGTTCTCGGTCAGGAACCCGCCGTGGTCGAAGGCGGCACGGAACTTGGCCGGCAGGATCACCCTGCCCTTGGTGTCGAGCGAATGCTCGTACCTGCCAACGAATCCCGGCACCGTCTCCCACTCCTACGACGCTCCCTGCTTTGCGCCCTTTTGCTCCCCCACGAACCACTTCCCGCCACTTTACGCCCCTCAACCCCACCGGTCAACCACGAAGCACCCCTTCCATCCCCCCGAACCCCACAAGGACCCGCAGGTCAGCGCCGGTATCGCCGGAGGGGGCGATCGGGCGCCCCCGCGGCGGCACGGGCGGAGCCCAGACGCCCCGCCGCAGGCTTCCCGGCCCCGGTCAGGGCCGACCTCTGCGGGCCCGACCGGGCCGGCAGGGGCCGGGTGGGGCGAAGTGGGGGGCCGTGGGGGCCCGGACCGCCCGGTTCGCCGGGCGGCGGCGAGGGGCCGGTCGGGTGGCAGCGGCGGGACGCCGGTCAGGTGGTGCCGTGGTAGCCGTCAGGTGGCGCCGGGGTGGCGCCGGGGCGGACGGCGGTCAGGCGGTGAAGTCGAGGACGATCCGGCCGCGGGTGCCGCCGGCCTCCAGCAGCCGGTGGGCGTCGGCGGCCTGTTCGGCCGGGAACGTCCGGGCGACCCGCAGGGTGACGGTGCCGTCCTCGGCCTGCTGTCGGAGGCGGTCCAAAGCGGCGCCGTTGCCGTCCATGCGGGACACCCAGATGCGGTGCACGGTGATGCCCCGGTCCACCTGGCCGTCCCAGCCCCGCACCACCGCCAGGCCGCCGCCGTCACGGACCGCGGGCACCACCAGGGCGTCCATGACGGCGCCGTCGGCCAGGCCGTCCACGCCGCCGGGCACCACCGCCCGGATGCGGTCGGCCACGTCGTCGCCGCGACGGACCACGTCGTCGGCCCCGAGCTGGCGCACCAGGGCGTCGTCCGCCTCCGAGGCGTCGGCCACCACCCGGAGGCCGTCGGCCTTGGCCAACTGCACCACGTACCCCCCGTAGGCGCCGGCGGCGCCGGTGACCGCCAGGGTCTGGCCCGGGGCCAGGGCGAGGCGGTCCAGGGTCAGCCGGGCGGTCAGCCCGTTCATGGGCAGGGTGGCCGCCGCCGCCAGGTCGGCCCCGGCCGGCACCGCGGCCACGGACCCCGCCGGCAGCACCACCCGGTCGGCGTACGCCCCGCCGGCCGGCCGGAGGGGGACCACCATGGCCATCACCCGGTCCCCCACCTCCCAGGCCACCCCGTCACCGACCTCGTCGACCACCCCGGCCAGGTCCATGCCGGGCACGTGGGGCGCCGGCAGCCCGGCCAGCCGCTCCGGGTTGCGGCCGGCCCGCAGGCCGGTGTCGGTGGGGTTGACGGTGGCCGCGTGCACCCGGACCCGCACCTCGCCGGGTCCGGGATGGGGCTCCGGCAGGTCCAGGACCCGCAACGCGTCGGGACCGCCGAACTCGTAGAACCCTACGGCGCGCACGGCACCGTCAACGTGGCCGCCGCCGGCCTCATTCCCGGGCCACCTCCCAGGCCGGTCCGGGGGGCAGCCGGCGGAGCAGTTCGTCCACCAGCCCCTGCCCGCAGGCGGCCTGCCCCCGGCCGTCGGGCCCGCCGGCACCGGCACCACCGGCGGCCGGTCCCCCGGCGCCGGCCAGGTCGGCCCAGCCGACCGCGACCTCGGCCAGGTCGGCAGCCGCGGTCGCCCGGTCATCGACGGCGGCCACGTCGACCAGCGGGGCCGGGTCCCAGTGCCGGTAGGCGCAGCCGTGCACCAGGGCCCCCTGCCGGCTGCGCCACTGGGCCAGCCCCACCACCTTGCGGCCGTCGGCCGTGGCCACCTCCCCCGGGCCCATGCCGGCGAAGCAGACCAGGCCGGACCAGGCCGTCGGCGCCGACGGGCCGTGGTGCACCGACAGCGTCCCGGCCGCCGGGCCGGCGACGGCCGCCACGGCGTCCTGCCACCACTCCCCGGCCCAGCCGGCGGCGGCCACCACGTCGTCCTGCCACAGCGGGTCGGTGCGGGGCACCCAGGCGTCCACCCACACCGGGTCGCCGGGAGCCAGGTGCACCAGCCCGCCACCGCTTCGCCGGCGGACCACCGCCACCCCGGCCCGGGCCGCCCGGGCGGCGTCCACCACCGTCTCGGGCTGGGTGCTGCCCAGCACCACCGTCGGGCGGTCCACGGTGCGGACCACCACCAGCCGGCCGGGGTGGGACCGGAACCGGTCGACGTCGAACCAGTCGGTCAGGACGCCGCGGCCAGGTACGGCTCCCACAGCGGGTCCACCTCGGCCAGGTGGCGGAGCCGCCACAGGTGCCCGTCGGGGGCCCGCGGCTTGAACGGCAGCGACCATCCCAGCTCGGACAGCAGCCGGTCCCCCTTCAACAGGTTGTCGCGCTTGCAGGAGGCCACCACGTTGGTCCACTCGTGCCGGCCCCCCTTGCTCCGCGGCACCACGTGGTCCACGGTGTCGGCCGCCTCGGAGCAGTACGCGCACGTCCCGTTGTCCCGGCGCAGCACCGCCCGCCGGGTCAACGGCGGCGTCCGGGCCCACCGGGGGATGCGGACCATCTGGGACAGCCGGACGATGGCCGGCACCTCCACCGATAGCTGGGCAGAGTGGAACACCCGGCCGGCGGGCCGGAAGGCCACCGGCTCGGCGCGGCCGGCCAGCACCAGCACGATGGCCCGGCGGTCCGACACCAGGGCCAACGGCTCGTAGGTCGCATTGAGCAGGAGGACCCGCTCCATGCCGGGAGAGGCTACCGGCACGCCCGCCCCATCCTGCGACACCATGCCAGATAGCTCACCACGTCCTGCTTCCGCGGTGGCGCATCGCCGGACCCGCCGTAGGCGGTCACCATCCGGAACCGCCAGTACGCGGCGTCCGGCGCCGGCACCGGCGGCCACCGCCGCCACCACCCCGACGCCGCCAGCCGGAACAGGAGGGCCACCGCCACCGGCCACAGCCGCGGCCGCACCGCCACCGCCGCCACCACCGTGGCCAGCCCGGCCGGCGGCGTGCCGGCCCTCACCTCCCGCCTCCGGCCACCGGCGCCATCGGCCCCGTCCCGGCCTTCGGCACCGCCCCCACTGGGGCCTTCGGCACGGCCCCATCCAGTCCCCGCCAGCCCACCGCGGCGGCCCCCACCAGCGGCCCGTCGCCACCCAGCCCGGCCGGTTCGACCACGGTGCCGGCCGAGAACGGCATGGCCGCCCGCTCCCGGACCTCCCGGGCGGCGGCGGCGAAGAACGGGGCCCCGAAGCCGAGGGCCACCGACCCGGCCACGACGGCCAGGTCCAGGTCCAGCAAGGTGGCCACCGAGGCCACCGCCCGGCCCACCAGGGTGCCGGTGCGCGCCACCACCTCCGGCGGGGCCTCCGCCGGCGGCCGCCCGGTGACCGCGGCGATGGCCGTCCCGGACGCCTCGGCCTCCAGGCAGCCCCGACCGCCGCAGGCGCACCGCCGGCCGTCCGGCTCGACCACCACGTGGCCGATGTGGCCGGCGTTGCCCAGCCGGCCGTCCAGCAGGCGGCCGTCCAGCACGATGCCGCCGCCGACCCCGGTGGACACCACCATGGCCACGTAGTCGGCCCGGCCCCGGGCCGCGCCCACCCAGCCCTCGCCCAGCGCCAGGGCCTTGGCGTCGTTGTCCACGAACGTCGGCAGCCCGGTCAGCCCGGCCAACTGCTGCCGCAGCGGGTACCGCCGCCAACCGGGGATGTTCAGCGGCGACACCCCCTCGGCGTCCATCGGGCCGCCACAGCCCACCCCGCACACCACCGGCGCGCCGGTGCCCGGTGCCCGGTGCAGCACCCCGCCGACCAACCCGGACAGGGCCGCCCACAGCGCCGCCGCATCGGCTCCCGGCGGGGTCGGCACCACCGCGGTCGACTGCAGCCGACCGTCCCGGTCGACCAACCCGGCGGCCATCTTGGTGCCGCCGATGTCCACCGCCAGGCTCAGGTCACCCATCGAGCCCGGCCGCCATCCCGCCGCGGGGTTCAGCGATCCCGGCGGAACAGGTGGGTCCGGAACCACTCCCTGGTGCCGTGCACCGCGTGCTCGATGCCGCCGCCGGACCCGGAGGGCTCCTGCTGGTGCAGCGACCGGGTCAGGTCGTGCCAGCCGGCCTTGCCCATCCGGCGCAGGTTCCGCTCGAACACCACCGCGGAACCGAACATGACGGCGACGCCGACCAGGCCGGCCACGATGGACTCGGAGTAGAACGCCACCAGGATGGCCACGCCGGCGACGAAGCCGACGGCGGCCCACTTGCAGTACCGGCCGGCGTGCCGGTACACGGTCTCCGAACGGACCCGCTCGGCGAATTGGGGGTCCTGGCGGACCAGGGACTCCTCGAGCTCGGCCAGGATGCGCTGCTCGTGCTCAGAGAGCGGCACCTGGCCGTCCCTCCTCCCCGTCTCCTCTGCCCTTCCGTGCCGGCACGGTGCAGGCACCTCCTCGCCCCATCGTCAGACCGTCATGTTCGCGCACCGCAGCCCGTCGGACAACGGGGCGCCCAAGCACTCCACCCCGGACCGGTCCAACCCGGTCCACCCAGCGGCCAGTCTACGACCGGCCCACCGCTCCAGGCGCGCGGTCCAGGGGTTTTCCGGCCGGCCGGCCCGGGCGGCCGGTCCGGGCGAGGCGGCCCGGTCGACCGTCCCGCCGACCGTCCCCGCCGCCCGGCCACGGCCGTGGCATTGTCGTGGCCGTGGGGCACGACCCGACCGGCCCGGCTCCGGGCGACGACCGCCCGCGGCCGGCCGAGCGGATGCGGCTGCTCGGGACCCGGCCGCCCGACGGGGCCCCGGCCCGGCCGGAGCCCAGGCAGGGGCCGAAGCTGCGGCGGACCCGGTCGGTGGCCGCATGGGTCCTGGTGGTGCTCGCCGTGGTGTTCGTGCCGATCTCGGTGGTCACGGTGTGGGCGGTCAACACGGTCACCGACACCGACCACTACGTGGAGACCCTGGCCCCGTTGGCCCAGGAGCGGGTGGTCACCGACTTCGTGGCGGTCGACGCCACCAACCGGCTGTTCGACAAGCTGGACGTGCAGGGCACCATCGGCGACGTCCTGCCCAAGAAGGCGTCGTTCCTGGCCGCCCCGCTGACCAACACCCTGCACACCTTCGTGGAGCGGCAGATGAAGGACCTGCTGCGCAGCACCTGGTTCCAGAACCTGTGGAACACGCTGAACCGGTCCACCCACAGCACCCTGGTGAACGTCCTCACCGGCAAGACCACCCCCGGCCAGCGGGTCAACAAGGTGCTGGTCAACCTCACCCCGGTGCTGACAAAGGCCATCGATCAGCTCGACGCCCGGGGCATCACGGTGTTCGACCAGGTCCGCACCCAGGTGGCCCGCGTCCAGTCGTTCACCCTGCAATTGGCGTCCAGCAAGCAGATCGCCCAGGCCCGGCGGTTCTTCTCCGTGGCCTCCGACCTCGGCTGGGCCGCCCCGGTGGCCGCGGTGGTGCTGGTCGTGGCCGCGGTGGCGGTGGCGGTGGACCGGCGCAAGACCCTGCTGCGCATCGCCGTGGGGGTCTCCCTCGTGGTGCTGCTGCTGCTGGCCGGCCTGGCCCTCGGCCGGTCGTTCTTCCTCAGCCACGCCGCCGACCGGGTCAGCCCGACAGTCACCGGGGCCATCTTCGACACCCTGGTCCGGTTCTTGAAGACCGGCCTGCGGTGGGTGCTGCTGGTCTCCGTCATCGTGGCCGTGCTGCTCTGGCTGGTCGGCCCGGCCCGGTGGCCGCGGTGGCTCCGGGCCCAGGCCGCCCGGGGCATCCGCTGGGTCGGCCGCCGGGCGGCGGAGCTGGGCAACGAGGACAACCGCCGGCGGGCCTCCGCCGGCGCCCGCCGGGGCGCCGCCTGGGCGCTGGAGCACGCGTCCGGGATGCGGCTGCTCGGGGTGGTGGTGGCCGGCATCGTGCTGCTCTTCGGCGGCAACCTGTCGGTCGGCGGCGTCTGGTGGACCGTGGTCGGGCTGGCCGTCTACCTGGTGGTCCTGGAGCTGGTGTTCGCCTGGGCCCGCCGGACGGCCGCCGTGGCGGCGGGAGAGCAGGTGGCGCCGGGGGCCGCCGGCCTGGTGGGGGCAGCCGCCGCCGCGGTCCTGCCGGAGGCGGTGTCAAAGAGGGCCCGGGCCCTAGTCGCCGGCGTCGTACCCGGTGCCGGGGTACCCGGTGCCGGGGTACCCGGTGCCGGGGTCGGCGCTCCCCCCTCGGCGCCCGGCGCCGGTGGCCCGCCGGCGCCGGGAGGCCCGCTGGGTCAGCAGCACGATGGCGGCGCCGAGCACCCCGGAGATGACGATGACCACGATCAGGGGGGACCTGGCTGAGGTCAGCCAGAAGTGGATCTGGACGTCCTGCAGGTTGATGAGGGCGAACCACACCAGCAGGACGGCGGCCACCCCGCTCAACACCAGCCGGACGTCGCGCTTGCGGTCACGGGGCGGCCGCGCCGAACCGCCCTCGGGGATCGTGGGGTCTGACACGGCGCCTCCCTCGGCCGGCGGCTGGAACCCCACCACTCTGCCCCGCCGGCCGGGCCGGGGTGGTGGACCGGGGCCAGCGTGGTGGACCGGGGCCGGCGGCTGGGACGGGGCGGCCGGTCTGCTAAAGAGAACGGCCAGATGACCACAGGGGGGTGCACATGAACGACGCCGACACCATCACCGGGGCCCGGACCATCTGGGAGCTGGTGGACCGGCGGGCGGCCGCGTCGGCGGACCGCCCCATGCTCATCGACGCGGCCGACCGGCAGATGACCTTCGGGCAGTTCCGGGACCGAGCCGAGGTGGTGGCCGCCGGGCTGCTGGCCCGCGGGGTCCGGCCGGGGTCGGTGGCGTCGTGGCAGCTTCCCACCCGGATCGACACCGTGGTGCTGTCCATCGCCCTCAGCCGGCTGGGGGTGGTGCAGAACCCCATCATCCACTTGTACCGGGAGCGCGAGGTCGGGTTCGCCCTCCGGCAGACCGGGTCGCGGCTGTTCGCGGTGCCGTCGGCGTGGCGCGGCACGGACTACGTGGCCCTGGCCGACCGGGCCCTGGCCGGGGTCCCGGCGGAGGACCGGCCGGAGCTGCTGGTGGTGGACGACGGGCTGCCGGAGGGGGACCCGTCGACGCTGCCGCCGCCGCCGGAGGGCACGGCGCCGGAGGAGGCGCCGATCCGCTGGATCTACTACACCTCCGGCAGCACCGCCGACCCGAAGGGGGTCCGGCACACCGACCAGACCCTGATCGCCGGGGGCTGGGGGCTGGCCTCGGCCCTGGACATGTCGGCCGACGACGTCGGGTCCATCGCCTTCCCGTTCGCCCACATCGCCGGGCCCGACTACCTGGTGACGATGCTGTCGGTGGGGTTCCCGGCAGTGCTGGTGGAGGCGTTCTCGGTACCGGACGTGCTGCCGCTGTTCCGGCGGCACTCGGTGACCATGGTGGGCGGCAGCACCGCCTTCTACGTGGCCTACCTGGCCGAGCAGCGCAAGCAGCCCGGCGTGCCCATCCTGCCGACGCTGCGGCTGATGTCGGGGGGCGGGGCGCCGAAGCCGCCGGAGATCCACGCCGAGGTCCGCGACGAGATCGGCGGCCGCGGCGTGGTCCACGGCTACGGCATGACCGAGGTGCCGATGATCGTGAACGGGTCCCCCCACGACACCGACGAGCAGTTGGCCAACACCGACGGCCGGCCGGTGGAGGGGGCCGAGGTCCGTATCGTCCGGCTGGACGACGGCCAGGTGGCCGCGGCCGGCGAGGAGGGCGAGATCCGGGTGCGGGGGCCGATGGTGTTCCACGGGTACACCGACCCGGCGCTGACCGCCGAGGCGTTCGACCCCGACGGGTTCTTCCGGACCGGCGACCTCGGCAAGCTGCGGCCGGACGGCCACCTGGTCATCACCGGCCGGCTGAAGGACGTCATCGTCCGCAAGGGCGAGAACGTCAGCGCCACCGAGGTGGAGGCGGTGCTGTACCAGCACCCCAAGGTGGCCGAGGTGGCCGTCGTCGGCCTGCCGGACCCCGAGCGCGGCGAGCGGGTCTGCGCGGTGGTGCAGTTGGCCGACGGCGCCGAGCCGCTGACCCTGGAGGAGCTGGTGGCGTTCTGCCGGGAGGCCGGCCTGATGACCCAGAAGATCCCCGAGCAGTTGGAGACCAGGACGGACTGGCCGCGGGCCGGCACCGGCAAGATCGTGAAGCGGGCCCTGCGCGACGAGTACGCCGGCCGGCCGTCCCCGTGAGCGGCCCGGTCGTGCTGCCGGCCTTCGACGGCCCCGTCGTCGGGGTCTGCCTGGTGTGCACCGGCAACATCTGCCGGTCCCCGATGGCCGACGTGGTGCTGCGGAAGCTGGCCGGCCGCACCTCCCTGCCGGACGGCGTCACGGCGGACGGCGTCACGGCGGACGGCACCCCGGCGGGTGGCACCCTGGCGGGCGGCACCCTGGCGGGCGGCGGCACCCTGGGCGACCGGCTGCGGGTGTCCAGCGCGGGCACCGGGCCGTGGCACCACGGGGAGCCCATGGACCCGAGGGCGGCGGCCGCCCTGTCGGCGGCCGGGTACCGCGACCACGGCCACGTGGCCCGCCAGTTCGACGCCGGCGCCGTGGACCCCGGCCGCCCGGACCGGGTGGACCTGCTGGTGGCCCTGGACCGCCGGCACCAGCAGACCCTGCGGAGCCTCACCGCCGGCCGGCTGGGCGACGACCGGATCGTGCTGCTCCGCAGCTTCGACCGCAACGCCGGCGGCGCCGTCGACGTGCCGGACCCCTACTACGGCGGGCCGGCCGACTTCGACGCCTGCCTGGCCATGATCGAGGCCGGCTGCCGCGGGCTGGTGGCGGCCCTGTCGGCGGCGGTGGCCGCCGGGGTGGCCTGACCGGGGCCGACGGTGCCGACCACGCCGGAGGACCGGGAGGTGTACACGAAGCGCCGGCCGGACGCCCCGGCGGGGTTCTTCGACGCCGAGGCCCGCGGGCTGCGGTGGCTGGCGGAGGCCGGCACGGTGGCGGTGCCCGACGTGGTGGCGGTCGACGACCGGTCCATCACCGTGGCCCTGGTCCCCCGGGGGCACCCCACCGAACGGGGGGCCGACCGGTTCGGCCGGGCCCTGGCCGACCTGCACGCCGCCGGCGCGCCGGCGTTCGGGGCCCCCTGGGCCGGGTTCATCGGGCCGCTCCCCATGGACAACGGGCCGGCGGACGGCTGGGTGCCGTTCTACGCCGAGCGCCGGGTGCTGCCGTTCCTGCGGGCCGCCCGGGACCGCCGGGCGGTGACCGCCGACGGGATGGCCACGGTGGAACGGGTGGTGGACCGGCTGGGGGAGCTGGCGGGACCGTCCGGGCAGGAGCGGCCCAGCCGCATCCACGGGGACCTGTGGTCCGGCAACCTGCTGTGGGACCCGGAGGGGCAGGCCTGGCTCATCGACCCGGCCGCCCACGGCGGCCACCGGGAGACCGACCTGGCCATGCTGGCCCTGTTCGGCGCGCCCCACCTGGACCGGATCGTGGCGGCCTACCACGACCGCCGGCCGCTGGCCGACGGCTGGGCCGACCGGGTGGCCCTGCACCAACTGCACCCGCTGCTGGTCCACGCGGTGCTGTTCGGGGAGCCCTACGGCGGCCGGGCCGTCGCGGCCGCGGCCACCTACCGCTGAGCCCGCCGTCCGGGGCCCGGGATGGGCGAGCGGACCTCCTTGCCCAATTGCCGTTCGAGTCACTGAGGGCCGAACTTGGGCATATGTGCTCAAGTTCGACCTTGGCCTCAAGGGGTGACCGCGACAGCTCCTGACCAGGAGGTGTCTGGTGCCCCGTGGCGTGAAAGGTCCCTGGGGACCGTCGGAGCTCGAAGCCGCCATTGCGGCGGTGGTCGAGGGAGAGCCCTACCGGGCGGTCGA
>DASZUK010000053.1:0-16896 GCA_035547695.1 Acidimicrobiales bacterium
CCCCCGGCCGAGGCCGCCGGCGTCGCCGCGGCCACGCCGGCGGGGGCGGCGGCCACCAGCCGCAGGGCCGCCCCGGTGGGAATGTCCGCTCCCCGGGCCGGGTCGGCCAGCCGGACCAGGACGTCCAGGTCGTCCGTTGTCATGTCCGATCCTCCTCGTCCTCGCCGGACGGTCGCTCCTCCAACAACTGCCGTAGCCGGGCCCGGGCCCGGTGCAGCCGGATGCCGACGGCGTTGGCCGAGCACCCCAGCAACTGCCCGGCCTCGGCGTGGCTGAGCTGGTCCCACAGCACCAGGGCCAGGACCTCCCGGTCAGCCGGCCGCAGCCGGTCCATGGCCTCCCGCACCCGGTCGACCCGGTCGGCGAGGTGGTCGTCGTGGTCCGCCCGCCCGGCTCCACCGGCCCCACCGGCTCCACCGGCCGGCACCGGGCCCACCGTCCCGGCCACCGCCACGGGCCCGCCGGCCTGGTCGGCCAGGCGTTGGAGCAACCGCCCCCGCCGCCGGTGCCCCCGGTGGTGCCGGCTGACCACCCGGCGGGCCACCCCGTACACCCACAGCCGGTCGTGCGGGGGCGGCGGCATCTGGTCGGCCCGGCGCCAGGCGGTGGCGAACACCTCGGCGGTGACGTCGGCCACGTCATCGGCGTGCCCGGCCAGCCGGCGGAGGACGAAGGCGTACACCCCGGGGTACTGCGCCCGGTAGAAGGCGTCGAACGACCCCGGTCCGTCCGGCTCGGGTTGCGGTTCCGGCTCCACCACCCCGTACATCTCCGGCTGCCCCCCGGACCTTTCGGTGCGGGCCGTCCCGGTGGCCGCGGGCTCAGCCGGTGACCAGGTTGGGCGGCACCCGGCCGGCCAGCACGTCGACGACCCCCTGGGCGGCCAGCCGGCCCATCCTGGTCCGGGTGCCGATGGTGGCGCTGCCGACGTGGGGCAGCAGCACCACCCGCGGGGCGGCCAGCAGCCTCGGGCTGGGGGTGGGCTCCCCCTCGAACACGTCCAGGCCGGCCGCGAACAGCCGGTCGCCCTCCAGGGCGTCCAGCAGCGCGGCCTCGTCCACCACCGCCCCCCGGGCGGTGTTCACCAGCGTCGCCGTCGGCTTCATCAGCCCCAGCTCCCGGGCCCCGATCAGGTGCCGGGTGTCGTCGGTGAGGGGGACGTGCAGGCTGACGATGTCGGCGACGGCCAGCAGGTCGTCCAACCGGTCCACGTACCCCGGGAACCCGGTCGGCCGGCGGGTGTGGTGGAGGACCTCCATGGCGAACCCGTCGGCCCGCCGGGCCACCTGCCGGCCGATCCGGCCGTAGCCGACCAGGCCCAGCACGGCGCCGTGCGGGTCCCGGGCCAGGTGGTCCCCGAAGCTCCAGGTGGTCCGCCGGCCGGCCCGCAGGTCCCGCTCGGCTTCCGACGCCAGCCGGGTGGCCGACAGGATGAGCAGGAACGCCAGGTCGGCGGTGGTCTGGTCCAGCACCCCCGGGGTGTTGCACACCGCCACCCCCAGCGCACGGGCGGCGACCACGTCGACGTTGTCGTACCCGACGGCGACGTTGCCGACCACCCGCAGCCGGCCGCCGGCTCCGGCCTCCAGCACCGCCCGGTCGACCCGGTCGGTCAACGGGCACAGCAGGCCGTCCACGTCCGGGACGGCCGACACCAGCTCGGCGTGGGACCACGCGGCGTCGTCCGGGCGCTGCACCACCTCGATGCCCGCGGCCGCCAACGGGTCCAGGGCCCCGGGGGTCAGTTGTCGGGTCACCAGCACCCGGTGCATCGCCGCCGTCACGCCCGGAGGGTGGCCCGGATCACTGCCAGCCGACCATCACGTGCTCGAACCACCACTGCGGCGCCGAGTTCACCAGGACGGCCATGTCCCAGTAGTCCCACCACCGGACGATCCGGCCGTCCCGGAGCTCGTGGACGGACACCACCGGCAGCGCCATGGTCTCCCCGCTCGGCCATTCCCAGTGCTCCACCCGCTCGGTCACCACCGTGGTGTCGTCCGCCAGCATCGACCGGCGTTCGTCGGTGATCGCGGCCAGCGGCCCCAGGGCCAGCCGGAGCCGGGCGGCCACCTGGGCCGGCCCCCGGGCCACGTCGTCGGCCGGGGTGGCCACGTCGGTGTACTCGCCGTCCGCGGCGAACCGGCCGGCCAGGGCGTCGAAGTCCCGCCGGAACAGGTCCTCCCAGAACTGCTCGATCGTCGCCCGGTTGTCGTCCGCACGGCCCATGTGCCACCCCCTCCGCCGGCCGGCGTCGCCGACCGGTGTCGTCGGGTTCCCACGTTACGGGGCGGCGGGACGCCCTGGTAGGTTCCCAGGCCGGCCACTCCGGGGGACCGCGGCCGGCCGGCGCGGTGCCCCCTTCGGGGCCGGTGATCGAGGAGAATGGGGGCAGCATGCTGACGAGACGCGCTCGATGGGGCCCGCCAGCAATGGCCGCCCTGGCGGCGGTCTCCCTGCTCACCACGGCGGCCACGGCGGCCGGCGCCGTCACGACCACCACCACCGGCTCGGCCACGACCGGTCCCGCCGGGTCCTCCGGCGCGTTGCAGTGCCCCGCCGGCACCGGCACCGGAGCGCCCGGCGTCACCCGGACCCAGGTCAACCTGGGGGCCATCTCCACCCTGTCCGGCTCCATCAGCGCCGACTTCGCCCCGCTGGTCAAGGGGGCGCAGGCCTACTTCGACATGGTGAACGCCCGCGGCGGCGTCAACGGCCGCAAGGTCACGCTGGCCTACAACCTGGACGACGGCGGCACACCCAGCCGGTTCGTGTCGCTGGCGCACACCGTGGTGGACCAGGACCACGCCTTCGGGGTGCTGTCGTCGTCCTACTTCTTCAACCCCACCTACCTGGTGGCCACCTGCACCCCGACCTACGGCTACAACGTCACCGGCAACTGGCAGGGACCGCCCAACCTGTTCGGGTCCGGGGGGTCGGTGCAGACATACGGCAGCATCATGCCGGAGATCGCCTACCTGCTGCAGAAGACCAAGTCGACGTCGCTGGCGGTGCTGGCCTACAACGTGCCGAGCTCGTCCGGTGCCTGCCAGACCGCGGTGAAGCGGCTGGGGTCCGCCGGCTACCACGTGGCCTACACCGACCTGAAGCTGCCGCCGGTCAACGCCGACCCGACCCCCGACGTGCAGCGCATCCTGTCCAGCCACGCCGACTTCATCCTGAGCTGCATGACAGTGAACGGCAACATCGCCATGGCCCGGGCCGTCAAGCAGTACGGCTTGGCGGTGAAGCAACTGTGGCTCAACGGTAGCGACCAGTCCGCCCTGGACAAGTACGCCAACCTGATGCAGGGGGTGTACTTCCTGGTGCAGCACGTCCCGTTGACCGCCGACCAGAAGGCGTACCCGGGCCTCAAGAAGTACCTGTCCGCCATGAAGAGGTACGAGCCCGGCTACGTCGGCACAGAGACCGCCATCCAGGGATGGGAGTCCGCCGCCCTGGTCGTCGCCGGGCTGAAGGCGGCCGGCAAGAACCCGACCCAGGCCGCGGTGGTGAAGGCCACCAACGCCCTGACCACGTTCACCGCCGACGGCATGATGACCCCGGTCGACTGGCAGGTCACACACTCCGAGGCCACCCCGCCGTTCTGCAGCGCCTTCATCCAGGCCCGGGGCGACGTGTTCACGCCGGTGCTCACCCAGGGCAAGCAGGTGTTCGCCTGCTTCGGCCCCGGTGTCCGCAACCCGAAGCGCGTGCCCCCCAAGGCCGGCACCCCCGGTCCCAGGGCCGGCTGACCGGGCCGGCGGGGGCGGGGCCGTGGAGCAGTTCCTGGGGTTCGCCGTCCCCGGCATCCCGGACGGCTGCGCCTACGCCATCTTCGCCGTCGGCCTCGTCCTCACCTACCAGGCCACCGGGGTGTTCAACTTCGCCTACGGCGCCCAGGCGTTCGCCTCGGCCTACCTGTACGCCTGGCTGATCCAGGACCGCGGCCTGCCGGTGTGGGCCGCCGCCGTCCTGGCCGTCGGCGTCCTCGGCCCCGGCCTGGCCCTGGCGTTCGACCGCTTCCTGTTCCGCCGGATCCCCAACAACAACACCACCGCCAAGGTGGTCACCGGCATCAGCCTGCTGGTCGGCATCCCCGCGCTGCTGTCGGTGGTGTTCGGCAACGCCAACGTCTACGACGTCCCCAGCGTCGCCTTCGACCCCACAACGGTGTACTTCCACCTGTTCGGGCTGGCCCAGGTGCCCATCAACGGCATCTTCCTGACCGCGGTCCTGTTCACCGTCGTCATCCTGGTCGCCCTGGTGGTGCTGCTGCGCGGCACCGGGCTGGGCCTGCAGATGCGGGCGGCCGTCGAGAGCCGCCGGCTGGTGCAGCTCGACGGGGTCAACGCCGACCGGGTGGTGGCCACCGCCTGGGCGGTGTCGGGGCTGATGGCCGGGCTGGCCGGGGTGCTGCTGGCCCCGGTGGAGGCGCAGTTGCAGGTGCAGGACTACATCACCCTGATGGTCGCCGCCATCGCCGCCGCGGCCTGGGCGGTGCTGCGGTCCATGCCGGTGGCCGCGGTGGTCGCCGTGGCCATCGGGGTGGTCAGCGTCACCGCCCAGGGCTACCTGACAGCCAACAGCGTCTGGCACTCCGCCGTGCTGCCGTCGCTGCCGTTCATCGTCCTGGCCGTCGCCCTGCTGGTGGTCCCCGGCCTGCGCACCCTGGACGACACCAAGGACCCGCTGTCCGCCGTCGACCCGCCGGCCCCGCCGGCCACGGCCCAGGGGCGGTCGCCGCAGTTGGACCGGGTGGTCCGGGTGCTGTGGTGGGCGCTGTTGGCCGCGTTCGTGGTGGCCATGCTCACCTGGATGCCGCACGCCTGGGAGAACGTGTTCAACGCCGGCCTGGCCCTGTCCACCGTGTTCCTGTCCATCACCCTCATCACCGGCATGGGTGGCCAGTTGTCCCTGGCCCAGGCCACCCTGGCCGGCGTCGGCGCCTTCACCGCCGGCCAACTGGCCGACCACCTGGGGCTCAACTTCCTGTTCGGCGGCCTGGTCGGCGCCGTCCTGGCCGCCGCGGTGGCGGTGGTGCTGGCCGTCCTGTCCCTCCGGCTCCGCGGCCTCGGCCTGGCGCTCATGACCCTGGCCGCCGCCCTGCTGTTCGACACCGCGGTGTTCTCCCAGGGGGCCATCAGCCACGGCACAGGCGGCCTCATCCTGCAACGTACCTGGCTGGGCGCCGTCGACTTCTTCGACCCCACCGGCCGGCCGCTGTTCGTGCTGGCCATCTGCGTCCTGGTGGTCTGCACCGTCGGCGTCCTGCTGGTCCGCCGCGGCACCACCGGCCGGTACCTGGCTGCCATCCGCGGCAGCGAGATCGGGGCGGCCGGCATCGGCATCAACCTGGACTGGCAGCGCGTGGTGGTGTTCGCCCTCTCCGGCGCCGTCGCCGGGCTCGGCGGCAGCCTGCTGGCCCTGCAGCAGACCGTGGTCAACCCCACCCAGTTCAACTACCAGTTGTCCCTGGCCTTCGTCGTCATCGTCGTCACCACCGGCGTCGGCACCGTCGAGGGGGCCATCCAGGGCGGCATCGGCTTCGTCGTCGTCCAGCAACTGCTCACCTACGCCCCGCAGCGGTTCCAGGGGCTGACCTTCGTGCTGTTCGCCGCCGGCGCCCTGACCTATGCCGCCCACCCGGAGGGCATCGTGGAGTACCAGAAGCGGACCTGGACCGGCCGGGTGGAGCGGCTCCTCCGGCTGCGGCCGGCCGACCCGGCGGTGGAGGGGTCCCGGTGAACCCGCTGCTGGACGTCCGGGGGGTCACCAAGCGGTTCGGCGGCATCACCGCGGTCCAGGACGTCACCTTCCAGGTGGCCCCCGGCCAGTCCGTCGGGCTGATCGGGCCGAACGGGGCCGGCAAGACCACCCTGTTCAACTGCATCGGCGGCCAGCTCCGCCCGGACGGCGGCGTGGTGGCCCTGGACGGCCGCGTCCTCGGCCACCTGCCCCCGTACCGGCGGGCCCGGCTGGGCCTGGGCCGCACCTACCAGCGGGTGGAGGTGTTCCCGGAGCTGACCGTCCGGGACCACCTGCTGGTGGCCGAGCGGGCCCGCCGTGGTGACGGCCGGCTGTGGAAGGACCTCCTGAACCGGGCCGCCCCGCACCCCGACGAGCTGGCCCACGTCGACCAGGTCCTCGACCTGGTCGGCCTCCGCCGGGTCGCCGGCACCCCGGTGGCCGCCCTCGGGCTCGGCATGTGCCGCCTGGTCGAGCTGGCCCGGGCCCTGGTGGGGGAGCCGCGGCTGCTGATGGCCGACGAGCCGTCGTCGGGGCTGGACGTCCACGAGACCCACGAGCTGGCCGCCGTGCTCCGCGCCCTGCAGACCGAGCAGCACATGGCGGTGCTGCTGGTCGAGCACGACCTGCGGATGGTCGGGGAGGTGGTCGACAAGGCCATCGTGATGGACCTGGGCCGGGTCATCGCCGAGGGGCCGTTCGACCAGGTGATGGCCGAGGGGGCGGTCCGCCGGGCCTACCTGGGGCAGTCCGCATGACCGCCGCCCCGCCGCCACCGCGACCAGGGCCGGCCGGGCCGGCCGGGGACCGGCCGGCGGCGCTGGAGGTGGAGGGGGTCAGCGCCGCCTACGGCCCCTACCGGGCCCTGTTCGACGTCTCCTTCACCGTCCGGGCCGGCGCGGCCGTGGCCCTCCTCGGCCCCAACGGGGCCGGAAAGTCCACGGTGGCCCGGGTGGTGTCCGGGTTGCTGCCGGCCACCGCCGGCCGGGTCCGGGTCGGGGGGGCCGACGTCACCGGGTGGCCGGCCTACCGGGTGGCCCGGGCCGGGGTGGCCCACGTCCCCGAGGGGCGCGGCATCTTCGCCAACCTGACCGTCGAGGAGAACCTGACGGTGGCGCTCCGGGAGCGGGCCGGACGCCGGGGGGTGGCCGGAGCCGTAGAGCAGGCCTACGACGCCTTCCCGGTGCTGGCCGAGCGCCGCCGCCAGCGCGGTGGCACCCTGTCCGGCGGCCAGCAGCGTCTGCTGTCCCTGGCCAAGGTGCTGGTGGTCCCGCCGAAGCTGCTGGTGGCCGACGAGCTGTCCCTCGGGTTGTCCCCGGCGGTGGTCGACGCCGTGTACCAGCAGCTCCGGCGGATCAACCAGCAGGGCACCGCCCTCCTGGTGGTCGAGCAGCAGGTGGACCGGGTGCTGGCCCTGGCCGAGTGGGCGGTGGTGCTGGAGCACGGCACCGTCACCTTCGACGGCCCCGCCGCCGAGGCCATGGCGGCCGCCGAGCAGTTGCTGGCCGGGGAGCTGCCGCCGGACTGATCCCGGCGCCGTCGAGCCGGCGCCGTCGAGCCGGTGGCCCGGCCGGCGGCCGACCCGACCGTCAGCCCACCGGTTCGGGGGTGGCCCGGTCCACCGCCGCCCAGCCGCCGAGCTCCACCCGGCGGCGGTGCTCGGCGGCATGGCCGCCGCGGACCCCGAACAGCCGCTTGGCGGCCAGCAGGTAGACGGCGATGGCCACGTTCACCAGGAACGTCACCAGCTTGAGCGTCCCGAAGGACTCCGCCATCTCGTACACCTCGAACGGCACCAGCAGGACGGTGGCCACGAACGTCAGGTACTCCGCCCACCGCTTGGCCAACCACAGCCCCACCATCTCGGTCCCCTCCAGGACGGCGTACCCGATGACCAGCAGCCCGGCCTCGTAGAGGTGGGCCGGCTTGATGAGGAACAGGTGCCGGAAGTACCCGAGCAGCCCGGTCAGCTCGTCCGACTTGTTCGGCCCGCCGGTCAGCGCGCTCATGATCTCGTCGTAGTCGTGCCGCAGCCCGTTGCGGTGGCCGATGAACAGGAAGATGACCACGGCCAGCACGGTCAGCACGACCACGTGGATGGCGCGGTCCACGGCGATCAGCCGCAGCACGTACCGGTCCCGGAGCAGCGGGCCGCGCAGCGGCAGGTCGATCTCGCCCCGCTCCGGCACCCGGTCCCGGGCCGGCTCGGCCGGGGCCGGCCGCGGCATCCAGCCGTCGCACCGCAGGCACCGGTGCCACCGGGCGCCGTCCACCTCCATCACCAGCGCCCGGTCGGCGCCGGCCACCGTGGCCGCGTCGGTGCCCACCAGCGCGTGGCCGCCGATGGCGCAGCTCAGCAGTTCGTACCGGTTGCCCGGCCGCGGCTGTCCCCTCCGGGAAGTTCCCCTCCAGCAAGCTCCCATCGGCCAAGCTCAGCACAGCCCGGCGCCCCGGTAGCATCGACCCGGTCCGGACAGGGGAGGGGCGTGTGCGGGGACAGAAGATCGTGGTGACCGGCGTCACCGGCCAGGTGGCCGAGCCGCTGGCGGTGGCCCTGGCCGCCGACAACCAGGTGGTGGGGGCCGCCAGGTTCTCCGACCCGGCCGCCCGGGACCGGCTGGAGGCCGCCGGGGTGGCCTGCGTCACCACCGACCTGGCCACCGGCGACGTCGCCGCCCTGCCAGCCGATGCCGACGTGGTGCTGCACTTCGCGGTCAGCAAGACCAACGACTGGGACCGGGACCTGCAGGCCAACGTGGCCGGCCTGGCCTTCTTGATGGAGCACCACCACGGCGCCCGGGCGTTCCTGCACTGCTCCTCGGCCGCCGTCTACCGCGGGGCCGACGACCGCCCCATCGACGAGGCCGGCCAGCTCGCCGACAACCACGGGGTCTGGCCGTTCCTGCGGACCTACAGCATCAACAAGATCAGCGCCGAGGCCACCGCCCGGTGGGGAGCCCAGCGGTTCGGGCTGCCCACCACCATCGCCCGCCTCTCCGTCCCGTACGGCCCTTGGGGCGGCTGGCCGGCGGTGCACCTGGAGATGCTCGTCAACGGCTCCGAGATCCCCGTCTGGGACGGCCCCGCCCGCTACCACCCCATCCACATCGACGACATCGTCCGCACCGTCCCCGGCCTCCTCGACGCCGCCTCGGTGCCGGCCACCGTCGTCAACTGGGGCGGCCCGGCCGTCAGCATCCAGGAGTGGTGCGGCCACCTCGGCCACCTCACCGGCCTGGCCCCGACGTTCCGGCCCACCACCGACACCATCCCGAGCGGCCACCTGGACCTCGCCCGCCTGGACCGGCTGGTCGGCTCCACCGACTGGGTCGATTGGCGGGACGGCTTCCGCGACATGGTGGCCGCCCGCCACCCCGAGCTGCTGGCCCGGTAGCTACCCCGGGCCAGCAGATGCTGGCCCACCGCCGGTTGGCCCACTGCCGGTTGACCCACTGCCGGTTGACCTAGCATCGGCCCATGCCCAGGATCGACGTCCCCGCCGACCAGGATCCCATGGCCTACGTCTGGGGCGGCCTGGCCACCGACCTGACGGCGGCCGCCGGCCGGTACAGCATGGCCGTCTACGACCGGTCCAAGCTGGCCGTCGGCGAGCTGGAGGCCGCCCGGATCACCATCGCCCGCATCAACGACTGCGCCATCTGCACCAACTGGCGGACCGCCCGTGACGTCCCCAGCCGGGGCCTGCCCCCCGACGCGGTCCCCGAGGAGCTGTACGAGCGGGCCGGCCTGGCCGACGACTGGGACGGCGCCACCGAGCGGGAACGGCTGGCCGCCGAGTTCGCCCGCCGGTACGCCACCGACCACCTCGGCATGGACGACGACCTGTGGGCCAGGCTGCGGGCCGCGTACACCGACGAGGAGCTGGTCGACCTGGCCCTCTGCGTGGCCTGCTGGCTCGGCCTCGGCCGGTTCAACCAGGTCTTCGACATCGACGGAGCCTGCCGGGTGCCGTGAACCCGGCCGGGTCGCCGTCGGGGGCGTTCCTGTCCGATCGCCGCTACCGGTTCCCGGCCGACCGGGCCGCCGTCTGGGCGGCCATCGGGTCCGTCGACCGCTACCGCGCCTGGTGGCCCTGGCTCCGCCGGTTCCAGGCCGGCGACCTGGCGGCCGGGCAGGTCTGGGACTGCCAGATCCAGCCCCCCATGCCCTACCTGCTGCGGTTCACCGTCACCCTGCAGCAGGTGGAGGCCGCCTCGCTGGTGGAGGCCACCATCGACGGGGACGTCCGGGGCACCGCCCGCCTGGACCTCGCCGACGCCGCCGGCGGTGGCTGCCACGTCCGGCTGCGGTCGTCCCTGGTGCCGTCGAACCGCACCCTGCGCACCGTCGCCCGGGTGGCCAGGCCGGTGGCCCAGTTCGGGCACCGCTGGGTCCTGGACACCGGCGCCCGCCAGTTCCAGGCCCGGGCCCTCCGGCTACCCGGCGGTACCGGACCGGGCGGTGACGGCGAACCGGGGGGTGACCCCGACCAGGCGCTCCACCGCCGGTAGCTCCCGCCGCTCGGCCCACTCCACGTCCGACAGCCGCTGCACCCCGGGGGTGGTCCAGCCGGCGCCGACGGCCAGCTCCACCAGCCGGGCCGGGGTGGTGCCGGTGCCCAGCGGCAGCGCTCGGCGCATGGCCGCCGGGTACGCCGCATGGTGCTCCGGCTGCTCCTCCTCCCCGGCCAGCCGCTGCCGGCCACGCCGGGCCGCCTCCCGCACCGCGGTGCGGAGCCGCTCGGCGCGGTCCACCGTTCCCCACAGGCTGGCGACCAGCACCAGCCGCGCCGCCGGTGCCGCCGCCGCCCGCCAGGCCGCCAGTACCGCCGCCGGGTCCGGTAGGGTCCACAGCAGGTGCCGCTCCATCACCGCGTCGAACCCCGCCGGCGGCCGGTCCGCCGGGCCGACCACCAGCTCGATCGCCAGCCCCTCCGCCCGCGCCTTCGCCTCCAGCCGTTCCAGCATGCCCGGCGACAGGTCCAGCGCCGTCACCCGGTGCCCCAGCCGGGCCGCCATCAGGGAGAGGAACCCGGTGCCGGCGCCGCAGTCCAGCACCGACGCCGGTGCCGGCGGCAACAGCCGTTCCAGGGTCGCCGTCCAGGCCGCCTGCACCACCGGGCTCTGCGGCCGGTGCCGCGGCGACAGGTCGTAGGTGGGGGCGTCCGCGTCCCAGTACTGCCGGATGTCGTCCATCAGGGCCATGCCACCGGTCTATCCGGTCCACCGGTCCACCGCACGCTGCGGTACGCGGACCGTCCGGCGACGTGCCAGCATCTTCGGGTGCGGACCCTGCGGAACTTCGGCTTCATCGACCTCTCCGGGTTCACCACCCTGACCGAGACCGAAGGCGACGAGCGGGCCGTCAGCGTCCTCAGCGCCTTCCGCTCGGTCGTCCGTGACATCTGCTCCCGCCGCAACGTCCGCATCGCCAAGTGGCTCGGCGACGGCGCCATGCTGGTCACCGTGGAGGCTCCGCCCATGCTGGCCGCCGCCCTGGAGATGCTCCGCGCCATCGAGCAGGCCCGTATGCCGGTCCCCCTGCGCTGCGGCGCCGCCGCCGGCGAGGTCATCCTGCTGGAGGGCGACGACTACATCGGCCACCCCATCAACGTCGCCGCCCGCCTCTGCGACATGGCCCCCGGCGGCGTCATCTACGCCGCCCCCTCCATCATCGACGCCCTTCCCAAGTGGGGCTGCGTCCTCAGCACCCAGGACACCGCCATCCGCGGCCTCGAGCGGCCGATCCCGGTGTCCCGCATCGGCCTCCGCACCCTGACCGGCCCGACCGCCCTCGACCCCGTCTGCGGCATCCCCCTCACCCGCGACGTCGCCGAGGAGACCCGGCACGACCGTTTCGGCCAGGAGGTCTGGTTCTGCTCCGACAGTTGCCGTGACACCTGGGAGCGCCGGCCCCAGCCGGTCGCCGAGGGCCAGGGCAGCCTCCGTACGCCGCTCATCGGCACCTAGGCGGCGTGAAGGTCAGCCTCCGACAGATCCTCGCTTCGGCCGCCGGCGCGGTGGCCGCCGCCGTCATCGCCTCCTTCTTCGGCGTCGCCGGCACCGTCATCGGCGTCGCCATCGGCAGCATCATCGCCACCACCCTCACCGCCCTGATCGCCCAGTCCATCGAGCGCGGCCACCGGGTCGTCCACCAGGCCGTCACCTCCTCCGACAACCCCCTCCTCCGCCGCTTCGGCACCACCGAGGCCGCCGGCGACGTCGACGAGGGCGCCACCGACCAGGCCGGCGCCGGCCGAGGTGCCGCCGACCAGGCCGGCCCCACCGAGGCCGCCGGGGCCACCGAAGCCGTCGGCGACGCCGCCACCACCGCCGAGCCGGCCACCCTGCAGCAGCCGTCCCCGGCCGACGGCCAGCCGCCGCCGACCCGGCCGGTGCCGACCCGGCCGGTGCCAGGTGGGCCGCCGCCGACCCGGCCGGTGCCAGGCGGGCCGGTGCCGACCCGGGCGGCGGCAGCCGGAACGCGGCCGGTCAGGCCCGTGCCGCCCACGCCGGCCACGCCGGCACGGCGGTCCCGGCCGGTGCCGCCGGCCCCGCCGACGGTGGCCCGGGCCCCGGTGCGGGGGCGCTGGACCATCCGCTGGCCGGTGCTGGCGCTGTCCATCGCCGTCGTCTTCGTGCTGGCCCTCGTGGTGGTCACCGCCATCGAGCTGCTGGCCGGCAAGCCGCTGTCGTCGGTGGTGGGGTCCGGCAACCACGGCGCCGGGGTGTCGGTGGCCCCCGGCGGCACCACCAGCTCCACGTCGACGTCGTCCACCACGTCGACGTCCACGTCCACGTCGTCCACCACCACGACCACCAGCCCGGGCGAGTCGACCACCACCACCGGGCTGGGTCAGTCCACGACCACCACGGGCCGGGGGGAGACCACCACCAGCTCCACCACGTCCACCACCACCTCCACGACCACCACCACGGCGCCGGCGGCCGGCCCGGGGACTACCAGCCCTTGAACGCCGGCGGTCGCCGCTCCACGAAGCTGGCGATGCCCTCCTGGGTGTCCTCGGAGTAGGTGATCAGCTCCTGGGCCAGGGCCTCGTCGTGGAACGCCGTCGCCCGGTCCACGTCCAGGGCCCGGTTGGCCAGCCACTTGGCCACCCCCACCGCCTTGGTCGGCGCCGCCGCCAGCCGGGCGGCCAGCTCCGCCGTCGCCGCCGGCAGGTCCGCCGCCGGCACCACCCGGTTGACCAGCCCCAGCCGGTACGCCTCGGCCGCCGGGACGTCGTCGCCCAGGAAGAACAGCTCCTTGGCCTTCTGGATGCCCACCAGCCGGGTCAGCAGCCAGGCCCCGCCGGCGTCGGGGGCGATGCCGCGGCGGACGAACACCTCGATGAACCGGGCCTCCTCCGCGGCCAGTACCAGGTCGCAGGCCAGGGCCAGGTGCATGCCGCCGCCGGCGGCGGTGCCGTTGACGGCGGCGATCACCGGCTTCTCGCAGTCCAAGACCGCCGCCACCAGCCGCTGCCACCCGTTCCGGATCAGGCGGGCCGCCTCCCCGACGACCTTGTCGGGAGCCCCTTCCGGGCGGGCCGGCCCGGCGGCCGGGTTGCGCAGGTCGGCGCCCGAGCAGAACGCCTTGTCCCCGGCGCCGGTGATCACCACCACCCGCACCGCCAGGTCGGCGGACGCCTCTTCCAGCCAGCCCACCATCTGGTTCCGCATGGCCGCGGTCATGGCGTTGCCGGCGTCGGGGCGGTTGAGGGTGATCCAGGCCACCCCGTCCTCTGTCCGCCGGGTCACGTCGTCACTGTCGGTCATGGCGCCATATGCCAGCACGGCGGTGGCAACGACGCCAACCGGACCGGCCGGCGGGCTGGTTCAGTCCACGAGCTCCGACGCCGGGCCCACCAGGAGCGGGTCGACGTCGATGGGGATCTTGCCGTCGTACCGGAGGCCCCGCAGCACGTGGGCCATGGCGTTCAGCCGTCCCCGGCGCTTGTCGTTGCTCTTCACCACCGTCCACGGCGCCCAGTCGGTGTCGGTGGCCCGGAACATGGCCTCCTTGGCCTCGGTGTACTGGTCCCACTTGTCCAGCGACGCCAGGTCGGTGGGGGACAGCTTCCACCGCCGCACCGGGTCGATCCGGCGGATGAGGAACCGGGTGTGCTGTTCGGCCCGGGTCACCGAGAACCACAGCTTGAACAGCGAGATGCCGTCCCGGACCAGCAACCGTTCCAGGTCCGGGGCCTGCACCATGAACTCGGCGTACTGCTCGTCGGTGCAGTACCCCATCACCCGCTCCACCCCGGCCCGGTTGTACCAGGACCGGTCGAACAGCACGATCTCGCCGGCCGTCGGCAGGTGCTGGACGTACCGCTGGAAGTACCACTCCCCCCGTTCCCGCTCCGACGGCTTCTCCAGCGCCACCACCCGGGCGCCGCGGGGGTTGAGGTGCTCCATGAACCGCTTGATGGTGCCCCCCTTTCCGGCGGCGTCGCGGCCCTCGAACAGGACCAGCACCCTGGCCCCGCTCTCCTTCACCCAGGTCTGCAGCTTCAGCAGCTCGATCTGCAGGCGGCGCTTGGCCAGCTCGTACTCGTCGCGGGACAGCCGCTCCGGGTACGGGTACTCCTCCTTCCAGGTGTCCACCCGACGACCGTCCGGCCAGACCAGCACCGGCTCCTCGTCGTCGTACTCCACCCGGAACTGCTCCAGCTCCAGCGCTTCGAGTGTGGTCACCATGACCCCCGATCAAAGACCAGCCAAGTTGCCCGGGCGCGACACGACGGTAGCGAACGGGTAAAACTTCTGTCCGTGCAGCCGCTCGGGATCCATCACGTGGCCGTCAACGTCGACGACGTCGACCGGGCCGTCGCCTTCTACACCGACGTCCTCGGCTTCACCCGCCGCACCGACCGCCCCGACTTCGGCATCGGCGGCGCCTGGTTGCAGGCCGGTGACCAGCAGGTCCACCTCCTGGCCGCCCCGGTGCCGCCCGCCCTCGGGCAGCACCTGGCCGTCCTGGTCGACGACCTCGACGCGGTGGTCACCGAGCTCCGGGCCCGTGGCCTCGACGTCCGAGACCCCGCCGAGCTGCCGGCCAGCCGGCAGTCGGTGGTCGCCGACCCGTCCGGCAACGTCATCGAGCTGCACCAGCGCCGGTAGGCGACCGGGCCCGGCCACCCGGCCGGTCCTCAGCGGGCCAGGGCCGCCAGCCAGTCCGGGGCCCGGGCCGGCCGGCCCTGCGCGGTGATCCCGTGGACGGTCACCGCGGTGGCCCGGGCCTGGCCGTCGACGGCCAGGAGGTAGCCGATCTGGAAGGTGGCCCCCCGCACCGACGCCGGCACCAGGTGCACCTGGACCAGGTCGTCGAAGTACAGCGGCCGCAGGTACCGGACCGCCAGTTGCACCACCGGCAGCTCGACGCCGTCGTCGCGGAGCGCGGTGTACGGGTGCCCCACCGACCGCAGGTAGGCCACCCGGGCGTCCTCCAGGTACGGCAGGTACGCCGCGTGGTGCACCACCCCCATGGCGTCGGTCTCGGCGAACCGCACCCTGACCGGCTGGACGAACGGGTAGGCGGACGGATCGGTGGGTGGATCGAACGTGGCGCGCACCCGGCCATCCTCGCACCGGTGGTCCGGGCCGCCGACCAGGGACGGGAGCGGGAAAACCGGCCTGTCGTGTTGACGGGGGACCGGGCCGGTTCAATAGTGAGGCATGCCCACCCTGCCGGAGGACCCAGAGCACCCACGGGAAGCCCCGGCGTCGCTGACGCAGCAGTCGTCGCTGCTCATGGCCCCGTTCAACCCCAGCCGGGAGTTCATGAGCTGGGTGTACCAGCTCAACGGCCGGCTGAACGTGGACGCCCTGGTGCAGGCCGTGGACGACGCGGTGGCCGCCCACGACATGCTGCGGGTGCAGTTCCGGCCGGGAGACCCGCCGACCCAGGCGGTCACCCCGTTCCGGCCGGGGGTGGTGCACGTGGTCCGGCTGGACGACCGCCCCAAGGCCATCGGCCTGGAGGCGGCGTTGCGTTCGGTGGAGGCCGAGTACCGGGACCTGTCCCCCTGGGACGACGCCAGGCTGTCCGCCACGCTGTACCTGGTCCACCCCAAGACCAACGTGCTGTCGGTGTTCGTGGCCGAGGCCCTGGTGGACGGGGAGTCCGGCAACCTGGTGGCCGCCGAGATCTCCCGGGCCTACGCCAAGCACGCCGGCAAGCCGCCGCCGGACCTGCAGGCGCCCAGCGGCGGCAGCTACCTGCGGTACGCGCTGGACAACCCGGTGCCGCAGGCCACCCAGGACCGGGCGGTGGCCTACTGGGCCGACCTGCGCCGGGTCCCGACCGCGGCCGGTAGCTGGCCCACCGAGACCGGCCCGATGACCGTCACCCGGTACTTCAAGGTGCCGGTCGACCGGTGGGAGGCGCTGGTCAAGGCGGTGCCGGCGCTCGGCACCATGCCGTACGTGGTCCTGCTGTCCTGGCTGCAGATGGCCCTGGCCAGGGTGGCCGGGGCCCGCCGCTTCGCGGTCGGGTCCGCGGTGTCCAACCGCAGCCGGCCCGGCGCCAGGGAGCTGATCGGCAGCTTCGTCGGCCCGGTCCGGCTGGCCGCCGACGTCGCCCCGGACGACCGGCTCGACGACGTCTCCCCCCGGGTGATGTCCGCCCTGCGCCGGGCCATGGCGGCCAGCGCGGTGCCGGTGCCCCTGGCCGAGGCCCGGGTGCTGGCGCCGGAACCGTTCCAGCCCCCGCCACCGGTGGTGTCGCTGTTCGTGTTCACCGAACGGGAGGGCCTGGACCTGCCGGGGGTGCGGCAGCGCCGGTTCCGGGTGCACACCGGCCGTGACGTCCTCCGGGTCAACTGCACCCCGGACGACGAGGGGGGGAGGAACTTCTTCTTCCTGTCCTCCTCCGCCACCGGCGACCAGATGACCGAGCTCACCACGGTGTTCCGGTCCCTGATGGACGAGGCCGCCGCCGGGGCGGCCGAGGAGGCCCCGGCAGGGGCCGGCCCGGAGGGGACCGGCTAGACCTCTGTCCGGACGTGCCGCCCCCGCCCGGCCGCCCTCTCGGCCCGCACCGCCCGCAGCCGGTGGGCCACGGCCAGGACCACCACCACCACGATCAGCACCGCCACCACGTACCCGGCGTAGCTGAAGTCGCTCAGCACGTGGTGCCAGCTCG
>DASZUK010000054.1:0-16012 GCA_035547695.1 Acidimicrobiales bacterium
CGAGCTGGCACCACGTGCTGAGCGACTTCAGCTACGCCGGGTACGTGGTGGCGGTGCTGATCGTGGTGGTGGTGGTCCTGGCCGTGGCCCACCGGCTGCGGGCGGTGCGGGCCGAGAGGGCGGCCGGGCGGGGGCGGCACGCGGCGGTGGGGCCGGCAGCGGCGCCGGCGGCACAGCCACCGACCCCGGACGCCTGACCAGCCTGGCCGCCCAGCCTGGCCGCCCAGCCTGGCCGGTCAGCCGCCCGGAGCGGGCCGGCCGGGACGGACCAGGCCGGCCTCGTAGGCGAAGATGACCGCCTGCACCCGGTCGCGGAGGCCCAGCTTGGACAGCACCCGGCTGACGTGGGACTTGACGGTGGCCTCCGACAGGTACAGCCGGGCGGCGATCTCCTGGTTGGACAGCCCTTCGGACACCGCCACCAGCACCTCCCGCTCCCGGCCGGTCAGCAGGTCCAGCG
Organism: Acidimicrobiales bacterium; assembly: GCA_035547695.1. GTDB lineage: Bacteria > Actinomycetota > Acidimicrobiia > Acidimicrobiales > RAAP-2 > DASZUK01. The sequence goes on from DASZUK010000054.1 coordinate 461, forward strand.
CCGGGCCGCCGGCGGGATGGTCGGGGTCGGGCAGGAGCGGGGCCACCTCCTCCAGCAGCCGCCGGGTGACCTGCGGGGACACCACCGCGTCGCCGGCGGCCACCCGGTGGACGGCGTCGACCAGGTCGGCCGGCCGGACGTCCTTCAGCAGGAACCCGCTGGCCCCGGCCCGGATGGCCCCGAACACGTAGGCGTCCAGGTCGAAGGTGGTGAGCACCAGGACCTTCACCTCCGGCGCGGTGGCCACGATCCGCCGGGTGCCTTCGATGCCGTCGACGCCGGGCATGCGGATGTCCATCAGCACCACGTCCGGCCGGTAGGCGACGGCCAGCTCGGCGGCGGTGGCCCCGTCGGCGGCCTCGGCCAGCACGTCGATGTCGGGCTCGGCCTCCAGGATCATCCGGAACCCCTGCCGCAGCAACGGCTGGTCGTCGACCAGCACCACGCCGATCGTCACGGCCGGCTGGTCACGGCCGGCCGTACGGCAGGCTGGCGGCCACGAGCCAGCCGCCGTCGGGGGCGGGGCCGGCGGACAGCCGGCCGCCGTGCACCGCCGCCCGCTCGGCCATGCCGGTCAGTCCGTGCCCGCCCCGGCCCCCACCGGTCGGGGACCCGTCGTCGTGGACCCGGATGCCGACGGCGGCGGGGCCGAAGTCGACGGTGACGTCCACCCGGCAGGCGGCGGCGTGCTTCAGGGTGTTGGTCAGCGCCTCCTGGACGATGCGGTACACCGACAGCTCCAGGGCCGGCGGCAGGTCCGGCCGGGTGCCCAGTGCCGTCGCACGGACGTCGAGGCCGGTGCTGCCGACCTGCCGGTACAGGGCGTCCAGGTCGGCCAGCCCCGGCTGGGGGCCCAGGTCGGCCTCGGCGTGGTCGGTGCGCAGGGCGGACAGCATCCCGCGCATGTCGGCCAGGGCCTGCCGGCCGACGTCGGACACCTGCTGCATGGTGGCCGCCGCCCGGTCCGGGTCGGACCGCCCGGTCACCGCCGCCGCGTCGGCCAGGGTGATGACGACCGACAGGCTGTGGGCCACCACGTCGTGCATCTCCCGGGCGATCCGTGCCCGCTCCTCGGCGGCGCTGATGGCGGCCTGCTGGTCCCGCTCCAGCTCCAGCCGGGCGGCCCGCTCGTCCATCCAGGACAGGTACTCGCTGCCGGCCCGGACGGCCAGGCCGCCGCAGACGGCGGCCACCACCAGGCCGGTCAGGAACACGATCGACCGCGGCTCGGTCCCGGCCGGCGCCCACCGGATCCCGGCCATCACCACCCCGACCTCCACCACGGCGGCGGACACCACCAGCCGGGCCCGGGACTGGTGGACGGCCACCGTGTACAGCGCCACCAGCAGGGCGCCGGCGGCCGGCACCCGGAAGTCCAGCGACCACTGCACCAGCGCCACCGCGGCCACCACCACCATCACCGCCATGGGGTACGCCCGGCGCCACGCCAGCGGGGCCACCAGGGCCACCTGGACCAGCCCGGCGCCCAGGCCCAGGTTGTTGTGGACCAGCCACCCGGTGCACACCAGCAGGAAGCCGGCAGCCAGGACGGCGTCGCCGGCGAGCGGGCGCCAGTTGATGACGGCCCGCGCCAGCCCGAACGCGGCGTGGCCCCCGGTGCCGGGCCGTCCCGCGGGCCCAGGGTGCCGGCGCCAACCGGCGATGATGGCCACGCCCAACGATAATGCCGGCCCGGTGCCCGGACGGCCTCGGCCGCGGGGATGAACCCGGGATGGTCGCGAATCATCCTCGCGGCGGTCGGCAGGGACGGCGGAGCCGCTCACCATGGACCACGATGCAGACCTCACCGAGCCGGCGTTGGCCGGGCCTGGTCCAGCCGGGCGCCCGCCGGGTACCGGCCATCACGGCCTGGTTCTGGGTGGCCAAGGCCCTGTCGACCGCCCTGGGCGAGGCCACTTCCGACTTCCTGGTCCACCGGCTGCACCCGGCCCCGGCGGTGGCGCTGGGGTTCGTCGCCTTCGCCGGCGCCCTCACCCTGCAGTTCGCCGTCCGCCGGTACCTGGCCTGGACGTACTGGCTGGCGGTGGTGATGGTGGGGGTGTTCGGCACCATGGCCGCCGACGTCCTGCACGTCGGGCTGGGGGTGCCGTACGTGGCGTCCACCCTGCTGTGCGCCGTGGTGCTGGCCGCGGTGTTCGTCGCCTGGCAGCGCACCGAGCACACCCTGTCCATCCACACCGTGGACACCCCCCGCCGCGAGGGGTTCTACTGGGCGGCCGTCGTGGCCACCTTCGCGCTGGGCACCGCGGCCGGCGACCTGACCGCCCAGACCCTGCACCTGGGCTACGGCTGGTCCATCGTGCTGTTCGCCGCCGTCATCGCGGTGCCGGCGGCCGGCTACCGGTGGTTCGGGTTGGGCGGGGTGTTGTCGTTCTGGTTCGCCTACGTCGTCACCCGCCCTCTGGGTGCCTCCTTCGCCGACTGGGTCGGCAAGCCCACCGGCGCCGGTGGGCTGGGGGTGGGCAGCGGCACCGTCGCGCTGGTGCTGGCCGCCGCCATGGCGGCGGTGGTCGGCTACCTGGCGGTCACCTGCCGCGACGTCCAGGCCGGACCGGCCCTCGAAGAGGCCTGACCCGCCGGCCGTGCCCGTGGCGGCCACCGCCGCCCGGTGCCGGTGGGGTCCGCCGGCGGCTGACGGAGCGAGCGACGCTGGCGCACAGCGCGGTTGCCGTCAGGACCGGCAGGACCACCACGGCGGCCACCCGGTACGGGCGGAGGACGAACGCCGCGGCGACGGCCACCAGCACCACCACCGACAGCCCCGGGGTGTCGCCGACCAGGAACTCCCACCAGAACCGGCCGAACGCCCGGGCGGCGGCGCCCAACGCCGCCGTCACGGCCGCACCGCGTCGTCCGCCGCCGGGGACGGACCGGCGAACGGGGCCCGCCGGACGCAGGCGACGAGGGTCGCGGTGACGACGCCGAACACGGCCACCAGCACCAGGACGGCCAGGTCGCCGCCCGGCCACCGCACCCCGGCCCCCTCCCCCACCCAGAACAGCCCGAAGCTGGTCAGCATGACCCCGACCACGGTCTTGATGGCGTTCTCCGGCACGGCCGAGAGCTGGCGGGCCACCACCGCCCCGACGGCCGCCACCACCACGACGGCGGCGCCGGCGGCGGCCGCGGCCAGGCCCAGCCGGTGCTGGGTGGCCCCCAGGCTGACCACGACGAGGACCACCTCGAGGCCCTCCAGGAACACCCCCTTGAAGGCCACGGCGAACCCCACCCCGTCACGCCGGCCGGTCCTGGCCGGCGACCGGCCCCGGAGGCCGGCGGCGGTGTCGGCGTAGACGGCGTCCTCGTCGTGCCGGGCCAGGTGGCCGCCGGCCCGCAGGACGGCCTTGCGAAGCCACGACAGCCCCAGCGCCAGCAGGAGGGCCCCGACCACCACCCGCAGGGCGTCCAGCGGGACGTACCGGACCAGCGGCACCCCGACGGCGGCGACCAGGACGGCCAGCACCACCACGGCGGCGGCGGCCCCCTCCAGGGCGGACCGCCAGCCTCGGGTGGCCCCGGCGGCCACCACGACGGTGAGGGCCTCCACCATCTCGACGGCGGCGGCCCCGAACACCGCCAGCGCCAGCGCCACCGTCGAGGCGGTCATGCCGCCATGCTACGGCCCGGTCAGCCGGCCGGGCCTTGCGGGGCGGAGGTCCTATCGGGGGGGCAGGCCGACCAGGAAGGCGGCCAGGACGCAGCCGTCGGGCCCGGCGTGCCAGCCGTGGACGACGCCGGGCACCACCACCATGTCCCCCGGAGCCAGGTCGACGGCGCCGTGCTGCAGCTCCAGGGTGACCGATCCGGACAGGACGGTGTCGAAGTCGACGGTGTCGGTCCAGTGGGCGTCGGCCCGGCTGTGGGGGGCGAACCAGACGTACCGCCACCCGGCCTCCCCCTCCCGCACCCGGACGTCCCTCGGTGGCCCCGGGTCGGCCGGCAGCGGGGGGACCGGCGGCGGCCAGGTGGCGGACTGCCACAGGGGCAGGGACCCCAGCGGGGCGGTGCCGTCGGGGACGGCCAGGTCGCGGCGGTCGACCACCGTGGACCGGCCGTCGGGGCCGACCCCGGTGAGGACGAACTGCACCGGATCAGGCGGTGACGCCGGTGGAGGCGGCGCCGGCGAACAGTTGGACGGCCCGCCAGCAGTACCAGGCCACCACGGACCGGTACGGCCGGTACGGCTCCCCCAGCCCTTCCAGCACCTTGGGGGCCGGGGTGGGGATGCCCCAGGCCAGCCCGAACCCCTTGCGGACCCCGAGGTCGCCGGTCGGCCAGACGTCGGGCCGGCGGAGGTGGAACATCAAGAACATCTCGGCCGACCACCGCCCGATGCCGCGGACGGTGGTCAGCCGGGCCACCACCTCGTCGTCGCTCTCCCGGGACAGCCGGCGGTGGTCGAGCACCACGGTGCCGTCCAGCACCTTGGCCGCCAGGTCCTGCAGCGACGCGGTCTTGCTGCCGGACAGCCCGCAGGCCCGGAGCACCTCGGTGGGGGTGGCCAGCAGCCGCTCCGGGGTGACGTCGCCGCCGAGGGCGGCGACCAGCCGGCCGTGGATGGCCTGGGCGGCGGCCCCGGCGAGCTGCTGGTGGGTGACCGACCGGACCAGGGTGCCGAAGTGGGTGTCGGTGGGCCGCGGGAACCTGGGCGGCCCGGCCAGGTCCACCAACCGGGCCACCACCGGGTCCCGGTCGGCCAGGATGGCCGCCGCCCGGGCCGGGGTGGTCCGGGCCACGTCAGCCGCGGGCCAGGGCGGCCAGCAGGTCGGTGGTGCGGGCCCGCTCGTCGGCGGTGCCGACGACGGAGGCGACGAAGTCGGTGGCCCCGGCGTCGGCCAGGCGGCGCAGGCCGGCGGCCACGGCGTCGTCGTCGCCGACCAGGGCGATGTCGGACGGGCCGGCGGCCCCCTCGCGGTCGAGCATGGCCCGGTAGGACGGCAGGGAGGGGTAGATGGCGAAGGCGTCGTCGATGCGCTTCCTGGCCGCGTCGACGTCGGCGGTGACGGTGACCGGCAGCGACACCCCCACCCGGGGGGCCGGCCGGCCGGCGGCGGCGGCGGCTTCGGTGATGGTGGGGACGATGTGGTCGGCGACGGTGCCGGTGCCGGTCATCCAGGTGACGGTGCCGTCGGCCCGGCGGCCGGCCAGGTGCAGCATGGTGGGCCCCAGGGCGGCCACCAGCACCGGTGGCGGATCGGCGTCGGGCACCTCCAGCGGGCTGTAGGTGTTGGCGGTGACCACCTCGCCGGCGGACCGGACGGCCTGGCCGTGCAGCATGGGCAGCAGGGCGGCCAGGTACTCCTTCAGGTACCGGGCCGGCCGGTCGTAGCTGAGCCCCCACAGCCCCTCCACCACCACCTGGTGGGACAGGCCGATGCCGAGCACCAGCCGGCCGGCGGTGGCGGCCTGGACGGTCAGGGCCTGCTGGGCCATGGCCTGGGGGTGCCGGCTGTACACCGGCACCACCGCGGTGCCGAGGGTGATGCCGGGGACCTGGGCCCCGACCACGCCGAGGAGGGTGAGGGCGTCGTAGCCGAAGATCTGCACCGCCCAGGCCGAGTCGAACCCGGCGTCGGCGTACCGGTGCACCTGGTCCACCAGTTGGCCCAGCGGCTTGTCCACGTCGATCAGGGCACCGATCCGCATGGGGTCCTCCGTTATCCTGCCGGGCAATGTCACCTGCCGCCGCCAACCGGACCGAGGCTATCGGCATCGTGGGGGCCGGGCAGTTGGCCCGGATGATGGCGGAGTCGGCCAGCGCGCTGGGGCTGCGGGCGGTGGTGCTGGCGGAGCGCCCGGACGACTCGGCCACGGCGGTGGCCGCGGAGGTGGTGCCGGGGGTGCCGTCGGTGGCGGCGGACCTGACCGCGCTGGCCGCCCGGGCCGCGGTGGTGACGTTCGACCACGAGCAGGTCGACCTGGACCTGGTGGCCGCGGTGGCCGCCGCCGGCACGGTGGTGCGGCCGGGGGTGGACACCCTGCGGATGGCCACCGACAAGGCGGAGATGCGGCGGCGGGTGCAGGCCGCCGGGCTGCCGGGCCCGGCGTTCGAGGTACTGGCCGGTGGCGGGGTGCTGGCCGCGGTGGAGGGGTTCGCCGGGCGGCACGGCTGGCCGGTGGTGCTGAAGGCGGCCCGCGGCGGGTACGACGGCAAGGGGGTGTGGCCGGTGGCCGGGCCGGAGGAGGCCGCCAGGGTGGTCGAGGAGGCCGACGCCGCCGGGACGCCGCTGCTGGTGGAGGAGCAGGTGGCCATCGACGCCGAGCTGGCCGTCGTGGTGGCCCGGCGGCCGGGCGGGCAGGCGGTGACGTGGACCCCGGTGGAGACCGCCCAGGTGGGCGGGGTGTGCCGGGAGGTGCTGGTGCCGGGCCGGCTGGACCCGGCGGTGGTGGCCGACGCCGCGGCGCTGGGGGCCGCGGTGGCGGAGGTGGCCGGGGCGACGGGGGTGCTGGCGGTGGAGCTGTTCTGGTCGGCCGGCCGGCTGCTGGTCAACGAGGTGGCGGCCCGGCCGCACAACTCGGGCCACTGGACCATCGAGGGGGCGGTGACGTCGCAGTTCGAGAACCACCTGCGGGCGGTGCTGGACCTGCCGTTGGGGTCCACGGCGGTGGCCGCCCCGGCGGTGGCCACCGTGAACGTGTTCGGCGGCCCCGACGGGGCCGACCCGGTGGACCGGCTGGCCGGCGCCCTGGCGGTGGACGGGGCCCACGTGCACCTGTATGGCAAGGAACCTCGGCCGGGGCGCAAACTGGGGCACGTGACGGTGTGCGGGGAAGACCCCGACGACGTGCGGCACCGGGCGTGGACGGCCGCCCGGGCGCTGGGGACGGTGGTGCCGGCGGGCATCGACCTGGACGAGGAGGGGCCGTGAACCCGTTGGTGGCGGTGGTGATGGGGAGCTCGTCGGACTACGAGGTGATGGACGGGGCCGTCGACGTCCTGGACCGGTTCGGAGTCCCCCGGGAGGTGCGGGTGGTGTCGGCCCACCGCACCCCGGACGACATGCTGGCGTTCGGCCACCAGGCCGCCGGGCGGGGGTTGCGGGCCATCATCGCCGGGGCCGGCGGCGCCGCCCACCTGCCGGGGATGCTGGCCGCGGTGACCACCCTGCCGGTCATCGGGGTGCCGGTGGCCCTGGACCGGCTGGACGGGCTGGACTCGCTGCTGTCCATCGTGCAGATGCCCCGTGGGGTGCCGGTGGCGACGGTGGCGGTGAACGGGGCCCGCAACGCCGGGCTGCTGGCGGTGCGGATGCTGGCGCTGTCGGACCCCTCCCTGGCCGACGCCCTGGCCGGGTTCCAGCGGGAGCTGGCCGAGCAGGCCAGGGCCCAGAACGACGACCTGCCGACCTAGGCACGCTACCGTCAGGGCATGCCGACGCTGGCCGAACGGCTGGGCTACCCCGCCGACGCCAAACTGCTCATCGTCAACGCCGACGACCTGGGGTTCTGCCACTCGGCCAACGTGGGGGTGTTCGACGCCCTGCGGACCGGCCTGGTGACCAGCGCCAGCCTGATGGTGCCGGCGCCGTGGGCCCGGGAGGCGGCGGCCCGGTACCGCGGCGAGGACGTCGGGGTGCACCTGACGGTGAGCGCGGAGTGGGAGCTGTACCGGTGGGGGCCGGTCACCCACGCCCCGTCGCTGCTGGGCGGCGACGGCGGGTTCCCGAGGACGGTGGAGGACGTGTGGGACCACGCCGACCTGGACGAGGTCCGCCGGGAGTGCCGGGCCCAGATCGAGCGGGCCATCCTGTGGGGGTTCGACGTCAGCCACCTGGACGCCCACATGGGCACCCTGTTGATGCGTCCGGAGTTCTTCGACGTCTACCTGGACCTGGCCGTGGAGTTCCGGCTGCCGCTCCGGATGCTGGGGCCGGCCATGGAGGAGCTGCTGGGGTTCCCGGCCCGGCAGGTGGCCGAGGAGGCCGGGGTGGTGTTCACCGACCAGATGCTGTTCTACTCCGGGGTCGGCGCCCGGAAGCTGCTCGGCGACGAGCTGGCCCGGCTGGCCCCGGGGGTGACGGAGCTGCACCTGCACCCGGCGGTGGACAGCGCGGAGCTGCGGGCCATCGCCCCGGACTGGGCCGCCCGGGTGGACGACCACCGGATGGTCTGCGACGACGGCGCCCTGCGGCGGGCGGTGGACGCGGCCGGGGCCACCCTCATCGGGTTCCGGGCGCTGCGGCAGTTGGCCCGCGACCGGGGATGACCCGGCGGTGGCCGGTGGCCGCCCTGGTGGTGGTGCTGGCCGTGGTGGTGGCGCTGGTGCTGGCGCAGAGCGCCGGAGCCATCCACTGGGCCCTGCTGGGCGGGACCTAGCCGACCCCGGCGAACAGGTCGTCCTCGACGCCGTCGCCCACCGCGCCGACCCGGTTGGCGGCCAGGAAGTAGTCGTCGTAGGGGTGCAGGGTCCGCTGCACCTCGGGGGGGAGCCCGAACCAGAACGGGGAGTTGGGGTCCACCTGGGTGGCATGGGCCCGGAGGGCGTCGGCCCGGACGTCGGCGTACCCGGCCAGGTCCACCGAGGTGGTCATGGGCTCCTCCCGTTGCATCCGGGCCAACCACTTGTCGTCGAACGGGGACTGCAGCCCCAGCTCCAGGAACTTCTGGTGGGCGGCCAGCATCCGTCGGCGGGGCCACACCGTGTAGTACAGCTTCGACGGGTCGTGCGGGGGGCCGGCGTCGGGGTACCGGTCGGGGTCCCCGGCGGCGTGCCAGGCGGCGACGGTGACGTCGTGCACCCGGAGGTGGTCGGGGTGGGGGTACTCGGACTGGTCCTCCGGGTAGGTCACCAGCACCTGGGGCCGGGTGCGCCGGATGACGGCCACCAGCCGCCGGACGGCGTCGTCGAGGGGGGCGTTGGCGAAGGCGTCCGGCCGGCGGTTGGCGTCGGTGCCCGGCATCCCGGAGTCCCGGTACCCCAGCATGACCACCTCGTCGTAGCCGATGATGCGGGCCGCCTCGGCCAGCTCCCGGCGGCGGACCTCGGCCAGGTTGTCCCGCACCTCCGGCCGGTCCATGGCCGGGTTCAGGATGTCCCCCTCCTCGCCGCCGGTGCAGCACACCAGCACGGTGCGGACCCCCTCGGCGTGGTACCGGGCCACCGTGCCGGCCCCCTTGGACGACTCGTCGTCGGGGTGGGCGTGGACGGTCAACAGGCACCGGGACATCCCGGGCAGGTTACCGGTGCCCCACGGACCCTCCGGCGGCCTTATGCTCGGTGGGCAGGTCGTCCGGAGGAGTGTGACAGCGTGCCAGGTGTCTGGGAGCGGACCAAGAACATCTTTCAGGCCAAGGCCAACAAGGTCCTGGACAAGCACGAGGACCCGCGGGAGAGCCTGGACCTGTCCTACGAGAAGCAGTTGGACAGCCTCACCAAGGTCCGCCGGAGCGTCGCCGACGTGGCCACCGCCCGCAAGCGCATCGAGCTGCAGGCCACCCAACTGCAGAAGCAGGCCGACAAGCTGCAGGAACAGGCCAAGGCGGCGCTGGCGCAGGGCAACGAGGACCTGGCCCGGGAGGCCCTGTCCCGCCGGGCGGCCCTCGGGGAGCAGCTCACCGACCTGAAGACCCAGCACGACCAGGTCAGCGAGCAGGAAGAGAAGTTGGTGGCCACCTCCCAGCGGCTGCAGGCCCAGGTGGAGCAGTTCCGGACCAGGAAGGAGACCATGAAGGCCTCCTACACGGCGGCCGAGGCCCAGACCAAGATCGGGGAGGCCGTGTCCGGCATCTCCACCTCCATGGGCGACGCCGGGGCGGCCATGCAGCGGGCCCAGGACAAGATCGCCAGCATGCAGGCCCGGGCCGGGGCCATCGACGAGCTGCTGGCCTCCGGGGCGCTCACCGACCTGGAGACCCCGGTGGACGACATCCAGGCCCAACTGGACAAGGTGCAGGCCACCTCCCAGGTCGACAACGAGCTGGCCGCCCTGAAGGCCGAGCTGGGCGCCTCGGCCCCGGCGGCCGCGCTGCCCTCCTCGGAGGCCCCCACCGTGGACGCCGAGACGGTACCGGCAGTCGCCCCGCCGGCCGACGCCGCCCCGCCGACCGATGCCGCCGCAACGCCGCCCGGTGCCGCCGACGCCCCACCGACCGAGGCCGCCACCCCGGCCGACGCCGCCACCCCGCCGACCGAGGCCGCCACCCCGCCGGCCGATACCGGGGGGGCCTGATGGCCATCGCCCGCAACATCCGGTCCGACCGGGGGCTGACCGGCCGGATGTTCCTGACCGGGTTCCTGCTGGTGGTCCTCTACGGGGCGTTCGTGTCGGTGCTGTGGGCCGTCGGGGTCGGGTTCGGGTTCATCGTGGCCATCATGGTGGTGCTGCTGTTCTGCCAGTACTGGTTCTCGGACAAGATCGCCCTCTGGGGGATGCACGGGCAGTTGGTCACCCCGGAGCAGGCCCCGGAGCTGCACGGGGTCATCGACCGGCTGTGCGCGCTGGCCGACATGCCGAAGCCGAAGGTGGCCATCGCCCAGACCGACATCCCCAACGCGTTCGCCACCGGCCGCAGCCCGAAGGCCGCGGTGGTGTGCGCCACCACCGGGCTGCTGCGGCGGCTGGACGAGCCGGAGATCGAGGCGGTGCTGGCCCACGAGCTGTCCCACGTGGCCCACCGGGACGTGGCGGTGATGACCATCGCCAGCTCCCTGGGGCTGCTGGCCGGGCTGACCACCCGGGTGATGTTCTACGCCGGCCTGTTCGGCGGTGGCGGCAACCGCAACACACAGAGCGCCGGCCAGTTGGCGGCCATGGAGGGCATCATCATGCTGGTGTCCATCCTGGTGTACGCCATCAGCTTCCTGCTGACCCGGGCGCTGTCGCGGTACCGGGAGCTGGCCGCGGACCGGTCCGGGGCCATCCTGATCGGCCGGCCGTCGCTGCTGGCGTCCGCGCTGGTGAAGATCAGCGGCGAGATGGGCCGGATCCCGACCCGGGACCTCCGGCAGGCGGAGCCGTTCAACGCCTTCTTCTTCACCCCGGCCATCGCCCAGAAGCCCGGCCAGCAGGCCGGGTTCTCGTTCGGCACCCTGTTCTCCACCCACCCGCCGCTGGAGAAGCGGCTGGCCCAGTTGGCGGAGCTGGAAACGCAGCTCAACCAGCCCCACTGACCCGGTGGGCCTGCTGGACAGCCTGCTGGGCCGGACCAAGCCGGTCCGGCCGAACCTGGACGCCCTGTTCGCCCTGCCGTCCGCGGCGGTGACGCTGCAGACGGCGGAGGGGCTGCTGCTGTCCGGGCACGCCGGGGTCTGCTGGAAGCCGCCGGCCGGGCAGTCGGCGGCGGACGTCCGGAAGGAGGCCGCCGACCTGCTGGAGACAGGGCTACGGCAGGCGGAGGACACCTACGGGTACCAGTGGCTGCTGGTGGACGACCCGGACACCGAGAACCTGGTCACCCGGGTGCACCTGGTGAACACCACCCTGACCGAGAACGGCTGGGGGCCGCAGCTTCTGTGCTCGGTGTTCGGGCTGATCCCGGCGCCGACGGCCGGCCCGGACGTCCGGCCGCTGTACCTGGTGTACCTGTACAAGCGGGGCACCTTCTACCCGTTCGCCCCCGACGGCCACGAGCAACGGGACAGCGAGCTGGAGCTGCGGCTGCGGGCGGTGATCGGCACCGACCTGCCGGTGGAGCAGGACCTGCAGCGGTGGTTCCCGCTCTGGGACCTGCCGGTCTGACCGGTGACCGTCGACCGGCACATCGCGCTGGAAGGGGCCGTCAACTTCCGGGACCTGGGCGGGTACGAGACGGCCGACGGCCGGCGGACCCGGTGGCGGACGCTGTTCCGGGCCGACGGGCTTTCCCGGCTGACCGACCCGGACCGGGCCGCCGTCCGGCAGCTAGGGGTGGCCACGGTGATCGACCTGCGGACCACCGCCGAGGTGGCCGACGGCCGGTTCCCGGTGGAGGACATCCCGGTGGGGTTCCACCACCTGCCGCTGCTGGACGCCATGCCGGACCCGGACCGGTTCAGGATGGCCCCGGGGATGCTGGGGGTGCAGTACCTGGAGATGGCCCGGGACGCCGCCCCGCAGATCGCCCGGGCGCTGACCATCGTGGCGGAGCGGCAGTCCCACCCGGTGGTCGTGCACTGCGCGGCCGGCAAGGACCGGACCGGGGTGCTGGTGGCGGTGCTGCTCGGCCTGCTGGGGGTGCCGGAGCAGACCATCGTCGACGACTACGCCCTCAGCGAGCAGGCCATGACGGCGCTGCGGCGGCGGCTGGTGGAGCGGTACCCGGAGGGCCGGGAGGTGATCGAGGGGGCCGACGAGATGTTCTCGGCCGCCCCGGCCAACATCGCCTCCCTGCTGGCCGCCCTGGACGCCGACTACGGGTCGGTGCGGGGGTACGGCGAAGCCATCGGGATCGGTCCCGAGACGGTGGCCGGCCTGCGGGACGCCCTGCTCGAATAGGTCACGCGATCCGGTCGATCTGCTCGGCCAGGTCCAGGTCCTTGGCGGTGAGGCCGCCGGCGGAGTGGGTGGACAGCCGCAGGGTGACGGTGTTCCAACGGATGTCGATGTCGGGGTGGTGGTCGGCGGCCTCGGCCAGATGGCCGACGGCGTTGACGTAGGCCAACGCCTCGGCGAAGTCGGCCTTCTGCACCACCTTCACCAGGGTGTCGCCCTCCCTGGTCCAGTCCAGCTCCGGCAGGGCGGCGTCGACGGTGTCGTGACTGAGGGTCATGGGTGGGTCATCTCCTCCGGCCGGACGGCCTGGTCGAACTGCTCCCCGGTCAGGTACCCCAGGTCGACCGCGGCCTCCCGCAGGGTGGTGCGGTCCGCGTAGGCCTTCTTGGCCACCTCGGCGGCCTTGTCGTAGCCGATCAGCGGGTTGAGGGCGGTGACCAGCATCAGGGAGTTGTCCAGGTGCTTGGCGATCTGGTCCTCGTCGGGAACCAGGCCGTCGACGCAGAACCGCCGGAACCCGTCGCAGGCGTCGGTGAGCAGGTCGACGGAGTGCAGCACGTTGTGCATGATGACCGGCTTGTTGACGTTCAGCTCCAGGTTGCCCCGGGCTCCGGCGACGCCGACGGCGGTGTCGTTGCCGATCACCTGGATGCACACCATGATCATGGCTTCGCACTGGGTCGGGTTGACCTTGCCGGGCATGATGGACGACCCCGGCTCGTTGGCCGGCAGCACCAGCTCCCCCAGCCCGCTCCGCGGCCCGGACCCCAGCCAGCGGAGGTCGTCGGCGATCTTGGTCAGCGACCCGGCCAGCACCCGCAGGGCGCCGCTGGCCCACACCACGGCGTCGTGGGCGGCCAGGGCGGCGAACTTGTTGGGGGCGGTCACGAACGGCAGGCCGGTCAGCTCGGCGATCTTGGCGGCCACCCGGTCCCCGAACTCCGGATGGGTGTTCAGGCCGGTGCCCACCGCGGTGCCGCCGGCGGCCAGCTCGTACAGGCCGGGCAACGTCTGGTCGATGCGGCCCAGGTCGGCGTCCAGTTGGGCGACGTAGCCGGACAGCTCCTGGCCGAGGGTGAGCGGAACGGCGTCCATCAGGTGGGTACGGCCGATCTTGGTGACCCCGGCGTAGGCCCGGGCCTTGGCGTCCAGGGCGTCCCGGAGGGCCCGGACGGCGGGGACCAGCCGGCCGGTCAGCTCGGAGGCCACCGCGATGTGCATGGCGGTCGGGAAGGTGTCGTTGGACGACTGGGACATGTTGACGTGGTCGTTGGGGTGCACCGGCGACTTGGACCCCATGACGCCGCCGTCCAGCTCGATGGCCCGGTTGGCGATGACCTCGTTGGCGTTCATGTTGGTCTGGGTGCCGCTGCCGGTCTGCCACACCCGCAGCGGGAACTGGTCGTCCAGCCGGCCGTCGGCCACCTCCCGGGCGGCGGTGCCGATCAGGTCGGCCAGGTGCCGGTCCAGCTTGCCGAGGTCCGCGTTGACCACCGCGGCGGCCTCCTTCAGGATGCCCAGGGCCCGGATCATGGACCGCGGCATCACGTCGTGGCCGATCGCGAAGTGCTGCAGGGACCGTTCGGTCTGGGCCCCCCAGTACCGGTCGTCGGGGACCTCGACCTGGCCCATGCTGTCGGACTCGATCCGCATACCGCTACCCGAGCCTACGACGGCGCAGCCCGTCGTCGAGCGCCCGGCGGGCGGCGGCCAGTTGGTCGGCGTCGGGGCCGTCGCCGGAACCGGGGACCTCCAGCGCGGCGGCCAGGTGCTGGAGGGCGGGGTGGCTGATCAGGGCGCCCAGGGCGGCCTCGCCGATGGTGCCGTCGCCGATGTTGGCGTGCCGGTCCCGGTTGGCCCCGAACGGCACCTTGGAGTCGTTGAGGTGGACGAACTTCAGCCGGCCCAGCCCGACCACGTCGTCGAACCGGGCCACCACCCCGTCGGCGTCGTCGACGGTGCCGAACCCCACCCCGGACGCCCACAGGTGCTGGGTGTCCAGGCACACCCCAAGGCCGTCGCCGGCGTCGGCGGCGTCCAGCAGCTCGGCCAGCTCCTCGAAGGTCCGGCCCACCGTGTCCCCGGCGCCGGCCGCGTTCTCCAGCAGGATCGGGCAGCCCGGCGCCGACCCCAGGGCGTCCAGCAGAGCGTCGACCACCCGGCCGACGTCGGTGCCCAGGCCGCGGTGGCTGCCGACGTGCAGCACCAGGCCCCGGGCCCCCATGCCGGCGGCGGCGGTCAGGTTGGCCACCAGGCAGGCCCGGGACCGGGCCAGCAGGTCCGGGTCGGCGGTGGCCAGGTTGATCAGGTAGGTGGCGTGGCAGTACGTGGCCTGCACCTCCGGGTGGGCGGCCTCGGCGGCCCGGTAGGCGGTCAGCACCTCCGGGGCGTACTGCGTCGGCTTCCACGCCCGCGGGCTCTGGGTGAACACCTGGACCACCTCGGCCCCGATGGCCGACGCCCGCTCCAGCGCCGGCACCAGCCGGCCACCGGCCCGAACGTGTGCGCCGATGAGCACGGTACCGTCTACCACATGACCGACAAACTCAGTGAGAAGGCCCAGGCCCTCCTGGCTCGTCCGGTACTGGCCACCCTGGCCACCGTGGCCTCCGACGGCGGCCCCCAGGTGACCCCCCTCTGGATCGAGACCGACGGCGACGACCTGCTGGTGAACACCGCCCGCGGCCGGGCCAAGGCCCGCAACCTGGAGCGCGACCACCGGGTCGCCGTGTCCGTCATCGACCCCGACGACCCGTACAACGTGGTGGTCGTCCGGGGCACCGTCACCGACGTCACCACCGACGGCGCCGACGACCACATCGACCGGCTGGCCAAGAAGTACCTGGGCGTCGACCAGTACCCCATGCGCCAACCCGGTGAGGTCCGGCTGAAGATCCGCATCCGCACCGACCGCATCCCCATGCAGTAGCTAGTCCGGCCCGGCTAGTCCGGCCCGGCCCGTGCCGCCGGCCCCACCCATCGGGCCCCGTCCGGTCCCCGGACCACCCCGAACCCGTACAGGGTCTTCTGCTTGTGGTGGTGCGGGCACAAGAGCTGGAGATTTTCCAGTGCCGTCGGGCCACCCTTGGCGAACGGCCGGTCGTGGTCGATCTGGAGGTAC
>DASZUK010000055.1:0-14009 GCA_035547695.1 Acidimicrobiales bacterium
TCGGTACGAGAGACCGAGGCCCTGGTGCAGCGGCTTCAGACCCCGCTGGAGACGAAGTCGATGCCGATGCGGCCGGCATCGGATGTCGGCGATCCAAATGTCCGGTCATTTGAGCGCGAGCTCTCCGAGGCGCTCGGCCTCGCCGTCAGCGTGGCTCACAAGGGTCCCGGCGGGACGCTGTCGATCCGCTATCGCGACCTCGACCAGCTCGACGCGTTGAAGGCGCTGCTCACCGCAGGGAGGCGAGGGCGCTGACCCGGTAGGATGGGCATTCGCCTTGGCGATGCTCGTGTTGACGTGGGCAAGCGCAGCTTGCCCACCCTACGAAGCCGCCCGGCCTTACGTGTTCATCGAATCGAAGAACTCGGCATTGGTCTTGGTCTGACGCAGCTTGTCGAGCAGGAACTCGATCGAATCGACCGTGCCCATCGGATTCAGGATGCGCCGCAGCACATACATCTTCTTGAGCACGTCCGGCGGGACCAGCAGCTCTTCCTTGCGGGTGCCGGAGCGGGTGATGTCCATCGCCGGGAAGACCCGCTTGTCGGAGACCTTGCGGTCGAGGATCAGCTCCGAATTGCCGGTGCCCTTGAACTCCTCGAAGATGACCTCGTCCATCTTGGAGCCGGTCTCCACCAGGGCGGTGGCCAGGATGGTGAGGGAGCCGCCCTCCTCGATGTTGCGGGCGGCGCCGAAGAACTTCTTGGGCGGGTACAGGGCGCCGGAGTCGACACCGCCGGACATGATCCGGCCGGTGGCCGGGGCGGCCAGGTTGTAGGCCCGGGCCAGCCGGGTGATGCCGTCCAGGATGATGACGACGTCCCGGCCCTGCTCCACCAGGCGCTTGGCCCGCTCGATGGCCAGCTCGGCCACCGCGGTGTGCTCGTCGGACGGCCGGTCGAAGGTGGACGCCACCACCTCGCCGTTCACCGACCGCCGCATGTCGGTGACCTCCTCCGGCCGCTCGTCGACCAGGAGGACCATGAGGTGGACCTCGGGGTTGTTGGCCTCGATGGAGTGGGCGATCTGCTTCATCACCGTGGTCTTCCCGGCCTTGGGCGGGGAGACGATGAGGCCACGCTGTCCCTTGCCGATGGGGGCCAGCAGGTCCACGATCCGGGCGGTGACGTTCTCCTTGGACCCCGGCATCTCCAGGGCCAGCCGGGAGTCCGGGAACAGCGGGGTCAGGTCCTCGAACCGCGGCCGCTGCCGGGCCACCTCCGGGTCCATGCCGGACACCGAGTCGATCCGGAGCAGGGCCGGGTACTTCTCGTTGTTCGACGCCGGCCGGCAGGCGCCCTCGACGTAGTCGCCCTTGCGCAGGGCGAACCGGCGGGCCTGGCTGATGGACACGTACACGTCCTTGCCCGAGGGCAGGTAGCCGTCGCACCGCAGGAACCCGTAGCCCTCGTCGCGAAGGTCCAGCAGCCCGCGGACCTCCACCAGCTCACCCTGGTAGGCCGCTTCCTGGCTGGTCCCGCCCTGCAGGTCGCGGTCCCCGCCCGGGCCCCGGTCGCGCCCCCGGCGGCGGCGGCCGCGGCGGTTGCCGAGCTCGGCGTTGCCCTGCTGGTTCCCCTGGTTCCCCTGGCCGTACTGCCGGTTCTGGTTCTGGCCCTGGCTCTGGCCCTGGAGGCGGGGGCCGCGGTCCGGCCGCCCGTTGCCCTGCTGGCCCCGGCGGCCGTCGCCAGCCCCGTCACCGGCCCCGTCGCCGCCGGCGCCGGCCCTGTCGCCGCCGGCCTCGGTCGCCGCCCCCTCGGTCGCCCGGCCCTCGGTGGCCCCGGTGCCTTCGGCGGCGGCCGGCCCTTCGGTGGTGGTCGCCCCTTCGATGGTGGCAGTGATCGCCCCTTCGGTGGTCGCCCCGTTGGCCGTGCCGCCGGCCGTGCCGTTGGCGGCCGACGCGGCGGCCGCCCCGTTGGTCGCCGGTCCGTCGGCACCGGCCTGGGCGGCCTCGGACCCGTTGGTCCCGACCTCCGGGGAGGCCATCCCCGGCAGGACGGCGACGGCCGAGGTGGCTTCGCCGCCGTCGGAGGACGGCTCGCCGGCCGTGGCCGCACCGCCGTCCCGGCCGTTCGAGCCGGCGGCGGCCGAGCTCCGGGCACGGCGGGTGGGCGGCCGGGCCCCGTTGCCCTCGGCCGAGGCCGGGGTGCCCTGGCCCGGGCCGGCGGTGACGCCGGTGGCCTCCAGGATGCGGTCGATGATGTCGGCCTTCTTGGTTCGCGACGTGGTCTTCAGGGACATCGCCTGGGCGATGGCGTGGAGCTCGTCTCGCTCCTTGCTTTCGAGCACCGACCGTTCGAGCTGCCGTTCCGCAGTCATCGGTCTCCTATCTCGTGAGGGGTCGCCGTGGGTGTGGGCAGGCCACACACACGGACGGAAAACGGAAGTGGGAGAAGACAGGCGGATCGCAGGCCAACCCCCGCCACCACCGGCTACGGCACCGTGTCGGGATCGGGCACGATCCGCGACGAACGCTCCGAGGCGTTGGTGGGATGCCCACATGATAGCGGGCTGTTCGTACAGTGGGCAACAACCCCGGCCGCCGGCGCATTCCCGGCCGGCCCGTTCCCCGGCCGCCGGCGCATTCCCGGCCGCCGGGCCGGGTCAGACGGAGGCCGGGGTCAGCCAGGGTCAGCCGGGATCAGACGGAGGCCGGGTCAGACGGACAGCTCGGCCAGGATGGCCTCGATCTCCGGGGCGACCACCTTGGGGACGGAGATCTGGCTGATGGCCAGGTCGGGGTCTTTCAGGCCGTGGCCGGTGAGGACGCAGACCACGGTGGACCCCTCCGGCACCTCCGACTTGAGCAGGCCGGCGACCGAGGCGGCGGAGGCGGCCTCGCAGAACACCGACTCCTGCTCGGCCAGGAACCGGTAGGCGGCCAGGATCTCGGCGTCGGTGACCGCGGCGATGGCCCCGCCGGACTCGGTGGCGGCCGCGGTGGCGGAGTACCAGCTCGCGGGGTTGCCGATGCGGATGGCGGTGGCGATGGTGTCGGGCTTGTCGACCGGGTGGCCCAGCACGATGGGGGCGGCCCCGGCGGCCTGGAAGCCGAGCATCCGGGGCAACGTGGTGGACCGGCCGGCGGCCTTGTACTCGAGGTAGCCCTTCCAGTAGGCGGTGATGTTGCCGGCGTTGCCGACCGGGATGCAGTGGACGTCGGGGGCGTCGCCGAGGACGTCCACGATCTCGAACGCCCCGGTCTTCTGGCCCTCGATCCGGAAGGGATTGACCGAGTTGACCACGGTCACCGGCGCCCGGTCGGGGAGCTGGCGGACGATGGTGAGGGCCTCGTCGAAGTTGCCGCGGACCTGCAGCACCCGGGCCCCGTGCACCAGGGCCTGGGCCAGCTTGCCGAGGGCGATGTGGCCCTCGGGGATGAGGACGGCGCAGGCCAGGCCGGCCCGGGCGGCGTAGGCGGCGGCCGACGCCGAGGTGTTGCCGGTGGAGGCGCACACCACCGCCTTGGCGCCGTCTTCGACGGCCTTGGAGATGGCCATGGTCATGCCGCGGTCCTTGAACGACCCGGTGGGGTTGGCCCCCTCGACCTTCAGCCACACCCGGGCCCCCACCCGCTCGGACAGCCGGGGGGCCGGTACCAGCGGGGTGCCGCCCTCCAGCAAGGTGACCACCGGGGAGCCGGCCGACAGCGGCAGCAGGTCCCGGTACTCCTCCATCACCCCCCGCCAGCCCGTCACCCCCCGCCAGCCCGCGGCCCGGCCGGCGCCGTCCCGGTCGGCGGCCCTGACGGCGCCAACGCCGTCGGCGCCGTCCCGGCCGGAGGTGGTCACTCCGCGGCCTCCCCGTCGACCACCCGGAGGACGGCGCCGACCCGGTCGACGGCCTCCAACTGCCGGAGGTCGTCCAGGGTGGCCCGGACGTCGCCCTCCCGGGCGGTGTGGGTGAGGAAGATGAGGCGGGCCTCGCCGCCGAGCCCCTCCTGCTCCATGGTGCGGATGGAGACCTGGTGGTTGCCGAACACGGTGGCCACCGCGGCCAGGACCCCGGGCCGGTCGGCCACCTCGAGGTTGAGGTAGAAGGCGGACCGCAGCTCGTCCATCGGACGCACCCGGGTGGGGCCGCGACGGGGGGCCGGGGCGGGGGCGCCCTGGGCGAGGTTGCGGGCGGCGTCGATCAGGTCACCGAGGACGGCGCTGGCCGTCGGGGCGCCGCCGGCGCCGCGGCCGTACAGCATCAGCTCCCCGGCGGCCTCCCCCTCGACGAAGACGGCGTTGAAGGCACCCCGCACCGAGGCGAGGGGGTGGGACCGGGGGACCATGGCCGGATGGACCCGGACCGATACGTCCGGCGGTCCGTCCACCGTCTCGCCAGGCACCGTCTCACCAGGCACTGGGCCGCCAGGCACTGGGTCGCCGGGCACCAGCTCGGCGACCGCGAGCAGCTTGACCACGTAGCCGAGGCGGGCGGCGTAGGCGACGTCGACGGCGCGGACCCCGGTGATGCCCTCGCGGTGGACGTCGTCACCGACCACGTCGCTGCCGAAGGCCAGCCCGGCCAGGATGGCGGCCTTGGCGGCGGCGTCGTCGCCGGCGACGTCCGCGGTGGGGTCCCGCTCGGCCAGGCCCAGCGACTGGGCCTCGGCGAGGGCGTCGGCGTAGTCCATGCCGTCCTCGGCCATGCGGGTGAGGATGTAGTTGGTGGTGCCGTTGACGATGCCCATGACCCGGACCACCCGCTCGCCGGCCAGGGACTCCCGGAGCGGCCGGATGACCGGGATGGCGCCGGCCACCGAGGCCTCGTAGAGCAGGTCGACCCGGTTGGCGGCGGCCAGCTCGGCCAGCTCGGCCCCGGCGGCCGCCAGCAGGGCCTTGTTGGCGGTGACCACCGGCCGGCCGGCCCGGAGGGCCGACTCCACCAGGGTGCGGGCGGGGTCGATGCCGCCGATGAGCTCCACCACCACGTCCACCCCGGGGCGCTCCACCAGCTCCTTGGGGTCGTCGGTGAGCAGGTCCGTCGGCAGGAACGGCGGGCGGGGACGGCCGAGGTCGTGGACGGCGACGCCGGCCAGCTCGAACCGCACGCCGGTGCGCTCGGCGATCTGGTCCACCCGGGTGGTCAGCAGCTCGGCCAGGGCGGCACCGACGTTGCCGCAGCCGAGCACGGCCACCCGCACCGGGGTCTGGTCGGGGGTGGCGGCGGTCACCCGACAACCGTACTTGCTGGGCCGGACCCCTATTGCCGGTCGCCTTGCCGGTCGCCGGTCGGTGACCGAACGCCAAGTGCTACGTTTGCTACATGCGGACCATCAGCCACCGGGAACTGAGGAACAACAGCTCCGAGGTGCTCCGCCAGGTGAGGTCCGGCGAGATCGTCGAGGTGACCAACCACGGCGAGGTGACGGCCGTGCTGGTACCGCCGTCCACCACCGTGTTCGAACGGCTGGTGGCCGCCGGGAAGGTCCGCCGGCCGGACCCCGGCCGGGTCGTCGATCTGCGCCGGGTCCGGCGGGTCACCTCCCAGGTGCCCACCGCCGAGCTCCTGGCCGAGGTCCGCGGCGATCGTTGACCGCCGCCGGCGGCCGACCGTTCCGACCATGCTCCTCTACCTCGATACGTCGGCGGCCGTGAAGCTGGTGGTCGATGAAGCCGAGTCCCTCGCACTGGCCTCCCACCTCGAGCAGGCTCGGCGGAGCGGCGCCACCCTGGTGTCGTCGCTGCTCCTCCACACCGAGCTGCACTGCGTGGCCAACCGGCGCCCCGACGGCGTCCCGGCGGACCTGGTGGCCGAGGTCCTGTCCGCCGTGGCGTTGGTCGACGTCGAGCGGAGCGACCTCACCACCGGCCCCCTGCTCCCCGGCCGGCTCCGATCGGCCGATGCCGTCCACCTGGCCACCGCCCTGCGCGTCGGCGCCGACCGGCTGGTCGCCTACGACGGCGAGCTGGCCGCCGCCGCATCCGCCGCCGGGATCACCGTGGCCTCCCCGGCCTGACCCATCTGACCGGCCTCCGGCCTGACCGGTCTGACCGGCCCCCCGGCCCGGGCCGCCTGACCGCCCGACCCGCCTGACCGTCCGGCCCGCCTGACCGCCCGGCGCGGCGGTCAGGCGTCGAGCCGGAGCAGATCGTCCTCGGTCTCCCCGCGGACCACCACGCGGGCCTGGCCGCCGGCGACGAACACCACCGGGGGCCGGGGCACCTTGTTGTAGTTGGACGCCATCGAGTAGCCGTAGGCACCGGTGACCGGGGTGGCCAGGACGTCGCCGACGACCAGGTCGGCCGGCACCCGGGCGTCGGCCACGACGACGTCGCCGCTCTCGCAGTGCTTGCCCACCACCCGGACCGGCCGGGGCCGGGGGGCGGCGGCGGCGCGGGGCAGGAAGGCCTCGTAGCCGCTGCCGTACAGCACCGGCCGGGGGTTGTCGCTCATGCCGCCGTCGACGGCCACGTAGGTACGGATGCCGGGCAGGTCCTTGACGGTGCCCACCCGGTAGAGGGTGATGCCGGCGGTGGCCACGATGGACCGGCCGGGCTCGGCGGTGATCCGGGTGGCGGGGTCGACGCCGGCCACCGCGCAGGCCTCCCGTGCGGCCGCCGCCCACTCGGCCTGGGTGGGAGCCTCCTCGCCGTTGACATACGGCACCCCGAGGCCGCCGCCGACCACCAGCTCGGGCAGGGCGAGGGGGGCGAAGAACGCCCCCAGCACCTCGGCGGCCTGCTCGAAGTGGCCGACGTCGAACACCTGGCTGCCGATGTGGGCGTGGACCCCCACCAGCTCCACCCCGGGCAGCAGCTCCAGGGCGGCCACCGCCCGGGACGCCGCCCCGGACGCCACGGAGAACCCGAACTTGGTGTCCTCCTGGCCGGTGCGGACGAACTCGTGGGTGTGCACCTCCACCCCCGGGGTGACGCGGACCAGCACCTTCGGCCGGCGGCCCGATAGGGCGTCCCCGGCGGCGGCCCGGACCTCCGGCAGGGTGCCGGCGTCGGTGAGCCGGCCGAGGCGGGCGATCTCGTCGAAGGAGTCCACCACGATCCGGCCGACCCCGACCCCGAGGGCCCGGGCCAGCTCGGCGTCGGACTTGTTGTTGCCGTGCAGCACCAGCCGGTCCGCCGGCACCCCGGCGGCCAGGGCCACCGCCAGCTCGCCGCCGGTGGACACGTCCAGGCACATGCCCTCCTCGTGGGCCAGCCGGGCCATGGCCTTGCAGAGGAAGGCCTTGGTGGCGTAGGCCACCCCGTCCCCCCAGGCGGCCACGGCCTCCCGGCACCGGGCCCGGAGGTGGTCCTCGTCGTACACGAACAGCGGGGTCCCCAGCTCCCCGGCCAGGTCCACCAGGTCGCAGCCGCCGACCCGGAGGTGGCCGTCGGGGGCCACCTCGGCGCTGTCCGGCAGCAGGTCCCGCTGCGGCGGGTCGGTCGGCTCCGCCGGCGCGGCGGCCAGGGCGGTCGCCGGGGTGGTGGCCGGGGCGGTGGGAGGTACCGCGGACGTTTCCGCGGAGACGTCCCGACCGCCGGCCGGCGACCGGGTGGCCCGGTCATCGGGACGCCGGCGGAGGGGCATGGAGGTGCAGGATAGGGCAGGCCGGCCGAACCGCCGACGGAGCCGACGGAGCGGGCCGGCCGGGGCGGCTACGATCGATTGCTGCTCTGGGGCCGGCGGTTCCGGGGCAGGCGGTCCAAGCCCCAGTAGCTCAGCGGATAGAGCACCGGCCTCCGGAGCCGGGTGCGCAGGTTCGAGTCCTGCCTGGGGCGCACAGTCGTGCTATCGCGATAGCGTGATGGCATGACGAAGCAGACCACCGTCCGACTCCCCGACGACCTGGCCGACGAGGCCGAGGCGGTCGCCCGTGTCCGTGGCACCAGCGTCAACGCGCTGATCGTCGATTCCCTGAGCGCCGAGGTGGCACGTGTCCGGTCGGACAAGGACTTCGTGGCGCGGGCACGCAGGTTGCTGGAGCGAGACAAGGAGCTGCTCGACCGGCTGGCCAAGTGATCCGGTACCGAGCCAAATCCTCACGTTGCTGCACGTTGATGAGCGTCCGGTGACGTGGCGGCCAACGTTGCACGACGGGATTGGCCGAAAAGGCCATCGGGGGTCATTCCCCGGTTCGCCGTTCAGGAGATCACGTACAGAGCGGTGGCCGGTCCCAGGAGACGCCAGGAGACGACGGTCGTCACCCCGGCGCGGCCGGGCCGGCCGGTCAGGACGACGGTCCCTGGACGGTCACCAGCGTCCCGATGGGCGTGTACGGCCAGATCTTGCCGGCTGTTGTGATGGGCATCTCGACGCAGCCGTTGCTCTGCGGGTAGCCGTAGTGGGCCCGGGGGAACCCGTGGAGGGCGTCGCCGCCGTTGAAGTAGCTGGCCCACGGCACTGTGGGGTCGTCGTAGGTGCTGCCTGTGACGTTGGTCCCCTTCATCTCCGACGCCCTGACGTGCTCGAAGACGGCGAAGGTGCCGTCGGCGGTGTCGGCGCCGGGGGCGCCGGTGTTGACGGCGATGTTGCCGTACTTGAGGGACCCGTCGACCCACAGTGTCAGGTGCTGGGGCAGTGTCTTGGTGACGAGGACGTAGTTCCAGGGTGTGGTGTCCCCCTTCCCCGCGGCCACGTCGGCCAGGAGGGCGGTCCAGACCTTGGGCCCGGCCAGGCCGTCCACTGTGAGGCCGTTCTGGCTCTCGAAGGTCTCGATGGCGGCCTTTGTGATCATGTTGGGGGACCCCTGGGTCCACAGCGAGGTGAGCTGCGTCGGGAGGCCGGGCCACCGCCAGGCCATTGTGCCGGCCTGGGGCATGGCCATGTCCTGGGGTGCGGGCGCCGGGTCCGGTTCGACGTAGCTCAGCGGCATGAAGCCCAACTGGGCCAGTAGCTGCTGCAGCCTGGTGGTGCTCCCTACGGCGATTGTGAAGGTGATCGGCGTGGAGGACTCCAGGTGCTGGCCGTGGGCCCCGACGATGCCGGACGGCCCGTCGGGGACCGTGAGGGTCTCGGTGACCGACGGGATGAACGGCGCCGTCGGCTGGAACGTGAGGGTTGTGGGGCTGGTGAGGGTCCAGGCCCCGCTCACCGGCGGCGTCAGCGTCGGGACGTGGTGGCCGTTCTTGGCCAGGGGGGCGGAGAAGCGGACGGTGATGGTGGTGTTGGAGGCCACGTCCTTGGCGCCGCGGGTCGGCGTGGTGGACAGCACGGTCAGCGGCTTGGCGTCGCCGCCGTCCGACCCGCCACTATCCGATCCGCCACCGGCCTGGCTGCCGCCGCCGGAGCTGCCACCACCGTCGGTGCCCGTTCCGCTGCCGCCGCTGCCGCCGCCGGTGACGGCAAAGGCCACGCCCACCCCGACGGCGACGACGGCGACGAGCACCACTGCCAGGATCCAGGGTCGACGCCGCTTCGGGGGGCTGTGTGCTGCCAGCGCCTGCATGGTTGTCTGCCCTCCGCTCCCGGACCCTGCACCGTCGGGTTCCCACCACAGCGCCTACGGCACCCGTTTGGACGATACCCACTGGGGGACCGCCAGCGGCACGCGGGACGGGGCCTTTTTTTCCTGGATTTGGGTCCCGATGACCAGGGTGGCGGCCAGAACCGCGGGGCAACAGGGATTGGGGGGGGCCGCCCGACGGCCGGTTCCCGCTACATGCGGTCGGGGGCCTCCATGCCGAGGAGGCCGAGGCCCCGGGCCAGGATGCGGGCGGTCAGGTCGGCCAGCAGCAGCCGGCTCCGCCGGGTCTCGTCGTCGGGGGCCTTGAGGACCGGGCAGTGCTCGTAGAAGGTGGTGAAGGTGGCGGCCAGGTCGAAGAGGTAGCCGCACAGCTTCGACGGGGCGTCGGCCGCCACGGCGTCCCGGACGGCGGGGCCGAAGCCGAGGAGGGCGAGGGCGAGGGCCCGCTCCTGGGGAGCCGCCACGGTAGGGGGCACGGCGGGGTCCGGCGGGGCGATGTCGGCCCGGCGGAAGATGGAGCGGATGCGGGCGTGGGCGTACTGCAGGTAGGGGCCGGTGTTGCCCTCGAAGGCCAGCATGCGGTCCCAGTCGAACACGTAGTCCCTGGTCCGGTCGTTGGCCAGGTCGGCGTACTTGACGGCGCCGATGCCGAGGGCCCGGGCGACCCGGTCCCGGTCGGCGGGCTCCATGTCGACGTCGCGGGCGGCCATGGCCGCTCCGGCCCTGGCCACCGCCTCGTCGAGCAGGCTGACCAGCTTGACCGACTCGCCGGCGCGGGTCTTGAACATCTTGCGGTCCTGGCCGAGGACGCTGCCGAAGGCGACGTGCTCGGCGGACACCGCGTCGGGCAGCCAGCCGGCCATCCGGGCCACGGCCAGGCACATCTGCAGGTGCTGGGCCTGGGGGGCGCCGACGACGTACAGGATGCGGTCGGCGCCCAGCCGGTCGACCCGGTCCCGGATGGCGGCCAGGTCGGTGGCGGCGTAGCCGTACCCGCCGTCGGACTTGCGGACGATGAGGGGCAGCGGGTCGCCGTCACGGTTGGTGAAGCCGGCGGGGAACACGCAGAGGGCTCCGGCGTCCTCCACCAGCAGGCCGCGGCGGTCCAGGTCGGCCACCACGTCGGGGAGCATCGGGTTGTAGTGGCTCTCCCCCACGATGTCGTCGTCGGTGAGCAGCACCCCGAGCTTGGCGTAGACGTCGTCGAAGTACCGGACGCTCTCGGCCACCAGCACCCGCCACAGCCGGAGGGTCTCGCCGTCGCCGGACTGCAGTTGCACCACCCGCAGCCGGCTGCGCTCCCGGAAGGCCGGGTCGGCGTCGAACGACGCCCGGGCCTCCTTGTAGAACCGGTCCAGGTCCCCGACGGACAGCTCGTGGGCCCCCGCCTCCTCGCCCAGGTCGACCAGGTGCTCGATGAGCATCCCGAACGGGGTGCCCCAGTCGCCGAGGTGGTTCTCGCGCACCACGGCGTGGCCGGCCGCGTCCAGCATCCGGCACAGGGCGTCCCCGATGATGGTGGACCGCAGGTTGCCGACGTGCATCTCCTTGGCGACGTTGGGGGCCGAGTAGTCGACCACCACCGTCTGCGGGCGCGAGGCCCGTTCGACCCCGAGGCGGTCGTCGGCCCCCACCACGGCGACCTGGCGGGCCAGGAACCCGGTGGAGAAGGTCAGGTTCACGAAGCCGGGACCGCTGACCTCGACCAGGTCGCAGACGTCGGACAGTTCGGCCGCCGCCAGCACCTGCTCGGCCACGTCGCGGGGGTTCCGGCCGAGCCGCTTGCCGAGGGCCAGCGCCCCGTTCGCCTGGTAGTCGGCCCGGTCCGAGGCCCTGAGCACCGGGTCGGCGCCGGCCTCGACGGTGTCGAAGGCCGCCTGCAGGCGGTCGGCAAGGACGGAGGTGGCGTCGGGCATGGCCCATTGTCGCATCCCCTCCGCCGCCCCCCGTGGTGCCCGCCGCTCGCCGGGCGGCCCTCAGTGGCGGTGCAGCTTGGCGGCCTTCAGCTTCCGGTGGGCCCGCGACAGGGACCGGGCGGAGCAGTGCCGGGGGGTTGTGGCCACCGGGCCGGCGGCCATGCCGACGACGAAGGTGCCGAGGGACCAGGTCCGGTATGTGGCGCCGGGCCCGACGGCGTCGCCGAAGGCGAAGATGCCGCCGTCCAGGCCGACCATCCAGTACCCCTGGCCGTCCGCGGTGGCCGCGATGTCCACCACCGGGGCGTTCAGGTGGTGGCCGCCCATGGAGCCGTAGAAGCGGGCGTCACCGAAGGTGAAGATGCCGCCGTCGGCCCCGACCATCCAGTACCCCTGGCCGTCCGCGGTGGCGGTCATGCCGACGATGGGGGCGTCCAGGTGCCGGCCGCCCATGGAGCCGTAGAAGCGGGCGTCACCGAAGGCGAAGATGCCGCCGTCGGCGGCCACCTCCCAGTAGCCGGCCCCGTCGGCGGTGACCACCAGGCCGACGATGGGGGCGTTCAGGGGCTGGCCGCCCATGGAGCCGTAGAAGCGGGCGTCACCGAAGGCGAAGATGCCGCCGTCGGCGGCCACCTCCCAGTAGCCCCGGTTGTCGTCGGAGCCGGCGATGGCCACCACCGGGGCGTTCAGGCGGTGGCCGCCCATGGAGCCGTAGAAGCGGGCGTCCCCGAAGGTGAACACGCCGCCGTCGCTGCCGACCAGCCAGTAGCCGCCCTTGTCGGCGGTGGCCGCCATGCCGACCACCGGAGCGTCCAGGGAGGCGGCCCCCATGGAGCCGTAGAACGGGGCGTCCCCGAAGGTGAACACGCCGCCGTTGCTGCCGACCAGCCAGAAGCCCTCCTGGACGGTACAGGTCACCGGTGGCTGGGTCGTGGTGGTCGTCGTGGGCGGGACGGTGGTCGTCGTGGTGGTCGTGGTCGCGTGTGTGGGCACTGTCACCACGATCTGCTCGGTTCCGGATGTGCGCACTCCGGCAGCCACCGAGACCGGCCCAGCGGCGAGCGCGACGGCGGCCGCGGCGCCAACGGCCAGGCGCCGGCTCCAGCGGGTCCGGTGTCCGCCCGACATCTCAGCCGGGGGTCCCAGGGCAGCGGCGGCCTCCGGGGCGACTACTCACCGGGTCCCCCCAGCAGGCGCACCAGCTCACGCTCTCGGGTGTTGGCCCTGGCCAGTTGTTTGGGGAACTCCCGGGCCGCCTTCGTCGATCCGTGCTGCAGCGCGGCCAGGCAGTCGCGCGCTCCCGATATGGACGCGGCGACAAGGGCCCGCCAGCTCTTCTCCGCGGAAGGGAGCGGGATGGGTGGTACCTCCCCGGGCAGTTTCGTGGCGTCCCGGTACAACCTGCGGCAGTCGGCGATCGTCGCCTGCACCTTCTCCTTCGTCGGGTGCTTCGCCCGCTTCTTCCCTGTCACGTACACGACGAGGACGTCGTCGGCGATCTGGCCGATCGCCGGTTCGTACTGCGCCTTCCATTGGGCCAAGCTCCCTCCGGCGGTCGCCGTCGAGGCGAGGGTGGCCGGTCGCGATGCCGCAGCTCCCACCGAGCCGAACGTCACCTGGGTGGCCAGTGCCGATCCGACCAGGATCGCTCCGACAAGGAGGACGGGCCGCGGCCGTGCCAGGAAGGCGGCCACGGTCAGTCGGGTCGGACCGATCGGGCTACCGCGACCACCGTGGAAACCGGCAGATGGGAACCGGTGACCGTGACGGACGCCACGCCGCGGAGGTACTTCGGTACCCCCGACGAGGGAAACCGCCAGTAGACGCTGACGGTGCCCCTCGACGAGGACACGACGGCGTGCACGCCACGACCGAGGGTGATCCTCTTCCCCTTCGGCGGTGAGCCGTACTTGAGCGTGCTGCCGGGGACGACGGCGCTGTCCACGTAGGGCGCGACGTTGATGCTCGGTCCTGCCGTCGTGGTGGTGGAGCCCGGTGGTCCGTACAGCGTGGTGTAGGACGCGTATGTGTGCGGGAACGGGTTCACCACCCGAGTGGTGGCGACGAAGCCCTCGGGCATCTGCGTGGGATGCGGGAGCTGGCACCACCAGCCTGATGTCTGACCGCTGGCCCCGGCTGTCTGGGCATAGCTGGGGGCCGCCACGGCCGGTTGCCCTGCGACCGCCGAGCACCGGATCGCCCGCAACGGCCCCACGGCGGCCGCCGCCGAAGCTGCCCCTGGTGGCCCCAGCACGACGGCTGGGGCCACCAGGGCGGGCGACGTGACGGCCAAAGCCAGGACGGTGCCGCCGACCCGCCGGGCCTTGCAGCACCGGTGGCTCATGTCCCGGTGACGGCGGCGATGCCGACGACTGTGGCGTTGAGCGGCTTGTTGCCCATCGAGCCGTAGAACGGGGCGTCACCGAAGGCGAAGATGCCGCCGTCGGCGGCCACCTCCCAGTAGCCCTTGCCGTCGGCCGTGGCGGCCATGGCCACGACTGTTGTGTTGAGGGGCTGGCCCCCCATGGAGCCGTAGAAGGGGGCGTCACCGAAGGCGAAGATGCCGCCGTCGGTGGCCACCATCCAGTAGCCCTTGCCATCTGGGGTGGCGGCGAGGTCGATGACTGTTGTGTTGAGGGGCTGGCCCCCCATGGAGCCGTAGAAGGGGGCGTCACCGAAGGCGAAGATGCCGCCGTCGG
>DASZUK010000056.1:0-94312 GCA_035547695.1 Acidimicrobiales bacterium
CGGCGAGCTGGTCAGGAGCGACCCTCGGGCGCCCCCGCGGGTTCCTGCGCCCCAGGCCCCGTCGCAGGACATAGTTGCGGATGGTTGGACCCGGGATGCCCGTCCTCTCCTCGACCGCCCGGTAGGGCTCTCCCTCGACCATCGCCGCAATGGCGGCTTCGAGCTCCGACGGTCCCCAGGGACCTTTCACGCCACGGGGCACCAGACACCTCCTGGTCAGGAGCTGTCGCGGTCACCCCTTGAGGCCAAGGACGTTCAGCGACTCGAAAAAAACATCGACGCCCCGCCGGCCCGCACGCCGTCCCGGGGAGGCCGGCACAGAGCGCAGAACCGGGCGCTCAGAACCGGGCGCTCAGAACCGGACGTCGAGCAGGGCTTCGGCGATCTGGACGGCGTTGAGCGCGGCCCCCTTGCGGAGGTTGTCACCCACCACGAACAGGGCCAGCCCGCGGTCGGCCCGGCGGATGCGGCCCACGTAGGACGGATCGCGGCCGGCCGCGGCCAGGGGGGTGGGCATGTCGGCCAGGGCCACGCCGGGGGCGGAGGCCAGCAGCTCCGTGGCCCGTTCCGGCGACAGGTCGTCGCGGAACTCGGCGACGATGGCCGCGGAGTGGCCGGTGAACACCGGGACGCGGACGCAGGTGCAGGTGACCGCCAGCTCGGGCAGCTCGAGGATCTTGCGGCTCTCGTTCCGGTACTTCTGCTCCTCGTCGGTCTCCCCGGAGCCGTCGGCGGCCAGCTTGCCGGCGACCGGGAGGACGTTGTGGGCGATGGGGCCCGGGAACTTGTCGGCCGGCGGGTAGTCGACGGCGGCGCCGTCGAAAGTCAGCTCCGCCGCGGCCCCCGCGGTCTTGGCCAACTGCTCGGCCAGCTCGGCGACGCCGGCCAGGCCGGCCCCGGACACCGCCTGGTAGGTGGCCACCACCATCCTGGTCAGCCCGGCCTCGTCGTGAAGGGGCTTGAGCACCGGCATGGCCACCATGGTGGTGCAGTTGGGGTTGGCCACGATGCCCTTCTTGATGTCGGCTAGGGCGTGCCGGTTGACCTCGGGGACTACCAGGGGCACGTCCGGGTCCATCCGCCAGGCGGAGGTGTTGTCCACCACGACGGCGCCGGCGGCGGCCAGCCGCGGGGCCAGCTCCCGGGAGGCGGTGGCCCCGGTGGAGCAGAGGGCGATGTCGATGCCGGAGAAGTCGGCCGTCGCCGCGTCCTCGACCGGCACCTCGCCCCCGGCCCACGGCAGCCGCGTGCCGGCGGACCGGGCCGAGGCGAAGAACCGGACGTCGTCGGCCGGGAAGGCCCGGTCGACCAGGATGTCCCGCAGGACCCGGCCGACCTGGCCGGTGGCTCCGAACACACCGATGCGCATGGGACCAATTAAAGCGGGGCGTCAGAGCTCGAAGGCGCGGTGCAGGGACCGGACCGCCTGCTCCACCTCGGCGGTGCGGACCATGGCGGAGATCCGGATGGTGGAGGTGGAGATCATGTCGATGTTGATGCCGTCGGCCGCCAGGGTCTCGAACATGGTGGCGGTGACCCCGGGGTTGGACTTCATGCCGGCGCCGATCAGGGACACCCGGGCGACGTCGTCGTCGAAGGTCACCCCGGTGGCCCCGAGCTCGCCGGCCAGGGACTCGGCCACCTCCACCGAGGTGGCCAGGTCCAGCTTGGGGACGGTGAACGAGATGTCGGTGGTGCCGTGCAGGGAGGTGTTCTGGACGATCATGTCCACGTTGACCGACCGGTCGGCCAGGGCGCGGAACAGCCGGGCCGCCAGGCCGGGGCGGTCGGGCACGCCGGCGACGGTGACCTTGGCCTCCGAGGTGTCGTGGCTGACGGCGGTCACGATGGCCTGTTCCATTGACGGATCCTCCTCTACGACCCAGGTGCCGGGCTCCCAGGTGAAGCTGGAGCGGACGTGCAGCGGCACGTGGTGGTTGCGGGCGAACTCGACCGACCGGAGCTGCAGCACCCGGCCGCCGGTGGCGGCGATCTCCAGCATCTCCTCGAAGCTGATCCGCGACACCCGATGGGCGTCGGGCACCACCCGGGGGTCGGCGCTGAAGACGCCGGTGACGTCGGTGTAGATCTCGCAGGCCTCGGCGCCGAGGACGGCGGCCAGGGCGACGGCGGTGGTGTCCGAACCGCCACGGCCGAGGGTGGTCACGTCGCGGTCGGTGGACACCCCCTGGAAGCCGGCGACGACCGGGACCACCCCGTCGGCCAGGGCGGCCCGGAGCCGGTCGGCCCGGATCTCCAGGATCTTGGCCCGGGTGTGGTCCGTGTCGGTGACGATGCCGGCCTGGCTGCCGGTGAACGACGCCGCCGGGACCCCGAGGTCGGCCAGGGCCATGCACAGCAGCGACATGGAGATGCGCTCGCCGGAGCTGACGAGCATGTCGAGCTCGCGGGGCGGCTGGACGGTGCTGACGTCGTCGGCCAGCCGGATCAGCTCGTCGGTGGTCTTGCCCATGGCGCTGACCACCACGACCACGTCGTACCCGGACCGCCGGGTGCGGGCGACGTGGTCGGCGACGGCCCGGATGCGGTCGGCGTCACCGACGGAGGTGCCGCCGAACTTCTGGACCAGCAGCGGCACGTTCAGGAGGTCTGGTACCCGTTGGCCGACGCCCAGGTCGGGTCGACCTTGTACCGGCCTGTCTCGCTGATGTCGAGGATCACCACCGGTGGGTTCTCCCGGTTGCCGGTCTTCGGCTCGGCGGTGGTCACGCCGGTGATCCCCTCGAACCCTGTCGTGGCGGCCAGCGCGGCCCGCACCTTGGCCCCGTAGGGCTGGTGGGTGTGGGTGACGGCCGCGGCCCAGATGTTGACGGAGTCGTACACGAACGCGCCCCAGGTGCCGGGCGCCTTGTGGAACTTGGCCCGGTAGGCGGCCACGTAGGCGGCCCCGCCGGGCAGCTCGGTGGCGCTGGGCACGCCGCTGTTGAGGCACGCCGACGCCGGCCCTGTGCCGGCGGCCTGCACGAAGCTGGGGCCCTGGGCGGCCAGGTCGACGAAGCAGCGGCCGGCGACGTGCTGTGTGTACAGCGCCTTGGCCACCGCGCCGGCCTGCGGCCCGTACATGGCCAGGTACACCACGTCGGCCGGGCTGGCGGTGACCGCGGCGACCGCCGTGGCGACTGTGGCGGCCGCTGTCGGGGACACGGACTGGTCGACCGGCACCGTCAGCCCGTCGCCCTGCAGGAGGCCGACCAACTGGCTGGCGATGCCGGCGGTGTAGGTGGAGGGGTCGTAGAGGACGTCGACGGAGTGGGCGCCCATTGTGTGGGCGATGGCTGTCGCCTCCACCGGGGCGATCTGGGTCACCATCGGCTGGGTGGTGATGCCGAAGCCCTCGGTGTTGGTGGCCGACGTCATCCGCAGGATGGACAGGCCGGCGGCCCGGTAGACCGGCAGTGCGGTGACGCCGACGGCGGAGTTGAACGGCCCGACGACGGCGGCGGCCCGCTTCGCGATGGCCTTCCGGGCGGCCGCCGGGCCCTTGGCGGGCTTGGCAGCGTCGTCGACCGCCACGATCTTCACCTGGCGGCCCAGTACCCCGCCGCGGGCGTTGAGGCGGGCCACCGCCAACTGGCCGCCGCGGACCATGTCGGTCCCGGTGGACGCCTGTGTGCCGGTCAACGGGCCTTCGACCGCCACCGTCAGCGGCCCCGTGGCGGGGGGTCCCTTGGGAGCGGCGCCGGCCGGCGTGGACGCCACCGTCGACACCACCGTGGGCGCCACGACGGCGGCGGCCAACAGCGCCGCGACGGTCAGCAGCCCAAGGCTCTGGAGTTTTTGCATGCCACACCCTAACCGGGCCGCCCCGGAGCGCCTGGCCAACCGGCAGCCGCCCGATGGCCGGCCCGCCGCCGCCGCCGGCCCGGGCGGGAGCGGTCGGCCCGGACGGGGAGCGGCCGGCCCGGACGGGAACGACCGGCCGCGCGTCGGTCCGGCGCGCGGTCGGCGCGGACGGGGAGCGGCCGGCGCGGACGGGAGCGGTCGGCGGGTGCAGGTAGGGTGTCGGGCCGTGCCCAGCGAGAAGCGTGCCCGCCAGCGTGCGGCTCGAGACCTGAAGAAAGCGGCCGAGGCCAAGCGGGTCCGGCGCAAGAAGCTGCTCCGGAACTCCCTCATCGTCGGCGGCCTGGCCGTCGTGGTGGTGGGATCGGTGCTGTTGATCAACCAACCCTGGTCCCACTCGTCGGCCACCACCACGACGACGTCGGCCAAGTCCTCCACGACGACGTCGTCATCGACCACCACGACCGCGGCCACAGCCGAGGACGCCGCCGCCCAGAAGGCGGCGGACGCCGCGGCCACCGCGGCGGGGTGCCCGGCCGACCCGAAGACGCGGGTCAACACGCTCACCTGGTCGTCGCCGCCGGCCATGACCATCGACACGTCGAAGACCTACACGGCCACAGTGAAGACGACGGCGGGCACATTCACCATCACCCTGGACGCCAAGCAGGCTCCGGAGACCGTCAACAGCTTCGTGTTCCTGGCCAACCAGAACTACTTCCACTGCGTGACCTTCCACCGGGTCGTCCCCGGGTTCATGGACCAGACCGGCGACCCCACCGGCACCGGCAGCGGGGGCCCCGGCTACCAGTTCGCCAACGAGAACCTGCCGCAGAAGTACGCCACCGGCGACGTGGCCATGGCCAACTCCGGCGCGAACACCAACGGGAGCCAGTTCTTCGTCATCGTCCCCGGCGGGGCCACACAGTTGAAGCCGACATACTCACTGTTCGGCCACGTCACCAAGGGTATGACAGTGGTCGAGAAGATCAACTCGGAGGGGAACCCGACAACAAACGGGGTGCCGCCGAAGGTGACGCAGCGGATCCTGTCCGTGACCGTCCACACAACCTGAGCCGACCGACCCCAGCCACCGACCACACACCGAGCCGAGGAGCCCGCATGTCCCAGGAGATCCCCGCCGCCGACGGGTCCAGCCCGAAGCGCCAGACGTTCGACGCCGAACCGCCGATGGTGATCGACCCAGAGAAGCGGTACACGGCCACCATGGTGACGTCCAAGGGCACCATGGTCATCGAGCTGGACGCGGTCGGTGCGCCGAAGACGGTCAACAACTTCGTGTTCCTGTCCCGGTTCCACTACTACGACGGCGTCGTCTTCCACCGGATCATCCCCGGGTTCGTCATCCAGGGCGGCGACCCCGAGGGGACCGGCCGGGGCGGACCGGGCTACCGGTTCGCCGACGAGCTGCCCAAGCCGGGCCGCTACCAGATCGGGTCGCTGGCCATGGCCAACGCCGGGCCGAACACCAACGGCAGCCAGTTCTTCATCATCAGCGGCCCCGACGGGGCCGCCCTGCCCCCGCAGTACTCCCTGTTCGGCTCCGTGGTGTCCGGCGGTGACGTCGTCCAGGCCATCGAGGCCGTGGGCACCCGGTCGGGCAGCCCCACCGAGCGCGTCGTCATCGAGGCGGTCACCGTCGAAGAGAAGTAGCCGCCCGGGGCGCTACTGTTCGCTCCGTCGGCGGGCGGAGGGCCCGGGAAGTGACCGGGGAACGGAGGGACCGGTGCGACGACACTGGGCCCGTTGGCTGTTCGCCATCCCGGTGTTCTGCGCGGTGTGGGCCCCGCTCTACGCCCGGACCACCCCCCGGCTGGGGCCGTTCCCGTTCGTCATCTGGTTCCAGTTCGCCACCGTGGTGATCGGCAGCCTGGTGGCCTGGGTCGCCTACCTCGCGGACCGGGGGAAGCCGTGACGGCCACTGCACCTCTGGGCGCCCTGACGGGCACCGTCTTCCCCTCCGAACTGGCCATGTTCGTCGGCCTGTTCGCCGTGGTGGTGGTCATCGGCCTGTTCGCCTCCCGGTGGCGCCGCGGGGACCTGGAGCAGCTTGACGAGTGGGGCCTGGCCGGCCGGCGGTTCGGGGGGTTCGTGTCCTGGTTCCTGCAGGGCGGCAGCATCTACACGACCTACTCGTTCATCGCGGTGCCGGCGCTGGTGTTCGGCAAGGGGGTGATCGGGTTCTACGCGCTGCCGTACCTGGTGCTGGCCTACCTGGTCATGTACCTCACGGTCCCCCGGCTGTGGACGCTGGCCCGGGACCGCAACTACGTGACGGCGTCGGACTTCGTGAAGGACCGGTTCGGCAGCCGGCCGCTGGCCGTCGTGATCGCCCTCACCGGCATCGTGGCCATGGTGCCGTACGTGGCGCTGCAGGTGTACGGCATCGAGATCTGCCTGTCCCAGATCGGCGTCCCCGTGGAGGCCGCCCTCATCGTGGCCACGACGGTGCTGGCCCTGATCACCTACGTGAGCGGCCTGCGGGCGGCGGCCCTCATCGCCATGGCCAAGGACGTGCTCATCTGGACGACGGTGCTGGTGGCGGTGGTGTACATCCCGATCCGGCTGGGCGGGTACACCCACATCTTCCACGCGGTGCCGCCGTCGCAGATGGCACTGCCGCACAGCGAGTACCTCGGATTCTCCACCCTGGCCATCGGGTCGGCGCTGGCCCTGTACCTGTACCCCCACACCTTCACCGGGTCCCTCAGCTCCTCCGCCACCCGGGTCAGCCGGCTGAACGCGGCCACCCTGCCGGTGTACACGATCATGCTGGGCCTGCTGGCCCTGCTGGGGTACATGGGCATCGCCGCCGGGGTGCAGCCGGACGCCCACTACGGCGCCAACGTGGTGGTGCCGGCCCTGTTCCAGCAACTGTTCCCACACTGGTTCGCCGGGTTCGCCCTGGCGGCCGTGGCCATCGGCGCCCTGGTGCCGGCGTCGGTGATGTCCATCGCGGCCGGCAGCCTGTTCGGTCGGAACGTCTACGGGGAGATCGTGGCCGGCGCCAAGGCGTGGCAGTTCCGCCGGCAGGCCGGCGCGGCGCCGCGGGCGGTCTCCGAGGAGGTGGCCTGGGGCGCGGACCCGACGGTGAAGCGGGAGACCGGCATGGCCAAGGGGGCGTCGTTCGTCATCAAGTTCCTGGGCGTCGGGTTCATCCTGGCGGTCCCGGCCACGTTCGTCATCAACTTCCAGTTGGCCGGCGGGGTGTGGATCGTCCAGACCCTGCCAGCGGTGTTCCTGGCCCCGTTCCTGCCCTGGCTGGACCGGCGGGCCGTCCTGGCCGGCTGGGCGGTGGGGATGGCCTGGGGCACCTACCTGCTGGTGGACGCCCACTTCGCGTCGTCCACCGTCACACTGTCGATCTTCGGCGACCACCTCGGGATGTACATGGGAGTGCCCACCGCCTGCGCCAACCTCCTGGTCGCCCTGGGCGGCAGTGCCGCCGTCGCCGTCTTCCGCCGGGTCCGGCGGGCCGGCGTCCCCGCGGCCGGCTGACCGCCGCCCGGTTGATCCCGGCGTCGCCGGCTGGTCCCGTCGCCCGGTCTGGTCCCGGCGGTCGGCGGTCGGCGGCCACCCGCCGGCTCAGCGGACCCGGATGGCCACCACGGTGACGTCGTCCTTGAGGGGCTTGCGGCACCGGTCCCGGACGGCGGACACGACGGCTTCGGCCACCTGGTCCGGGGGGGCGTGGTGGCCGAGCCGGCCGACGACGTCGATGACGCCGTCCAGGCCGAACTCGCGGCCGTCGGGGAGCCGGGCTTCGGTCACGCCGTCGGTGACCAGGACCACCAGGTCGCCGGCGGTGGCGGGGAGCTGCTCGGTGCGCCAGGCGCCGGGAAAGGCGCACAGCAACGGCCCGGTGGGGCCGAGGTGGCGGACGCCGGCGGCGCTGAACAGGAGGCCGCTGGGGTGGCCGGCGTTGGCGTACCGGCACACCCCCTGGCCGACCTCCACGACGATGCCGGTGGCGAACTGCTCGTCGGTGCCCGCGCATTCGTCCGCCGCAAAGGCCAGCGCCTCGCCGGGCGGGGCCCCGGACCGGATGGGTGGGGTGAGGAGGTGCTTGACCTTGAGGGCGAACAACCCGGCGGCGGGGCCGTGGCCGGAGATGTCCACCACTGCCGCCGCCAGGCCGGACGGGCCGCGGTCCCACAGGTCATACCAGTCGCCGGCCAACACGCCCTCGGCCGGCAGCAGCCGGCCGGCGGAGGCCGGAACGGCGGCGGACGGCTCCAGCTCGGAGTGCAGCATGACGTGCAGGGGGCTGTGCTCCGCCAGGGCCTGGCGGAGCTGGCGGAGCTCGTCGCCCTCGTCCCGGAGGCGGCGGCGCATCTCCTCCACGTCGTGGCCGAGGGCCGCCAGCTCCGGCGGCCCTTGGGGCGCGACCGGCCGGTCCAGGGCGCCACCGGCCATCTGCTTGACGTCGTCGGCCAGCCGCTCGACTGGTTCGTTGATCCACCGGTGCAGCAGGGCCAGCCCCGCGGCGACCACGACCAGCAGGATGCCGGCGCCGACGATGGCCAGGGTCAGCTCCTGGCCGAGCAGTCCGTCGACGGCGTCGTCGGCCTGCCGCGTCGCGGTGGCCACCTGCCGCTGGAGGTCGGCGACGGCGCCCCAGAGGTGCTGGGCGTCGCCCGATCCGGCCTGGGGCCGGCCTCCGGTGACCTCCGGCCGGCCCACTTGCAGGCGCCACGCCCGGTACCGGGCGTCCACCTCGGCCAGGTCGGCCAGCGCGGCGGGGTGGCCGGCCAGGTCGGTGCGCAGCGCCCGGGCCAGCCGGGCCGACTGGGTGCCGCCCCGTCGGTACGCCCGGAGGTCGGCCGGCTGGCCGGTGAGGGCGTAGCCCCGGGCGCCGGCCTCCTGGTCGACGAACGACGCCAACAGCGCCTCGACACCGGCGGTCGCCGGCTGCAGGGACTGCTGCTCGTGCCGGACGGCGGCCCGGGCGTCCCAGGCCCACCAGCCGATCCATGCACCGAAGGCCGCGGTGGTGGCGGCGAGCAGGACCATGACGGCGGCGATCCGACGACGGAGGGTCCACAGGCCCCGGTGCCCGACTGCCATCGGAGAAATGTAACGCCGCCGGTTTTCGCCGGCCGGAGGGAGGTATCTGGTGCGATGACGGTGGGGCGACCGCACCGGGTCCGGCTGCGCCGTTCGTTGGACCGGATGCGGGCGGTGGGCTGGGCAGTGGTGGCGTGCGGCCCGGGATCAGACCGGAGTCAGGCCGGCCCGGGATCAGACCGGCCCGGGATCAGACCGGAGTCAGGCCGGCCCGGAGTCAGACCGGTCGGGGACCGGACCGGCGGGGGATCAGACCAGCGGGGCGGCGACGTCGTCGACCGCGGCCACCACGATGAGCAGGTCGCGGTCGCGGTCGTAGCTGAGCAACTGGCCAGCGGCCCGGAGGTCGACCCACCGGAGGTCGTCCACTTCCTCGTTGGCCACGAAGGCGCCGGCGCGGATCTCCATGACCCAGTACGCGACGACCTTGGGACGGTCCTTGCGGTCGCGGTACTCGGTGTGGCCGACGAAGCGACCGAGCCGGCAGTAGAGGCCGGTCTCCTCCCAGACCTCCCGCAGGGCACACTCCTCGAAGCTCTCCCCGGGCTCCAGCTTGCCCTTGGGGAACGACCAGTCGGCCCGGCCGGGCCGGTGCACCACGGCCACCTCCGGCCGGCCGGCGGGGGTACGGCGGACGATGATGCCGCCGGCCGCCCGGACCAGCTCGCTGCACTGCCGTTCGAGGGTGGCGGTTCGCTCGTTGCCCACGGCATCGACATTACCGGCCGGACCCCGAAATAACGGACACCTCGACCCCGTCGAGGGGGTGTCCGGCCAGAGTTCGCCTGGGCGTTGCCGTCCGTTGGCCTGGCGGTCACCGAACGGTCACATTCAGGAGCTCCGGGAGGTTGGGGGGCAGTAGCCTGCCGACGATGGCCGCAGACGACGACACGGGGACGGGCGCCGACGAGATCGAGGTCGAGTGGCAGTTCGACGCGCTGGACCTGCGCCCGGTGGAGCGGTGGCTGGCCGGGCTGCCGCTGTTCACCACAGAGGCCCTGTCGCCCCTGACCGCGCAGGCCAAGCCGCCGCGACGGCTGGCCGACCGGTACCTGGACACCGAGGACTGGCGGATGGGCCGGGCCGGCCTGGTGCTGCGGACGCGGCGGCGGGGCCGGCGGGAGGAGGCGACGCTGAAGGACCTCGGCCCGGCCGGGCCCGGCGGCCTGCGCGAACGGCTGGAGGTCAGCGAGGACCTCCCCGAGGGCGGCCTGGACCAGCTCGGCCCCGACGGCCCGGTGGGCTGGCGGCTGCGGGCGGTGGCCGGCCGGCG
This sequence comes from Acidimicrobiales bacterium, assembly GCA_035547695.1. Lineage (GTDB taxonomy): Bacteria > Actinomycetota > Acidimicrobiia > Acidimicrobiales > RAAP-2 > DASZUK01. The sequence goes on from DASZUK010000056.1 coordinate 10,163, forward strand.
GCCGCTCCGGCAGGTCCTGGAGGTCCGGACCCGCCGCCGCCCGTTCTCCCTCCGGGTCGGCGGCGACGAGATCGCCGAACTGGCCCTCGACGAGACCGTGGTGGACGTCGGGCCGGACCAGCCGCCGGTCCGGCTGCGGCGGGTCGAGGTGGAGGCGGTCCCCCGGTGGGTACGGGCCCTGGAGCCGTTGGTGCGCGACCTGCAGGCCAACTGCGGCCTGCAGCCGGCGACCCTGTCCAAGTTCGAGGCCGGGCTGCTGGCACTGGGGGCCGAGATCCCGGGGCCGCCGGACCTGGGCCCCACCGACGTCAGCGGGCGGTCCACGTTCGGGGAGCTGGCCTTCGCCGTGGTCCGCCGGCACCTGGGGGTGCTGCTGGCCAAGGAGCCGGGCACCCGACTGGGCGAGGACATCGAGGAGCTGCACGACATGCGGGTGGCCACCCGGCGGCTGCGGGCGGCCCTGGACCTGTTCGTCACCGCACTGCCGGTCCGGGTGACGGCCCTGCGGGACGAGCTGCGCTGGCTGGCCGCGGTGCTGGGCGCCGTCCGGGACCTGGACGTGCAGATCGACACCATGGACCGCACCGAGGAGCCCGCGGCGGCCGGCGACCTCGACCACCTGCGGCGGCTGCTGGAGGAAGAGCGGCAGGCGGCCCGCACCGCCATGCTGGAGGCACTGGACTCGCCACGGTGGGAGCGACTGGCCGCGGGCCTGGTGGCCCTGGCCCAGCAGGGTCCCAACCGGCGGTCCGCGGGCGCCCGGCAGCCGGCCACCCTGGCGGTGCCGCCGCTGGTCCTGGACCGGCACCGGGCGGTGGTGAAGGCGGCCCGGAAAGCCCGCCGGAGCGGGGTGCCCGCCGACTTCCACCGGCTCCGCATCCGGTGCAAGCGGTTGCGGTACTCCCTGGAGTTCGTCGGTGGTGTCTACGGGGGCCGCACCGACCGGTTCACCCGGCGGCTGGCCAAGGTGCAGGACGCCCTCGGGCTGATGCAGGACGCCGAGGTGGCCGGCCAGCGCCTCCACGACCTGGCCGTCGGCAACGACCTGCCACCGGCCACCGTGTTCGCCATGGGCGGGGTGGCCGAGCGGTACCGCCGGCAGGCCGCCGAGCTGCTGGCCACGATGCCGGGCCATCTGAAGGTGCTCGGCGGCAAGGAGTGGGACGACCTGGCCGCCCACATGGAGAGGGCCCGGGCCGGCGCCCAGGCCGCACTCCCCCCTGCCCCGCCCCTGGAGGTGGTGCAGGTGGTGCCCACGCCGCAGGAGCCGGCACGGCCCGCCGCCCCGGCTCCGTCGTCCGCCTCGGCTCCGTCGGCCGCCCCGGCCCCGCCACCGCCGGCCGATCCGGCGGACGACCAGGCGAGCGAGGTGGTGGACGCCGAGGTGGTCGGGGCCGAGGTGATGAGGGAAGAGGTGGTCGGGGCTGAGGTGGTGCCCTGGCCCCAGACGCACCCGCAGGGGTAGGCGCCAGACCCCGCGGGGCCAACCCCGCGGGGCTCAGGCCAGGGGGAAGGGCCGGCGGTCGTCGCCCATCAGCAGCCTGGGGTGCTCGGTGACGACGAACTCCAGGCGGTCGGTGTCGAGGAAGCTGCAGATGTCGTTCCAGACCACCCCGAAGTCGTCCTCGGCCATGTGGGCGCGGTACTCGTCCATGGACTCGAACCACTGCACCGTGACGCCGTCGTAGCCGGGGTCGTCGTCACCGGCGTAGTCGTCCAGTGGCCGCGGATGTTGCTCGTAGCGGACCACGTGGCTGCCGCTGCGGGTGGTGGGGATCAGCGGTCCGTGGACCGTGCGCCAGTGCTCGTGGAACTCCTCCGGCGTGGTGCCGGGCTTGCGCCGCAACAGGCAGGTCAATCGAACCATCCGGGGCCCCCTTCGACGGATCGGTCGGGCGAACGGCCCCACCGTAGGCCACCGGGCCTTCCCCGGACCGGTCGTCAGCCGGCGCAGACCGACACGCCGCCGGTGCCCGCGCTGATGCCCAGGCCGCCGGCGCTGGAGCCGATCGTGACCGACCCGGACCCGCTGACGGGCGCGGCACCACCTGTCGGCAGGCCGGGCGTGCTGACGCAGTTCGGCGCTGTGCCACCGGGGAGGCCAGGCAGGCCGGGCAGCCCTGTGGTGGGCAGGCCGGGCAGGCCTGTAGAGGGGAGCCCGGGCAGACCTGTGGTGGGCAGCGTGGGCAGGCCGCTGGGCGGGCTGGGCAGTGTGGTCGGCAGGCCGGGCAGCCCTGTGGTGGGCAGGCCGGGCACCGACGGGGCGCCCCCGCCGGACCCCGAGCCCCCACCGGTGCCGCCCGAGCCGCCACCGGAACCCGAACCGGTGGGCAGGCCGGGCAGTGTGGGGGCCGACGGGGCGTTCACCGTGCCGGAGCCGGAGCCGTTGACCGTGACCCCGCCACCGCCGCCGGACCCGGTGACGGTGGCGCCGTGGGGGGAGATGCTGGCGACGAGCTGCAGCCCTCCACTCGGTGCGGGGGGGAACGACGGGAGGCCGCCGGGGAGGGACGGGACCCCTCCGGGCAGGGAGGGCAGGCCGCCGGTGGGGAGCGACGGGGTGTCGCTGCCCAGCAGGGAGCTCACGGACGCCGGGACCACCGCGGTGCCGGCCCCGAGGCCACCGAACACGGCGCCGACGGCGACGGCGGCGGCCCCACCGACGGCGATGACGGCCGCGCCGCTGTAGCGGTGGAGCCGGCCGCGGCGGGTCCGCCCGGCCGGCGGCTGCGGCGCCCCCTGGTCGGCGGCTGCGGCTGTGGTGGCTGCGGCTGCGGCGGTGGCGGGTGCGGCGTCGGTGGTGTGGTCGGTGGTCATGGGTCGCTTCCTTCCTGTGAGATGCCGGCGGCGGGTGCTGACGGCGGTCATGACGGGGTGAGGGTCCAGCCGCCGATCCGCACGGTGGACCCCTGCACGGAGGTGGTCACGGTCTCGGCGTACGTCCCGGGGGCGGAACCCCCGGAGAGGGTGACGGTGGTCCGGAGGACCACCTGGGTGACCGATCCGTCGGTGGAGTCGATCTCGACGTCCAGCGGCGCGTCGTGGCCGGTGACCGCGGCACCCATCAGGGCCGGCGGGGGCGGCACCGACGGGTCGGCGATGGCCGACCACCAGTCCGCCCGTGTCCGGGCGGTGGCGTGGAGGCCGCCGAAGTAGGCCTCGAGGGCGGCCGCTTCCAGTGCCAGCGGGCCCGGCGACTGTTGCCAGGTGGGCGAGGTCTGTCCGGCCAGGGTCATGGTGCCCATGGGCGCCTCGTTCTGCTCCAGGGTGAGCCCTTCGGCCAGCAGGGCCGGGGGGGCCGGCACCGAGTAGGACACCTGGTCCTCCGCCGGCACGGCCAGTCGGGTGGCCCCTGTGCCGGTCGCCCCGGGGGACTGCCCACCGTCGGGGACCGTCGCCTCGGTGGCCGTCACCAGCAGGCGCTTGGTGGTGAAGAACAGGGCGTTCGGGGGATAGCAGGTGTCCAGCACCATGGTGGGCCCGGTGCTGTTGGCCACCGGGTCCCCTTCCTGGACCACCTGCTGCCCCTGGACGGTGTAGGTGACCGAGTTGCAGGCGGTGGTGTAGACGATCGTGTCGCCGGGCTTCAGTTGGTCGAGGTGGACGAAGTAGCTGACGTCGTGGGCCAGGAAGACGGAGGTGCCGGACTGGCCGGGCCAGACCGATGTGGCGAAGTGGCCGACGGCCACGTCGAGCTCGGCGTCGTCGGTTCCCTCCTCGACCGGTGCGGTCAGGTGCAACGCCGGGATCTTCAGGATGCCGGACAACTGGCCGGCCTGGGGGTCGGTGACCAGGCAGGGGGTGGACCGGTGCTGGGTCGCGGCCTGCTGCATCACGGAGCGCTCGCCGCTCAGCAGGAGGTCCTGGGCCTGCCGCTTGTGGGACTGCCATCCGGTGGCGTAGCCCACCACGCCGAGGGCTCCCCAGAACAGGGCGACCCCGATCATCGTGACCAGCAGCCGGCGGCGGGGGCGGCCGGCGGGCCGGGCACCGGTGTCGCCGGTGCCCGGCTGCTGGCTGCCGACCGTCGCAGCAGGTGCGGCCTCGGAAGGTGGGTCCATCTTGGACACCTGTCGGTCCGTTCCCCGGTCGGACGCCGCGTCAATTGGTGTGCCGCCGGGCCGGCCCCGAGACCAGAGGGGGAACGGAGAAGGTCCCGGAAGCCGGGCCCGGCGGCGGGTCGCCCGCTGGTAGATGCGTGAAGCGGGCGAGATGGGTGAGGCGGCGGGCCAGCCCCAGCAGGCGGCGGCGGGCGATCAGCCCCAGGCCGGCCAGCATGGTGAGCCCGACCACGGCGATGGGCAGTGGCCCGGACCAGAGCTCGCCGGTGTGCACGGCGGTCACGCCGGGCACCGTCGGCGCCGCGGCGGGCGGTGCCGCGGCCGCGGGGGTGGCGGCGGCGGGCGGGGTGACCGGGGCGGCGGCGGTGGCGACCGGGGCTGTGCCGCTGCTGTCGGTGGACGCCGAGGCGATCTGCAGGTCGATGCCGCCGTTGGTCCCTGTGGACCCGGCTCCGACGCCCTGCAGGGCGTCGACGGTGACCCCGTCGGCCGACACCGATCCGTTGCCGGTGCCGGGGGAAGCCGATGCCGAACCGGCGGCGATGGTGGTCTGGAGGGGGGTGCCTGTCAGGAAGGTCTGGGACACCCCCGGGGCGATGTTGACGGTCTGGGCGCCGCCGACCGGGGGGTTGAGGGTGACGCTGACCACGGCCGGTGTGTCGGTGGTGGTCACCTGGCCGGTGCTGCGGTCGAGGGTGGCCGCGGTGTCGGCCTTGCCGACGACCACCGAGAGCAGCGGGCCGCCACCGCCGCCCAGGCCGTCGGCGATGTCGATCTGGGCCCCTTCGTCGGTGGTGGTGGCGGTCGCCGTTGTGGTGGTGGCGGTCGCCGTCGATGTCGACGGGCCCACCTTGACGTCGAGAAGGGCGGTCAGGTTGGTCCCCGCGGCGGCGGCGACCCCGTTGAGCACTGTGGTGAGGGGCAGCCCGGTGGACGGCAGGGCGGGCAGGTTGCCGAGGACGGCCTGCAGGGCGGTGGCCACGGCGCTACCGGGGGTGACCGGCGTCGGGAGGGCTGTCGCGGTGGGCACCCCGACGGTCAGGCCGGCCACCTGGCCGGTGGCCGAGGCGTTGGGCAGGCCGTCGCCGTCCTGCGACGCCGACGCGGCGCTGCAGCCGACGCCGATGGTCAGCACTGTGCCGAGCGGGGCCGGGAAGGCGGTGGTCGGCTGGGCGCACTGCTTCGCCAGGGCCTGCGAGGTGCCGGGGGAGCCGGCGGTGGCCTTCTGGTCGGACACCACCGCCGGGGTGAGCACCCCGGCGCCTTCGGCGGTGGCCGCCCCCCCGTTGCTGGCGGTGGCCGACGAGGTCCCGCCGACCAGGGTGGTGCCGCCGACGGCGACCTTCAGCGCCATGCCGGACGCCTTCAGCGTGTACGGGGCCCCTGTGTCGGCCGCCGCCAGGCCGGCGAACCCGAGGGCCGTGGCCGCGGTCACGGCAGCCGCCGTGGCCAACGCTCCGATTCTCGACAGGTGTCCCATTGGAGTCCCCTTCTCGCTACCGCCAGTGGCCTGTTCGGCACTGTTCGGGCGGTGCCCTCGGCTGAAAGAACGGGGACGCCCCGCCCACCTTTCGGGGTGGGACGAGAATTTCTTTTACCGGCACGCTACCCTCGTTGACGAGGGGGCTCTTGGGGGTAAGAAGAGCACGTGGCGCCCGAACAGGTGCAGCAGCGAAACCGATCGGCCAGCGGCGGTCTCGACGGGACCGTGGACCTGGCTCGCGACCGCGAGCTGGTCGAGCGCTGCCAGCGCGGCGACCGGACGGCCTTCGAGGAGCTCTACCACCGGTACCACCGGCGGCTGTTCCACTTCTGCCTCCGCCGCCTGCACGAGCCGTACGAAGCCGAGGACGCCGTGCAGGAGGCGTTCACCAAGGCGTGGCGCGCCCTGCCCAGGTTCGCCGGCGAGCGCCGGTTCTACCCGTGGCTGACCGTCATCGCGGGCAACGTCTGCACCGACGTCCTCCGCCGCCGGTCCCGGCAGATCCCGGTGGACGACGTGCCGCTGCCGCTGGTGGACCCCGACGAGCGGGACGTCGACGAGCTGGTCCTCCACCAGGTCGACGCCGCCATGGTCGTCCAGGCCCTCGGCCGGTTGTCGGACCGGCACCAGCGGGTGCTGCAGCTCCGGGAGGGGTCGGGGTGGTCGACCCAGCAGATCGCCGACCACGAGGGGGTGGCCGTCCCGGCGATGGAGACCCTCCTGTGGCGGGCCCGACAGGCCCTGAAGCGGGAGTTCGCCGCCCTGGCCGAGACCGGTGGGCGGCTGGGGGTGGCCCTCGGGTTGGGCCTGGCCGCCCTCCGCCGGTTCGCCTTCCGCAGCACCTCGCGGCTGGGCAGGCGGCTGCCGGCGGTGCAGGCCACCTCGTTCCGGGGCCCGGGGGCGCTGGCCGCCTCGCTGGTGGTGGCCGGCGGCGTCGTGGCCGGGGTGGCGGTCACCGGCCACGGCGGCCAGGCACACGACGTGGCCATGCCGGCGACGGCCACCGACGCGTCGCAGCCGGCCCACTCCACCGTGCTGCCGGCCACGCTCGCCGCCGGGGCCGACGCCACCGTCCCGGGCGGCGTGGCCGTCCCGGGCCTGAGCGGTGCCGGAGACGCCGGCGGTGGCCCGGCCGCGGCAGTCGGGGGCGGCACGTCGGCCGGCGCGGCCGCGGTGCAGGGCGGCGGGACGGCCGGGTCCGGGGGGGCCGGCGGCCTGTTCACCCTGCCCGGCGGCGGCACCGGTGTTGCCCAGGCCGGCAGCGCCTTGGCCACCGGCCTGGGCGGCGCCGTGTCCGGGGTCGTCGGTGGCGCCGGCAGCGCCGTCTCGGGCATCGCCAGCGGCGTCGGGAGCATCGCCAGCGGTGTCGGGAGCGTGGCTGGTGGTGTCGGGAGCGTGGTGTCGGGTGCCGGCTCGGCCGTCTCCGGGCTGGCCGGCGGGGCCGGGTCGACCGTGTCCAGCGTCGGCGGCAGTGTCGGCGGCGGCACCGTGAGCAGCGTGGTCACATCCCTGACAACGACCGTCGGCAGCGTGGTCGGCGGCCTCGGCGGCGTCCTCGGCGGGCTGACCGGCGGGGCGACCACGACGTCCCCCGGGCCGGGCGGCCTGCTCGGCGGCGGCTGACATCGGCGGCGGCTGACGCCGGCGGCGGCTGACATCAGGCGACGGCTGACATCAGGCGACGGCTAGGCGCCTGGCGGGACGTCCTCCTCGGCCTTCGGGGGGGGCTTGTGGCCGAGGTGGGCCGGCCGCTGCGGCGCCGCCCGGGTGCCGGTGTGCAGCAGGTAGCCGCAGGCGATCACCAGGAACAGGACGAGCCCGGCGATCGGGCTGGCCAGGGCGATGGCGGTGGCCACCAGGTAGAGGACCGGGGTGACGTAGTAGCGACGGGTCAGCCGGCGGACGGCGTCGTCGGGGATCCAGGGCTCGATGAGCCGACGACCGCGGGACACGTGGTGCCACAGCACGGCCAGCATCAGGGTGGTGGCCCCGAGGGAGAGGCCGTAGAAGGCGGCGACGTAGGTCTGCTCGTGGTCGTGGTTGGCCAGGTAGGCCGCCATGACCTGGGTGGGGAACGGCACGAACACGACCAGGGCCAGCAGGCCGAGGTTGAGCAGGATGCCGGTGTGGTCGATGCCGCGGAGCATCCGGAACACGGTGTGGTGGCAGAGCCAGATCATGCCGACCACGGCGAAGCTGACGACGTAGCCCAGGTAGTGGGGCCATTCCTGGAACCACAGGTCGTGGGCGACGCCGTGGATGTGGTTGCCCTGCCGGATGTCGGGGAGGCGGACGTCGAAGATCAGGAGGGTCATGGCGACGGCGAAGGTGCCGTCGCTGAGCGCCTCCACCCGGCCCGAGTCCACCGCACACGACTACTCCACGCGTCCCGCTGACGCCAACTGCCTACAGTTGCCGGGCATGCTCGAGGTCCTGGCCACCGCTCCGCTGACGGCCGGCCGGGCACTGCTGGTGGCGCTGGCGGGGGTCGGCGCCGGGCTGGTCAACGGAGTGGCCGGCGGGGGCACCCTCATCTCCTTCCCGGCCCTCCTGGCCCTCGGCTACCCGGCCCTGACCGCCAACGTCACCAACACCGTGGGCATCTGGCCGGGCTACCTGGGCGGGGTGGCCGGGTTCCGGACCGAGATCGGGGACCAGCGGGCCACGGTCCGCTCCCTGGCCCCGGTGGCGGTCGCCGGGGCCGTGGTGGGCGCGGTGCTGCTGCTGACGACGTCGCAGGCGGCATTCGAGCAGGCGGCGCCGTGGCTGGTGCTGGTGGCGTCGGGACTGTTCGCCGTGCAGCCGCTGCTGCGGAAGCTGCTCCGCGAGATGGGCCACGACCACCCCACCCGCCGGGCCCTGCTGTTCGGGGGGACGTTCCTGGCGTCGGTGTACGGGGGCTACTTCGGGGCGGCCATGGGGGTCATGTTCATGGCCATCCTGGGCCTGGCCCTCCCGGACACCCTGGCCAGGACCAGCGGCCTGCGGACGGTCCTGTCGGTGGTGGTCAACGGCATCGCCGCGGTGGTGTTCCTGGTCGGTGCGTCGTTGGCCTGGGCCGTGGTGGGACTGCTGGCGGCCGGCAGCCTGGTCGGCGGGTGGGCCGGGGCACGGCTGGCCCGGCGGCTGCCGGCGCCGGTGTTCCGGGTCCTGGTCGTGGCCATCGGCGTGGCCACCGCCGTCAAGCTCCTCGTCGGTTGACGCCGACACGGCCGGGCCACCGGCCCCCGCCGCCTGCGGTAATTGGCCGCCACCTGCGGCAACTGGCCACCACCTGCGGCAACCGGCCGCCGCCTACGGCAAACGGCCGGCATCGGCGGCAAACGGCCGGAGCCGGCGGCAGATAGTTGAGCCAACCGATAGGATTTGTCCATGATGAGGAAGCTGTTCGCCTTCCCGGACCCGGTGAACGAGGTGGCGGCCCGGACGGTGGCGGCCGGGGTGCTGGTCATGGCCGTCCTGGCCCTGGCGCTGCGGCAGCCGTGGCTGCTGGTGCCGCTGGCCTACGGCTTCTGGGCCCGGGTGCTGACCGGTCCGACCCTGAGCCCGCTGGGGCAACTGGCCACCCGGGTGGTGGCCCCGGCCCTGCCGGTGCGGCCCCGCCTGACCCCGGGGCCCCCGAAACGGTTCGCCCAGGGCATCGGCACCGTGGTGACCACCGCCGCGGTGGTGGTGTGGGCCACCGCCGGCTGGGGCGACGCGGCGTGGCTGGTGGTCCTGCTGCTGCCCGCCGCCTTCCTGGAGGCGGCCTTCGGGTACTGCGTGGGCTGCCGGCTGTTCGCCGTCGGCATGCGGATGGGGCTGGTCCCCGAGCGGGTCTGCGAGGCCTGCGCCGATATCACCCGCCGGCCCCGGGCTGCCACCCCCTGACCCAGACCCAGGCCACCCCTCACCCAGGCCCAGGCCACCCCTGACCCAGGCCACCCCCCTGACCCAGGCCACCCCTGACCGGGGTCGCCGTCCCGACCGCCGCCCGCCGGTGGCTCAGCCGGCGACGACCGGATAGCGCCCGACCACGGCGGTGTCGAGCAGCCGCCGGGTGGCCGCCCGGGCAGCCGCGGCCTCGTCCACCGAGACCGGGAGCAGCCGCACCCGGTCGCCCGGCCGGCACTGCCCCAGCTTCCACCGGTCGGCGTCGATGACGACGGCCACGACGGGGTAGCCGCCGAGGGTGGCGTGGTCCGGGCCGAGGACCACCGGATGGCCGTCGGGCGGGACCTGGACGGCGCCGGTCACCATGCCCTGGGAGTCCAGTTCACCGGCCAACCGGGGGACGGGGCGGGAGGGGGCCAGCCGCAGCCCCACCCGGTCGCTGTCGTCACCGACCACCAGCGGGTCGGCGGCCAGGACGGCCAGGGCGTCGTCGGGGAACCACTCGGGATGGGGGCCGGGCAGCACCCGGAGGGTGGTGCGGTCGCCCGGCGGCCACCCGGCCAGATGGTCGCGGAGGGCGCCGGCGGGCGGACCGGCGCCGACGCGGTCCCCCGCGACCAGCGGCCCGGGGCCGAGGCCGCTCAGCAGGTCGGTGGACCGGCTGCCGGCCACTGGGGGGACCGCCAGGCCACCGGCCCATCCCAGGTAGGACCGGACCCCGTCGCGGACCGGGCCGACCGCGACGCGTTGGCCGGCGGTGACCGGCACCACGTGCCCGGAGCCGACGGGGTGGCCGTCGACGGACACGTCGGGATCGCCGCCGACGACGGCCAGGTGGCCGGGGACGGCACACCGCAGCACCGGGCCGGCGACCGTCATCTCCAGTGCGGCGGCGTCCAACGGGTTGCCGACCAGGCGGTTGGCCAGGCCGTGGGCCAGCGGGTCGGCGGGGCCCGCCCGGGGGACGCCGGCGTGGGCCAACCCGCGGCGGCCGCCGTCCTGGACCACCGAGAACAGGCCCGGGTGCTCCACGACCAGCGCCTCGGCCGTACCGGGTGGCGGCCGGAGGGGAGGCCGGAGGGACCGACCGAGCGCCGAGGTGGCATCCGCCGGCGCGGCATGGGCCCGGGTGGCATCCGCCGGCGCCGCACCGGCCCGGGCGGCAATGGCGGTGGCTGCGCCGGCCGTGGCCTCGAAGCGGACCCGGTCGCCGGGACGGAGGACGGCGTAGGGGGGGACGGCGGGGTCGAACAGGGCCATGGCGGTCCGGCCCACCAGGTGCCAGCCTCCGGGGGTGGCCTGGGGGTAGACCCCGGCGAACCCGCCGGCCAGGGCGACCGCCCCGGCGGGCACGCCGGGGCGGGGCCGGTCGCGGCGGGGGATGCGGCGGAGCGGTTCGGGCAGTCCGGTCAGGTACGGGAACCCCGGGGAGAACCCGACGACGGCCACCTCGAGGACGGCCTCGGTGAGCAGCGCCTCCATCTCGTCGGAGCCGACGCCGGCCAGCCGGCAGGCGTCGTCGGTGTCGGGGCCACCGAAGGCCACCGGGACCCGGACCTCCCGCGGCGGCGCCATCCGGTGGTCGGCCGGCGCCATCCCGGCCAGGGCGTCCGCGGCGGCGTCCGGCGGGACGGCGGCGGGGTCGAAGACGACCAGCACGGAGCGCAGGCCGACCACCACCTCCTCGGCCCACCCGGCAGCCTGCACCGCCGTCGCCAGGGCCCGGGCCTCGCGGGGCCCGCCGGCCGCGGCCAGGAGCGCGGTGTCCCCGAAGGCGGTGACCGCCCGGCCGGTCACCCCGAGAACGCGGCCAGGGCCACCCCGGCCTCCTCCAGGGCGCGGCGGACGGCGGCGGCCAGGGCCGCCGCTCCGGGGGTGTCGCCGTGGACGCAGAGGGTGTCGCAGCGCAGGGCCAGCTCGGTGCCGTCGACGGCCACCAGCCGGCCGGAGACGGCCAACGACACGGCCCGGCGGCCGGCCTCGTCGGGGTCGGTGACCAGCGCGCCGGCAGACGCCCGCGGCGCCAGGGTCCCGTCGGGCAGGTACCCACGGTCGCAGAACCCCTCGGCCACCACCGGGACGCCGTGGCGGCGGGCCACGTCGGCGGCCACCGACCCGGCCGGGGCCACCAGGGCGAGGCCCTCCCCGTAGGCGGCGACGGCCTCGGCGACGGCCCAGGCACAGTCCTCGTCGGCGGCCATCCGGTGGTACAGGGCGCCGTGGGGCTTCACCGAACGGACCCGGGTCCCGCAGGCCCGGGCGACGCCGTCGAGGGCGCCGACCTGGTACAGCAGGTCGGCGGCCACCTGGGCCGGGGTGCGGTCCATGGGGCGGCGGCCGAACCCGTCGCTGTCCGGATAGGACGGGTGGGCCCCCACCACCGCGCCCGCGGCCACCGCGGCCGACACCGTGCGGTGCATCACCCCGGGGTCGCCGGCATGGAAGCCGCAGGCCACGTGGACGGTGGTGACCAACCCCAGCAATTGCCGGTCGTCCTCCCCTTCGCCCACGTCCGCGTTCAGGTCCACCGTGGCGGGTGGCGTCGGGGTCGCCGGCGGCATCGGCTCAACCGGCCTGCCGGCCGGCCGTCACGGCCCCGTCGCGCAGCACCACCCGGCGGTGCCGGACGGCGGGCACCCGCGGTCCGGGCAGGACGGTGCCGGTGAGGTTGAGCGGGTCGGTGGCCGCCAGGTCCACCCCGCCGCCCCGGTCGGAACTGCCGTGCCCGGGGCCGCCCCGGTCGGAACTGCCGTGCCCGGGGCCGCCGCGCTCGGACTCCCGGCGGACCGCGGCCAGGAGCTGGGCGGCCTCCGGCAGCGCGTACTGCTCGCCGGACAGCCCGGCGACGAACCGGCCGCCGAGGGCCAGGCCGCGAGCCTCCAGGCGGCGCAGGGCGCGGACCACGGCCCGCCAGGGGACCCGGTAGGGCTCCCGGGCCCAGAGCTCCCAGGCCACCACCCCCCAGCGGGCCAGCATCTGCCAGGCCACCGTCTCGGCCAGCTCGTCGGCGGCCTGCTCGGCCAGGCCGGCACCGGCCACACCCGCGGCGCCCTCCTGCGGGCCGGGCGACGGCGGCGGTGCCGGCAGGAGCGCCCACCGGCCCTCGCCGGTGCCGGTGCCGGCGACGGCCCGCCGCATGCCGAGGCCGGGCCGGCGGCCGGCGGTCCGGCGCTGCCGGGCGGCCCACCGGGACCGGGCGGACAGCAGGGAGCGGACGGCCGAGAAGGCGTCGGCGGTGACGATGCCCCGCGCCACCAGGTCCCAGAGCCCCTCGTCCACCTCGGCCGGCAGCCGGCCGGCGGCGCCGGCCAGGTCGGCCCGGAAGCAGGCCCCCCGGGCGCGGAGGGCGGCCAGGACGTCGGCGGCCGCGCCGGCCACCGGCTCGACCACCGGCTCGCCGTTGCGGACCGCGGCCAGTTGCCAGTCCAGGTCGTCCCGGAGCAGCAGGGCCAGCGGGGTGGCCTGGGACGGGGTGGTCGAACCCCTTCCCGGATCGGGGTCGGGCCTCGGGGTCAGGCGGCCCCAGGCCACCTCGCCGGAGAGGCAGAGCTCGTCCAGCCACCGGGGGTCGTAGGCGGCGACCCGGGCGGGGAGGACGTGCTCCTCCCAGTCGCCGGCCGGGATCTCGATGCCCTGGAGCTGCTCGACCACCGCCAGGACCCCCTGGCGGCCCTCCAGGCGGTCGCCGGGGCCGACGTGCTGCCAGCGGGCCAGGAACCGGACCAGGTCGGCGAGGCTGGCCGGGGTGACGGCCTGCCGCCGGCGGTTGCGGCTGGCGGCGTGCAGCCGGGCGAGGAGGTGCCGGGCGCACCACCGGCTGTCGGGGAGCTGGATGGCGGACCCCTCGGCCTGCAGCCGGGCCAGGCCGGTCCGCAGCCGTGGCAGGGCCAGCGGTGCCCCGGCCGGCGCACCCGGCGGCAGCGGGGCCGGGCCGGCCAGCGCCTCTTCGGACACCGGGCCGGCCACGTCGAGGTGGCCGCGGACGCACTCGGCCGCCGCCTCGTCGTCGTCGGCCACCGACTCGGCCATCACCCGCCGCTCGGTGGCGGCCCAGTCGTCGCCCACCAGGCCGGCCCGGCCGTCGGCGGCGAGGGCGTCGAACCACCGCTGCCAGGCCGGGACCGGCCGGGCCCGGACCAGGGAGAGCAGCAGGTCGTGTAGTTCGTCCGGGTTGCGGGGGGCCGGCCGGACCTGGTCGAGGACGGCCCGGACGGCCGGCTCGTCGAGGGGGCCGAGCTCGCCGGCGGGCACCGGCAGGCCGTCGGCGGCGGCCGTGCCCATCGGTCCGGGCCCGAGGCCGCGGCGGAGGGGGACGGCCCGGGAGCGGCGCTCCTCCAACGGCGCGCCGTCCAAGAAGGTGTAGGGGCGGCCGGTCAGGATGCCGTGGGCCAGCACCGACGGCTCGGCGGACTCCACCAGGTGGACCTGGACCCGGCCGTCCTCGATGCCGGCCACCAGGTCCACCAGCCCCTCGGCATCGAGGGCCTCGGTCAGGCAGTCGGTGACGGTCTGGCGGACCAGGACGTGGTCGGGGACCGTGACGGGACCGCCGCCGGTGTTCTCCTGGCAGGCCGCCAGGGCCGGCCAGGCGGCGGCCAGCAGGTCGTCGGCGTCCATCCGCTGCAGGTGGATCGGCCGGCGCTGGCCGGCCCGGGACCGGGGGACCACCAGGGCCCGGTTGCAGTTCCACCGCCACCGGGCGGCCAGCATGGGATGGGGGAGGACGGCCTGGGTGAGGACGTCCACCACCGTCCGGCTGGACAGCATCCTGGGCACCTGGGACAGCGGAAAGCTGTGGTGGGGGCTGAGGGACAGCGCCACGGTGTCGTCGTCGGCGGCGGCCTGCAGCTCGAAGTCGAAGGTGACGCAGAACCGCTTGCGCAGGGCCAGCCCCAGGGCGCGGTTGACCCGGCCGCCGTAGGGGGCGTGGACCACCAACTGGGTGCCCTCGGTGTCGTCGAAGAACCGCTCCACCACGATGCGGTCGCCGGTCGGCAGGCAGCCGAGGGCGTCGCGGCCGGCGGCCAGGTAGGCCACGACCTGCTCGGCCACCTCCGCCGACACCCCGGCCCGGTCGCGGACCAGTTGCCGGGCGTCGTCGGCCCGGCCGGCCGCCAGGGGCTCCTCCACCGCGGCCCGCAGCGCCCCCACCTCGGCGGACAGCTCCGCGGTCCGGGACGGGGCCTCCCCCAGCCAGAACGGCACCGTCGGGGCGGCGTCGCCGGCGTCCTGCACCCGGACGGTGCCCACCTCCACCTGGCGGACCTGCCAGGAGTGGGTGCCCAGCAGGAAGACGTCACCGATGTTGGCCTCGACGGCGAAGTCCTCGTGGACCGACCCGACGGTGACCCCGTCGGGGTCCAGCACCACCCGGTAGTCGCCGGTCTCGGGGATGGCCCCGCCGCTGGTCAGGGCGGCCAGCCGGGCCCCCCGGCGGGCGCGGAGCCGGCCGTTGACCCCGTCGCGGTGCAGGTAGGCCCCCCGGCGGCCCCGCCCGGTGGGGATGCCCCAGGACACCAGCTCGACCACCTCGTCGAAGGTGGGACGGTCCAGGGCGGCGTAGGGGGCGGCGTGGCGGACCAGGTCGTACAGGGCGCCCTCCGGCCACTCGTCGGTGGACGCCACCTCGGCCACCAGTTGCTGGGCCAGCACGTCCAGCGGGGCCACCGGCGGGTCCAGGACGTCGAGCCGGCCGGCGCGGACGGCGGCGAGCAGGGCGGTGCACTCCACCAGCTCGTCCCGGGTGAGCGGGTACAGCCGGCCGGCCGGGGTGCCGTCCAGGTGGTGGTTGGCCCGGCCGACCCGCTGCAGGAACGTGCCGATGGCCCGGGGGGACCCGATCTGGCAGACCAGCTCCACCGGACCGACGTCGATGCCGAGCTCCAGCGACGCCGTGGCCACCAGGGCCCGGAGGTCACCGGCCCGCAACCGGGCCTCGACCATCCGGCGCCGGGCGGACGACAGGCTGCCGTGGTGGGCGGCGACCAGCAGGCCGGCCTCCGGGCCCGGGCCAGCGGCCGCCTCGCCCGTCCGCCCGCCGTCCGGCCCGGTGGTGGCGGTGGCAGTGGCGGTGGCGGTGGCGTCGGCGTCGGCGTCGAGCCGCTCGGCCAGCAGGTGGGCCACCCGCTCGGCCAGCTTGCGGGTGTTGACGAACACCAGGGTGGTGCGGTGCTCGGCGACGTGGGCGGCGATGCGGTCGAGGATCTCGTCGAACTGCGCCCGGCTGGACACCGCTTCGAGCTCCGACGACGGCAGCTCCACGGCGACGTCCAGGTCGCGCTGGTGCCCGCAGTCCACGATGGCCGGCAGCGGCCGGTCGGGGCCGGCGCCGGACAGCAGCCGCCCCACCACCTCCAGGGGCCGCTGGGTGGCGGACAGCCCGATCCGCTGCACCCGGACGGGCGCCGCTCCGTCCGCTCCGTCCGCCCCCCCGGCCGATCCGGCCGGCTCGCCGGCTTCCGCCACCAGGTGGGACAGCCGCTCCAGGCTGAGGGCGAGGTGGGCGCCACGCTTGTCCCGGGCCACGGTGTGCACCTCGTCGACGATGACGGTGCGGACCCCGCGCAGCATGGCCCGGGAGGCCGGGGCGGTGAGCAGCAGGTACAGGGACTCGGGGGTGGTGACCAGCAGGTCCGGCGGGGACCGGCGCATGGCCGCCCGCTCGGCCGGCGGGGTGTCGCCGGTGCGGACGGCCACGGACAGCTCCGGGGCGTCCAGGCCGAGCTCGGCGGCGACCGCCCGGATGCCGGCCAGGGGAACCTGCAGGTTCTCGTGCACGTCGGCCGCCAGGGCCCGGAGGGGGGAGACGTAGACCACCTGCGGCCCGGCGGCCGGCCCGGCGGCCGGCCCAGCGGCCGGGCCAGCGGTTGGACAGACGGCCGGGTCGGCCGGGTCCGGCGTCGGGTCCGCGTGCCGCCGGTCGGCGGCCGTCTCCTCATGCCGGCGGTAGGCGGCCGTCTCTTCGTGCCGCCGGTAGGCGGCGTCGATGGCCACGAGGAAGCCGGTGAGGGTCTTGCCGGTGCCGGTGGGCGAGGCCACCAGGACGTCCTGGCCGGTGGCGATCAGCGGCCAGGCGGCGGCCTGGGGGGCGGTGGGGCCGCCGGGGAACCGGCGGGAGAACCACTCGCGGACGGCCGGGTGGAAGCGGTCGAGGACCGCCGGGCCGGTGCCGGCCGGGCGGTCGACGGGGTTCTCGACGGCGTCCATGACCCACATTTCACCAGCCCGGTGTGACGGCCGTGCACCGTCGGGCCGGCATCCGGCCGCTACCGGCCCGACGGCGCCACCGCGGGGTCGTGGGAGGTGCCGCGGTAGCGGTCGAGGACGGCGGCCACCTCGGCCCGGCCGGCGTCGATGAGTTGGGGGGTGGCGGAGAAGTCACGGTAGTCGGCGTCGGGGTCGCCGCCGCCGCTGAACACGACCACCTCCACCCCGGGGGGCAGCAGGGCCAGCTCGCGGGCGAAACGGGCGTGGATGGCGACGAAGAAGGCGGTGATGACGGCCTCCACCGGCCGGCGGGGGGTGGGGGGGTGGAAGTGGAGGGGACCGCACAGCAGCACGTAGATGCGGGTGGCGCCGCCGGCGATGGCCCGGCTGATGGGCACGTTGTTGACCACCCCGCCGTCCACCAGCAGGTCGCCGTGGATGGGGACCGGGGGGAAGAGGGCGGGGATGGCGGCGGAGGCCAGGAGGGCGTCGACGACGGGCCCGGCGGTGATCCACCGCTCCTGCCCGTCGGTCAGGGAGGTGGTGACCACCTCCAGGGGGACCTCGGCGTCCTCCAGCCGGTCGAACTCGACGCCGGCCTCGATGATGCGGCGGAGGCCGGTGTTGGGGTGGACGGACGGCCGCTGCTGCAGGAACATCCAGGGCCCGTGGACCAGGCCGCGGGGGAACACGACCTCGCCGGACAGGTTCCGCCAGACCTCGTCCAGCTTCTTCATGCCGTCCGGGTTGGGCGCGCCGCAGTAGGCGGCGCCGTTGACGGCGCCGACGGAGGCCCCGTAGACCCGGTCGGCCCTGATCCCGCGGTCCACCAGCTCGGCCAGCATGCCCACCTGGACGGCGCCGCGGCTGCCCCCGCCGGCCAGCACGAACGCGGTGGTCGGCTCGGCCGGCGCCGGCCGCCGACGCAGCGACCGGGCCCGGGCCCGCCACCAGCCGGACCGGGGGGACCGGGCGGGGACCGGCGTCCCGGTGGTCACCCCGGCCGCCGCCGGTTCCGGCCCCGCCGACCGGCGACCGGCCGACCGCCGTCCGTCGGGTCGGCCTGCTCCGGGCGGGCCGCGGCCTCCGTCCGGTCCTGCTGGCGCTGCAGCCACCGTTGCCGGCCGGAGCGGTCCTGGCGGACGGCCCAGCCCAGGGTGATGACCACCAGGGCGACGAAGGCGACGGCGAACAGGCCGAAGACGACGTAGAAGGCCGCGTCGGCGGCCGGGAAGGCTGCGGCGGCGGGGGTCACGGTGCAGAGGCTACGGGACCCGGCCGGCCCGGTGATACACCCGCCGCCGATACTGCCGGGGTGCCCACCGCCACCCTGCCGGACCGACGGACGCCGGATCGCCAGCCGGCACCGGCCGCTCCGGCGTCGGCCGGCCCGGCGCGGACCACACCAGTACGGGCCACACCGGCCGCCCGGGCAGCGGCCACACCGGTGACCGCGGTCCCTGCGGCCGGGCGGGCGGTGGTGGCGCGGCTGCGGGGCGACGTCCACCGCCGGCCGGCTGTGGACCGGGGCCTGGCCGGCGGCCTGCGGGCCTGGCTGGAGGACGGGGTGATGGCCCGGGCGGGGGCCGTCCCGGAGGGGGCGGCACCACTGGTGGTGGACGGGCGGGCGGGGGGGCCTCGCCGGAAGGCCGGGCCGGGGCCGGTGACGGCCACAGTGGTCCGGGGAGCGGTGGTGGGGAGCCTGTTCGGCCAGGTGGTGCTGACCGGGCGTATCGGGAACCCGGTCGAGGACGGCCTGGCCGCCCTGGACGCCGGGGGCCGCGGCGACCTGGTGGCGTTCGCCCGGCGGCTGCCGGGGCCGGAGCGGCGGTCGCTGGAGCGGGAGGTCCGGGAGCAGGCGGCCACGATGGCGGCGCAGTGGTCGGCGGTGGTCCCGGGCTGGCTGCCCCGGGTGGCCGACCGGCTGACGGTGCCGCTGGCCGGCGGTCGG
Organism: Acidimicrobiales bacterium; assembly: GCA_035547695.1. Taxonomy (GTDB): domain Bacteria; phylum Actinomycetota; class Acidimicrobiia; order Acidimicrobiales; family RAAP-2; genus DASZUK01. The sequence goes on from DASZUK010000056.1 coordinate 28,737, forward strand.
GTGGTGCTGCGGGGCCGGGCGGACCTGGTGCTGGGCGCGCCGTCGGACGGCCGGGCGTCGGTCTGCCTGGTGGACGTCCGGTCGGGCGACCCGCAGCCAGCCGACCGCCGGTACCGCTGCTTCCTGGCCCTGCTGGAGACGGTCCGCAGCGGAGCGCCGCCGTTCCGGACCGCCACGTACTACCCCGCCCTGGGGGACGTCCAGGTGGAGGAGGTCACCGACGACCTGCTGGCCGCCACGGTGGGGGACGTGCTGGACGCGCTGGCCGTGGAGGACCCCACGTGATGGTTCGGCCACCCCGCACGGCGCCACCCGCGGCTCCGTCGGCTCCCACGGCTCCGGCAGCTCCGGCAGCTCCGGCGTGGCCGGTACCGGAGCTCCCGACGGTGTTGCCGCCGATGGCGTTCCCCAAGGCGCGAGCCCTGACCGACATGCTGGCGGCACCGGTGGTGGCCGCGGCGGTGACGGAGGAGGACCGTCGGGAGCTGGCCGGAGAGCTGCGGGCCCGGCTACACGGGCTGCTGCCGGCCGGGGCGGCCGGGGGCCGGTTGACGGTGAGCGGGTACCTGCTGCGGTCGCCGTCCGCCGAGCGGTCGACGCCGTTCCGGTGGTCGCCGCGGACCGCGCGGCGGACGATCGGGCTGGCGGCGGCCCGGCGGTGCCTGGGGCCGGGCCGGCTGGCCCCGGCGACGGCGGTGGCGGTGGTGATCGGTGAGCTGGCCGCCGAGGGGCGGCGGGGCCTGGGGCGGTCCGGATCGGTGGCCGGGTGGCTGGCCGGGCTGCCGGGCGGCGGGCGGGCGGCGGTCCAGGTGGAGGCGACGGGCTGGTGCACGACGCTGCTGGAGGCGGTGGAATGGGACCGGCTGGCCGGGGCCGACGTGGGGCCGCCGGACCGGTGGTGGGCGGTGGGGGGGGTGTCGCTGCGGGGCCGGGCCGACGTCCGGCTGGGGCTGGCGGGGCCGGGGGGCGGCGGGGCCGGAGGCCGGGGGTTGCTGACGGTGGTGGCCGGCTGGCCGGGGCCGGGTAGCCGGGTGGAGCTGGGCCTGGCGGCGCTGGTGGCGGCGGTCGGCGGCGGCGAGGTGCCGGGCCGGGTGGTGGGGTGGTGGCCGGAGTGCGGTCGGGCGGTGGCGGTGGCGGTGGACCGGGGGTTGTTGCAGGCGACCGCGGCGGTGGTGGTGGCAACGGTCCGGGAGGTCCGCCAGGCCGGGTAGGTTCGCAGTCCGCCATGGCCACGCACGACGACCAGACGAAGAGCAGGGACGACATCCGGAACGTGGCCATCGTGGCCCACGTGGACCACGGCAAGACCACCCTGGTGGACGCCATGCTGTGGCAGACCGGGGCGTTCCGGGCGAACGAGGAGGTGGCCGACCGGGTCCTGGACTCCGGGGACCTGGAGCGGGAGAAGGGCATCACGATCCTGGCCAAGAACACCGCGGTCCGGTTCGAGGGGACGAAGCTCAACATCATCGACACCCCGGGGCACGCCGACTTCGGGGGGGAGGTGGAGCGGGGCCTGACCATGGTGGACGGGGTGCTGCTGCTGGTGGACGCCTCCGAGGGGCCGCTGCCGCAGACGCGGTTCGTCCTGCGCAAGGCCCTGGAAGCTCGACTGCCGGTGGTGCTGGTGGTCAACAAGGTGGACCGGCCGGACGCCCGGATCGGGGAGGTGGTGTCGGAAGTCGAGGAGCTGTTCTTGGACCTGGAGGCCGACGAGGAGCAGATCGGGTTCCCGATCCTGTACGCCAACGCCCGGGCCGGGTGGGCGTCGGCGGAGCGGGGGGTGGAGGGCACCGACCTGCGCCCGCTGTTCCAGGCCATCCTGGACCACATCCCGCCGCCGCGGTTCGACCCGTCGATGGGGCTGCAGGCGCTGGTCTGCAACCTGGACGCCTCCCCCTACGTGGGGCGGCTGGCGATCTGCCGGGTGCACAACGGGACGCTGCGGAAGGGCAGCACGGTGGGGTGGTGCCGGCTGGACGGCACGGTGGAGCGGACCAGGGTGACCGAGCTGTACGTCACCGATGCCCTGGACCGGGTGGAGGCCGAGGAGGCCGGCCCGGGGGAGATCGCCGCGGTGGCCGGGATGGCGGAGGTGACCATCGGGGAGACCCTGGCGGACCCGGACGACCCGGTGGCGTTGCCGGTGATCACCGTCGACGAGCCCAGCCTGGCGATGACCATCGGGATCAACACGTCGCCGCTGGCCGGGGCCGACGGCACCAAGCTGACGGCCCGCCAGATCCACAGCCGGCTGCAGGCGGAGCTGGTCGGGAACGTGTCGCTGCGGGTGCAGCCGACCGACCGCCCGGACACCTGGGAGGTGCAGGGGCGGGGGGAGCTGCAACTGGCGGTGCTGGTGGAGACGATGCGCCGGGAGGGGTTCGAGCTGACGGTGGGCAAGCCGCAGGTGGTCACCCGTGAGGTGGCCGGGCGCCTGGAGGAGCCGATGGAGCGGGTGGCCATCGACGTGCCGGAGGACTACCTGGGGGTGGTGACCCAGCTCATGGCCCTGCGGAAGGGGACGCTGATCGAGATGGTCAACCACGGGACCGGGTGGGTGCGGATGGACTACCGGGTGCCGGCCCGTGGCCTGGTGGGGTTCCGCACCGAGTTCATGACGGAGACCAGGGGCACCGGGATGCTGCACCACGTGTTCGACGGCTGGGAGCCGTGGCACGGGGAGCTGCGGACCAAGCGCAACGGGTCCATGGTGGCCGACCGTCGTGGGGTGACCACGGGGTACTCGCTGATGAACCTGCAGGAGCGCGGCGTCCTCGTGGTGGGGCCGGCCACCGAGGTCTACGAGGGGATGATCGTCGGGGAGAACGCCCGCGACGAGGAGATGGACGTCAACCCGACCAAGGAGAAGAAGCTCACCAACATGCGGGCGGCCGCGGCCGACGAGGCCATCCGGCTGACCCCGCCGCTGACCCACTCCCTGGAGCAGGCCCTGGAGTTCATCGCCGACGACGAGTGCGTGGAGGTCACCCCCAAGTCGGTCCGGCTGCGCAAGGTGGTCCTGGACCAGGCGGTCCGCGGCCGGCAGCGGGCCCGGGCGCGGTCCGGACGGGCCTGACTACTCCCCGTCCCGGGGGACCGCGACGGCGTGGCGGTAGCGGTACCCGAACCCGCGGACGTTCTCGATGGGGCAGTTCCGGACGTCGTTCCACCCCATCTTGCGGCGGAGGCTGAGGACGGTGAACTTGACCCGACCGGGGCCGGAGCCGGTGGGGTCGCTCCAGCCCAGCTCCAGCAGTTGCCCGGGGGACAGCACCTGCCCGGCGTGCCGCACCAGCGCGGCCAGCAGCCGGAACTCGGTGGGGGTCAGGCTGATGGTGGCGCCGTCGGCCTCGACGGCGTGGTTGGCGAAGTCCACCCGGACCCGGCCGTCGTCGTAGACGTCGGCCTTCTCCGCGTTCGGCCCCGGCGGGGAGCGGCGGAGGAGGGCCCCCACCCGGGCCACCAGCTCCTCGTTGCTGAACGGCTTGGTCAGGTAGTCGTCGGCCCCGCCGAGCAGGCCGCGGACCTTGTCGGTCTCCAGGCCCCGGGCCGTCAGCAGCATGACCGGCACGCTGCTGACGTGCCGCATCCGCTCCAGCACCGCCCAGCCGTCCAGCCCGGGAAGGCTGACGTCGAGGACCACCAGGTCGGGCTGGTCGCCGCTGAAGCGGCGGAGGCCCTCGTGCCCGTCGGCCGCCCACACCGGGGCGTAGCCGGCCCGCCGGAACAGCAGCTCCAGGGACCGCCAGATGTCGGCGTCGTCCTCCACCACCAGGATGCGGGCGGGCGGGGTCACCGGTGGCTCCGGTCGACGCCCGGCGGTGCCTGCCAGGCGGTGGCCTGGGCGAGTGGGGACACCGGGACGGTGGGTTCGACGGCGCCCGTCAACGTCACGGTGAAGATGGTACCGACGCCCTCCACGCTGTCGAAGGACACCTCGCCGCCGTGCAGCTCGGCCACCCGGCGGACGATGGCCAGCCCCAGGCCGGAGCCGGCGGTGGACCGCTGCCGGGCGTTGGAGGCCCGGAAGAACCGCTGGAACAGGTTGCCCTGCTCCTCCACCGGGATGCCGATCCCGGTGTCGGACACCTCGAGCACCCAGCCGCGGTCGGTGGGGCGGGCGGCGATCGATGCCCGGCCGCCCGGCGGGGTGAACTTGACGGCGTTGGCCAGCAGGTTGTCCACCATCTGTCCCAGCCGGCCGACGTCACCGAGCAGGGGCGGGCCGGGCTGGGTGTGCACCTGCAGGTCCACGCCGTTCTCGACGGCCACCGGGTGGATGGAGGAGGCGGCCTGGTCGACCAGGGCGGCCAGGTCCACCGGTTCGAGGGTTGTCTGCACCACGTTGGACTCCAGCCGGTCCAGCAGCAGCAGGTCGTCGACCAGCCGGAGCAGCCGCTCGGTGTTCCGGCCGATGATGTCCAGGAACTCGACCTGCTCCTGCAGGCTGTCCACGCCGAGCCCCTCCCGGAGGAGCTGGGTGAAGCTGACGATGGAGGTCAGCGGGGTCCGCAGCTCGTGGGAGACCGAGGCCACCAGCCCGGACTTCAGGGCGTCCAGCTCGGTCAGCCGGGCGTTCTGCTGCTTCTCCATCTCCAGCAGGTACTCCCGCTCGGCGGCGACCGCCAGCTCCTCGGTGCGGTCGCGGACCAGCCACATGTTGCCCCGGTACTCCCCGTCGGCCTTGATGGGGATGAAGGTGGCGGCGATCGTCCGCCCGTCGGCGAGAGCGAAGTGCGCCTCGGCCACCGGGGCCCGGTCGGCCACGATCTCCACGATGCGGGCAGTGGCCTCCTCAGGGTCGGCCATGACCTGCAACAACCGGCCCAGGGTCTCCGGGGCGACCTCCCCCAGCAGGTCCTCCGGGGTGCCGTCGAAGGCCATGATGTCCACGAAGGCCCGGTTGACCGCGATGGTGGTGCCGCGCTGGTCGCTGATGCGGACCCCGAGGTGGACGCTGCCGATGAGGGCGGCCAGCCGGCTGCTGACCGACAGCAGCTCCTCCTCGGTCTCGTGCCGGGCGGTGACGTCGCGGCTGTGCAGCACGATGCCGCCGACGGCGGGCTCGTCCACCAGGTTGGCCCCGGTGGTCTCCACCCACCGGGTGGACCCGTCGGCCAGGGTGACGCGGACCTCGTAGAGGCGGCCGAAGGACCCGTCCCGGCGGGCGGCCAGGTCCAAGAAGGCGTCCTTGGCCACCTGCCGGTCGTCGGGGTGGATGACGGACACGAAGGACCCGTCGGCCAGGTCGTCCTCCGACAGGCCCAGCAGCCGGGTGGCGTTGGGGGTGGTGGACCGCCAGGTGCCGTCGGGCTCCAGGATGGTGATGACGTCGGCGGAGTTGTCGAAGATCATCTGCAGCCGCCGTTCGCTGCGACGCAGGGCCTCCTCGGCCTCCTTGTGCTCGGTCAGGTCGACGGCGGCCAGCAGCCAGCGGTCGATCCGGCCGTCGGCGTCCCGGAGGGGGGTGACGTCGGCGCTGGTCCAGGTGACCCGGCCGTCGGGGGCCACCACCCGGCCCTCGTGCCGGACGCCGCGCCCGGCACGCACCGCCTCCCGGCCGGCGGCCACCGCCGCCTCGCGGTCGTCGTCGTGGAGCAGCTCGGTCCAGTGCCGCCCGACGGCCCGCTCCTCGGGCCAGCCGGTCATGGCACACCAGCAGGGGCTGGCGTGGAGGATGCGGCCGTCGGCGTCGAGAAGGGCCATGGGCACCAGGTGGCCCAGGGCGTCGGCTGCGGCACCGTCCGTCCAGACGGACTGCTCGCCTGCGCTCCCCCCGGCTTCGGTCATACTGCGCCGCCCTTTTCCCAGCTCCCCGGTGAGACTACTGCCACCGGGGGGCCACTGGCTTCCCACCCACCGTCCACCAGCCGCCGGCCGCCGCCCACCAGCCACACCGCCGTTGCCGGGCCGCCCGGAGCGGCGGCCGGCCGGGGCCGGCGGCGATACCCTGTGCGGCCAGGGCCGGGCGCTCAGCCGGACCGGCCGGGAGGGATGGCAGAGCGGACGAATGCGCGGCTCTTGAAAAGCCGTGGGGCTCCGGTCCCCGTGGGTTCGAATCCCACTCCCTCCGCCCAGCTAGCACGCCCGAGCTGGTTCTTCAGGCGGTGACAGCCCCCTGACCAGCTCGGCCGGGTCGATGTCGAGCCCGGCCGCCAGCTTCAGCACGTTGTGCAGGCTCAGGTTTCGCTGTCCACGTTCGACTTGGCCCAAGAACGTCCAATGGACGCCGGCCTGGTCGGCCAGGGCTTCCTGGCTCAGGTGCAGCTCCTGGCGCCGACGCCGAACTCGTTCCCCGAAGATCCCGGCCGCCGCTGAGATCGGTTCTGCCATCCCGCAACCCCACACCCCCCGATCGTCCGTGACTAGAGCGTTTACATCCCATGAGTTTGCATCCCAACTAAATACGTCCTATACACTCTTCCCCCATGCCACCGGGGGTTCGAGTCGTCGGCGGTGCTGGCCGGGACAATCCCGGACCGCCCGCATCACTGGACGTCCCGGTCGGCGAGCCCACAGCCCGACCGCTGCCAAGCCCGGCCCGGCAGGGACGGCGACGAACGTGCCGCGCTGCCGGCCTGGCGGTGTGGGCGGTGACCGCCATCGCCCTCGGCGTCGGCGTCGCCCTCCGCGCGTGGTACGCGTTCCACTGGCCGATCACGGCCGACGAATCGATCGTCGGCCTCATGTCCCGGCAGATCCTGCAGGGGCACTTCTCGGCGTTCTACTGGGGGCAGGTCTACGGCGGTGCGGAGCCGTACCCGGTGGCCGTGCTGGCGGCCATCACCAGGTCGACGGTGTGGGCGCTCAAACTGACCCCGATCCTGCTGTCAGCCGGGGCGGCGGTGCTCACGTGGCGCATCGCCAGACGGCTGGTGCCAGATGCCCGGTTGGCGGCGCTGGCCGGGGCCCTGGTGTGGGCGGCGCCACAGTCGGCGGTCGTCAACTCGACGGTCGAGATGGGCTTCCGGGGCGTCACCCTGGTCTGTGGGCTCGGGCTCGTCCTGGTCGCCCTGCGGCTGTTCGACGGCCGCCGGAGCTGGCGGGCGTTCGGGGGGCTCGGCTTGCTGGCCGGCGTCGGCTGGTGGTCGTCGCCCGAGATCGTCTACTTCGCAGTGCCGGCGGTGGTGCTCGTCGGGGTGGCCATCCACGGGGACCCCGAGCTCGGTCACCTGCGGCGGTGGGGCACGCGCCTGGCGCTCACCGTGGTGGCCGCCGTGGTGGGAGCGCTGCCCTGGCTGTGGGCCAACGTCGTGTCCGGCTGGCACTCGCTCACTATCGGCGCGTTCCAGGTGCCACCCGACGCGCCGGGCTACAGCGGTCGCCTGCGGCTGTTCTTCGAGTACATGCTGCCGATGCTGTTCAGCCTGCGGGCCCAGCAGACCGGCGACTGGCTGGTGCGGCGAGGGGTCTGCCTCGTCCTGCTGGCCCTGTTGTCACTGGCCTTGCTCGGAGCACTGGTGCTCAGTTGGCTCAGGGACGGCCGCAGCCGGGCGCTGGCGATCGGGGTGATCGCCTTTCCGTTCCTCATGGCCTTGTCGCCGGCAACCTGGTTTTGGGGTGACGGCCGCTACGCCGACCTCGCCGTTCCCCTGATCGTCTTGGTGCTGGTCGTCGGCTGCGCCGAGGTCGCCGGCCGGCTCTGGCACGGGCGGCGCGGGCAGAGCCGGAAGGTCAGCGCTCGACGGCTGGCCATGGCCACCCTCGGCCTGGTCATGGTGGCGCTCACGGTGGCCAACTTCGCCGGCTACGTGGCCCCTGGCGACTCGTTCTTCACCGGCTGGACGAACCCGGATGCCCCGACCGACCGGGCCATCGCCGACCTGGAAGCCGACGGCGTCACGGCGGGCTACGCCGACTACTGGGTGGCCTACCGGCTCGACCTGCTCGGCGACGGACGACTGCAGATCACGACGGCGGGGAGCGATGTCAACCGGTGGTCGGCCCTGAACACCGTGGTGGACGATGCCCGGTCGCCAGCTTGGCTGTTCGTGACACCGGCTGGCCAAGGCCCCCAGCAGTTTGGTGCAACCGTCTACATCCAAGGCCCGGACGGCCTGAGCCAAACCGCGTTCGTAGCCGACCTCAACCGGTTGGGCATTGGCTACCGGTTGGTCGACGCCGGCCTCGTTCGAGCGGTCATCCCGGATCGGCGAGTGACGCCGAGGCAAATTTTTTCGTTTGGCAGCGTCGAGTCCTGAGGCCGACCCCATGGCCGATGTCGTCGTCAGCCGTTGCGCCCTGCCGCCGGGCACCAACCAGTACGACGCCCTGTGCCAGTGGGTGGACGAGCTGGTGACCGCACGGACCCGACTGCTGGACATCGGGGCCGGGGACGGGGACGACGACTACGCCGGCAGGCTCAAGGAGCTCGTCGGGCGCTACGTGGGCGTCGACCCCGACCCGGCCACCGCCCACAACGCGGTGCTCGACGACTGGTACGAGGGCACGATCGAGGCCTACGCCGCCGAGGTCGGCGAGCCGTTCGACGTGGCCCTGGCGATCTACGTCGTGGAGCACGTCGCCGATCCGGTGGCCTTCCTGACGGCTGCCCGTCGTTGCCTCGAACCGGGAGGCAGCCTGTTCGTGCTCACGCCCAATCTCTGGCACTACTTCGCCCCGCTGTCGTGGCTCACCGCCCGGCTGCACATCGACGGACAGGTCTTGCGCTGGCTCCGGGCCGCCCGGCCCGAAACCCACGACGCCGCCCACTTTCCGACCAGCTACCGCATGAACTCCGTGACGGCGTTCACCAAGCACGCCCGGCGGGCCGGCTTCGTCCAGGTGGATGTCCGACACCTGGACGACCCCGGCATCTTCGAGGCGTACTTTCCCGGCCGGCTGGTGACGCTGCCCCGCGGCTACTCCCGGCTGGTGCGCCGGCTGGCGCTGGCCGGGACCTACGGCACGCTGCTCTGCCGGCTGGTGGCAAATGGGGACTCTCTCTCGGCGTCCCCATCGTCGTCGGCGCGCCCTTCGTAGACCGCGGCCGGACGCCCGCCCCCCTGGGGCTCAGCCGTCCGGGCTCAGCCGATCTGGGGCTCAGCCGATCTGGGCGCGGAGGCCGGACAGCCAGGCGTCGGCCTCCTTCCAGGCCCGGTCGGCCTCCTGCCGGCGGGCCGGGGCGTGGCGGCCGGCGGCGGGGTAGGACCCCAGGAACTTGACGCCGGCCAGCTCGGCGTGGAGGTCGCGGAGGCAGTCGGCCACCACCTCGTCGGCCAGGTGGCCGGAGAGGTCGATGGCGAAGCAGTAGTCCCCCAGCCCCCGCTTGGTCGGCCGGGACTCCAGCCGGGTCAGGTTGATGTTGCGGGCGGCGAACTGGCCCAGGATGCCGTGGAGGCTGCCGGGGTGGTCGTCGCTCTGGAAGCAGACGATGCTGGTGCGGTCGTGGCCGGTGGGGGCCGGCACCCCGGTGGCGGCGACGGCCAGGAACCGGGTCTGGTTGTCCGGGAAGTCCTCGACGTCCTCGGCCAGCAGGCGCAGGCCGTACAGGTCGGCGGCCAGCCGGGGGGCCACTGCCGCGGCCCCCGGCTCGGGGTGCTCGCCCAACTGCCGGGCGGCGTCGGCGGTGGAGTTGGCCGCGACCAGCTCCACCCCGTCGAGGCGGTCGGCGAGGAACCGCCGGCACTGGGCCAGGGCCACCGGGAAGGACAGCACCCGGCGGACCGCGGCCAGGTCGGTGCCCGGCGGGGCCATCAGGTGCAGGTGGACGTCGAGGACCACCTCGCGCTGGACCAGGAGGTCGAAGTCGAAGATCAGGGCGTCCAGGGTGTCGCGGACCGTGCCGTCGATGGCGTTCTCGATCGGCACGAACCCCAGGTCCACCTGGCCTCCGGCGACGGCTTCGAGGACGTCGACGATGGTCGGCCGCGGCTCCAGGGCGGCCGCGGCGTAGTCCGGCTGGGTGAGCAGGGCCTCTTCGGTGAAGGTGCCGGCCGGCCCGAAGAAGGCCACCGAGGTCACAGAGGGCGTCACGTCCGGTCGGGCCATTCGAGGAGAATAGTGACCGCATGGACGAACCCGCGTTGCGCCAACTGATCGATGACCTGGCCGCCGGCCGCTGCTCCCCGGACGACGCCGTCCGGCGGCTGCGCCGGCTGCCGTACGCCGACCTGGGGTTCGCCCGGGTGGACCACCACCGGGCGCTCCGGCAGGGGTTGCCGGAGGCGGTGTACGGGCCGGGGAAGACGGCGGCGCAGTGCGCGGCCATCGTGGTGGAGCTGCTGGACCACGGCACCGGCCCGGTGCTGCTCACCAGGGCCGACGCCGCCCAGGTGGATGCGGCCGCCGCGGCGGCCGAAGCGGCCGGGCACGGCCCGGCCAAGGCCACCGGCACCGCCACCCTGGCCACCGCGGCCTGGCGGCCGGCACCGGCCCGGGCCGGGCAGGTGGTGGTGGTCACCGCCGGCACCGCCGACCTGCCGGTGGCCGAGGAGTGCGGGGCGGTGCTGGCCGCGCTGGGGTTCGCCCCGCGGCTACTGGCGGACTGCGGGGTGGCCGGCGTCCACCGGCTGCTGGGGTCGGTGGACCAACTGGCGGCCGCCGACGTGGTGGTGGTGGTGGCCGGCATGGAGGGGGCCCTGGCCAGCGTGGTCGGCGGCGTCACCGCGGCCCCGGTGGTGGCGGTGCCCACCTCCGTCGGGTACGGCGCCGGCCTGGACGGCGTCACCGCGCTGCTGGCCATGCTGGCGTCCTGTGCCGCCGGCATCACCGTCGTCGGCATCGACAACGGCTACGGCGCCGCCTGCGCCGTCGCCCGCCTCCTCCGATGACCCCCGAAGACGTTCCCGCGGAAACGCCCGCCCCGCCCGGGCCTGTCAACATCGCCTGGTTCCACTGCTTCGCGGGCATCGCGGGGGACATGGCGCTGGGCGGCCTGCTGGACGCCGGAGCGGACCTGGACGAGGTGGTGGCGCTGGTCCGCCGGGTCCGGCTGCCGGGCTGGGAGCTGCGCTGCGAGCCGGTGCTGCGGGGCGGGATCGCCTGCACGCGGGCGGTGGTGGAGGTGGCGGCGGACGGCACCGCCCGCACCCACGGCCACATCGACGGGCTGCTGGCCGAGGCCGGCCTGCCGGACCGGGTGGAGCGGCGGGCCCGGGCCACCTTCGCCGCGCTGGCCCGGGTGGAAGGGGCGCTGCACCGCCAGGACCCGGCCGACGTCCATTTCCACGAGGTCGGCGGCCACGACGCGGTGGTGGACGTCGTCGGCACCATGGCGGCCCTGGAGGTCCTCGGGGTGGACCGGGTGGCCGCGTCGGCGGTGGCCACCGGCACCGGCACGGTGCGGTCGGCCCACGGCCTGCTGCCGAACCCGTCCCCGGCGGTGGTCCGGCTGCTGGAGGGGGTGCCGACCTACGGGCGGGACACCCCGGTGGAGCTGACCACCCCCACCGGGGCCGCAATGCTGGCCACCCTGGCCGGCGCCTTCGGGGCGCTGCCGCCGATGGCCATCACCGGGTCGGGGTTCGGGGCCGGCCGGAGCGAGCTGGACGACCTGCCCAACTGCACCCAGGTGGTGCTGGGCACGGCGGTGGCCGGGGACGGCGGCCGGGGACAGCCGGTGACGCAGTTGGAGGCCAACCTGGACGACGTCACCGGGGAGCAACTGGCCCATGCGGTGGGCTCGCTGCTGGACGCCGGCGCCCACGACGCCTGGGTGACCCCGGCGGTGATGAAGAAAGGCCGGCCCGCCCACGTGCTGCACGTCCTGTGCGACCCGGCGCTGGTGCCGGCGCTGCGTTCGGTGATCGTCCACACCACCGGCACCTTCGGGGTGCGGGCGGTGGCCGCCGAACGGTGGCCGGTGGCCCGCCGGATGGCGGAGGTGGTCGTCGCCGGGGAGCCGGTCGGCATCAAGGTGGCCGCCGGCCGGGCCAAGCCCGAGTTCGACGACGTCGTCCGGGTGGCCGAGCGGACCGGGCGGCCCCCGGCGGAGGTGGCGGCGCTGGCCGAGGAGGCCTTCCGGCAGCACCGCGAGACCGGTGGACGGCACGGCGGGACCGGCGGGACCGGCGGGTACGGCGACGGGACCGGCGGCGGCGGGTGATCCGCCGACCGGCGGCCCTGGCGGCCGCCGCGCTGTACGGGGCCCTGTCGATCACGGCCGGGGCAATGCCGGCCGGAGCGATAGCGGCGGGGGCGGTGCCCGCCGGGGCGATGGCGGCCGGGGCGATGGCGGCCGGGGCCGGGTCGCCGGTCGCGGGCGCCGCCACCGGCCGGTTGGGGGCGGCCGGCCGGTTGGGGGCGACCGGTGCGGCGCCGGCGATCAGGTGGTCGCCGTGCGACGGCCAAGCCGGGTACCGGTGCGGGACGGTGCGGGTGCCGGTGGACTACCGGCATCCCGGCGGGCCGTCGGTGGCGGTGGCGGTCATCGAGAAGCCGGCGGCCGACCCGGTGGGATCGCCGGGGGTGCTGCTGTTCAACCCCGGGGGCCCCGGGGAGAGCGGGGTGCAGATCCTGCCGGTGCTGGCTTCGCTGGTGCCGGCCGAGGTGGCGGACCGGTTCGACCTGGTCAGCTTCGACGAGCGCGGCACCGGGGCCAGCGAGCGGCTGGACTGCGGCCCGGCCCCGGCCACGGCGGCGTCCGTGGTCCCCCTGCCGGCCGGGACGGGCGGACCGCTGCCGGCCGCGGCCGCCTACCGGGGCATGGCCGGGCAGTGCCGGCGACGGTACCCGGCGCTGTTCGGGGAGGTGGACACCACGAACGCCGCCCGGGACATGGACCGGCTCCGCCAGGCCCTGGGGGTGGCGACGATCGACTACTGGGGCCTGTCCTACGGCACCGTCCTCGGGTCGACGTACGCCCGGCTGTTCCCCGGACGGGTCCGGGCCATGGTGCTGGACGGGGCGGTGGACGCCGACCAGTCGCTGACCGCCCAGGCCACCCAGGAGGCGCCGGCCATCCAGCGGTCGCTGGACCACTTCTTCGACACCTGCGCCGCCGATCCGGACTGCCCGCTCGGCGCGGACCCTTCGGCGTACTACCAGCGGGTGGCCACCGCCCTGGCGGACCACCCGCTGCCGGCGCCGGACGGCGGGGACCCCGGCTCGACCGATGGGGTGCCGGTCACCGTCGGCGACCTGTACGCGGCCACCCTCTTCTACCTGACCGTCCCGGCCTTCGGCGGGGCCTTCCCGACAGCGGTCGCCGCTGCGGCCGGCGGCGACGGGGGGCCACTGCGGTCGCTGTCGCTGGCGTTCGAACAGGACCTGGACGGGACGTCGCTGGTCGGGCCGCAGTGGACCTACGCCTGCAACGACGCCGACCAGCGGCCCAGCCCGGTACGGGCGGGGCGGCTGGCACGGTCCCTGTCGGCCCGGTACGGCGGCATCGGCGGGTACGCCGTCACCTACGACCTGGGCGCCTGCACGGCCTGGCCGGCGGCCACCGACCCGGTCGGCGGGGTCCGGGTGCACGGTGGGCCGCCCATCCTGGTGGTCGGGAACACCGGCGATCCCAACACCCCCCACGCCGCCGCCGTGGCCCTGGCCCGCGACCTGGGGTCCGGCCACCTGGTCACCTGGGACGGCTGGGGGCACACCTGGCTGCTCAACGGGTCCTCCGACGGCTGCATGCAGGCCGTGGTGGACGCCTACCTGGCCACACTGACGGTGCCGGCCGCGGGGACCACCTGTGGCTGAGCCGTCCCCGCCCCGGCCCACACCCCGGCCACAGCCCACACCCCCGCGCCGGCCGGCACCGCCGCGCCGGACCGCACTCCCGCTCCGGTCGGTCTGCGTGTTCTGCGGCTCCTCGTCCGGCGACGACCCCACCTACACCGCCGCCGCGGTGGCCACGGCGGAGGCCCTGGTGGCCCGAGGTATCCGGGTGGTCTACGGCGGCGCCCACGTCGGGCTGATGGGCACCGTCGCCGACACCGCCCTGGCGGCAGGAGGGGAGGTGGTCGGGGTCATCCCCCGGTCGATGGTGGACCGGGAGGTGGCCCACCGGGCCCTGACCGAGCTGCACGTGGTGGGGTCCATGCACGACCGCAAGGCCCTGATGGCGGACCTGTCGGACGGGTTCCTGGCCCTGCCCGGTGGCATGGGGACCCTGGAGGAGCTGACCGAGGTGCTGAGCTGGTCGCAGCTCGGGCTGCACCGCAAGCCGATCGGCCTGGTCGACGTCGGCGGCTACTACGACAACTGGCTGGCCTTCCTGGACGGCGCCCGCGACGCCGGGTTCCTCCATCCGCGGCACCGGGACCTGCTGCTGGCCGGTGACGACGTCGACGCCGTCCTGGACGCCATGGCCCGCTGGACGGGCTAGGGCGGCGGCTACTCTGTCTACTCGTCGGTGTCCCCGGCCCGGCGGCGCCGGGCCTCTGGGGCCTCGACGGTCACTCCGCCGCCTCGGCCAGGGCCTCGGCGAGGGCGGGGTGGACGAGCATGCTCTCGACGATGTCCTGGACCCGTAGGCCGGCGGTGACGGCGACGGCGAGGACGGAGATGAGCTCGGCGGCGTTCTGGCCGACGATGGAGCCACCGAGGACCACGCCGGTGGCGGGGTCGGAGACGATCTTGACGAAGCCGCGGGGGTCGTTGTTGATGAGGGCCTTGGCGCTGGCGGCGAAGGGGACCTTGGTGACCCGGATCTTGCGGCCCTCGGCGAAGGCGTCGGCCTCGGCCAGGCCGACGTCGGCGATCTCGGGCTCGGTGAAGATGGCGGAGGCGGCCTTGTCGTAGTTGAGGTGCCGGTGGGCGACGGTGTGGCCGCCGACGACGTGCTCGGCGATCTTGCGGCCCTGCATGGAGGCGACGGACGACAACGGCAGCTTCCCGGACAGGTCGCCGGCGGCGTAGATGTGGGGCTGGTTGGTCTGGCAGTGGTGGTTGATGGGGACGTAGCCGGCGGCGTCCACGTGCACCCCGGCGCCCTCCAGCCCGAGGCCCTCGGAGTTGGGGACGGAACCGATGGCCAGCAGGGCGTGGGACCCGGCGGCGACCCGGCCGTCGTCGCACCGGACCTGGACCCCTTCGGCGGTGTGGTCGATGCCGACGGCGCGGGCCCCCTTCAGCAGCCTGACCCCGCGGCGGAGGAAGTCGTCCTCCAGCACCGCGGCCACCTCGGGGTCCTTGCGGGGGAGGACCTGCTGGCGGCTGACGATGAGGGTGACGTCGGACCCGAGGGAGGAGAACATGTGCACGAACTCCACCCCGGTGACGCCGGAGCCGATGACCACCAACCGCTCCGGCAGCTCCTTGGGCGGGTAGGCGTCCCGGGTGGCCAGTATCCGGTCGCCGTCGAGGCCGGCCCAGTCGGGGATCCGGGGTCGGCTGCCGGTGGCCACCAGGATGGCGTCGGCCTCGAACCGCCGGGGGCCTTCAGGGGTGTCGGCCACCACGTGGCGCGGGCCGTCGAGCCAGCCGGTGCCCTTGACCAGGTCGACCTGCTGGCTGCGCAGGATGGCGGCCGTCGACTGCTCCAGGCGGCGGGTGATGGCCCCGATGCGGTCCCGAAGCCGTTCGAGGTCCAGCCGGCCGCCGGTGCCGACCAGTCCCATCCCGGCGGTGCGGTCCAGGTAGGACATGGCGGCGCCGGTGGCGATCATGGCCTTGGACGGGATGCAGTCCCACAGGTTGGCCGCGCCGCCGACCACGTCCCGTTCGATGAGGGTGACCCGGACCCCCAGGCGGGCGGCGTGGGTGGCCGCCTGGGCTCCGGCCGGACCGCCGCCGATGATGACGAAATGCACGGCTCCAGGCTACGCCCGGTGCCGGGCGGGCCCGGCGGGGGGCAGGCGTGGAATCCTGGCGGTCATGCGGAATCCCATGTTCGTGTTCGACGACGACATGGCCGAGCTGGTGATGGCGTACTGCCGGAAACGGCTGGCCATGGACCCGGTGTCCCTGGACTTCGGGGGCCACGGTGGTTCGCTGGACGCGGAGCTGGCCGGGCTGCTGGGACCGGAGGGCAACGACCCGGCGGCGGTGCTGCGGCTGTTCACGGACCGGCTGGCCAGGGCGGTGATCTCCTGTGACAGCCCGCGGTTCCTGTCGTTCATCCCGGCCGCCCCCACCAAGGCGGCGCTGCTGTTCGACATGGTGGTGTCGGCGTCGTCGCTCAACGGGACGTCCTGGCTGGAGGCGGCCGGCGCGGTGGTGGCCGAGAACCAGGTGCTGCGGCTGCTGGCCGGCGTGGCCGGCCTGCCGGCCGGGGCCGGCGGCTGCTTCGTCGCCGGCGGGTCCGCCGGGAACCTGTCCGCCCTGGTGGTCGCCCGGGACACCGCCGCCCACCGCCGCGGCCGGGCCCCCCGGCGCCCCCGCATCGCGATCAGCGACGAGGCCCACTCGTCGGTGGGGAAGGCCCTGCACGTCATCGGGGTGGAGCCGCTGGCGGTCCCGGCCGACGACCACCGGCTGACCGGCCCGGGGCTGGCCGCCGCCCTGGACGCCGCCGCGGCCGCCGACCCGGCCGTCGCCGACGACCTGGTGGGGGTGGTGGCCACCGCGGGGACCACCAACGCGGGCATCGTGGACGACCTGGCCGGCGTGGCGGAGGTGGCCGGGCGGTGGGACCTGTGGTTCCACGTCGACGCCGCCTACGGCGGGGCGGCCCTCTTCGCCCCTTCCGCCCGGGCCCTGTTCACCGGCATCGACCGGGCCGACTCGTTCGTGGTGGACCCCCACAAGTGGCTGTTCGCCCCGTTCGACTGCGCCGCCCTGCTGTACCGGGACCCACGGCTGGCCAAGGCGGTGCACACCCAGGACGCGGCGTACCTGGACGTCATCCACCGGCCAGCCGGGGCAAGCGGCGGGCCGGCCAGCGCCGGCGGCGGGCCGGCCGGCGGCGGCGGGCCGGCCGAGGAGGCCGACGCCGTGGCCACCGTCGACGAACCGTGGAACCCGAGCGACTACGCCTTCCACCTGACCCGGCGGGCCCGGGGCCTGCCGTTGTGGTTCTCGCTGGCCGTCCACGGCACCGACGCCTACCGGGACGCGGTCGAGACCGTCCTCGACACCGCCCGGCGGTCGGCCGACCTGATCCGGGCGACCCCACAGGTGGAGCTGGTCCGGGACCCGGTGCTGTCGGTGGTGCTGTTCCGCCGCCCCGGATGGGGGCCGGCCGACTACGACCGCTGGTCGGCGTCCCTGCTGATGGACCAGATCGGGTTCGTGACGCCGACGTCGTGGGAGGGGGAGGTGATCGCCCGCCTGGCCTTCCTGCACCCGGACACCACGGTGCAGATGGTGGAGGAGATCCTGGCGACGATGGCGTGAGCGCCCGTAGGATTGCGCCCCGTCGCAGGATGCGCCCGTCGTAGGATGCGACGGTCGCCGGTGCACGACGGCGGCAGAGCGGAGGAACCCAGATGACCGACCCCGAACCCACCGGCGGGCCGCGCCCGGACGTCAACGACGTTCGGGCCGTCCACGGCGGGCTCCGCCGGGAGTTCCGCCTGTTCCCGGACCTGTTGACGGCGGCGACCGACGCCGGCGAGGAGGAGCGGGTGGCGGCGTTGAGGGACCACTGGGCCCTCATCACCGGCATCCTGCACCGGCACCACGGCGGGGAGGACGAGCTGCTGTGGCCGGTCCTCGAAGGCCGGTCGGCCGCCGTGGAGGACGTGGTGCCGCTGATGAGGGAGCAGCACGAGGCCATGCTGGCCACCCTGGCCGAGGCCGACGCCGTCGTGGCGGACTGGTCGGGCACAGACCCGGCGACGCTGGCGCCGGTCCGGCGGCTGGCCGAGGAGCTGTCGGCCCACCTGGACGCGGAGGAGGCCGACGTCCTGCCGTTGGCCGAGGCGCTGCTGTCGGTGGACGAGTGGGAAGCCCTGGGGGTGCACGGCCGGGCGGGGGTCCCGCCGGACAAGATGCCGGTGGTGGCCTGCATGCTGATGGAGGACGCCGACGAGGCCGCCCTGGCGGCGTTCCTGGCCCCGATGCCGCCGGAGGTCCAGGGGCTGGCCACCGGGCCGTGGCAGGAGGTGTACGCCGGCTACGTCGCCACCCTCCGGGGCGGCTGACGGTCGACCCTCAGCCGTCGAGGGGGTACCGATAGACGTTGGTCTGCCGCGGCACGAACCCCAGCCGCTGGTACAGCCGGTTGGCGGCTTCGCGGTCGGGCCGGGAGGTCAGGTCGACGGTGCGGGCCCCGGCGCGGTGGGCGGCGTCGATGGCCGCCCCGACCAGGGCGGAGCCGGTGCCCAGGCCGCGGCCGCGTTGGTCGACGACGACGTCCTCGATCCAGGCCCGGACACCGGTGGGCAGCCGGAACAGGGCCAGGGTCAGCGACCCGACGATCCGGCGGTCGTGGTCGCGGGCGACGAACAGGACGGTGGCCGGCGACGTGGCGATCTGGTCCAGGTCGGCCAGGGTCGGCGGAGGGGCCGACCGGGACAGTTGGGGGATGAGGGCCGCCATGGCGTCCACCAGCTCCTGATCGGCGGCCGTCACCACCTCCACGACCACTCCGTCCCCGGCGCCCGGCCGGGGGCCGGCCACCGGGCTCAACCGTCCGCGGCGTCGGCGCCCCGCCACATGGGCTGGCGGACCCGGTCGTACAGGACGTCGCGGTGCTCGCCGCGGACGGCGGCGAACACGTGGTCACCCCACCGCTCGATGCCGACCAGCGGGGAGGGCAGCGCGTCGGGGGTGAACCAGCCGACGTCCCGGCACTCCAGCGGGTGCGGCTCCAGCTTGCCGCCGACGGCCTTGCAGTAGAACACCAGGGAGTACAGCGGGACCCTGGTGAACCCCAGCCGGAGGCCGTCGAGGACGGCGATCAGCCGGACCGGCTCGACCTCGATGCCGGTCTCCTCCCGGACCTCCTTCACCACCACCTCGGCCGCGGAGTAGCCGACGTCGCACCACCCGGTGGGGTACAGCCAGACCCCGGAGTCGGCCCGCTGGATCAGCAGCAGCTCGCCGTCGTCGTTGCCGACCGCGGCACCGACGGCCACCTTGGGGGTGACGTACCCGGGCACCCCGCTGCCGACCTGGCCGAGCCACTCCTGCACCAGGCCGGTGGCGTCGTCGGCCTCCGGGCCGGCCTGGTCGGCGACGGTCCGGATGTCGGCGGCCACGTGCAGGATCTCCTCGAACCGCTCCCGCTCGTACAGGCTCTCGGTGAAGCCCAGCCCGGTGCGGGCGATGGCCGCCAGGCTCTCGCTCCAGCGCAACAGGGTCCGGGTGGGCACGGTGGGGTCCACGGGTCCGACGCTACCGCGCCGGCACCGGCCGCCGGGCGCTGCCGCGGTGCACCTCCGGTGGACCAGAATGTGCCGTGCCCGTGAACGACGACTGCCGCCACTACGTCATGCAGACCAACCCCCGCGGGGAGAAGTTGGAGCGGTGCAAGCTGGGCGCCAACGACCCGCTCCCGTTCAACTGCCCGGCCGGCTGCGTCTTCTACGAGCCCCGCCGGGTGTCCGCCGCCGGCTGGCAGGTGGCCCGGGACCAGGACCCGCCGGCCGGCCGTCGCTGACCGACCGGGCCGGCGCCCATCCCTGCCAGGTCTCAGCCCGGCCAGGTCTCAGCCCGGCCAGGTCTCAGCCCTCCAGGATGTCCCCCAGCAGGTCCACGCCGACCCCCTCCTGGCGGAGCCACTGGAGGCTCTCGTCCACGGCGGCCGCCTCCCCTTCCAGCTCGCAGACGATCCAGCCGCCGTCGTCTTCGACGTTGGCGCGGCGGATGCTGGGATCGACGTCGAAGTGGCGGACCATCCGGGCGAGCAGCGGGACCCGCACCATGGACTCCGGAAAGGTCACCTTGACCTGCACCTTCACCGTGCTCATCGGGCACCTCCATGCGACGTGCCCACGGCGTCGCTGGCCCGGAGACGTCCGTCGGCGGCGTCGGGGCCGGGGCCGGCGGGGCCGGGGCCGGCCAGCACCCGGTTGAGGCTGCCGGACCGGAGGCCCTCCAGGTCCAGGGCGACGAAGGCGTAGCCGGCCGCCCGGACGGCCGCCACCACCTGCCCCCGCTGCTCCACCACCGCCGTCAGGGCCGCTTCGGGAACCTCGATGCGGGCGACGTCGCCGTGGTGACGGACGCGCAGCTCGGTGAAGCCGAGGCGGCGCAGTCCCGACTCGGCCCGGGCCACCGAACCCAGGGCACCCAGGGTGACGGCGGTGCCGTAGGGCAGCCGGGAGGCCAGGCAGGCGGCGGCCGGCTTGTCCCAGGTCCGCAGGCCCAGGTGCCGCGACCAGTGCCGGACCCGGTCCTTGGTGAAGCCGGCTTCCACCAGCGGGAACCGGGCGCCGCGGCCGGCGGCGGCCTGCTGGCCGGGGCGGTGGTCACCGAGGTCGTCCAGGTTGACCCCGAGGACCACGGTGGCGCCCTCCGAGTCGGCCAGCGGCTCCAGCACGTCCATCAGGGCGGTCTTGCAATGGGCGCAGCGGTCCGGGCCGTTGGCCACGTAGGCGGGGTCGTCCATCTCGGCCGTCGGCACCCCGATCCACCGGAGCCCCCACTCCGCGGCCAGGGCCCGGCAGTCGGCCTCCTGGTCGGCGGCCAGCGACGGCGACACCGCGGTGGCGCAGAGCACCCGGTCCGGGCCGAGCAGGTCGTGGGCCACCCGGGCCAGGAAGGCGGAGTCGGTGCCGCCGCTGAAGGCCACCACGACGGAGCCGAGGTCGGACAGCTCGGCCCGGAGGGCCTCCAGGGTGCCGGTCATCCGCCGGCTCCCGCCCGGTCCAGGACGTCGGGCAGGTCGGCCACCATGCCGGTGTAGAACGGCCCGAACTCGGCGTAGTGGGCGGAGGCTTCGTCGAACCGCATCTGGTAGACGCACGCCTTCAGGTCGTCGGGATGGACCCCGAACAGGGTGACCCCCCACTCCCAGTCGTCCAGCCCGGTGGACCCGGTGATGAGCTGCAGGATGCGGCCGTGGAAGGTCCGCCCCACCGCGCCGTGGGCGTACATCAGGGCCTTGCGGGACTCGAAGTCGAGGGCGTACCAGTTGTGGTCGGCGGCCCGGCGCTTGGACATGGGGTAGAAGCAGAACGCCCGCTTGCCGTCCGGAGGGAGCGACGGGAACAGGCGGGCCTGCTTCAGCTCCTCGGGGACGCCGGCGGCGTACTCGGACAGTTCGGTGAGGGACACGTAGGAGGCCGCCGGGACCAGCCCGGCCTGCTGGACCGCGGTCTGGAACTGCCGGAGCTGCCACAGGTCCGGGCCGAGGACCATCAGGCCGACGTCGGCCTTGTGGCCGAGCATGGCGGCGGCCACCACCTGGTTGCCACCCTTGCGGGCGGCCTCTTCGGCGGCCAGCAGGGCCGGGACGTCCACGGTGCCGGCACCCGGGGCGGGGAGCCGGCAGAACAGGTGCAGCACCCCCCAACCGGTCGTCGGCTGCAGGGGATCGGGGGAAGCGGCCACGGCGCCAGCTTACGGACCATCCGGCCCCGGTCGCGACGAAGGGGCGCCGGAGCGCCCCTTCGCCAACTGCGGTTGTGCCGGTCGGACGAGACGCCCGCCGTCCGTTGTCGGACGAGAAGTCCTCCCTGTCTCTGGTCGGACTAGAAGTCCTCCATGCCGCCGCCGGGCATGGCCGGGGCCTTGTCCTCGGGCTTGTCCACGATGACGGCCTCGGTGGTGAGGAACAGGGCGGCGATGGATGCGGCGTTCTGCAGGGCCGACCGGGTGACCTTGGCGGCGTCGATGACGCCGGCGGCGAACAGGTCGCCGTAGTCACCGGTGGCCGCGTTGAGGCCCTCGGCACCCTGCAGGTTGCGCACCTTCTCGACGATGACCCCGCCCTCCAGGCCGGCGTTGACGGCGATCTGCTTGAGCGGCTCCTCGACGGCCCGAGCCACGATGCGGGCACCGGTGGCCTCGTCGCCCTCCAGCTTGCCGGCACGGTCCAAGATGGCGGTCTGCGCCCGCAGCAGGGCGACGCCGCCGCCGGGGACCACGCCCTCTTCGATGGCGGCCTTGGTGGTGGAGACGGCGTCCTCGATGCGGTGCTTCTTCTCTTTCAGCTCCACCTCGGTGGCGGCGCCGACCTTGATGACGGCCACGCCGCCGGACAGCTTGGCCAGCCGCTCCTGCAGCTTCTCCCGGTCGTAGTCGGAGTCGGTGTTCTCGATCTCGGCCTTGATCTGGTTGATGCGGCCCTTGATGTCGGCGTCGTCGCCGGCGCCCTCGACAATGGTGGTCTCGTCCTTGGTGACCACCACCTTGCGGGCCTGCCCCAGCAGCTCGACGCCGACGTTCTCCAGCTTCAGCCCCACCTCCTCGGTGACGACCTGGCCGCCGGTGAGGATGGCGATGTCCTGCAGCATGGCCTTGCGGCGCTCACCGAACCCGGGAGCCTTGACCGAGACGCTCTTGAAGGTGCCGCGGATCTTGTTGACCACCAGGGTGGCCAGGGCCTCGCCCTCGACGTCCTCGGCCACGATCACCAGCGGCTTGCCGCTCTGCATGACCTTCTCCAGGACCGGCAGCAGGTCGCGGACGGCGGAGATCTTGGAACCGACCAGCAGGACGTAGGCGTCCTCCAGGACGGCCTCCATCCGCTCCGGGTCGGTGACGAAGTAGGGGGAGATGTAGCCCTTGTCGAACCGCATCCCCTCGACCAGGTCCATGTCCATGCCGAAGGTCTGGGACTCCTCGACGGTGATGACCCCGTCCTTGCCGACCTTGTCGATGGCCTCGGCGATCATGCCGCCGATCTCGGTGTCGGCCGCCGAGATGGAGGCCACCTGGGAGATCTGCTCCTTGGAGTCGGTGTCCTTGGCGATGCCGTGGATGGCGTTGATGGCCTCCTCGACGGCGGCCTCGATGCCCTTCTTGAGCGACATCGGGTTGGCCCCGGCGGCCACGTTGCGGAGGCCCTCGTGGACCATGGCCCAGGCCAGGACGGTGGCCGTGGTGGTGCCGTCACCGGCGACGTCGTCGGTCTTCTTGGCCACCTCCTTCACCAGCTCGGCCCCGATCTTCTCGTAGGGGTCCTCCAGCTCGATGTCCTTGGCGATGGACACCCCGTCGTTGGTGATGGTGGGGGCGCCCCACTTCTTGTCCAGCACCACGTTGCGGCCCTTCGGCCCCAGGGTCACCCGGACGGCGTCGGCCAGCTTGTTCATGCCGGTCTCCAGCGCCCGGCGGGCGTCCTCGTCGAAGGCGATCAGCTTGGGCATGTGGGTGGTTCCTCCGTTGCTCAGCCGGCCGCCGGGCCGGCGCAGTCCTGGCGCTTACTCGCTCCGGAAGTCTACCGGGTCTGTTAGCACTCTCATACGTCGAGTGCTAACAGCAAACCACGCCCGGCAGATGCGGGTCAACCCCCTGCGCTGTCGGCCCGGCCGGCGGGGTCAGCCGCCGGCGCTGTCCACCGGGCCGGCGGGGTCAGCCGCCGGCGACGGCGGGGACGACCGAGATGGTCTGGCCGGCGGTGACCGGGGTGGTGAGGCCGTCGAGGAAACGGACGTCCTCGTCGGCGAGGAAGACGTTGACGAACCGCCGGAGCTGGCCGGCGTCGTCGAAGATGCGGTCGGCGAAGCCGGGGTGGGCCGCGTCGAGGGCTTTCAGGGCTTCACCGACGGTGGCGCCGTCCACCTGGACTTCGCCGGCCCCGCCGGTCAGGGTGCGGAGCTGGGTGGGGATACGGACGGACACGCTCATCGGGAAGGCTCCTCGGTGGTCAGGGAGTGGTCGGGATCGACGGCGGCGTCGAAGGCGTCCAGGGTGGGGTCGATGGTGACGGTGGGGCCGACGGCGCCGGCAAGGGCCTCGACGGTCTTCAGGCCGTGGCCGGTGACCATGGCGACCACCCGCTCGTCCCGGCGGACGACCCCCTGGGCGGCCAGCTTGGCCAGGGTGGCGATGGTGACGCCGCCGGCGGTCTCGGCGAAGATGCCCTCGGTCCGGGCCAGCAGGCCGATGGCGTCGACGATCTCGGCATCGGTGACCGCGGCGCAGGACCCGCCGGACCGGCGGATGGCGTCCAGGGCGTACCAGCCGTCGGCCGGGTTGCCGATGGCCAGGGACTTGGCGATGGTGGACGGCCGGACCGGCCGGATGGCGTCGGTGCCCTCGGCGAAGGCGGTGGCCACCGGGGCGCAGCCGGCGGCCTGGGCCCCGGAGACCCGGACGGACGGGACCTCGTCCAGCAGGCCGACCTTGCCGAGCTCGGCGAAGCCCTTGGCCACCTTGGTCAGTTGGCTACCGGACCCGATGGGGACCACGACGTGGTCGGGGGCCTCCCAGCCGAGCTGCTCGGCGGTCTCGAAGGCCAGGGTCTTGGAGCCCTCGGCGTAGTAGGTGCGGACGTTGACGTTGACGAAGGCCCAGCCGGGGCGCTCGCTGGTCAGCTCGGCGCAGAGCCGGTTGACGTCGTCGTAGTTGCCCTTGACGGCCACCACGGTGCCGCCGTAGACGGCGGTCATGGTCACCTTGGCCGCCTCCAGGTCGCTCGGGATGAGCACCACGGAGGCCATCCCGGCCCGGGCGGCGTGGGCGGCGACGGAGTTGGCCAGGTTGCCGGTGGAGGCGCAGGCGGCCACCTTGAAGCCGAGCTGCCGGGCCTTGGTCAGGGCGACCGACACCACCCGGTCCTTGAACGACCCGGTGGGGTTGGCGGTGTCGTCCTTGATCCACAGCTCCCCCAGGCCGAGCTCGGCGGCCAGCCGGTCGGCGCGGTGCAGGGGGGTGAAGCCGGCGCCCAGCTCGACCGGGGTGGCGTCGTCCACCGGGAGCAGGTCGCGGTACCGCCAGATGGACCGGGGGCCCTCGGCGATGCGCTGCCGGCTCACCGAGGCGGCGACGGCGTCGTAGTCGTAGGCCACCTCCAGGGGGCCGAAGCAGAAGTCGCAGACGTGCAGGGCCTCGGCCGGGAACTCACGGCCGCACTCACGACAGCGCAGCCCGGTGACATGGTCCATGACGGTCCTCCTCATCGGTCGGGCATTGGCACCTGGTCCCCACACTGTGTCCGCACGCTGTCGTGCATGGCACCTGCATGGCACTGGTTGCCGCGGCGTCGCAGGGCCCGTCCCTCAGCCGCTCTGGATGATCTCCCTATGGTGGTCGATCTCCCGGCTGTCGTCAATACCGCCATGTCGCCTGGCCCGCCTGGGGCCCCGACTGGCGGTGGCCGGCGGGGGCGGTGACGGGGACGGCCCGAGATGGGGGATGATCGGGTGGTGACGGGCGGACCGAGGACCTTCGACGGCTCGGCCTTCGACGCCGACGATCTGGTGGCGGCCAAGGCCGGTCGGTCGGTGACGGTGTGCATCCCGGCCAGGGACGAGGAGCGGACGGTGGGGGCGGTGGTGGGGGCGGTGCGGCGGGCCCACTGCCTCGACGCCGGCGGATCGGGCCTGGTGGACGAGGTGGTGGTGGTGGACGACCGGTCGGTGGACGGCACCGCGGCGGCGGCTGGGGATGCCGGAGCCCGGGTGCTGGCGGTCCGCGACGGGGGCGGCAAGGGCGGGGCGATGGCGGCGGGGGTGGAGGGGTCGGTGGGCGACCTGGTCGTGTTCCTGGACGCCGACGTGGAGAACACCACGGCCGGGTTCGTGACCGGCCTGCTGGGGCCGCTGCTGACGGAGGACGACGTGGCGCTGGTGAAGGGCTTCTACCGGCGGCCGCTCGGCGGCCAGGCGTCCGGCGGGGGGCGGGTGACCGAGTTGATGGCCCGGCCGCTCATCGAAGTGCTGTTCCCGGCCCTGGTGGACGTCCGGCAACCGCTGGCCGGGGAGACGGCGGCGCCGCGGTGGGTGCTGGAGAAGCTGCAGTTGGCCCCGGACTACGGGGTGGAGCTGGGCATGCTGGTGGACGTGGCCGCCCGGTTCGGGGCCGGGTCCATCGCCCAGGTGGACCTGGGGGTGCGGGTGCACCGCAACCGGTCGCTGGACGAGCTGCGCCCCCAGGCGGTGCAGGTCCTCCGGGCGGCGTTGGACCGGTCGGGGCGACGCTAGGTCCAGCCGGCCAGGGCGTCGGGCACCGGCCGGGCGGGTAGCGTCGGGCCATGGCCAAGGTCGTGGTGGTGTCCAACCGCGGGCCGCTGTCGTTCCGGCTGGACGGCGACGGGGAGCCGGTGGTGGCCGGGACCGGCGGCGGGTTGGCCGCGACCCTGCACCCGCTGCTGGCGGGGACCGGGTCGACGTGGGTGGCGGCGTCGATGGGCGAGGCGGACCGGCGGGCGGCGGACCGGGGGCTGATGGCGGAGGACGGCCTGCGGATCGTCACGGTGTCCCCGGACCCCGAGGTGTACCGGATGGCGTACGACGTGGTGTCCAACGCCAGCCTGTGGTTCTGCCACCACCACCTCTTCGACCTGCCCCGCCGGCCGCGATTCGACCGGCACTGGGCCGAGGCCTGGGAGGGCTACCGGGTGTTCAACCGGCTGTTCGCCGACGCGGTGGCCGCGGAGGCGGCGGAGGGGGAGGTGGTGCTGGTCCAGGACTACCACCTGTCGCTGACCGGGGCGATGCTGGCCAAGTCGCGGCCGGACCTGAGGACGGTGCACTTCAGCCACACCCCGTTCGCCGACCCCAGCGTGCTGCGGTGCCTGCCGTCGGCGGCGGGGGGGGAGCTGCTGGCCGGCATGGCCGGGTTCGGGTCCTGCGGGTTCCACTCCACCCGGTGGGAGGCGGCGTTCCGGGCGGCGTACGCCGACGGGGAACTGGCCACGTTCGCCGGCACGGACCGGCCGCCGGCCACGTTCACGGCGCCGCTCGGCCCGGACGTCGGGGCCATCGAGGACGAGGCCGGCTCGGACGCGGTGGCCGCGTCCGCCGGGGACCTGGACCGGATGGTTGGGGACCGCAAGCTGGTGGTCCGGGTGGACCGGGTGGAGCTGTCGAAGAACATCCTGCGGGGGTTCTGGGCGTTCGAGGAGCTGTTGGAGACCCGGCCGCAGTGGCGGGGCCGGGTGGTGATGCTGGCCCTGGCCTACCCGTCGCGGGAGGGGCTGGCCGACTACCTGTCGTACCGGTCGGAGGTGGAGCACACCGCGGACCGGATCAACGACACCTGGGGCACCGGCGACTGGACGCCGGTGGTGCTGGACGTGGCCGACGACCGCAGCCGGTCGGTGGCGGCGTTGACCCGGTACGACGTGCTGCTGGTCAACCCCATCCGGGACGGCCTGAACCTGGTGGCCAAGGAAGGCCCGTTGGTGAACGGGACCGACGGGGTGCTGGTGCTGTCCCGGGAGGCCGGGGCCTGGGACGAGCTGCGGCCGGCGGCGGTGGGGGTCAACCCGTTCGACGTCACCGGCACGGCGGTCGCCCTGGACCTGGCCCTGTCCATGGACGGCGCCGAACGGCGCAGCCGGGCGGGAGCGCTCCGGGACATCGTGCTGGGCCGGACCGCCGCGGACTGGCTGGCCGACCAGATGTCCGCCGGGGAGGCCCTCGGCTGATCACCGGTTTGCCGTAGTTATGACAAACTTCTTCTGACATACCGTCAGGAGAACAAGATTGTCATATCCCCACTTCCACCCCGAGCGCCCCGGGGACCTCCCCATGGTCATGGCCGAGGACGAATTCCGTCGCGAATTCCCAGGTGAGAGTGAACATCTGGAATTCAAGCAGGGGACCACCTGGAAGAAGATCCAGGAGGCGGCCGTGGCCTTCTCCAACGGCGACGGCGGCGTCATCTTCGTCGGAGTTGCCCCGGATGGCCGCATAACCGGGGTCACCGATCCCGGAGAACGCGCCCGGGAGGTCCACCAGGCAATCCAGGGCGTGAGCAACCCTGGCCGTTACGAAGTCCACGAACTGACGGTGGGGGCGAACACGCTGCTGGTCATCTCGGTGGAACGACGGAAGGAAGGGTTCGCCCAAACCTCCGAGGGGGTCGTTCGCATTCGCCGCGGCGCCAGCAATCCACCCCTGATGGGCACCGACCTCTCCCGCTTCGTGGCCGAGCGGGCCTTCGAGAGCTTCGAGAACACGCCGACGGCGTTGGCACCGACAGAGGCCGACCCGGCGCTCCTGGACCGCCTGGTCACCGCGTACGACTGGAGGCCCGAAGGCTGGAGGTCGGAAGACGTTCGACCTTTGCTACGCGAAGCCGGCTTCGTCTCCCTGCAGCGGAGGGAGGAACGCCTGACGGTGGTCGGGGCTCTCCTGCTGCTCGTCGATCCCTCGCGCATCGGGTGCCGGGCGTTCATCGACATCCGGCGGTACCGGGAAGGGGAACAAGAACCGGATCGGACGTGGACCGTGTCGGGATCGGCTGCTGAGCAGATCGAGAGGGCCACGGCGGACATCTTGAGGGAGGTTGGTTCTTCAACGGCCGTCCTCGGGGTCCAGAGGGTGGACATGCCGAAACTCCCCCCGAGGGCGGTCCGTGAGGCAGTGGCCAACGCCGTGGCTCACCGTTCTTACCAGAACGCCGGATCGGCCGTCCGAATCGAGATCCATTCGGACCGGGTCCGTATCACCTCGCCGGGTGGCCTGCCCGAACCGGTGACGGTCGAGCACATCCGGGTACAGCAGGCGGCGAGGAACCGCACCCTTCTCGACGCATTGCACCGGATGGGGCTCGCCGAAGACCTCGGGCGAGGCATCGATCGGATCGAAGACGACATGGTGGCCGATCTCCTCCAACTTCCCGAGTTCGAGGACGATCAGTCGTTCTTCACCGTCACCTTGCGGCTGGTCGGGACCTTCACTCCACTCGAACGGGCATGGGTCCGGCAGTTGATCGACCGGGACCAGTTGGACGCCCGCTCTGCCCCAGTCGTGGTCGAAGCGGCGCGGCGCGGCGCCATCACCAACTCCGATGTGCGGGCCCTGTTGGGCATCGACAGCGTGGACGCTCGAAACCTTCTCCAGCGCCTTGTGGCTGAGCGAGTATTCGAACAGCGCGGCGAACGGGCGGGGACGGTGTACGTGGTGGCCGCCTCGGCCGGCGCTCCCGTCCACGTACGCCACACCGTGGAAGAGCTGGCCCAGATGGTGCTCGTGATGGCCGAAGAGGGCCCGATCACGAACGCACTCGTCCGCGACCGGACCGGCCTGGACCGGATGGCCGCCCTGAACCTCCTGCAAAGGCTCGTCACGGACGGTCGGCTGCAGCGAGAGGGCACCCGACGCGGCACCCGGTATTCGCGAGCTTCTGCGTAGATCTCAGGGTCACCGCGTAGATCTCAGGGTCACCGCTCGGCGGCCCCGTCCAACAACTGCCGGAGGAGGGCCTCGGCGCCGGCGGGGCCGTCCACCACCACGTCGGCGGCGGCGACGACCTCCGGGGGGCTGTCGGCGTCGACGACGGCCACCCGGGCCACCGCCACGCCGGTGGCGGCCAGGTCGCCCAACGCCCGAAACGCGGGCAGGTCGCCGAGGTCGTCGCCGAAGCAGGCGGCGGCGGCCCAGCCGGCGGCGAGGCGGCGGACCACGGTGCCCTTGTCGGCGTCCACCGGCGGCCGCAGCTCGACCGACATGCGGCCGGGCTGGGCCAGCAGCCCGGTGGCGGCCCCCTCCCGCCGGGCGAACCGGGTGGCCCACCCTTCGGCGTCGGGACGGCGGCGCCAGTGCAGGGTGACGGTCAGCCCCTTCGGCTCGACTTCGGCCCCCGGGGGCGCCTCGGCCAGGGCGCGGCGGGTGACGTCGGCCACCACCGGGCGCCAGGGCTCCGCCGGGCCGGCACCGGCGGAGCGGCCGTCGGGGCCGATCTGCTCCATGCCGTAGAGGCCGGCCAGGTGGACCCCGCCGGGCCGGCGGAGGTTGTCGGCGAGGAACCCGACGGGCCGGCCGGACACCACGGCCACCAGCCCGAACCGGCGGCCGAGGGCGACCAGGAGGTCGGGGACGCCGGGCAGGGGGGCGGCGCCGGCCGGGTCGTCGACGATGGGGGCCAGGGTGCCGTCGAAATCCAGGAACAGGGCGGACCGGGTGGGATGGTCGGCCAGCGGGACCAGGGCCGCAGGAAGGCCGGTCATGAGGGGTCCGGCGGCGGGGTGGTCAACCGGTCGTGGTGGTGGTGGCCTGCGAGGACAGGTCGGACCCGATGACGACGACGACGTCGGCCCCTGTGGTGCCGGTGACCGGGACCGAGGTGCTGAGCGGCTGGACCGCCGAGGGCTTGAGGCCGAGGAGGGCGGCGATGGCTGTGGCCGCCGCCTGCTGGCCCGACGCGTAGTAGACGGCGGAGGTGCTGATGGAGGAGGACGAGGCGTCGGTGGCCGGCAGGGTGCCCCAGCCCGCCGATGTGACCTTGGAGGTGAAGTACCCGGCCGCCCCTGTGGTGGGGCTGCCGTTGGCCACCAGCACCTTCACGTCCTTGCTGGGCGGGATCGTGGTGGTGGTCGTGGTGGTGGTGCCGTGGCCGGCGGTGGTGGTCGTGGTGGTGGCCGATGTCGACCCGGACCCTGTATGCGAGGGGGAGCTGGTGGCGGCGTGGAGGAGCAGGACGCCGACGACGACGGCGACGACGACGAGCAGCGCCGCTTTGGGGAAGGACACCTGTCCGCCGCCGGCCCCCTCCGGCCTACCCTGCCGCCCGTCGGCGGGATCCGGACCTGTCACCGACTCAGCCTGCCAACCACCAGGGGCGGGTGCAAGCACCCTTCGGACACGCGCCGTTCGCGATCCCGTCGCAGCAGGGCCGGCGGGGCCATGATGGGGAACGTCACCGACGCGGTCGCCCGACAAGGAGGGACACCGGCATGTGGAAGGACTTCAAGCAGTTCCTGCTGCGAGGCAACCTGGTCGACCTGGCCATCGCCGTGGTCATCGGCGCCGCGTTCAGCGGGGTGGTGTCGTCGCTGGTCAACGACCTGCTGACCCCCCTGATCGCCGCCATCGCCGGCAAGCCCACATTCGCCGACCTGACGTTCACGCTGAACCACAGCACGTTCCACTACGGCAGCTTCGTCAACGCCCTGCTGTCGTTCGTCATCGTGGCCGTGGTGGTGTTCTTCTTCGTGCTGAAGCCCGTCACCGCCCTGATGCACCGGATGGGGGTGATGCCGCCGAAGGAACCGGAGCGCAAGCCGTGCCCGGAGTGCACCACCGAGATCCCGGCGGCGGCCCGGCGGTGCCCGCAGTGCACCGCGGTGCTCACCGAGGCGGCCTGACAGGCCCCGGTCGTGCCGGCGGCCCCGGCTCAGGGGGCCGGCCGGGGTCGGGCGGCGGCCCGCTGGCGGGCCACCTCGAAGCAGGCCACCGCGCCGGCCACGGCGGCGTTGAGGGACGGCAGGGCGCCGTGCTGGGGGATGGCCACCACGGCGTCGCAGCGACGGCGGACCAGCGGGGCCAGGCCGCGGTCCTCGCCGCCCAGCACCACGGCGACCGGGCCGTCGCCCAGGGGCAGGTCGTAGAGGGACCGGTCGGTCTCCCCGGCCAGGCCGACGGTCCAGATGCCGTCCGACCGCAGCCGGTCCAGGGCGGCCGGGACGCCGCCGACGACGGCGAAGTGCAGGTGCTCGATGGCCCCGGCGGCCACCTTGGCGGTGGTCGGCGACAGGTGGGCCGCCCGGTGCCGGGGCAGCACCACCCCGGTGACGCCGGCGCACTCGGCGCTGCGGAGCACCGACCCCAGGTTCCGCGGGTCGGTCACCCCGGAGACGACCAGCAGGAACGGCGGGGTCCCGTCCGCGGCCGGGCGGCACAGGTCGTCCAGGGGCTCCGGGTCGATCGGCCGGGCCCGGGCCAGCACTCCCTGAGGGGCGTCGGTGCGGGCTTCGGCGTCCAGCCGGGCCCGGGACACCGTCTCCACCCGGACGTGCCGCCGGGCGGCCATCTGCTCGATGCGGTCCAGTTGGGCCGACGGGTCCTGGCCGTCGGCCACCCAGAGCTGGCGGACCGGCCGGCGGCCGGTGGCCAGCAGCTCCAGGACGGCCTGGCGGCCCTCCACCTGGTCCCCGCCCAGCTCCCCCCCGGGCCGGGACGGCCGCCGGCCGGACCCCGCCGGCGACGTTCCCCGGCCCGGCCGGCCCCGGAGAGGCGGACGGTCGCCGCCGGACCGACTCTTGTCGGCACCGGGCCGTCCGGCGGAGCCCCGGCCGGGCGCAGGGCGACCACCGGCACGACCGGCGTTCCGCCCACCTCCCTGGCCGCCCCTTTGGCCGCCGGCGCTGCGGCCGCTGCCGGCGCCGCCCTGCCCGCCCCGGGGCGTCACGACCGGACCGGGGCCAGGTCGTCGACCAGGGCGACGGCGAGGCAGCCGACGCCCTCGGCGCGGCCCAGGGCGCCGAGGCCCTCGGCCCGGGTGGCCTTGACCGACACCGGGGCGCCGACGGCCGCGGCCAGGCGCTGGGCCATCCGGTCGGTGTAGGGGGCCAGGCGCGGCGCCTCGGCCACGATGGTGCAGTCCACGTTGACCGGCCGGAACCCGGCCGCCGCCACCCGGGCCACCACCTCGGTCAGCAGGGCGATGCTGTCCGCCCCGGCCCAGGTGGGGTCGTCGTCGGGGAAGTGCCGGCCGAGGTCGCCGAGGCAGGCGGCCCCGAGCAGGGCGTCGGCGATGGCGTGGGCGGCGGCGTCGGCGTCGCTGTGCCCGGCGAGGCCGCGGGCCCCCTCCACGACCACCCCGCCGAGCACCAGGGGGCGGTGGGGGTCGCGGGCGAACGGGTGGACGTCGATGCCCTGGCCGATCCGCATTCTCAACGACCCTTCACGAGGTGCTCGGCGTAGGCCAGGTCGGCCGGGGTGGTCAGCTTGAGGTTGTCGGGGTGGCCGGCCACGACCCGCACCGTAGCGCCGAGGGCTTCGACCAGCCCGGCATCGTCGGTGGCCTCGCCGGCGGTGGCGTGGGCGCGGCGGAGGACGTCGGCCGGGAAGGCCTGGGGGGTCTGGACGGCGACGAGGTCGTCGCGGTCCACGGTGCCGGTGACGGCGGCCCGGTGCGGTGTCGACGGGTCGGGGGCCACCCGTTTCAGGGTGTCGGCCACCGGGACGGCGCAGATGGCGCCGCCGGCCACGCCGTCGGCCAACGCGTCGAGGACGGCGACGAACAGCTCCGGGCCGGCGAGGGGGCGGGCGGCGTCGTGGACGACGACGACGTCGGCGTCGGCGGGGACGGCGGCCAGGCCGCAGCGGACGGAGGCGGACCGGGACGCGCCGCCGGCCACGATGCGGTCGGCGCCGAAGCGGTCGGCGGGGGCCACCGGCAACTGGTCGGCGGGCAGGACCAGGACGACCCCGTCGACGGCGGCCCGGGCGGCGGCGACGGCCCAGGCCACCACCGGGCGACCGGCCAGGTCGGCGAACTGCTTGGGGCGGCCGAAACGGGTGCCGGAACCGCCGGCGACCACCACGGCCCAGACCGGGCCCCTGTGACCGTTCGACCGCATCGGCGGCCGGCTACGGCAGGGCGTCGTTCAGGCGCTGCTCGGCGGTCTCCTCGTCGACGCCGAGGGCGAAGGTGAGCTCGGACACCAGGATCTGGCGGGCCCGGCTGAGCATCCGCTTCTCGCCGGCCGACAGCCCCTTGTCCTTGTCCCGGATCGACAGGTTCCGGACCACCTCGGCCACCTGGTAGATGTCGCCGGACCGCAGCTTCTCGGAGTGGTTCTTGTACCGCCGCGACCAGTTGGTCGGCATCCGGGCCTCCTTCTTGCGGAGCACCGCGAACACCTCCTCGACCTCCTCGTCGTTGATGACCTCCCGGAGGCCCACCCCTTCGGTGTTGTCGGCCGGCACCATCAGGGTGAGGTCCCCGTAGGCCAATCGGAGGACGAGGTACTCGCGCTTCTCGCCGAAGGCCACCTTGGTCTCCCGCTTCTCCACCACCGCCGCGCCGTGATGGGGGTAGACCACCTTGTCACCGACCTTGAACACAGGAGCGGGAGTTTACCCGACCCGGAGCCGGTTCCGTCCGGGGGGCCTACTCGTAGCGTTCGAGGATGCTGGCCTCGATCATCCGGGACAGCCCGTCCTTCACGGACCGGGCCTTGGCCGACCCCACCCCGGCGACCTGCTCCAGCTCGGACAGGGAGGCCTGCATGATCTGCGGGAGGGTGCCGAACCGGTCGACGATGCGCTCGATGATGACGTCGGACATCCTCGGCAGGCGGTGCAGCAGGCGGTAGCCACGGGCCTCCACGCCGAGGTCCAGGGTGGCCGGGGACGACCCGAGGCCGAGCACCGAGGCCACCGTGGAGGGGTCGGCCAGGTCGTCGTCGTGCAGGGCGTGGAGGCGGGCGAGGGCGTCGGTGGCCCGCAGCTTCCGGCGGGCCCGGGCGGCCTCCTCAGTCCCGTCGTCGGCCCGGCCGGCGTCCACCGCCTGCCGGGTGCTGTCGGCCTGCCGGCCGCTGTCTGCCTGCCGGCCGCCGTCGGCGTGCCGGGTACTGTCGGCGTGCCGGGGGCCGTCGGCGTGCCGGGGGCCGTCGGCATGGTGGTCGCCGCCGTGGCGGTGGCCGTCGGGGGTGACGTAGTCGAGGGTGACCAGGTGCAGGTCCTCGCCGACGCCGGCCCCCAGCTCCTCGATCTGCAGGCGGATCAGCCGGCCGTCCTCCCCCAGCTCCACCAGGTAGCCCTCGACCTCCTCGGCGAACCGCAGCACCATCTCGCCGGGCCGGAGCACGGCCACCACGTCGCGGACGGAGACGCTGTCCTCGACCTCCAGGGTGGACAGCATGGCCAGGGCCAGGTCGAACCGGCCCTTGAACCGCTGGGCGGCCAGCACGGCCTGCGACGCCCGGTCCACCAGGCGGCCGGTCCGCTGCAGGACGTGCTTCCTGGGCCCCCGGTAGACGGCCACGGTGGACATGGACTCGGACACGGTGATCACCGGGACGTCCAGGGACCGGGCCACCCGCTCGGCGGTGCGGTGCCGGGTGCCGGTCTCGGAGGTGGGGATGGAGGCCCTCGGGACCAGGTGGACGTTGGCCCGGGCGATGCGGGAGGCGTCCGGGGCCAGGATGATGGCCCCGTCCATCTTGGCCAGCTCCGACAGCCGCTGGGGGCTGAACTCGGCGTCCAGGAGGAACCCTCCGGTGCAGATGGACAGCACGGCCGGCTCGTCCCCGACCACCACCAGCGCCCCCCGCTTGGCCTGCAGGACCCGGTCGAGCCCGGCTCGGAGCGGCGTGCCCGGGGCCACCAGAGCCAGGGCCGCGTTCAGGGCCTCGCTGCCGCGGTCGACCACGGGGGCATCGTACCTGCCGGCACCACCGAATTCCCCGGGCCGTTCCTCTGACCCGGCCGGCCGGGGCATCCCGGACGGTCCTCCGACCCCGTCCTGGTGGCCCGCTCCTCCCGGGCCAGTTGCAGGGCGGCGGCGACGGCGTCGGCCACGGTGCGGACCCGCACCGGCACGGCCCCGCCGGCCACGTCGGGGGTGGAGGCCGGCACCAGCGCCCGGGTGAAGCCCAGCCGGCCGGCCTCGGCCAGCCGGCGTTCGGGGCCGGCCGCCTGCCGGACCTCGCCGGCCAGGCCGACCTCGCCGAAGGACACCAGGTCCCTGGGGAGGGGCACCCCGGCGGCGGCCGACGCCACGGCCAGGGCCAGCGGCAGGTCGGTGGCCGGCTCGGTCGACCGGATCCCGCCGGCCGCCGAGGCGAACAGCTCGACCCCGCCCAGCTCGACGCCCACCCGGGCCTCCAGGACGGCCACCACCGTGGCCAGGCGGCGGCCGTCCAGCCCGAGGGCCGTCCGCCGGGGACCGCCGGGCCCGCCCACGCAGACCAGGGCCTGCACCTCGACCAGCAGGGGCCGCCGGCCCTGCAGGACCGCGGTGACCGCGCTGCCCGGCACGTCGGGCCGCCGGTCCCCCAGCAGCAGCGGGCCGGGGTCGGCGACGTCGGCCAGGCCGGTCTCCCCCATCTCGAACAGGCCGACCTCGCCGGTCGGGCCGAACCGGTGCTTGACCGCCCGGAGCAGCCGAAGGGCGTGGTGGCGGTCGCCCTCGAACGACACCACCGTGTCCACCAGGTGCTCCAGGGCCCGCGGCCCGGCGATGCCGCCCTCCTTGGTGACGTGGCCGACCAGCACCA
This sequence comes from Acidimicrobiales bacterium, assembly GCA_035547695.1. Taxonomy (GTDB): domain Bacteria; phylum Actinomycetota; class Acidimicrobiia; order Acidimicrobiales; family RAAP-2; genus DASZUK01. Next base: position 64,573 of record DASZUK010000056.1, read on the forward strand.
CCGCCGGCGGCCCGGGCTCGGCGGCGGTGGCCGGGCCTCCACTGCCAAGCGGGTCCTTGGCCAGGCGGACCAGGCGGTCCATGCAGGACCGGACCTGGGCCAGCGAGCCCGGCGGGCCCGGGGTGCCGGGGTCGGCCACCGTCTGCACGGAGTCCACCACCACCAGGTCCGGCCGGAGGGCCCGGACGGCCCGCTCGACGGCGTCCAGGTCCACCGTGGCCGACACCAGCAGCCCCGGCGGCAACGGCCCCAGCCGCTCCGCCCGGGCCCGGACCTGGGCGGCGGCCTCCTCGGCGGACACCAGCAGCACCGTCCGGCCCTGGGCGGCCACCGAGCACAGCACCTGCAGCAGCAGCGTCGACTTCCCCACGCCGGGTTCGCCGTACAACAGGGTGACCGATCCGGGGAGCAGGCCACCGGCGAGCACCCGGTCGACCTCCCCGACCCCGGTCGGCCGGGGCCGGCAGCCCTCCAGGTCCACGGTCCCGAGCGGCACCGGGTCCCCGGCCGCCGGCCCGCGGCCGGACGGTGCCGGGCCTCCGCGGACGGTCACCTCCTGGACCAGGGCGTTCCAGGCTCCGCACTCCGGGCAGCGGCCGACCCAGCGCTGGGCGACGGCGCCGCAGTCGGCGCAGCGGTGGGTGACGGTGGGTCTGGCCATGGCCGGCACGGTACGGGCCGGGTGTATCAGGCGGCCCGGCCGGCACCACGACGGGTCCACGTCATATCCTGTGGACCACAGAAGTACGGAGGTCGAGATGGCCAAGCGGAACGTGACGGTGCAGTTGGACGAGACCGTGATCCACCGGGCCAAGGTGTTGGCGGCCAAGCGGAGCACCTCGGTCAGCGGCCTGGTGACGCGGGCACTGGTGGACCTGGTGGAGGAGGATGACCGCTACGAGGAGGCCCGGCGACATGCGCTGGCGATGATGCGGGACGCCGGTGCCCACGGCGGCGGGCAGTGGACCCGGACAGGACTGCACGAGCGTTGACCGCCGGACCGCCGGGGCGGGTGTTCGTGGACACCAACCTGCTGGTGTACGCCCACGACAGCACCGACGGTTCCCGGCACCCCGTTGCCCAGGCGGTGCTGGAGGACCTGTGGGACCGACGGACCGGAGTGCTCAGCACCCAGGTGCTGCAGGAGTTCTACGTCGTGGCCACCCGGAAGCTCGAACGGCCCCTGACGAGGGCGGCCGCCCGGGCGGTGATCGCGGACTACTCGACCTGGCCGGTGGTGCAGGTGGACCCCACGCTGGTGCTGTCGGCGTCGATGCTCGAAGAACAGCACACCTTGTCGTTCTGGGACGCCCTCATCGTCGGCGCGGCACAGCGAGCCGGTGCGGTCCGGCTGCTGTCCGAGGACCTGCAGCACGGTCGCACCATCGGCACCGTGACCATCGAGAACCCGTTCGCCGGCCCGTAGCCCGGCGCCGGTACGGCTCAGTCGGGGGAGGCCCCGCTGCCGGCCAGCTCCATCGGGGGCGGCTCGACCCCCTCGATGGCCCGGAAGGTGAGGTGCGGGCCGTCCTCGGTGTCGGTGGGGGTCTCCTCGACGTCCACGACGATGGTCTCGCCGACCCGGAACTCCTTCCACAGGATCCGCTCCGACAACGGGTCCTCGATGAGCTGCTGGATGGCCCGGCGCAGCGGACGGGCGCCCAACTGGGGGTCGTAGCCCTTCTCGGCCAGGAAGGCCCGGGCGGACGGGGTGAGCTCCAGCCCCAGCCCCTGGCCCTCCAGTTGCTTGGAGGTGCGGGCCAGCATGAGGTCGACGATCTCGATGACCTCGTCCCGGCTGAGCTCGTGGAACACGATGACCTCGTCGATCCGGTTCAGGAACTCCGGCCGGAAGTGGGCCTTGAGGGCCTCGTTGACCTTGGCCTTCATCCGCTCGTAGGTGACCGCCTCCGACGTCTTGGCGAAGCCCACCGAGGCCTTCCGGAGGTCGGCGGTGCCCAGGTTGGAGGTCATGATGAGGACGGTGTTCTTGAAGTCCACCGACCGGCCCTGGGCGTCGGTCAGCCGGCCGTCCTCCAGGATCTGGAGCAGGGCGTTGAACACGTCGGGATGGGCCTTTTCGACCTCGTCGAACAGCACCACCGAGAACGGCTTCCGGCGGACGGCCTCGGTGAGCTGGCCGCCCTCCTCGTAGCCGACGTACCCCGGCGGGGAGCCGACCAGCCGGCTGACGGTGTGCTTCTCCATGTACTCGGACATGTCCAACTGGATGAGGGCGTCCTCGTCGTCGAACAGGAACTCGGCCAGGGTCTTGGCCAGCTCGGTCTTGCCGACGCCGGTGGGGCCCAGGAAGATGAACGACCCGCTGGGCCGCTTGGGGTCCTTCAAGCCGGCCCGGGTACGGCGGATGGCCCGGGACAGCGCCTTCAAGGCCTCCTCCTGGCCGATGACCCGCTTGTGCAGCTCGTCCTCCATCCGGAGCAGCTTGGCGGTCTCCTCCTCGGTGAGGCGGTAGACGGGGATGCCGGTCCAGTTGGCCAGCACCTCCGCGATGACCTCCTCGTCGACGACGTCGAACAGGTCGACGCCCTCGGCCCGCCACTCGGCCTCCATGGCCTCCTTGCGGCTGAGCCGCTCGGTCTCCTGCTCGGCCAGCTTCTTGGCCTGCTCGAACGCGCCCTTCTCGATGGCGGCCTCCTTGTCGGAGCGCAGCCGGCCGATCTCCTCGTCCAGCTTCTTGTAGCTGGGCGGCGTGGTCATCCGCCGGATGCGGAGCCGGCTGCCGGCCTCGTCGATGAGGTCGATGGCCTTGTCCGGCAGGTACCGGTCGGCCAGGTACCGGTCGGCCAGGTTGGCCGCGGCCACCAGGGCCTGGTCGGTGATGGTGACGGCGTGGTACGACTCGTACCGGTCGCGCAGCCCCTTCAGGATGTCGATGGTGAGGGCCACGGTGGGCTGCTCGACCTTGACCGGCTGGAACCGCCGCTCCAGGGCGGCGTCCTTCTCCAGGTGCTTGCGGTACTCGTCCAGGGTGGTGGCCCCGACGGTCTGCAGCTCGCCGCGGGCCAGCATCGGCTTCAGGATGGACGCCGCGTCGATGGCCCCCTCGGCGGCGCCGGCGCCGACCAGGGTGTGCAGCTCGTCGATGAACAGGATGATGTCCCCGCGGGTCCGGATCTCCTTCAGGACCTTCTTCAACCGCTCCTCAAAGTCCCCGCGGTAGCGGCTGCCGGCCACCAGGGCGCCGAGGTCCAGGGTGTAGAGCTGCTTGCCCACCAGGGTCTCGGGGACGTCGTTGGCCACGATGCGCTGGGCCAGTCCCTCCACGATGGCGGTCTTGCCCACCCCGGGCTCCCCGATGAGCACCGGGTTGTTCTTGGTCCGCCGCGAGAGGACCTGCATGACCCGCTCGATCTCCTTCTCGCGGCCGATGACCGGGTCCAGCTTGCCGTCCCGGGCCAGTTGGGTGAGGTTGCGGCCGAACTGGTCCAGCACCGGCGAACCGGTCGGGGTCTCCGACGACGACGACCCCTGGCCGGCCCCCACGGCCTCCTTGCCCTGGTAGCCGGACATGAGCTGGATGACCTGCTGGCGGACCCGGCCCAGGTCGGCGCCGAGGCTGACCAGCACCTGGGCGGCCACGCCCTCGCCCTCGCGGACCAGGCCGAGCAGCATGTGCTCGGTGCCGATGTAGCTGTGCCCGAGCTGCAGGGCCTCCCGCAGGGACAGCTCCAGGACCTTCTTGGCGCGGGGAGTGAACGGCGGGGAGCCGCTGGGGGCGCTCCCGGCCATGCCGATGGTCTCCTCCACCTTCTCCCGCACGGCCTCCAGCGAGATGCCGAGGGACTCCAGGGCCTTGGCGGCCACCCCCTCGCCCTCGTGGATGAGCCCCAACAGGATGTGCTCGGTGCCGATAAAGCTGTGGTTGAGCAGGCGTGCTTCCTCCTGCGCCAACACCAGCACCCGTCGTGCCCTGTCGGTGAAGCGTTCGAACACCTAACCGCCTCCGTCGTGGCTCGTTCCTGGAAAGCCAGTGTACAGGGACGACCTCCGGGCACCGCCGCGCCTGGCGGGACCGAGCCGCACCCTGGGCCGATGGTGGCCGCCTACACGGCCATAGCCGTCCTGCCGGCCGCTCCTCGGCTGTTCCTTCCCGGCGACCGTCGCCTATCGTTTGCTGGGTGAACCCATCGGAGGCGCTCGGCCTTCCCCCCGTCGAGGACGACCTCCGCCGGCTGGAACCGTTGCTGATGGCGTCGGTGACCACGGGCGACGGCTTCCTGGACGACGTGACCACGCACCTCATCGCGGCCGGCGGCAAGCGGCTGCGACCGCTGCTCGCCGTGGCCGCGGCCACGGGTGGGGAGCGGCCGGCCACCGAGGAGGACCTGCTCGGCGGGGTGGCGGTGGAGCTGGTGCACCTGGCGTCGCTGTACCACGACGACGTCATCGACGAGGCCACGGTGCGCCGGAACGTGGAGAGCGTGAACAGCCGGTTCGGCAACCTGGTGGCCATCGTCGCCGGCGACTACCTGCTGGCCCGCTCCGCGGCCATCGCGGCCGGCCTCGGCACCGAGGTGGCCGCCCTCCTGGCCACCACCCTCGGCCAGCTCTGCCAGGGGCAGGTGGCCGAGGTGCGGTCGTCGTTCCAGATGGGCCGGACCCAGGAGGACTACTTCACCGCCATCGCCGGCAAGACCGCCGCCCTCATGGCCACCTCCTGCCGCATCGGCGCCCTGACCGGCGGGGCCGACCGGGACGAGGTGGAGGCCCTCACCCGGTTCGGACGGGCCTTCGGGATGATGTTCCAGGTCCGGGACGACGTCCGCGACGTGGTGGCCAGCGACGACGAGCTGGGCAAGCCCGCCGGCCAGGACCTGGCCGAGGGCATCTACACCCTGCCCGTCATCCTGGCCCTGGCCGATCCGACCACCGGGCCGGAGCTGCGCACCCTGCTCGGCCAGCCGCTCGGCCAGCCGGAGCGGGACAAGGCCCGGGCCATCGTCGCCGCCTCGCCGGCGGTGCCGGCCACCGTTGCGGCGGCCCGCCGGTACCTGGCGGAGGCCACCGAGGCGGCCCGGGCCATCCGGTCCCCGGCGGTCGCCAACGGCCTGGTCCGGCTGGCCGACTCCCTGCTGGACGGCCTGGCGGGTTGATCTTCCCGCATGGGGCCCCAACCCCATGCTCCTCCGGTGCGTGGGGCCCACCCCCCACGCCCGGCCGTTCTCGCCTTTCCCGCATGGGGCCCCGACCCCATGCTCCTCCGGTGCGTGGGGCCCCGCCCCCCACGCCCGGCCGTTCTCGCCGACCCTAGGCCGGGCGTTCGGGACGGAGGGTGGGGAAGGCGATGACCTCGCGGATGTTGGCGACGTCGGCGAACAGCATGGCGAGCCGGTCGATGCCCATGCCGAGCCCGGCGGTGGGGGGCAGGCCGTGCTCCAGGGCGCGGAGGTACTCGGTGTCGACCACCATGGCCTCGTCGTCGCCGGCGGCGTGCTGGGCGGCCTGCTCCTCGAAGCGGGCCCGCTGGTCGTCGGGGTCGATGAGCTCGGTGAAGGCGTTGACCAGCTCGCGGCCGGCCACGATGGCCTCGAACCGCTCCACCAGGTCCGGGTCGTCGCGGTGCCGGCGGGCCAGCGGGGAGACCTCGGCGGGGTAGTCACAGACGAACACCGGCCCCCACTGCGAGGACTCGGTGGTCTTCTCGTACAGCTCCAGCAGCAGCTTGCCGGGGCCCCAGGACGGGTCGGGGTCCACCCCGGCGTCGGACAGGTGCCGGCGGAGCCGGTCCGCGGGGGTGTGCACGTCCACCGAGAGGCCGGTGGCCTCGGCCACCAGCTCCGACAGGGTGGCCCGGCGCCACGGCGGGGTGAGGTCCAGCGGCCGGTCCTGGTAGGTCAGGACGGCCGTGCCCAGCAGGTCGACGGCCAGCCCGGCCACCAGCTCCTCGACCAGCACCATGAGGTCCCGGTAGTCGGCGTAGGCCTCGTACAGCTCGACGGTGGTGAACTCCGGGTTGTGCCGGGGGGACAGCCCCTCGTTGCGGAACAGGCGGCCGATCTCGAACACCTTCTCGAACCCGCCCACCACCAACCGCTTCAGGTACAGCTCCGGGGCGATGCGCAGGTAGAAGTCGGCGTCCAGGGCGTTGTACCGGGTGACGAACGGCCGGGCGTGGGCGCCGCCGGGGATGGGGTGGAGGATGGGGGTCTCGACCTCCACGAACCCTTCCGCCCACAGCCGCTCCCGCAGCCGCTGCACCAGCCGGCTGCGCAGCACCAGCACCCGCCGGGTGCGCTCGTTGGCCCACAGGTCCACCTCGCGCTGGCGGTACCGGGTCTCCACGTCGGACAGCCCGTGCCACTTGTCCCCGAAGCTCCGCCGGGCCTCGGCCAGCAGGGTCCACTCCGCCACCTTCACCGACAGCTCCCCGCGGCGGGTCCGCACCACCTCGCCCCGGGCCCCCACCCAGTCGCCGAGGTTCAGCCGGACGAAGCCGCCGAAGTCGGCGGTGAGCTTGTCCAGGGCGAACAGTTGGACGGCCCCGGAGGAGTCGCGCAGCTCGGCGAACGCCAGCTTGCCCTGCGGCCGGGACAGCATCAGCCGGCCGGCCACCGACACCACCTCGCCGGACTCCTCCCCCGGCGCCAGGCCGCCCCACCGTTCGGCCACCTCGGCGGCGGTGGCGGTCCGCTCGAACCGGTACGGCGGGGAGGAGTCGCTCATCGCACGCTCCCGGTGCGGACGTTGCGCTCGTAGACGATCCGGAGCCCGTGGAGGGTGAGCCAGGGCTCGACGTGGTCGATGGTGTCGGCGTGGGGGGCGATCAGGGCGCTGAGGCCGCCGGTGGCCACCACGGTGGCTGTGCCCAGTACCGCGGTGAACCGGCGGCACAGCCCGTCGACCTGGGCGGCGAACCCGTACAGGGTGCCGGACTGGATCGACTCGACGGTGGACCGGCCGATGACGTCGCGGGGGGCCACCAGCTCCACCCGGCGCAGGGCGGCGGCGTGCTGGAACAGGGCCTCCAGGCTGATGGCCACCCCGGGGGTGATGGCCCCGCCGAGGTACTCCCCGGCCGCCGAGATGGCGTCGAAGGTGGTGGCGGTGCCCAGGTCGACCACCACGACCGGGCCGCCGTACAGGTCGTAGGCGCCGACGGCGTTGGCCACCCGGTCCGCGCCGACCTCCTTGGGGTTGTCGTACAGGATCGGCATGCCGCTCTTCACCCCGGGGCCGAGCACCACGCAGGGGACGTCGGCGAACCACCGGGCGGCCATCTGTCGCAGCTCCCCGGTGACGGCCGGCACCGACGACGACACGGCGATGCCGGCGACCGACGTGGCGATGTCCAGCCCCTCCAGGTCGAGGAGCTGGGTGAACAGCACGGCGTACTCGTCGGGGGTGCGGGTGGGCACGGTGGACAGCCGCCAGTGGTGGGTCAGGCCGCGGCTGGGCTCGTCCTCGGCTCCGATGCCGAAGCCGGCGTCGCTCGGCGGCAGGGACTCACCCTCGGCGTCCGTCAGGGCGTACAGGCCGATGACCGACTCGGTGTTCCCGACGTCGATGGCGAGCAGCACTACTCCTCCGTCACAAGGTCCAGGCCGAAGTCGAGCACCGGCACCGAATGGGTCAGGGCGCCCACCGAGATCAGGTCGACGCCCGCAGCAGCGTAGGCCGGCGCGGTGTCCAGGGTGACCCGGCCGGACACCTCCACCAGGACGCCACCCTCGCCGGCGAGGTCCCGGGCCAGCGCCACGCACCCGGCGGCCTGCTCCGGGGTCATGTTGTCCAGCAGCACCGCCGTGGCCCGGGCCCGGCAGGCTTCGGCGACCTGGTCCGGCCGGTCGCACTCCACCTCCACCATCCGGCCCGGCCACAGCGCCCGGGCCCGGGCCACCGCGTCGGTGATGCCGATGCCGGCCAGGTGGTTGTCCTTGATCAGGACGGCGTCGGACAGGCTGGCCCGGTGGTTGTGGCCGCCGCCGGCCCGCACCGCCGCCTTCTGCAGCGCCCGAAGCCCCGGGGTGGTCTTGCGGGTGTCCAGGATCCGCACCGCCGGGTCCACCGCGGCCACGGCATCGACGAACCGGCGGGTCATCGACGCGACGCCGGACAGGTGGCCCAGGAAGTTCAGCGCCGTCCGCTCCCCGGTCAGGATCGGCCGGAGCCGCCCGGCCACCTCCGCCACCGTGTCCCCCGGGGCCACCGACGACCCGTCCGGCCGGACCCAGATGACCGCCAGGCCGCCCGGGACGCCGTCGCCCACGACGGCGAACGCTTCCTCGGCGCACCGCTGCCCGGCCACCACCCCGTGCTGGCGGGACCGGATGAACAGCCGCGCCGTGGCCTCCTCCGGCACCAGCGCCGCGGTCAGGTCCCCCAGCGGCAGCACGTCCTCCGCCAGGGCCCGGGCCACCGCGTCGCGTACCGCCGGTTGCGGCGGGTGCATGCTCACCGCCGTGCTCCGCTGTCCGCGAGGCCGTGGTTCCCGGAGCCGCCGTCCCCGAGGCCGCCGTTCCCGAGGCCGTGCACGAGGCGGAGGCGCCAGGCGGGGTCGGCCGCGGGGTACTCCACCCGGGTGTGGGCCCCCCGGCTCTCCTCCCGCAGCCGGGCGGACCCCAGCAGGGCGGCGGCCACGGTGGCCAGGTTGGCCAGCTCCCCGGTCTCGACCGACGGGGTGGCGCCGGCCAGCAGGCCGGCCACCTCGGCCACGGTGGTCCCGGCACCGTCCAGGGACGGCTGGCTGCGGACGACGCCGGCCCCGGCGGTCATGGCCCGCTGCAGCCGGTCCCGGAGCTTTCCGAGGTCGGCCGGGTCGCTGCCGGAGCCGGCGGCTCCACCACCGGCCGGCTCGGCTGCCGCTACTGCTACGGCTGTTGCGGCTACGGCCGCGGTACCGACGAGAGCCGGGCCGGCCGGCCGGGCGAGCCGTGGCCAGGACGTCGGCGGGGCGGGGCGGACCCCGATCGGGCCGACGTCGTCGACGCCGGCCGGCAGGGCGGGGGGGCTGCAGCCGAGGATGGCCTGCATGACCCCGGTGGGCTCCGGACCGGACCGGCCACCGGCGATGGCCTCGGCCAGCCGGGCGCCGAAGACCATGCCTTCGAGGAGGGAGTTGGAGGCCAGCCGGTTGGCGCCGTGCACCCCGGTGCAGGCGGCCTCGCCGGCGGCCCACAGGCCGGGGAGGGCGGTGGCGCCGTGCAGGTCGGTGACGACCCCGCCGGAGAGGTGGTGGGCCGCCGGGGCGATGGGCAGCCAGTCCACCGCCGGGTCCAGCCCGATGCTGGCCAGGGAGGCGGCGATGGTGGGGAACCGCTTGTCGAACTGGGCCAGGCCGGTGGCGTCGAGCCAGAGGTGGTCGGCGCCCTGGGCGGCCATGCGGGAGGCCATGGCCCGGCTGACCACGTCGCGGGGGGCCAGCTCGTCCACGAACCGCTCGCCGGAGGCGTCGCGGAGCAGGGCGCCGTGCCCGCGGAGGGCCTCGGACAGGAGCGGCCGGGGCATGGCCGGATGGTGCAGGGCGGTGGGGTGGAACTGGACGAACTCGACGTCGGCCACCGGCACCCCGGCGCGCAGGGCCATGGCGACGCCGTCCCCGGTGGCCTCGCGGGGGTTGGTGGTGACGGCGAACAGTTGGCCGACCCCACCGGTGGCCAGGACGACCTGGTCGGCCAGGACGGCCACCGGGCGGCCGTCGGGACGGAGGGCCAGCACCCCGCGGCAGCGGCCGTCCTCGACCAGGAGGTCGAGGGCGAACCAGCGCTCGAGCACCGCCCCGGCGGCCGCCCGGGTGGCGGCCACCAGGGCCCGCTCCACCTCGGCGCCGGTGGCGGCGCCGCCGGCGTGGACCACCCGGGGCCGGGAGTGGCCGCCTTCGCGGGCCAGGGCCAGCAGCCCGGAGGCCTCCCGGTCGAACTCGGCGCCGAGGGCGATCAGCTCGCGGACCCGGGCCGGTCCCTCGTCCACCAGCACCCGGACGGCGTCGGCGTCACAGAGCCCGGCGCCGGCGGCCAGGGTGTCGGCCAGGTGGAGGTCGGTGGAGTCCTCGTCGCCGCCCAGCACCGCGGCCACCCCGCCCTGGGCCCAGCGGGTCGCGGACTGTGTCAGCTCCCCCTTGGTCAGCACCCCGACGTGCAGCCCGGCGCCGGGCCGGCCGACGTACCCGGTCCCGGCCAGCCGGACGGCGGCCGACAGCCCGGCCACCCCGCTGCCCAGGACGAGGACGTCGAACGGGCCCGGTGCGTCCGGTGCGTCCGGGGCGGCGGGGACCGGGACCGGGGTGGAGGTGGGGCCGGGCGCCGGATCGCCGGGCGGGGTCACCGGCCACCCAGCTCGGCCAGCCGGGGCACGATGCCGGCCAGCCGGGCCGCGGTGGCCTCGTCGACGGGCCGGTTGGACTGGTCGACGTGGACCACCCGCGGCTCGTAGGAGGCCAGCTCCTCCTGGTCGTAGTCGGCGTAGGTGAGCAGGATCACCTTGTCGCCGGGGGACACCAGCCGGGCGGCGGCGCCGTTGAGGCAGATCTCGCCGGGGCCGCCCTCGATGGCGTAGGTCTCGAAGCGGGCGCCGTTGTCGATGTCGAGGACGGTGACCTGCTCGTACGGCAGGATGTCCGCCAGGGCCAACAGCTCGGTGTCGATGCTGACGGAGCCGACGTAGTTCAGGTTGGCGTCGGTCACCGTGGCCCGGTGGATCTTGGCCTTCATCATCCGTCGTCGCATGGCGTGGGCTGGTCCTTCCTCACTCGCTATGGCCTCACTCGCGATGCCTCACTCGCGATGGCCTCAGTCCGCGGTCCGGGCATCATGGCCGTCGTGGGCCGTCGCCGCCACCCCCGGCCGGGGGGCGTCGCAGTTGTCGATCAGCCGAACCGGGCCCACCCTGGCGGCGATGAGCAGCCGGACGGTGGCGGCGTCGGCCAGGGCGGCGGGAACGGCCAGGTCGGCGGCGTCCACCGCCACCGCGTAGTCCAGGACCACCGACGGCTCGGTGGCCACCACGGCCGCCATGACGGCCGCGACGGCTCCGGGCCGGTCCTCGCCGGCGGCCACCGCCTCCCGGCCGGCGGCCAGGGCCCGGGACAGCACCGGCGCCGCCGCCCGCTCGGACGAGGACAGCCGGACGTTGCGGCTGGACAGCGCCAGCCCGTCGTCGTCGCGCACGGTGGGGCACCCGACCACGTCGACCGGCATGGACAGGTCGGCGGCCATCCGGCGGACCACGGCGAGCTGCTGGAAGTCCTTCTCGCCGAAGTAGGCCCGGCAGGCCCCGGCCATGGCGAACAGCTTGGCCACCACGGTGGCCACCCCGTCGAAGTGCCCCGGCCGGGACGCCCCTTCCCACCGGTCGCCGACGCCGCGGACCGACACGGTGGTGGCCACCGGGGCCGGCCAGTCCGGGTACATCTCGGCCACCGACGGGGCCAGCACCGTGGCCGCGCCGGCGGACCGGCACAGCTCGAGGTCGTCCGGAAGGGTCCTCGGGTAGCGGTCGATGTCGTCGGGGTCCCCGAACTGGAGGGGGTTGACGAAGATGGTCACCGCGACATGGTCGCACTCGGCCGCCGCCCGGGCGACCAGGGACCGGTGGCCGGCATGGAGGGCCCCCATGGTGGGGACCAGCCCGACGGTGGCCCCGCGGGCCCGGGCCGCCTCCAGGGCGGCCGTGAACCCGGCGACGGTGCCGACGACCTCCACGACGCCCTCCGTCGGTCAGCCGACGCCGGCCGGGACCGGCGGCATGCGGACCTCCGGCACGTCGTCCACGTCCGCCGGGCCGGCGACGGCCGGCGCGGCCGCAGGGAAGGCCGTCGGGTCGGCCGGGACGGGTGCCGCCACCAGGTCGGCCGGGACGGGGACGGGGGCCGCCACCCGGTCGGCGGCGGCCGGAGCAGCCGCCAGGTCGGCCGGGGTCGGGCCGTCGATGGCCAACTGCAGGGCGAGGCCGACCCCGGCGTTGTAGCCGGCGCGCTCCTCGGGGGGGAGGGCGTCGAGGTGGCGGGCCAGGGTGGCCCAGTCCCCGCGGGCCGCCGGGCCGGTCAGGGCCCGACGGGGGCCCAACCGGGCGACGTCGTCGACGGCGGCCCGGGTGAGGTCCAAGAAGGCGTCGAGGGGCAGCCCGGCGGTGGCGGCGACCCGCTCGACCTGGCCGAGGAGGGCGACGACGTGGTTGGCGGCGATGGCCGCGGCGGCGTGGTAGGCGGCGCGGTCGGCGTCGGCCACCTCGACCACCCGGCCGCCGAGGGCCTCGGCCATGCGGCGGGCGACGGGGTCGCCGGCCACGGCGAAGGTGGCGCCGGCGGCCAGCCGGCGGGCGCCGTCGTGGGGGTTGGGGAGCGGGACCAGCGGGTGCAGGGCGGCCCGGCGGCGGTGGGGGGCCAGGACGTCGAGGCCGAGGGAGCCGGACAGGTGCAGCACCACGGTGTCCGGCCGGGGCCGGACGGCGGCGGCCACCGCGGCCACCGCGTCGTCGGGGGTGGCGAGGACCAGGACGTCGACGCCGTCGGCGGCGGTGCTGACGTCGTCGTGGCGTCCCACGAACCCGACCACACGCCAGCCGGCGGCGGCCAGGGCGGCGGACAGGGACCGGCCGGCACGACCGGGACCAACGAACCGTACGGTAGGCACCAGAACCCTCCTTCGGCGTTCCGGCCCTCGGTGGGTGCCGGTCGCCTTCAGTGACGGGGACTGCAGACCCTCAGAGCATACCCAGCCGGGCCACCTGGCCACCAGCGGCGTCCAGGGCGGCGGCGTCCACCAGGTCGGGGGCCAGGTCGGCCAGGGGGGCGACGACGAAACGGCGCTCCCAGAGGCGGGGGTGGGGGACCTGCAGGTCGGGCTGGTCCACCACCGCGTCGCCGACCAGCAGCACGTCGGCGTCCAGGGTCCGCGGGCCGAACCGGACGGTGCGGACCCGGCGGGCGGCCCGCTCCAGTTGCCGGCACCGCTCCAGGAGGCGCCGCGGCGGGTCGGTGGTGGCCAGCTCCACGACCAGGTTCAGGTAGGGGCCCTGGCCGTCGGGACCGCCGACCGGCTCGGTCTCGTACACCGGCGACACCGCCACCACGTCGCCGGCTTCGCGCAGGGTGGCCACCGCCTGGGCCAGCAGCGCCCGGCGGTCCCCCAGGTTGGACCCCAGGCCGAGGAAGGCGCGGACCGGGCGGCGGCGGACCACCCGGACCCCGACCGAGCCGACGTCGGCGGGGAGGGGGGGACGGAGCTTGCGGACGGTCACCGCCACCGCCGCCACCCGACGGTCGGCGTCCAGGACGACCCGGGCCAGCTCGGATGCCAGGGCCTCCAGTAGCTGGAAGCTCCGCCCGGCCACCACGGCGGCCACCTGCAGCACGACGTCCCCGTAGTCGACGGTGTCCGCGAGGGCGTCGGAGGCGGCGGCCGGGGCGGCGTCCAGCCAGGCGTCCAGGTCGACGGCGAACGGCTGGGCCCGCTCCCGCTCCTCGGGCAGCACCCCGTGGACGCCGGTGACCCGCAGGTCCCGGATCTCGATCCGGTCGTCCGGGTCGGTTGAGTCGATCGAGCCGGTCGGAGCTGGCCGGCCGGCCGGCCCCGGGCTGGCTGTCGGGCCGCCCATCGGGTCAGACGGGCTGGCGGGGCGGCAGGCCGCCGGCCACCACCACCAGCTCCCGGCCGGTGGACCCCATCTGGTGGCCCACCAGGTGCTCCATGAGGGCGACGGCCTGCGGGCCGGTGGGCAGCCGGCCGGACCAGATCAGGAAGCCGCCGACCACCCCCATGACCCGGTCACCGAGCTCTTCCTGGTGCACCAGGATCCGCATCCCCTCGCCCAGGGACCGTTCCAGGTCCTGGTAGCACTCCGTCAGGGTCTGCCGGGGGTCGGACACCGGGGAGAGGGGGTAGTGGGCGTAGGCCAGCCCCTCGTCGTCGTAGGCGTGCAGGTTGTGCGGCGACGGCAGCAGCGACACCACCCGGGTGAACCCCTGCACCCGGAGCCAGATGATCTCCTCCTGGCGGCGGACCCGGCGGTGGTTGGGGGCGAACCCGCCGGGCCGTTCGCTGACGGCCAGCCGGTCGCGGATGATCCAGGTGAAGTTCCGCGGCGGGATGCCGGCGGCCCACTTGCCCTTCATGCCGCCACCGGAGCCGTCCGGGCGGCCGGTCCGGCGGCCAGTGCCGCCGCGGTCACGGTGGCGGCCACATCGTGCACTCGGACCATCCCGGCGCCGTGGGCCAGGGCCCAGGTGGCGGTGGCCAGGGACTCCTCCAGCCGGTCGTCCACCGCCCGCGGCTCCTGGCCGGCCCGGCCCAGCCGGCCCAGGAAGCTCTTGCGGCTGGTCCCCACCAGCACCGCGGCGCCGAGGTCGGCGGCCGCGGCGGCCAGCTCGGCCAGGTGGGCCAGGAGGGCCAGGTTGTGGGCGGCGGTCTTGCCGAACCCGATGCCGGGGTCCACCCAGACCTCCGGGATGCCGGCGGCCAAGGCGTTGCGGGCGGCGGCCAGCACGGCCCCGTGCACCTCGGCGACCACGTCGCCGTACTGCGGGTCCCGCTGCATGTCCTGCGGGGTGCCCTGCATGTGCATGGCCACCCACCCGACCCCGAGGGCGGCGGCCACCGGCCACAGGGCGCCGGAGATGTCGTTGACCAGGGTGGCTCCGGCCGCGACGGCGGCCCGGGCCACGTCCGGCTTGGCGGTGTCCACCGACACCCGGACCTCCCCGGCCAGGGCCTCCACCACGGGCAGCACCCGCCGGAGCTCCTCGGCCTGGTCCACCGGATCGGCGCCCGGGCGGCTGGACTCCCCGCCGACGTCCACCAGGTCGGCCCCCTCCGCGGCCATCTGCCGGCCCCGGGCCACCGCCTCGGCGGTGTCCAGGTAGCACCCGCCGTCGAAGAAGGAGTCGGGCGTCACGTTCAGCACACCCATCACCAGGGGGCGGCGGTCGGGCTGGGCGGCCATCGGCGCCAGCGTAGGCGAACAGCGTCAGGCCCGCGACGGCCTCTCCCCCGCTGGTCAGCGGCCGGACCTGCCTCGCCGCTGGTCAGCGGCCGGTCCCGATGGGCCGCTGGTCAGCGGCCGTGTCCGATGGGCCGCTGGTCAGCGGCCGTGGACGAACTGCATGGCCTCGGCCCGGGTGGCGGCGTCGGAGCGGAACAGGCCCCGGACCGACGAGGTCACGGTCAGGGTCCCCGGCTTCTTGACCCCCCGCATGGACATGCAGAGGTGCTCGGCCTCGACGACCACGAGGACCCCGCGGGGGGCGAGCACGGTCTCGATGGCGTCGGCGATCTGGGTGGTCATCCGCTCCTGGACCTGTAGCCGGCGGGCGAACCCGTCGACCAGGCGGGCCAGCTTGGACAGGCCGGTGATCCGGCCGTCGGTGCCGGGGATGTAGGCCACGTGGGCGCGGCCGATGAAGGGCACCATGTGGTGCTCGCACAGCGAGGCGAACGGGATGTCGCGGACCATGACCATCTCGTCGTGGTCGGCGGCGAACGTGACGGTGAGGTGTCGCGACGGGTCGTCGGCCAGGCCGGAGAACAGCTCCTCGTACATGGCGGCCACCCGGGTGGGGGTGTCCAGGAGGCCGTCGCGGTCCGGGTCCTCCCCGATGGCGGACAGGATCTCGGTCACCGCCTTGGCGACGCGTTCGGTGTCTACGGCCATGTGGTTCAGCTCTCTCCGAGATAGGCGTGCACGCCCGGCAGGTTCCGGTACCGCTCGGCCACGTCCAGGCCGTAGCCGACGACGAAGGTGGACGGGATGGTGAAGCCGAGATAGCGGAGGTCCAGCTCCACCGCCTGCTCCCCCTCCTTCACCAGCAGCGCGCACACGTCCACGCTGGCCGGGTCGCGGGCTTGGAGGTACTTGCGCAGGTAGTTCAGGGTGAGGCCGCTGTCGATGATGTCCTCGACCACCAGGACCCGGCGGCCGGTCAGCTCGGCGTCGAGGTCCTTCACGATGCGGACCACCCCGGAGGTACTGGTGGCGCTGCCGTAGGAGGACACCGCCATGAAGTCGACGTCGACCGGCAGCCGGATGGCCCGGCAGAGGTCGCTCATGAACAGCATGGCGCCCTTCAGCACCCCCACCAGCAGCGGGGGGTCGTCGGCGAAGTCCTCGGTGATCTGGGCGCCGAGCGCGGCGACCTTGGCGGCGATGTCCTCGGCACTGACCAGGACCGGCCCCACGCCGGCGGCCCAGGTCGGAACCTCGTCCTTCGCCGTGCCTGCCGCCGTGTCCTCCGCCGTCATCGGGGGGCGACCTTACCGGAGACCGCCGCTGCGGCCCCCATCCGCCGCGGGCGGCTCCACCCGGAGGCGCCGGGCGGTGCGGGCCACCCGGCGGCCGCCGGTGAGCTCGGTCGCCACCGCCCGGCCGGACGCCACGGCGAGCACCCGGTCCACCTCGGCCGACGACGGCGGGTACCCGGTGTGGCCGGACCGCAGCCAGCGGCGGACGGCCCGGCGGGCCAGCGCCGGCGGCACGGCGGCCAGCCGGTCGGCGTCGGTGGGGTCCGGGACGGCCTCCGCGGCCAGGCCGTCCAGCAGCGACGAGTCGTCCCGGGCCAGGTCGGACTGCCGGGCCAGCAGGGGCACCGGGTCCCGACCGGCCAGGTCGGCCAGCAGCGGCAGCAGGTGGTGGCGGACCCGGTTCCGGAGGTGCCGGTCGTCGTCGTTGGACGGGTCGGCCAGGGGGTGGAGGCCGGCGGCGGCGCAGACGGCGGCGGTGTCGGCCCGGCGGATGCCGAGCAGCGGATGCCGGGGACCGGGGGCCATGGCGGCCACCCCGTCGGTCCCGGCCCCACGGAGCAGGTTGATCAGCACCGTCTCGGCCTGGTCGTCCATGGTGTGACCGGTGGCGACGTCGTCGGGGAGCACCGAGAACCGGGCCGCCCGGGCCCGGGCCTCCAGGTTCGGGCCGTCGGCGACCACCACCCGCTCGGCCCGGAACCGCGCCCCGAACCGTTCGGCGGCGGCGGCCACCACGTCGGCCTCGCCCGCCGATCCGGGCCGCAGCCCGTGGTCGACGTGCACCGCGGTCACCTCGCAGCCGGCCGCAGTGGCCAGGACCAGCAGTGCCAGGGAGTCGGGGCCACCGGACACGGCACAACAGAGCGGCCGGCCGGGGGGAGGGAAGGCACACCGGGGCAGCAGGTCGGCGGCCAGCGGCGGGGCCGGGACCGGCGGCGGGAGCGCGGCCGGTGGCTGGGCCTCCGGCGGCAAGGCCTCCGGCGGCGATGCGGCCGGCGGCTGGAGTGCGGCCGGCGGCTGGGCGGCGGCCTGGGTGGTCACCCGGCCACGGCCGGCGTGGCCGGGACGGCCCGCACCCGGTCCACCCACCGTCCCGGTTCCCTGATCTCGGCGAGGGAGGGCAGCCACTCCGGACCGCCCCAGACCCGGTTGAACAGGTCGGCGCCGCCGGCTTCCTCGACGGCGTTGACGAAGGCCTCGCCCTCGGCGTACTGCCGCAGCTTGGCCTCCAGCCCGAGCACCTGCTGCAGCAGCTTGGCGGGGCCGCGGACCTGCTGCCGGCGTTCCCGGAGCACCCGGCTGAACCGTTCGGCGCCGGGCACCGCGGCCGCCCCGGCGCGGTCCATGGTGACGTCGCCGTGGCCTTCCAGCAGGCTCATCAGGGCCTGGATGCGGCGGAGGGCGTCGAGCTGCTCGGGGGTGGCGACGAGGCCCATGACGCCGGCGTCGCCCAACGGGCTGTGCCCCGACCGCACCTCGCCGGCGGCCCGGCGGACGGCCTCGACGAGTTGGCGGGGGTCCGAGCCGAGGGGCTCCAGGCCCTGGTCGACGAGGGAGAGGAAATGGTCCCGCAGCCAGGGCACCGCGGTGAACTGGGCCCGGTGGGTGACCTCGTGGAGGGCCAGCCACAGGCGGAACTGGTCGGGAGGGAAGCCGTACCGCTGTTCGAGGTCGACCACGTTGGGGCCGACGTAGTAGACGATGTCCTGGTCCCCGACCAGGTCGTCGGCGACCAGCAGGTCGTACTGCCCGAGGACCCGGGACGACATCCAGGCCAGCACCAGGCCCAACTGGGCCCCGCTGAGGGACCGGCCGGCGCCGGCCAGGGCACCGGGCAGGCGGAACGGCAGCCCGGCCAGCGGGCCGGCAGCCCGGCGGGCTTCCAGCTTCTGCAGCGTGGGCCCCAGGAGCCGCTGGATCGAGGCCACGTTGGCCCGGACCCAGGCCGGTCGGTCGACCACCGCGGCCCGGGCCGGCGACGGCGGGTGCAGGCCGGTGGCCTCGGCCACGAGGGCCTCCGCCTGGGCGGTCAGGGTGGTGAAGTCGGCCTCGAGGGGCCCGGACCGGTAGCCGGCCGGCGGCGGTCGCCGGGCCAGGGCCCAGCCGGCCACCCGCTCGGCCAGGGCCCAGTCGACCAGCCCCGTCGCCATCGGACCCTCGGGCGCCATCGGCCTCAGGCGCCCTCGTCGGTCGTGTGGCGGCGGGACTCCTCGTGGATGGCCTCGGCGATGCGGGCCAGGAGGTGGTCGGGGACCCGGTCCCTGCAGCGGTTGGCGATGACCACCCGGAGCTCGGCCTCGAAGCCGGCGGCGTCGGCGCAGGGGCCGCAGCGGTCCAGGTGCACGGTGATCTCGGCCCGGCGCTCCTCGGTGAGCTCGCCGTCCAGGTAGTGGTAGAGCTGGTGGATGGCCTCGTCGCAGTCCATCTCCCCGCACAGGTCCCCCGCCCCTGGTGTTACCCCCTCGGCTCCCACGGAACGGCCTCCTGTCAATGCGTCGGCGGTCACTCGGCCGGCCCGGCGGTCGTTCCCACCAGGCCCCGTGCCGCTGCGAATTCGTGCAACGCCTTCTGGAGGGCCCTTCTTCCACGGTGGATCCGGCTCATCACGGTGCCGATGGGCACGTCGGTGATCTCGGCGATCTCCTTGTAGGAGAACCCCTCGACGTCGGCCAGGAGGACGGCGATCCGGAAGGCGTCCGGCAGGGACTCGATGGCCGCCTTGACCTCGTCGTCGGTGAAGCTGTCGAGGGCCTCGTCCTCGGCGCTGCGGCCCCGGGCCCCGTTGCCGTCGGCGGCGCTCAGCCGGTGGTACAGGTAGAGGTCCTCGACGTCCTCCACGTCGGAGATCTCCGGCCGGCGCTTGGCGGCGCGGTAGCTGTTGATGTAGGTGTTGGTCAGGATCCGGTACAGCCAGGCCTTCAGGTTGGTGCCCTCGGTGAAGCTGCCGAAGGCCCGGTAGGCCTTCAGGTAGGTCTCCTGGACCAGGTCCTCGGCGTCCGACGGGTTCCGGGTCATGCGGAGCGCGGCGCTGTACAGCGCCGGCATGTACTCCATGGTGAGGTCGGTGAAGTGGGCCCGGTCGGCCATGCACAGACCCTATCCATCCCGGGCTCCCCTGACGCCCCACCCCGCCGGGATCGAGGTGCCGGGAGGAACTGGAACCTGTTGCAATTCCTGCCCGGTCATGGTCGAATCGCTCCATGACCCCGGCCGCCGCACCCCCTGAGCCCGCCCAGCCCGCGCCGCCGCCGGAGCTGGGCATCGACCTGATGAGCGGGGCGTTCTTCGCCCACGACCCGTACCCGGCGTACGCCTGGATGCGGCGGCACGCGCCGGTGTTCTACGACGAGGCCAACGACCTGTGGGCCCTGGCCGGCTACCGGGACGTGAAGGCGGCGTCGACCGACCCGGCCACCTTCTCCAACGCCGGCGGCATCCGGCCCAAGTTCCCGCCGCTGCCCATGATGATCGACTTCGACGCCCCCGAGCACGTCCGGCGGCGACGGCTGGTCAGCGCCGGGTTCACCCCGCGCCGGGTCCGGGAGATGGAGGACCACATCCGGTCGATCTGCGACGCGGTCATCGACCGGGTGTGCCGGCAGGGGTCGTGCGACTTCGTCCGGGACATCGCCGCCCCGCTGCCGCTGGCGGTGATCGGGGACATGCTGGGGGTGGCCGACGCCGACCGGGACGACCTGCTGCGGTGGTCCGAGGACATGCTGCGCTCCCAGGGGATGACGTCCGAGGAGGCCATCGCCGGGGCGGCGGAGGCGTTCGTGGAGTACACCGCCTACATGGACCCGGTGCTGGCGTCGCGGCTGGACACCGGGCAGGACGACGACCTGGTGGGGGTGCTGGTCCACGCCGAGGTCGACGGGGACCGGCTGGACCACGACTCCCTGATCCACGAGACCCTGCTCATCCTGGTCGGGGGGGACGAGACCACCCGGCACGTCATCACCGGCGGCATGCTGGCCCTGCAGGAGCACCCCGAGCAGTTGGACCTGCTCCGCCGGGACCCGTCGGCCATCCCGTTGGCCGTGGAAGAGATGCTGCGGTGGGTGACCCCGATCAAGAACATGGCCCGGACGGTGACCCACGACGTGGAGGTCGGGGGCCGGCGGCTGCACGAGGGGGACGAGGTGCTGCTGCTGTACCCGTCGGCCAACCGGGACGAGGAGGTGTTCGACCGGGCCGACGCCTTCGACGTCACCCGCAGCCCCAACCCCCACGTGGCGTTCGGGTTCGGGGCCCACTTCTGCCTGGGCAACCAACTGGCCCGGCTGGAGCTCCGGGTCATGTTCGAGCAGTTGCTGGCCCGGCTGCCGGACCTGGCCCTGGCCGAGCCGGGGCCGTTCCCGCAGCGGGAGGCCAACTTCATCAGCGGCATCGAGGCCATGCCGGTCACCTTCACCCCGGCCGCGCCCCACGCGGCGGCCTCGTCGTCGTGAGCGCGGCCGTCGTGAACGCCACGGCGACGAACGGCGGCCTGGACGGACTGAGCGCCCTGGTCACCGGCGGCGGCAGCGGCATCGGGCTGGCCACGGCCATCCGGTTCGCCCTCGACGGCGCCCGGGTGACCATCTGCGGGCGCACCGAGCAGAAGCTGGCCGCCGCAGTGGCCGCCATCGACGCCGCGGTGGCCGGCGCCGCGGTGGCCGACGGAACCGGGGCTGCCCCGGCGGCCCGGTACGTGGTGGCCGACGTCACCGTGGAGCCGCAGATGGAGGCCGCCGTGGCCGTGGCGGCGGAGCCCACCGGCCGGCTGGACATCCTGTTCGCCTGCGCCGGCGGCGCCCACCACATGGGGCCGCTCCTCGACGCCCCGGCCGACGCCGTACGGGCCACGGTGGACCTGAACCTGATCGGGTCGTTCCTGGCCCTGAAGCACGCCGGGGCGGTCATGCGCCGGAACGGGGGCGGGTCGGTGGTGCTCATGTCGTCGGGGGCCGGGCACTTCCCCCACCGGTGGCTGTGGGCGTACGGCATGGCCAAGGCCGGCATCCAGGCCCTGTGCGACTACGCCGCCGAGGAGCTCGGGGAGGCGGGCATCCGGGTGAACGTGGTGCAGCCCGGCATCGTGGACGACGAGCTGATGGCGATGATCACCGCCGGGGGGCCGCTCCTCGACGACTACCTGGCCCAGATGCCGGTGTCCCGGCTGGGCACCGTGGAGGACGTCGCCGGAGCCGTCCGGTTCCTGGCCGGCCCGGAGTCGGGCTGGATCACCGGCGAGCACCTCACCGTGGACGGCGGCCACCACCTGCGCCGCGGTGCCGACTACTCCCTGTTGTTCGGCGGCTGACCCCCCTCATCCGTCGTTCGGCGGCTGACGCCCCCCTCTTCCCAATATCTGACTAATCTGGTAAGACATAGAGGGGTTCGGGATATCAGGCCGGCATCGGGCCGGGGACGGGTCACCGGACCGAAGGGAGAAGGAGCAGTGACCACCGCCGGAGACCCCGTGATCCGCCTGGCCACCGGCCGGGCCCTCACCGTCGCCGGCCTGGCCACAACGGCTTCCCGGCGCCGGGACGCCGTCCGGCGGCCTTCTGGCCCGGCGGTGCCCCCCGGGGACTGGCCGGGGTTGAGCCCGATCGCCCTGCTGGACCTGGCCCGGGGGATGGCCGGCCAGGTCCCCCGCTGGGCGGACGGCCACACCGAACCGCTGGTGGAGCGCCGCTACGAACTGCTGGAGCTGACCAACGACGTGGAGGTGTGGGTCATCCACTGGCCGACCGGGGGCCACCTGCAGGTGCACGACCACGGCGGGTCGGCCGGCGCCTTCTGGGTGGTGGACGGAGCCCTGGAGGAGCGGTACGCGGCCGAGGACCGGTCGCTGCGGCGCCGGCACATCGGCACGGCCAACGGCGCCGCCTTCGGGCCCCGGTACGTCCACGACGTCCGCAACGACGGCGACCGGCCGGCCACCAGCGTGCACGCCTACTCGCCGCCGATGCCCGGGATGACGTTCTACCGGAGCGGTCCGGGTGGGCTGGTGGCCGAACGGACCGAGTACCGCTCCGACCCGTCCTGGGCCCCCTGACCGGCCCGGCCCTGGTAGACCTCGGTCGGTGAGCGCCGTCGACGACCTGCTGGCCCGGGTGCGGCGGGGACTGCGCCGCGTCGGGCCGCACCGGGCGGCCGAGCTCCACCGGACCGGGGCACTCCTGGTCGACATCCGGCCGGCGGCCCAGCGGAGCCGGTACGGCGAGATCCCAGGCGCCCTGGTCATCGAGCGCAACGTGCTGGAGTGGCGGTTGGACCCGTCCAGCCCCGACCGGCATCCCGACGTCACCGACGACCCCGGACGGCCGGTGGTGGTGGTGTGCCAGGAGGGGTACGCCTCCAGCCTGGCGGCCGAGAGCCTGCAGTCGCTCGGCCTGGCCGGGGCGACCGACCTGGACGGCGGGTTCGCCGCCTGGGCGGCCGCCGGGCTGCCGGTCCAGCCCGGCCCTCTCGGCTAGAGCAGCCCCTGCTGCTGCAGCCAGGCCTTCGCCACTGTGGCCGGCTGCTCCTTCTTGGGCCCGGTGACCAGGATGTTGAGCTTGGAGATCTGGTCGGTGGTCAGCTTGGCCGACAGCTTGTTGAGGGCGGCGACCACCCCCTTGGTGGCCACCGACTTGCGGATGACCGGGATGATGTATGTGGCGCCCTCCAGGTGCTTGTCGTCCTTGAGGGCGACGAAGTCGTTGGACACCACGTTGCCGTCGCTGGAGAACAGCTCGACCACCTGCACCTGGTTGTTCTTGAGGGCCGCCACGCTGAGTGGCCCGGCTTCGTCCAGGGACTTGAAGCCGGCGAAGTGCAGCCCGTAGGTCTTCTCGAGGCCGACCAGGCACCCGGCGTTGGTCGGGCACTCCGCGGGCCCGCCGAGGGTGAGCTTGGAGGCGACCGGCTTCAGGCTGGACAGGGTGGTGAGGTGGTACTTCTTCGCCGTCGCCTTGGTGACGGCGAACACGTTGGTGTCCAGCGCCGGGGCGGCGTTGAGGACGGTCACCCCGTACTGGGCCAGGTGGGACTTCAGGTACGGGATGGCGGTCTTCAGTTGCGTGGCGGCCGGCAGCGAGGCGTTGTTGCCGGCCAGGAAGTTGACGAGGGAGCCGGCGTAGTCCGGCTCCAGGTCGATCTGCCCCTGCTCGATGGCCGGGACCACGATCGATCGGGTGCCCAGCGACGGCTCCACCTTGACCGGGTAGCCGGCGTGCTGGAGGACGTCGCCGTACAGGTTGGCGACGATTGTCTGCTCCTCGAAGTTGGTCGACCCGATGACGATGGTCTGCTTGCCCGCGGCCGAGGCCAGCCCCGGCGCCACCAAGCCACCCACCAGGCCGCCGGCGGCCAGCGCCGCCGCGCCGGCGAACGCCAGCCGCCGGAACCCGTCCCCCCGGAACCCGTGCCGCCCGACCCTGACCGTTCCCATGCTTCCCTCCGTCCCGTTCACCGAGCCGAGCCCTTACCCCTCGCCGTTCGTCTTCAAACCGTAATATTTACTATTTCGATCTGGATTGTCAACCATTTGGGAGGCGGTCCTGCCGGACAGAGCCGGCGGTCAGCCCGCGGGGGCCAGTCGTCGGCTAGTGGTCGACCAGCCGGCGGCCACCCCGCGGCGGGCCAGTGGTCAGCCGGCGGCCAACCGGCGGCGGCCACCCAGCGGCCGGTCAGCCGGCGGTCGACCATCCGGCAGCCAACCAGCGGCGGCCAGTGGTCAGCCGCCAGCGGGTCCGGCGGCCGAGGTGGTCGCCCTGGTGGCGGTGGCCCGGAGGCTGCCGACGTCGCGGCCGCCGCGCCGGCGGCGGAGCGGTGGCGGGGTGAGGAGGCGCTGAACGGCGCCGAGGGCGAAGGCGACCAGGGCGGCCATGACGGCCACCAGCACCCCGCCGCAGAAGGCGAGGACCGGCTCGTTGGCGTTGAGGCCGGTGATGACGTAGGTGCCGAGGTCGGCGTAGCTGACGTAGGCGGCCAGGGTGGAGGTGGCCACCACCTCGATGGAGGCGGTGCGGACCCCGGCCATGACGAACGGCACCGCCAGCGGGGCCTCCACCCGGCCGAGGACCTGCCACCCGGTGAGCCCCATGGCCTTGGCGGACTCGCCGACGTCGGCGTCGACCTGGCGGATGCCGACGTAGCTGTTGGTGAGGATGGGGGGGATGGCCAGGATGAACAGGGCCAGGAACGACGCCAGGAAGCCGCCCCAGGTCAACGAGATGCTGGGTTCGATGGCGAACAGGGTCAGCAGGGCCAGGGTGGGGACGGCCCGGACGGCGTTGGCGGCGTTGACGGCGACCAGGCCACCACGGCCGGCGTGGCCGAGGACCACGCCGATCCCGCCGCCGACGACCAGGGCGGCGCCGACCACCGCCGCCGACAGCTCCAACTGCCGGAGGAACAGGTAGGGGATGCCGTTGGCGCCGGTCCAGTTGGCCGCTGTGGTGAACCAGTGGAACACCTGGTCGAGGAAGCCCATGTCAGGCCACCGCCTCGGCCCGCCGGCCAGACCGCCGGGACGGATCGGACGGATCGGACGGACCGGGCCGCCCGGAGCGGCGAGAGCGGCGGGAACGGCGGGAACGGCGGGCCCAGGGGACGACGAGGCGCTCGACACCGACCAGGAGGAGGTCGGCGGCGGCGGCCAGCAGCACGGACAGCACCAGGCCCACCAGGATGGGGGTGGCGTAGCCGTTGTCGGTGAACCCGTAGGTGATGAGCCGGCCGAGGCCACCCAGGCCGATCAGTGCGGTGACGGTGACCAGGCCGATGACGGTGGCGGTGGCCACCCGGAGGCCGGCGAAGATGTACGGCAGGGCCAGCGGCAGGTCCACTCGGACCAGGGCGGCGGCGGGGGTGTAGCCCATGGCCCGGGCGGCCTCCCGGGCGTCGTCGGGGACGGCGTCGAGGCCAGCGACGGTGTTCCAGACCAGGATCAGCATGGTGTAGCCCACCAGGGCCACCTCGGCGGTCTCGTAGGAGGCCACGAACCCGGTGACCGGGCCCAGGATGACGAACAGGGCCAGGGACGGGATGACGTAGAGGGCGCTGGCCAGCCCGAACACGGGTGCCCGGACCAGGCGGTACCGCCAGGCGGCCAGGCCGAGGGGGACGGAGATGACGAGGCCGATGCCGACGGCGATGAGGGTGAGGGCGATGTGCTGGAGCAGGTACCCGCCGATCTGGCCCCAGTTGTCGACCAGGTAGGGGAAGAAGGACTGGGCGGCCAGCACCAGCCAAACGTTAACGTGACGGTCGCATGATCACGCTGGAGGCCGTCTCCAAGCGGTACGGCCCGGACAACGTCGCCGTCCGGGAGCTGAGCCTCGGCGTGGCCGCCGGCGAGGTGTGCATGCTGGTGGGACCGTCGGGCTGCGGCAAGACGACGACGCTGCGGATGATCAACCGGCTGATCGAGCCCAGCGGTGGCCGCATCCTGCTGGGTGGCAGGGACGTGCTGGCGATGGACCCGGTGGAGCTGCGGCGGGGCATCGGGTACGTCATCCAGCAGGGTGGCCTGTTCCCGCACCGCCGGGTCTTCGACAACGTGGCGACGGTGCCGCGGCTCCTGGGCTGGGACAGGGAGCGGACGAAGGCGCGGGTGGAGGAGCTGCTGGAGCTGGTCGGGCTGGACCCGGCCGGCTACGGCCGGCGGTACCCGCACGAGCTGTCCGGCGGGGAGCGGCAACGGGTGGGGGTGGCGCGGGCCCTCGGGGCGGACCCGCCGGTGCTGCTGATGGACGAGCCGTTCGGCGCGGTGGACCCGGTGACCCGGCAGCGGCTGCAGCAACAACTGCTGGACCTGCAGGCGACGCTGGGCAAGACCATCGTGTTCGTCACCCACGACATCGAGGAGGCGGCGAAGCTGGGGGACCGGGTCGCCGTGCTGTCCGAGGGCGGGGTGCTGGAGCAGTTCGACACCCCGGCGGAGATCCTGGGCCGGCCGGCCACCCCGTTCGTGGCCGACTTCGTCGGCGCCGACCGCGGGGTCCGCCGGCTGGCGGTGGTGGCCATCGAGGAGCGGGACCTGTTCTTCCCGCTGGTGGTGGCCCCGTCGGCCACCATGGCCGAGGCGGCCACCGGGGCCGGTGGGCCGGGGGCGGCCCGGGACGGCGGGGTGCCGGGGGGAACCGACGACGAGGACGGCGAGGACCACCGGGACGGCGACGGCAGCCGGTGGGCGGTGGTGGTGGACGGCGACGGGTCCCTGGTGGGGTGGGTGCCGGTGGACGCGGCGGCCGGCGGCACGGTGGCCGACCACGTCGAGCCGTTCGCCGTCCGGGTGCCGGTGGGGGCCTCCCTGCGGTCGGCCCTGGGGGAGATGCTGCAGCACGACATCGCCTGGGTGCCGGTGGTGGACGGCGACCGGTACCTGGGGGTGCTGACGCCCAACCGCATCCACGCCGCCATGCGCCGATCGGTCGGCGGCCAGCCGGTCGAACCCTGAACCACCCGTAGCATTGGGCACCATGACCCCGGACGCCGCCGGCGCCGACCGCCCCGCCGCCGACCGCCCCGCCCACGGCGCCGACCGCCCCACCGCCGGCGGCGACCGCCCCGCCCACGGCGCCGACCGGTTCGTCTACGACGGCTACCGGCTGGACCCGGAGCGGTCCCGGCTGACCTGCCGGTACGCGGTCGGCGGCCACCGGTTCGTCGAACGGTTCACGTTCGACCCGGGCGGCGACTGGGAGGCGGCGGCGGCCGACGCGGCGGCGCGGCTGGTGTACCTGCTGGCCGGGGTGTCGTACTACAAGACGTTCGCGCCGCCGGTGGTGGACCTGGGCGACCTGGCGACCACCGCGGCCGAACGGCGGTTCCTGCGGACGTTCTACGTGGAGGGCCTGGGGGAGTTCGGCTTCCGCAACGGCCTGGACCTGTCCGGCCTGGTGGTGACGGGCCCCGACCTGGACCACCGGGACCCGGCCCCGTACCAGCCGGCCGGGGGGGGCCGGCCGCTGGTGCCGTTCGGCGGGGGCATCGACTCGGTGGTCACGGTGGAGGAGGTCCGGGGACGGCACCCGGAGGCGTCGCTGTTCGTGGTCAGCCGGGCCGGGGACCGGTTCGACGCCGTCGAGGCCGCGGCGGCGGTGACCGGGCTGCCGGTGGTGCGGGCGGAGCGGGAGATCGACCCGGCGGTGCTGCGGTCGGCGGCGCTGGGGTTCCTGAACGGGCACGTGCCGGTCACCGGGGTGCTCTCCGCGGTGGCGGTCATGGCGGCGGTGCTCGGCGGGCACGACGCGGTGGTGATGTCCAACGAGCGGTCGGCGTCGGCACCGACGGTGGTGGCGGAGGGGCGGGCGGTGAACCACCAGTGGTCGAAGGGGCTGGCGTTCGAGTCGGGGTTCGGGGACCTGGTGGCCGGGTCCCTGAAAGGCGGACCGGCGTACTTCTCGCTGCTGCGGCCGTGCTCGGAGCTGTGGGTGGCGGCGCGGTTCGCGGGGTTGGCGGAGTACCACGGCGCCTTCCGGAGCTGCAACCGGGCGTTCACCATCGACCGGGAACGGCGGCTGGACCGGTGGTGTGGGACCTGCGACAAGTGCTGCTTCATCGACCTGGTGCTGGCCCCGTTCCTGGCCCCGTCGGCGCTGGGGGCCATCTTCGGCGGCGGCGAGCCGTTGGCGGACGCCGGCCTGACCGACCGGTTCCGCTCCCTGGCGGGCACCGGCCGGGACCCGAAGCCGTTCGAGTGCGTCGGCGACCTGGACGAGTGCCGGGCGGCGGTGGTGCTGGCCGCCGGGCGACCCGATCGGGCGGGCAACGCGGTGCTGGAGGCCCTGTTGGGCGACCTCGACCGGGCGGGGGCCAGGCCGACCGAAGCGTCGGCCGAGACGCTGCTCGGGCCGTCGGGACCGCACCGTATCCCGGACGACTTCCGGCCCGAGGACGTCCCGGCCGCCGTTCCGGCGGGCGGCCCGGCGGACCCGGCCACCTCCCGGTGACGGCCCGCCCGGCGCCGGCCCGGCACCGGCTGGGCTGGGGGGACCTGCGGGGCAGCCGGGTGGGGGTGTGGGGGCTGGGGGTGGAGGGGCAGGCCAACCTGCGCCGCCTCCGGGCCCTGGGGGTGGACCCGGTGCTGGTGGACGACCGGGGGACGGACGGCGGCGGGGACGGTCAGGAGGTGCTGGCCACCGGCCAGGGGGGGCTGGAGGGGCTGGCCGGGTGCGAGGTGGTGGTCAAGACCCCGGGGATCAGCCGGTACCGGCCCGAGGTGGCCCAACTGGAGTCGGCCGGGGTGCCGGTGGTGGGAGGCCTGGGGCTGTGGATGGAGGAGGCCGACCGGGACCGGGTGGCCTGCGTGACCGGGACGAAGGGCAAGAGCACCACGACCGCCGTGGCCGGCCACCTGCTGGACCGGCTGGGCTACCGGTGCGTGGTCGGCGGCAACATCGGCCGGCCGCCGTGGGACCCGGACGGCGGCGGGGAGGCCGGGACCGACTACTGGGTGGTGGAGGTGTCCAGCTTCCAGGCCACCGACCTGGCGTCGTCGCCGCCGGTGGTGGCGGTGACGTCGCTGTCCGCGGACCACCTGGACTGGCACGGCGACGTGGACACCTACTACCGGGACAAGCTGTCGGTCTGCACCCGGCCCGGCGCCCGGGTGACGGTGGCCGCGGCCGACCCGGCGGTGGCCGGGCACCGGGACCAGTTGGGCCCGGAGGTCCGGTGGGTGGACACCGGCGACCCCGAGGTGGACGGCCCCTGGGCCGGCACCCTCGGCCTGCTGGGCCGGCACAACCACCGCAACGCCCTGGTGGCCCGGGCCTGCCTGTTGGCGCTGGGGGTGCCGGAGGCGGCCGACGACGCGGCCATGGACCGGGCCGCGGCGGGCTTCCAGGGGTTGCCCAGCCGGCTGCACCTGCTGGGGGCGGTGGACGGGGTGACGTTCGTGGACGACAGCCTGTCCACCAACGTGCTGCCCACCCTGGCCGCCCTGGACGCCTTCGAGGGCCGCCGGGTGGCCGTGCTGGTCGGCGGCCACGACCGGGGGGTGGACTACGGCCCGCTGGCCGACGGGCTGGCGGCCCGGGCGGCCCGGGCGGCGGCCACCCTGGTGCTCACCCTGCCGGCCAGTGGCCGGCGCATCCACGAGGCCATCCTCCGCCGGCTGGGCGACGGGGCGGCGCCCGGCACCGGGTCCGGCGGGGCCGGCGGGGACCTCCTCGTCGTGGAGGACTGCGACGACCTGGCCGCCGCCACCCGGCGGGGGTTCGAGTGGGCCGGCCCCGGCGGGGTGGTGCTGCTGTCGCCGGCGGCGCCCAGCTTCGGCCAGTTCCGGGACTACGCCGACCGGGCCGCCGCCTTCGCCGACGCCATGCAGACCTGCGGTCCCGTTTCGACCGCGGCGGAGGGCGGGGCGGGGGATTGAAAATTTCACTCGCTACTCGTCCACTTTGCGCATATGTGCCCAAAATGGGCCTTGGCCTCAAGGGGTGACCGCGACAGCTCCTGACCAGGAGGTGTCTGGTGCCCCGTGGCGTGAAAGGTCCCTGGGGACCGTCGGAGCTCGAAGCCGCCATTGCGGCGGTGGTCGAGGGAGAGCCCTACCGGGCGGTCGA
>DASZUK010000057.1:0-27750 GCA_035547695.1 Acidimicrobiales bacterium
TCGACCGCCCGGTAGGGCTCTCCCTCGACCACCGCCGCAATGGCGGCTTCGAGCTCCGACGGTCCCCAGGGACCTTTCACGCCACGGGGCACCAGACACCTCCTGGTCAGGAGCTGTCGCGGTCACCCCTTGAGGCCAAGCTCGAGATTGCGCATATGTGCCTAATCCCGGCCGCCGGTGAGTTGAAAATTTCACACGCCCGACCCCTCGAGAGCCGGCCCCCGAACCTCCTACGCCACCTCCTACGACGCCCGGCGGGCGGCCAGAGCGCCGACGACGTCGTCGGGCACCCGCAGGTCGCCCCGGCCGGTGCCGACCGACAGGTCGGCCTTGACGCCGCCGTGGTAGTCGGACCCCCCGGTGGGCACCAGGTCGTACCGCCGGGCCAGGTCCACCAGGGCGGCCCGCTGGTCCGGGGTGTAGCGGCCGTAGACCGCCTCGATGCCGGCGAACCCGGCCCCGGCCAGCTCGGCCACCGCCGCGTCCAGGGCCGACGGTCCCAGGTCCAGGGTGAGGGGGTGGGCCAGCACGGCGACCCCGCCGGACGCCCGGGCCAGGGCGGCGGCGTCGGCCGGGGCCAGCCGGGCCTTCGGCACGTGGGCCGGCCGGCCGCTGGCCAGCCACCGGTCGAACGCGTCGGGGATGGAGTCGGCGGCGCCCAGCCGGACCAGCACCGCGGCGACGTGGGGGCGGCCGACGCTCTCCTCGGCGGCGGCCTCCGCGACGACCTGGTCGTAGGTGATGGGGATGCCCAGCTCGACCAGCCGGTCCACCAACTGCCGGTTCCGGGCCACCCGGTCGTGCCGCAGCCGGGCCAGCTCGGACTGCAGCGGCCCGTCGCCGTCGTCCACGAAGTACACCAGCACGTGGGCGCTGCCCCCCCGGAAGGCGCAGGACACCTCGCACCCCGGGACCAGGTCCACCCCCACCTCGGCGGCCCGCCGCCGGGCCGCGGCCAGGCCCACCAGGGTGTCGTGGTCGGTGAGGGCCACGGCGGAGCAGCCGGCCGCGGCGGCCAGCTCCGGGATCCGTTCCGGCGGGTCGGTGCCGTCGGAGCAGGTGGAGTGGGTGTGCAGGTCGATCATCCCGGCTGCACCCTACCGGTGGAGGGGTGCACCGTCCTTGGGTGTGGGAGGATAGGGTCGAAGCGACGAGGGATCGGTGGGCTGGCGCGCGTCGTGCGACGCCGGGTCGGCGGTCCGGGAGCAGTGGGGCAGAGAGCCGGACGGTGAAGGAAGCCTGCGGGGTCTTCGGTGTGTACGCGCCCGGAAGGGCCGTGGCGCACCTCACGTTCGACGGCATCTACGCCCTGCAGCACCGGGGGCAGGAGTCGGCCGGCATGGCCGTCGGCGACGGCGAGACCATCACCGTGGTCAAGGACATGGGGCTGGTCACCACGGTGTTCGACGAGCGCAACCTGTCCGGCCTCCCCGGCTACCTGGCCATGGGGCACACCCGGTACTCCACCCACGGGTCGTCGGACTGGGCGGCCGCCCAGCCGGTCTACCGGGCGGTCGGCCGGGCCGGGTTCGCCCTGGGCCACAACGGCAACCTGACCAACACCGCCGTCCTGGCCGACCGGGCCGGCATGTTGCCGGGAATGGTGGCCACCGACAGCGACGTGGTGGCCGAGCTGCTGTCCCACCAGTTCCCCACCGACCACACCCCGGAGCCGGGCTCCGACCACCTGGTGCAGGCCCTCCGGCAGGTGCTGCCGGAGGTGGAGGGGGCGTTCTCGTTCGTCCTCATCGACGCCACCCGCCTCTACGGGGTCCGGGACCCCCACGGTTTCCGGCCGCTGTGCCTGGGCCGGCTGGGGTCGGTGGACCGGCCGGAGGGGTGGGTGCTGGCGTCGGAGTCGCCGGCGCTGGACGTCATCGGGGCCACCTTCGTCCGCGAGCTGGACCCCGGAGAGCTGGTCACCGTGGACGAGCACGGGGTGCACTCCGAGCGGCTGTACCCGGCGTCGACCGTCGAGCCCAAGCTGTGCATCTTCGAGTTCGTCTACTTCGCCCGGCCGGACACCCAGTTGTTCGGCCGAGAGGTCCACGGCGCCCGCCGGCGGATGGGGGAGCTGCTGGCCCACCAGGCCCCGGTGGCCGCCGACCTGGTCATGGGGGTCCCCGACTCCGGGGTGCCGGCGGCCGAGGGGTTCGCCCAGGCCAGCGGCATCCCGTACGGGCAGGGGCTGATAAAGAACCGGTACATCGGCCGCACCTTCATCAACCCCGACAGCGTCGCCCGCGGCAACGCCGTCCGCCGGAAGCTGAACCCGCTGCGGGGCAACATCGGCGGCAAGCGGCTGGTCGTCGTCGACGACTCCATCGTCCGCGGCACCACCACCCGGGCCCTCGTCCGCATGCTCCGCGACGCCGGCGCCGCCGAGGTCCACCTGCGCATCTCCTCCCCGCCGTTCCGGTGGCCCTGCTTCTACGGCATCGACACCCCCACCCGGGAGGAGCTGCTGGCCGCCACCCGCACCCTGCCCGAGATCGAGCAGTTCCTCGGCGTCGACTCCCTCGCCTACATCAGCCTGGACAACCTGAAGGCGGCCATCGACGCCCCGGGGGCCGGGTTCTGCGACGCCTGCCTGACCGGGAACTACCCGACCCCGGTGCCGGTGTCCCTCCGGGGGACCGACGGCGAGCCGATCACCACGGTGACCGACGACCTGGACGCGGTGGCGCTCCAGGGCGCGCTGCCCGGGGTCTGAGGGCGGTGGCCGCCGCCGCCCCCCGCCCGGGGCGGGCCACCTACGCCGCGGCCGGCGTCGACATCGCCGCCGGCGACGCCGCGGTCGAGCGCATCAAGGGCCTGGTGGCCAGCACCGCCCGGCCAGGGGTGCTGGGCGGCATCGGCGGGTTCGGCGGCCTGTTCGCCCTGGACACCGACCGGTACCGCCGGCCGGTGCTGGTGTCGGCCACCGACGGCGTCGGCACCAAGCTGCTGGTGGCCCGCGACAGCGGCCGGTACGGCACCGTCGGCGTCGACCTGGTGGCCATGTGCGTCGACGACCTCGTCTGCGCCGGGGCGGAGCCGCTGTTCTTCCTGGACTACGTCGCCGTCGGCCGGCTGGTGCCGGAGCGAATCGAGGCGGTGGTGGCCGGCATCGCCGACGGCTGCCGCCAGGCCGGGTGCGCGTTGATCGGCGGGGAGACCGCGGAGCACCCCGGGGCCATGGCCGACGACGACCTCGACCTGGCCGGCTTCGCCGTCGGGGTGGTCGAGCACGGCCACGAGCTCGGCCCCCACCGGGTGGTGCCCGGCGACGTCCTCGTCGGCCTGCCCTCCCCCGGGCTGCGGTCCAACGGGTACTCGCTGGCCCGCCACGTCCTGTTGGAACGGGGCGGCCGGGCCCTCGGGGACCCGGCATGGCCCGGCGCCGACCGCACCGTGGCCGACGAGCTGCTGCGGCCGTCCGTGATCTATGCCCCGGCGGTGCTGGCTGCCATCGCCGCCGGTCAGGCGGCAGACGGTGCGGCGGCCGGTCAGGCGGCAGACGGCACCGCCGCCGGCAAGGCGGCAGACGGTGCGGCCGCCACGGGGAGCGGGGTGCACGCCTGTGCCCACATCACCGGCGGTGGCATTCCGGGCAATCTGTGCCGGGTGCTGCCCGCGGACTGCGACGCCCGCCTGGACCGCCGGGGGTGGGAGGTGCCGGACATCTTCGGGGAGATCGCCCGGCTGGGGGAGGTGGCCGAGGACGAGATGGCCCGGGTGTTCAACCTGGGGTTGGGCATGGTGCTGGTGGTGGACCAGCAGGCCGGCGAAGTGGTGTTGGAGGCCCTGGCCGGAGCCGGCCACGAGCCGGTGGTGGTGGGGGCGGTGGTGGAGGGAACCGGAAAGGTGGACCTGCGATGACGGACCAGACGGCGGGCAGGGCGACCGAGCGGCCGGTGACGGCGCTCGACGAGCTGCGGGACCACCTGCTGGCCCACTCGGTGCGCCGGGGGGACTTCGTGCTGAAGTCCGGGAAGCGGAGCAACTGGTTCATCGACGCCAAGCAGACCGTCTGCCGCCCCGAGGCGATGGTGCTGGTGGCCGACGCGGTGCTGTCGTTGGTGCCCGACGACGCGACCGCCATCGGCGGGCTGACCATGGGGGCGGACCCGGTGGCGTTCGTGACGGCCGGCGTCGCGGCCACCCGGGGCCGGGCGCTGAAGGCGTTCAGCGTCCGCAAGGAGGTGAAGGACCACGGCGGCGGCGGCCGCATCGCCGGGGCCCTGGACCCGGGGGACCGGGTGGTGGTGACCGAGGACACCGTCACCCGGGGCACCTCGCTGCTCGAAGCGGCCCACGCGGTGCGGGCGGCCGGGGCCGAGCCGGTACTGCTGGTCGCCGTGGTCGACCGGGGCGGCACGGTGGCCGCGATGGCCGCCGAAGAGGGGTTGGCGTTCCGGGCGGTGCTGACCGCGCCGAACCTCGGCTTCCCCTACGAGGGCGGCTGACGACAGGGCCGGCTGACGACGGAGCTGGCTGAAAACAGGGCCGGCTGACAACAGGGCCGGCTGAAACGGAGCCGGCTGACAACAGGGCCGGCGGGTCAGCCGGTCGCCCGGCCGGCCCGGATGAAGGCGTCGACGATGTCGGCCCGCCATCGCCGCAGGTCGGCGGAGTGGTCCGACGGGGTCTTGCCCAGCCGCACCAGCACCAGGTCGGCCGCGGGGCAGACGGTGACGGACTGCCCCTCGTAGCCCTGGCAACTGAACGTGCCGTGGCCGTCCGGGGTGACCCACCAGTGGGTGCTGTGCAACTGGCCGTCGGTGGGGTCCACCGAGCGGGGCCGTCGGGCCGTGTCGACCCAGGCCGCCGGCACCACCTGGCGGCCGTCCCAGTGGCCGCCCCGCAGGTACAGCAGGCCGAACCGGGCGAAGTCCCGGGCGGTGGCGTGGAGGTAGGAGGACGCCACCCAGGTGCCGGCGGCGTCCAGGGTGGGCCGGGCGGAGGTGGCCCCGATGGGGCCGAACAGCCGGTGGTCCAGGAACCGGCGGTACCGGTCGCCGGGACCCACCGCCCGGGCCAGCATGCCGGACACCACGTTGGAGGTGCCGCTG
Organism: Acidimicrobiales bacterium; assembly: GCA_035547695.1. Lineage (GTDB taxonomy): Bacteria > Actinomycetota > Acidimicrobiia > Acidimicrobiales > RAAP-2 > DASZUK01. Next base: position 5,055 of record DASZUK010000057.1, read on the forward strand.
GAGTAGCTGAACCGCTGTCCCGGCGGGGTGGCCAGCGGCCGGTCGGCGGCGAAGTGGGCCACGTCGTGCTGCCCGGCGCCGAACAGCATCTGGAGGACGTCGGAGACGGTGCCGGCCAGGTGGTCGTCCAGGGCGTAGTCCTCCACGAACGCCAACCCGTCCCGCATCGACAGCAGGTGGTCCAGGGTGATCCCCTGCCGCGGGTCACCGGGGCGCTGCCACTCGGGCACGCCGGTCGGCCGGTGCGGGTCCAGCCGGCCGTCGGCCACCGCGATGCCGACGGCGGCGTGCAGCGTGGACTTGGCCATGGACCAGCTCAGCAGTGCGGTGTCCCGCGCCACGGGGTCCGGCGGCCCGTCGAAGCGGCCGAGCTGCCCCTGGTAGCGCTCGGCCACCACCCGGCTGCGGTGGACCACCACCACGGCGTGGGTGGTGGCCAGGGGGCCGGTGTCGTCGCAGGCCTCGTCCAGCAGCGGCTGCAGGTCCACGCCGGCCGGCGGCTCGCCCTCCGGCCACCCGTCCGATCCCGGCCCCGGCCACGGGGTGCGGTCCGGCTGGGTCGGCAGGGGTGGGAGGGGATCGGTGAAGGGGTCGGTGGGCGGGCCGTCCGGGGGCACCGGACCAGCCTGCCCGATGACGTGCCGGCCCGCGGCCTGTGGGAGGCTGGCCGGCCATGGAATTGCGGGTCGGGGCGATGGCCAGCGGCGGTGGGTGCATGGGCCGGGCGCCGGACGGCCGGGTGGTGTTCGTCCGCCATGCCCTTCCCGGAGAGCTGGTGGAGGCGGAGGTCACCGAGGAGACCGCCCGGTTCCTGCGGGCGGACGCGGTGGCGGTGCGGGAGCCGTCGCCGGACCGGGTGGTCCCGCCCTGCCGGTACGCCGGTCCGGGGCGGTGCGGGGGCTGCGACTGGCAGCACGTGGCGGTGGCCGCCCAGCGCCGGCTGAAGGCGGAGATGGTGGCGGAGCAGCTTCGGCGGGTGGGCGGGGTGGACCGGGCGGTGGTGGTGGAGGAGGTGCCCGGCGCGCCGGACGGCCTGGGCTGGCGGACCCGGGTCCGGTTCGCGGTGGACGGCGACGGCCGGGCCGGGTTCCGCCGGCACCGGTCCCACGAGGTGCAGCCGGTGGACCGCTGCCTGCTGGCCGCCGCCGAGGTGGAGGGGGCCGGGGTGGAGGGCCGGCGGTGGCCGGGGGTGGACGAGGTGGAGGTGCTGGGCGGCCCGGGCGTGGACGGCGTGGTGACGTCGGTGGCCGGGGAGCGTCGGCGGCAGGTGCCGGCGGCGGCGCTGCCCGACGGGCCCGGCGGGGTGGTGGTGGACGGCCGGACCGTGCGGCCGCCGCGGCGGGTCACCACGGAGGTGCGGGGACGGCGGTTCGGGGTGTCGGCCGGGGTGTTCTGGCAGGTGCACCCCGGCGCCCCGGAGGTGCTGGCCCGGGCGGTGCTGGACGCGCTGGCACCCCGACCGGGGGAGGCGGTGGCCGACCTGTACGCCGGCGTCGGGCTGTTCGCGGTGCTGCTGGCCGCGGCCGTCGGGGAGTCCGGAGCGGTGACCGCGGTGGAGCGCGACCGGCGGGCCTGTGCGGACGCGGTGGCCAACGCCGCCGGCCTGCCCCAGGTGTCGGTGGTCCGGTCCTCGGTCACCCCCCGGCTGGTCGCCGGGGAGCTGGGCCACCCGGACCTGGTGGTGCTGGACCCGGCCCGGGAGGGGGCCGGGAAGCCGGTGATGGCCGCCCTGGCCGGCCTGGTGCCGGCGCCGCGGCGGATGGCCTATGTGTCCTGTGACGCGGCCTCCTTCGCCCGGGACGCCCGGGTGCTGCTCGACGCCGGCTGGTCGCTGGCGTCGTTGCGGGCGTTCGACCTGTTCCCGATGACCGAGCACGTCGAGCTGTTGGGGGTGCTGGAGCCTCCGGCTCAGGGGCCGCCGCTCAGGCTGTAGTACACCCACCGGCCCGGGCCGGCCTGGGCGTAGAGGACGCCGGGGAGCAGCCCGTTCCGGCAGGCCACGTCCGAGTAGACGGCGGCGCCCGACGGGGTGATCGTGACCAGTTGGGGCGGACCGGCGGCCGGGCTGTCCGGCGGCGACGGCGGACGGTCCGACGGCGGGTTGTCGTCGTAGTCACGGCCACACCAATGGATCGCGTGGGCCGGTGGCCCGTCGAGGGACAGGGTGTGGTAGGTCAGCCCGTTGTCCAGCTCCAGCCCGGCGAAGGCGGCGGCCAGGAGGACCAGCCCGGCCAGGGCGGCGCCGGCCGGCCGGCGGTAGAGGATGGCCAGGACGACGGTGGCGGCTCCGACGCCGGCCGCCATGCTGACCCAGTCGAAGCCGTGCGACAGCACGGCGATGGCCGGCAGGCCGACGACGGCGGTGACGGCGCCGACGTTGCGCCAGGGACCACGCCGGGCCGGCACCGCCGGGTCCGGCGGAGCCAGCCAGACGGGATCGTCGATGCCCCCGACCCGCTGCCCGGCCATGTGGCCACCGTAGCTCAACTTTATGCAGTGGACACGATACTTCGCTCCCGGCTCCCGGCTCCCGGCTCCCGGCTCCCGGCTCCCGGCTCCCGACCCCCGACCCCCGACCCCCGACCCCCGGTGTCCGGTGCCGGCGACGGTCGGCGGCTATGCCGTCAACTCCGTCGACACCGTCAACCAAACGGACGGTTGACGGATGGGCGGCGGGTGGGGAAGATGGCTCGGTGGCCGCCGGAGCACCGGGGGGCAGGACGCCGGCGCCGGGCGCCGCGGACAGAACGGCGGCGGGCGCCGCGAACGGACGGACAGGCAGGCAGACGAACAGGACGGAGGGGCCGATGACGACGGTGGAGGAACGGCGGCGGGTCCACCCACGGGGGCCGGGGCTGCCGGAGCTGACCCCGAAGGCCGAAGTGGCCCTGCTGGCCCGGGCGCTGAACCGGGAGGGGTACGACGACCACCTGGCCGGCCACATCACCTACCGGCAGCCCGACGACACCCTGCTGGTCAGCCCGTTCGGGCTGACCTGGGACGAGGTACGGGCGTCGGACGTCATGACCGTCGACCTGGACGGCAACATCCTGGACGGCCCGTGGGACGTCCACCCGGCCGTCACGCTGCACGTGGAACTGCACCGGGCCCGCCACGACGTGACGGTGGCCGTCCACAACCATCCCCGGTGGGGGACCCTGTGGGCCGACGCCGGGCGGGTGCCGCCGGTGTACGACCAGACCGGCGCCCTGGTGGCGGAGGACCCGGTGGTGCACAAGGAGTTCGACGGCACCGTCGACGCCCGGCAGAGCGCGGCCAACGCCATCCGGGCGCTGGGCTCGGCTCCGATGGCCCTGCTGGCCAACCACGGAGTGCTGATCGTGGCCGACAGCATCGCGGAAGCCCACAACCGCAGCGTCACCCTGGAATGGCGGTGCCGGCAGGCCTGGCACCTGGAGGCGGTGAAGATGGGCATCCCGATGGACCGGGCCCAGGTGGACCAGCTCGGCACCTACTTCAGGCGCGGTAACTACGCCGAGCTGTGGTGGACGGCGATGGCCCGCAAGGAGATCCGGCTGGACCCGTCGGTGATGGAGTAGGAATCCCCAAAAAGGGCCGGGCGGTATCGCCGGCTGTTTGTGACAAATCGGCTCCCACCAGCCGAATCGCTGACCAGTGGACGTCTGCCGTATGATCCTTCGTCGCGTAACTATCTTCGACGAGGGGGGCGATGGTGACGGGACGTTCGCGTATCGGGCTGAGGGCCGCAATCTTGCCGGCTGTTGGCATCGTGGCGGTTGCCATGTCGACCATGGCGGCACCGCTGGGTGCCGGAGCCCAGCCGATGCCGGGCCCGGCCGCCGTGGGACCGCGGCCCGCGTCGGTGCCCACTGCCGGTGATGAGCCCCGCGACACCGGCTGTTACCCGTTGACCGACGGGGGTCGCTGCTACGAGCCCGGCGAGTTCTGCCGGCAGGCCACAGAAGGGGCTGTCGGAGTGGCCGGCGATGGCGAGACGATCGTCTGCGAGACAAACGACGGCCTTCGCTGGGAGCCGGTGTCGACAACAACATCGTTCACAACAACAGGGTTCGGTACAACAACATCGTTCACAACAACAGGGTTCGGCACAACAACATCGGGCGTCGGCCTCGGTACGGCGGCGGCGTTCATGGGGATGGCGCCGACGCCCACGGGCCGGGGGTACTGGCTCGTCACCGCACAGGGGCGGGTCTCCGCCCACGGCGACGCGGCGGCGCTGGGCACAATGTACGGCAAATCGCTGAACGCCCCGATCAGCCATATCGTCGCCACCCCTGACGGCGGTGGGTACTGGCTGGTAGCGGCCGACGGTGGGACGTTCGCGTTCGGGGATGCCGGGTTCTACGGCTCCATGGGGGGGCAGCAGCTCAATGCTCCGGTGGTGGACATCGCGCCGACCGAAGACGGGAAGGGGTATTGGTTGGTGGCGTCCGACGGCGGCATCTTCGCCTTTGGTGACGCCGGGTTCTACGGCTCGATGGGAGGCCATCCCCTGAACGCACCGGTCGTCGGCATCGCACCGGACTACACGACCGGTGGGTACTGGGAGGTGGCCACCGACGGCGGGATCTTCGCTTTCAACGCCCCGTTCTACGGCTCGATGGGCGGCCGTTCCCTCAACCGGCCCATCAACGGCATGACCGCGACCACCGACGACCTCGGGTACTGGTTCGTCGCCTCGGACGGCGGCCTCTTCGCCTTCGGCGATGCCGGCTTCTACGGTTCGATGGGCGGCGTGCCGATTGCCGCACCGATCGTCGGCATGGCGACCGACCAGGCCACCGGCGGCTACTGGATGCTCGGCGCCGGCGGCTCCGTCTTCGCCTTCCAGGCCACATACTTCGGATCGGACTGAGCCGACGCAAGCCGAAGGGGACTTTCGGTGGTCGGGACCGGCGTCGATCCGGTGACCTCGCGCTTTTCAGGCGCGCGCTCTGCCAACTGAGCTACCCGACCGTGATGTGCGGGCCAGGCTAGCCGGTCGAGACCGGGCACCCTGGTGGCGGACCTGACGGGATTTGAACCCGCGACCTCCGGCTTGACAGGCCGGCGTGCACTCCTAGCTGCACCACAGGTCCTCGAGAGACCACCCTGCGTTCCCTGACTGCGGGTGCTGGGCACCGCCGCCACGGCCCGGAGGGCGAACGACCACTATACGCCAACCACGCCGCCTCTCCTGCGGCCGCCGGGCCGGCCGCGCCGCCGGTGTCGCAAACCCGCCGGGCGGAGACGTTCCGACCGCTCCGCTCCGCGGACCTCGCCGCTCCGGGGAACGTCTCCGCGGAAACGTCCCTCGGTGCCCGGGGGGCGCCATGGCAGGCTGAGCCGGTGCACCGGTGGCAGCTCCCCCCGTTGCGGTGGACGGCGGTCCGGCCGGGGTCGATCACGATGGAGCGGGTGCTGTTCGCCGCCAAGGTGGCGGTGGCCGCCGGGCTGGCCTGGTGGGCCGCCGGGGCGGCCGACGGATCGGTGACCCCGTACTTCGCCCCTTTGGGGGTGCTGCTGGTGGTGCAGCCGACCGTCTACGACTCCCTGTCCCGGGCCGTCCAGCGGGTGGTCGGGGTGACCGCCGGGGTGCTGGTCGCCCTGCTGGTCAGCCATTTCGTCGGCCTCAACGGCTGGATCATGGCCGCGGTGGCCTTCGTCGGCATGTTGCTGGGCTGGCTGCTGCGACTGGGGCCGACCGGGGTGGTGCAGATCCCGGTCAGCGTCCTCCTGGTCATGGTGGTCGGATCGGCCACCCCGGGCTATGCCTGGGCCCGCATCGTGGACACCCTGATCGGCGTCGGCATCGGGGCCGCCGCCGTCCTCCTCAGCCCGGCCGCCCCGTCCAACGACGGGCTGGTGGCCACCGCCACCGAGCCGCTGGGCCGGCTGGCCGCGGTCCTCCGGACGGCCGGCACCGGCATCGCCGGCGAATGGACCGGCCCGCAGGCCGACCGCTGGCTGGCCGACGCCGCCGCGGTGGTGGACGACATCGTGGACCGCCGGCACCGCCTCGCCACCCAGAAGCTGGGAGCCCGCTGGAACGCCCGGGCCTCCCGGTTCCTGCCCACCCTCACCCGGACCGAAGACGCCCTGGCCGTCGCCCGCCGCACCGCCGTCCAGGTCCGCGGCATCGCCCGTGGCCTGACCGAGGCCGCGGCCAACGGCCCCACCTGGCCGGTGCCCGGGATGGGGGCCGTCCTGACGGCCGCCGCCGGCGCCGTCGACGCCTATGCCGGCTGGGTGGCCGCCGGGGACCCCGCCACCGGCCGTCCCGCCCTCGCCGCCCTGGCCGCCGCCGTCGACCGCACCGAGGCCGACCTGGACGCCTCCGTGCACCGGGCCCGCACCCGCTGGGGTGACGACCCCAGCCGGTGGCTGTCCCTCGGCGTCGTCCTGGCCGGCGCCCAGCGCATCCTGGCCGAGCTGGCCGGCGTGCTCGATCGGGCCGACCGGGGTTGAGCCGGCCTCCGGCCTCCGGCCACGACCGGCCGCTGCACCGCGGGTACCGTGTGGCCGCCCACATCGCCGCCGTGACGGTCCATCGGAAGCGAGGTTCCCCATGACCACCGAGTCCACCACCGGCCACGGCACCGGCGGCATTGGCGGCACCGACCGCACCGACGGCGTTGTGGGTCGCCGGCCGCGGTGCCGGCCGCGGTGCCGGCCACCGCGCCGGCCGCGGCGTCCACCTCGGCCGCGGCGGCCACTCCGGCTCGGCACCACCCTCGCCACGTTCGCCGCTGCGACCGTCGCCGTGACCGCCGTGACCGCCGTGACCGCCGTGACCGCCGTGATCCTGCCGGTGGCCGGGCCGGCGGGTGCCGTCGCACCGGAGACCATCGCCCCGGGTGCCACCGCACCGGAGACGGTCGCCCCGGATGCCGTTGTCCCGGATGCCGACGCATTGACGGCCACATGGCACCGGCTGTCGCCGCTGGACAGCCCGGCGGCCCGGGACTCGGCCGCCATGGCCTACGACCAGGCCACCGGCCAGTTGGTGCTGTTCGGCGGCCGGGCCACCGACGGCAACTTCGACGACACCTGGACCTGGGACGGGGCCACCTGGACCGAGCGGTCCCCGGCCACCGGCCCGTCGGCCCGGAACTATTCGGCCATGGCCTACGACCCGGCCACCGGGCAACTGGTGCTGTTCGGGGGGTCCAGCACCGCCGGACCGCTCGGTGACACCTGGCTGTGGACCGGCACCACCTGGCAGCAGCTTTCGCCGGCCACCAGCCCGCCGGCCCGGGCGTTCGCGTCGATGGCCTACGACCAGGCCACCGGGCAACTGGTGCTGTTCGGCGGCACCGGCAGCACAGCGGGCTCCCTTGGTGACACCTGGACCTGGACCGGGGCCACCTGGACCGAGCTGTCCCCGGCCACCAGCCCGAGCCCCCGTTCGTTCGCCTCCCTGGCCGACGACCCCGCCACAGGGCGCCTGGTGCTGTTCGGGGGGTCCAACGCCGGTGCCTACCTCGACGACACCTGGGCCTGGGACGGGGCCACCTGGACCGAGCTGTCCCCGGCCACCAGCCCGCCGCGGCGGGACGCGGCGTCGATGGCCGACGACCCGGCCACCGGCCAGCTCGTCCTGTACGGCGGTTCCGACGCCGTCCAGCACCTCGGCGACACCTGGACCTGGACCGGGGCCACCTGGACCGAGCTGTCCCCGGCCACCAGCCCGTCGCCGCGGTACTCGGCGCCGCTGGTGTTCGACCCGGCCACCGGCCAGCTCCTCATGTTCGGCGGTGACGGCACCGACGAGGCCGACGCCAAGCTGGCCGAGACCTGGAACTGGGGTACCCAGGGTGCGGTGACCGCCCGCGAGGTCACCGCCGGGGCCCGGCTGGCGGCCACCCCGGACGGCACCGGCTACTGGATCGCCCGTCCCGACGGGGCGGTGGCCACCTACGGCAGCGCCCAGGCCTTCGGGTCCATGAGCGGTTCCCGGCTCAACCAGCCCGTCGTCGGCATCGCGTCCACCCCCGACGGCCGCGGCTACTGGCTGGTGGCCGCCGACGGTGGCGTGTTCAGCTTCGGTGACGCCACCTTCTTCGGGTCCATCGGCGCCACCGGCCGCGCCACGGTCGGCCTGGTCACCGCCTCCCACGGCCAGGGCTACGGCCTGGTCGACCCCGGCGGCGCCATCGTCCGCTTCGGAGGCTGACCGTCCGCTTCACCGTCCGCTTCACCGTCCGCTCCGGCGGTCGGACCCCCCCGTCCGCCGGCGACGATCCGCCACTGACTGAACCCGGTCGAAGCCGTCTAGCGTGATGGCCGTGGAGCCCGAGCCCAAACTGTTCTTCAACCCCTCCTGCTCGAAGTGCCGCAGTGCGGAATCGCTCCTGCACGAGCGCGGCGTCGACGCAACCCTGGTTCGGTACCTCGATCAGGCTCCCACGGTGGAGGAGCTGCGAGAGCTGATGGCCCGCTTGGGCATCGACGACCCCCGGGACATGATGCGCACGGCAGAGCCCGTGTACTCGGAGCTGGAATTGGCCGAGGCCACAGCCGAGCGCCTCTTGGGAGCCATCGTCGAGCAGCCCATCTTGTTGGAGCGGCCGATTTTCATCGTCGGGGAGCGGGCCGTGATCGCCCGGCCGCCCGAGCGGCTCCTCGAGCTCCTCTAGCCATCCCGCCCGCCGATCGACGCCGCCGGCTCCCGGGTACGCACCGACAAGGGCGAGGTGCGCAGTGGTGCCCCCAACGGTGGTGCCCCCAACGGGATTCGAACCCGTGCTACCGCCTTGAAAGGGCGGCGTCCTGGGCCGCTAGACGATGGGGGCCCGGATCACCGGCGGTCGGCCTCACCGAGGCGTTCACGGGCGGGTGGCCCCCGCCGGAGTCCGCTGCACGCTATCAGCCGCGGCACCGACCCCCGCCGGCCGGTGCGGCACCGCCGGGACCACCTCCGGTCGGTGGTGGGTGAGGGCCAGCAGGAACTGCACCACCCCGACCACCAGGACGGCGGCGCCGGCCACGTGGACCTCCACCAGGACGGCGGGGAGGTGGGTGAAGTACTGCACGTAGCCCACCGCGGCCTGGGCGACCAGGGTGACGACCAGGATGCGGGATCCGCGACGGACCCGTTCGGGGACGTCCATGGCGTGTAGGGCGACGGCCAGGGCCAGGGCGGCGCCGACCAGGAACAGGGCCAGGCTGGAGTGCAGCTCGGCCATGTCGCGCAGGGGCACCGGGATCCGCTTGGCCACCAGTTGCCCCGACGACGACCCGGCGTGCGGCCCGGCGCCGGTGACGGCGGTGCCGGCGGCCAGGACGACGGTGAACAGGACGGCCAGGCCGCGGGCCAGCAGCAGGATGGGCCGGGGCACCGCGAGGTGGCCGGACCCGGCGGAGTAGTCCCGTCCGCACCGGTGCAGCAGCACCACGCCGTCCACGATGACCACCATGGAGACCAGGAAGTGGACCATGACCAGGTACGGGTTCAGCTTGGTGTACACCACGATGCCGCCCATGACGGCCTGCAGCAGCACCCCGCCGACCAGCCCGCCGGCCAGCCAGACCAGGTCGCGGCGGAACGGCCGCCGGCGGAGGGAGGCCAGGAAGGTGACGGCCACCACCACCGTCAGCACCACCGTCACCATCCGGTTGCCGAACTCGACGAGGGAGTGGAACTGCAACGGCGGGGTCAGGTGGCCGCTGGAACAGTCCGGCCAGTCGGCGCAGCCCAGCCCGGACCCGGTCAGCCGGACGGCGGCGCCGGTGATGACGATGAGCACCACCATGACCAGGGACGCGACGCACAGCCGCCGGAAGGCGGTCGGTGACACGGTCGGCAGCCGGCGGGCCGGGTGGGTGGATCCTGACGGCATCTGCGACACTCCGGCTCATGGTACCGGCACCCCTGGCGGCGGCCCCAGCCGGCACCCCCAGCCGGCACCCCCAGCCGGCACACCCAGGGTGCCACCTGCCGTCTGGTACGGGGCGCCGCCGGGGCCGTAGGCTCGGGGCCGATGGCTTCTCAGGCTCCGGCCGTCCAGGGCCTTCGAGCAGGTGGCACGCGGATCGGGGCCTACGTGGCGCTGACCAAGCCGCGGATCATCGAGCTCCTGTTGGTGACCACCCTGCCGACCATGGTGGTGGCCGACCGCGGCCTGCCGTCGGTCTGGCTGATCCTGGCCACCCTGGTCGGTGGCGCCCTGGCCGCCGGGGGGGCCAACGCCACCAATATGTACGTGGACCGGGACATCGACCAGGTGATGCACCGCACCCGGAACCGGCCGCTGGTCACCGGGGCGGTGACCCCCCGGGCGGCGCTGGCCTTCGCGGTCAGCCTGGAGGTGGTGGCCTTCGTCGAGCTGTGGCTGGCCGTCAACCTGCTGTCGGCGGTCCTGGCGGTGTCGGCGACGGCGTTCTACGTGTTCGTGTACACGCTGTGGCTGAAGCGGCGGTCCAGCCAGAACATCGTCATCGGCGGCGCGGCCGGGGCGGTGCCGGTGCTGGTGGGGTGGTCGGCGGTGACCGACTCGCTGAGCTGGACCCCGGTGGTGCTGTTCGCCATCATCTTCATCTGGACGCCGCCGCACTTCTGGTCCCTGGCCGTCAAGTACCGCGACGACTACGAGGCGGCCCACGTGCCGATGCTGCCGGCGGTGGCCTCCCTGCGGCGGACCGCCCGGGAGATCGCGCTGTACACCGTGCTGCTGGTGGCGGTGTCGCTGTACTTCGCCGCCCTGGCCCACATGGGGCCGGTGTACACCGCGGTGGCCGCCGTGCTGGGTGCCGGGTACCTGCTGATGGCCGGCCGGCTGTGGCAGCGGGCCCGCGGCGACCGGGCCACCGGCCGGGACGCCATGCGGCTGTTCAGCTACTCCATCACCTACCTGACCGTCCTGTTCGTGGCCATGGCCGCCGACGAGCTCATCCGGCACCCCTGAGGTGGCCACCGTCGAGGCCGACGACCGCACCCAGGACCCGCCGGGCCAGGACCCGCCGGCGGACGGCCAGCCCGGCGCCGGCCGGCCGCCGAGGAAGGCCCGCCCGGTGTTCCTGGTCGTCGGGGTGGTGCTGGCCGTCGGCCTGGCCGTGGGGCTGTTCACCGGCATCGGCACCGGTTCGGGCGGTGGCGGCCGGCCGCAGGCCGGTGGGCCGGTGCCGTCGTTCACCCTGCCGCGGCTGGGCGGCGGCGGGACCGTCGGGGTCCCGGCCGGCGGCGGCGGCAACGGCCGGCCGGCCATCCTGGTGTTCTTCGCCAGTTGGTGCGAGCAGTGCCAGGCCGAGATCCCGATGGTGGCCCGCACCTACCGGCAGGAGCTGGCCACCCACAGTCCGCTGGCCCGGGTGGCCGTGATCGGCATCGACGGCAGCGACCGCCGGTCCACAGCGCTGCGGTTCGTGCACCGCAGCGGCGTCACCTTCCCGGTGGGGGCCGACGACGACTACGCGGTGACCAATGGCCAGTTTTACCTGACCGGCTTGCCGGACACGGTGTACGTCAACGGCAACGGCACCGTCGCCGCCGTCCGGCCCGGCGCCATCACCAGCGCCGCCGAGCTGCGGTCCTGGCAGCGGCGGCTGCTCACCGGCGGCTGACATACCGCCCGGCCGAGCCGCCCGATCCGGCCGGGGCCGATCTCCCTACGGTCTCGGGGCAGGGCCGGCCGGGATCACTCCCAGCGGAACGTCACGGCGGCCACCGTCGGTGCCGCGACGGCCCAGATGGCCAGTACCAGCCAGGCAGTGCCGGGCACCGCGGTCCCGGTGCCGAGGGCGGCGTGCAGGCCGTCGGACAGCGCGGCGGCCGGCAGGGCCTTGGCCACGTCGGCCAGCCCGGCCGGCAGCTTGTCCAGCGGCACCACCATGCCGCCGAGCAGCAGCAGCACCAGGTACAGCCCGTTGGCCGCGGCCAGGTTGACCTCCGCCCGGAGCACGCCGGCCAGCAGCAGGCCGATGCCGCCGAAGGCCACCGTGGCCAGCACCGCCACCGCCACCGCCTGGCCGGCGGCCGCCCCGCCACCGCCCGGTCCGCCGGGGTTCCAGCCCAGGCCGTAGCCGACCGGCACCAGCACCGCGGCCTGGACCAGCTCCACCAGCACGATCGTGGCGATCTTGGCCCCCAGCAGCCGCGGCCGCCCCAACGGGGTGGACCCCAGCCGCTTCAGCACCCCGTAGCCCCGCTCGAACCCGGTGGCGATGCCCAGGGACACCATGGCCGTCGACATCACCGCCAGGGCCAGGATGCCGGGGACGAAGAAGTCCACCGGGCTGGACGTCCCGGTGGACACCACGTGGACGGTGGAGAAGAACACCAGGAACACCGCCGGGATCCCCACCGTCAACAGCAGGGTCTCCCCCCGCCGCAGCGTCATCCAGGTCTCCACCCGGATCTGGGCGGCCAGCGGCCTCACGGCCGCCCGTCCTTCTCGTCCTCGGCCACGATGGCCAGGTAGGCCTCCTCCAGGGACCGGCCGGTCCGCAGGTCGGTCAGCGGCACCTCCCGCTCGGCCAGCCAGCCGGTCACCGCGGCGGTGAGGGCCGGCGACGGCACGGCGTCCACCCGGTACCGGCCGGCGGCCACCACGGCCACCGGCGCCCCGATGGCCGCCGACAGCGCGTCCACGTCCAGCCCGGCCGGGGCACCGAACACCAGCACCGGGCCGCCACCGCCGCCACCGCCGACCCCGCCGCCACCGCCGACCCCCGCGACACCGGCGGCCAGGTCGGCCGGGGTCCCCTGCACCACCACCCGGCCGCGGCGGACCACCACCACCCGGTCGGCCACCTGCTCCGCCTCGGCCAGCTCGTGGGTGGCCAGCAGCACGCAGGCCCCCCGGTCGCGGAGGTCGGCCACCACCCGCCGCACCGCCAGCCGGCCGTCCGGGTCCACCCCGGCGGTGGGCTCGTCCAGGAACACCACCTCGGGCCGGCCCACCAGGGCCAGGGCCAGCGACAGCCGCTGCTGCTCTCCGCCGGACAGGTGCCGCCAGGCGGTGGTGGCCACCCCGCCGAGGGCCACCAGGTCCAGCAGCACCTCCGGGTCCTCCGGTCGGTCGTAGTAGTCGGCGAACAGCCGCAGGGCCCGGCGGGGGCTCAGCATCGGGTACACCCCGCCGCGCTGCAGCATCACCCCGATACGGCGGACCAGTGCCCGGTGGTCCCCCACCGGGTCCAGCCCCAGCACCCGCACCGTCCCCGACGCCGGCCGGCGGTACCCCTCCAGGCACTCCACCGTGGTCGTCTTGCCGGCCCCGTTCGGCCCCAGCACCGCCACCACCTCGCCGGCGGACGCGGCCAGCGACAGCCCGTCCACCGCCACCCGCCGCCCGTACCGGACCACCAGGTCCCGGCAGTCCACCACAGGATCGGGGGCCGGAGACGGAGCCATACGGCGTGCACGCTACCGTTGGCGCCGGAATGATCGACATCCGGCTCATCCGTGACGACCCGACGTCGGTGAAGGCCGGCCTGGCCCGGCGCGGGGTGGACCCGGCCGAGGTGGACCGGGTGGCCGCGCTGGACGTGGCCCACCGGGACCGGCTGGCCCACCAGGAGTCGCTGCGGGCCCGGGTGAAGGCGCTGTCCCGGGAGGTGGGGGCGGCCCGGAAGGCCGGGGACCGGGCCACCGCCGACGACCTGTCCGTCGAGAGCCGGCGGCTGGGCGAGGAGGAGCGGGCGGCCGCCGAGGAGGAGGAGCGGCTGGCCGGCGAGCTCCGCCACGCGCTGCTGCACCTGCCGAACCTGCCGGCCGACGACGCCCCCGACGGGGCCGGGGCGGACGACAACGTGGTGCTGCGGGACTGGTGGCCCGGCCAGGAGCAGGGCCACCCGGCGCCGGTGCCCGGCGACCACCAGCGGGTGCCGCACTGGGACATCGGGGAGGCCCTGGGCCTGCTGGACATGGCCCGCGGGGCCCGGCTGGCCGGGTCGATGTTCCCGCTGTACCGAGGCATGGGGGCCCGGCTGCTGCGCGCCCTGACCTCCTACGCCCTGGACCGCCACACCCTGCCGCCGGACCATGACCCGTCGGGCCCCGGTGTCTACGAGGAGATCCGGCCGCCCACCCTGGTGCTGACCGAGACCATGACGTCCACCGGGCACCTCCCCAAGTTCGCCGACGAGGCCTACCACGTGGAGCGGGACGACCTGTGGGCCATCCCCACCGCGGAGGTCCCGCTGACGTCGCTGCACCGCGGCGAGATCCTGGACGAGGCCGTCCTGCCGGCCCGGTTCACCGCGGTCACCTCCTGCTTCCGCCGGGAGGCCGGGGCGGCCGGCCGGGACACCCGCGGCCTGCTCCGGGTGCACGAGTTCGAGAAGGTGGAGCTGTTCGCCTACGCCACCCCCGACCAGGCCGCCGAGGTGCACGCCGACATCCTCCGCCGGGCCGAGCACCTGCTCCGGGACTTCGGGCTGCACTACCGGGTCCTCGACCTCTGCACCGGAGACCTCGGGGCGTCGTCGGCCCGGACGTTCGACCTGGAGGTGTACTCGCCGGGCTGCGACCGCTGGCTGGAGGTGTCGTCGGTGAGCTGGTTCCGGGACTACCAGGCCCGGCGGGCCAACGTCCGGTACCGGCCGGCCGGGGGCGGCAGCCCGGTACTGGTGCACACCCTCAACGGCTCCGCCCTGGCCTGGCCGCGGATCTGGGCCGCCCTGGTCGAGACCGGCCGGCAGCCGGACGGGTCGGTGCGGCTGCCCGACTGCCTGGCCCCCTGGCTGGGCGGCCAGGCCCACATCCCGGCGCCCTGACCGGCGCCGGCCGGCGGGTCAGCGGTTGCCGGCGTCGAACCGGTAGCCCACCCCGCGGACGGTGGTGATCAGCACCGGGTTGGCCGGGTCGGCCTCGATGCGGGACCGCAGCCGCTTGATGTGCACGTCCAGGGTCTTGGTGTCCCCGATGTAGTCGGTGCCCCACACCCGGTCGATGAGGACGTCGCGGGTCAGCACCCGGCCGGCATTGTCGACCAGCAGCCGGAGCAGCTCGAACTCCTTGCGGCGCAGGTGCACCTCCTCGGACCGGACGAACACCCGGCGCTGGTCCAGGTCCACCCGCACCTCGCCGGCCTCCAGGGTGGCGTCGTCCGTCGAGCCGTCCGACCAGTCCGCCCCGTGGCCCTGCCCGGCATGGGACGGCGTCCGCCGCATGACCGCCCGCATCCGGGCCACCAGCTCCCGGAGGCGGTACGGCTTGGTGACGTAGTCGTCCGCGCCCACCTCCAGGGCGACCACCGTGTCGATCTCCGCGCCTTTGGCCGTCACCATGATGATGGGCACCGGGGAGTGGGCCCGGATGGACCGGCAGACGTCGATGCCGGACATCTTGGGCAGCATCAGGTCCAGCAGCACCAGGTCCGGGCTGGTCTCCTCGAAGAGCTGCAGCGCCTCCAGCCCGTCCCGAGCCACGGTGACCTTGAACCCCTCGTGGCCCAGGCCGACCACCAGGGCGTCCACGAAGGACTCCTCGTCCTCCGCCAGCAGCACGCTGAGCGGCCGGGCATCGTGGGGGTTGGGGTACCCGCGTCGGTCGGTCATCAGGTTCGCTCCGGCTGTAACGGCAGGACCAGGGTGAACGTGGACCCTTCGCCCTCCCGGGACTCCACGTCCACCCACCCCTGGTGGTTGTTGGCCACGTGCCGCACGATGGACAGCCCGAGACCGGTCCCTCCGGTCTCCCGGCTGCGGCCGTGGTCGACACGGTAGAACCGTTCGAAGATGCGGTCCAGGTCGCGGGCCGGGATGCCCACCCCGTGGTCCGCCACCGACAGCCGCACCGTCTCCCGGATGGCCGGACGGGCGGCCGGTTCCGACCCCGCCGGACCGCCGGCGTCGGCCCCGGGTTCGGCGTCCACCTCCACCCGGTCCGGGCCACCGACCGTGCCGCCCCCCTGGCCGGGTCCGGCGCCGAGGCCGGGGACGGTCCCGAAGGCGGAGGTGGCCCCGAAGGCGGAGCCGGCGAAGGCGGGGGTGGCCCCGAAGGCAGGGGTGGCGCCGAAGGCAGATCCGGAGACCCCGACCCCGGGCAGGCCGGTCGGGTCGGTGGCCGGGGCCGCCTCGTCGGCCGGCGGCCACCGGTCGGCGGCGACCACGCCAGCGTCCGTCCCGGCCGGTTCGGCCACGGCGAAGGGTGTGGCGCCGTTCGCCGGCCCGGCGACCAGCGACGACTGCCCACCGCCGGTGGTGGCAGTGGCGGTGGTCGGCACCGCCGTGGCCAGCGCGGCCTCCGGGCCGGGGTCGACGCCGTCGGTCACCACCGTGCCGGACACCGCCACGGTGCTGCCGTCGTAGGAGTAGGTCACCGCGTTCTCCAGCAGGGCGTGCATGGCGGACACCAGTTGCCGCCGGTCGCCCAGCACCGCCACCGGCGGGTATGGCTCGGACAGGGAGATGGTGATGCCCCGCTGGTCCGCGGTGGCCCGCACCCGCTCGATGGCCTCGGCCATCACCAGGTTGACCAGCACCGGCTCGCGCGGCGGCGCCTCCTCCGACTCGATCCGGCTGAGGTCCAGCAGGTCGTCGATGATGCGGCTGACCCGGAACGCCTCGGTGTGGATCCGGCTGGCCAGCCGCTGGGCAACCTCCACGTCCGGCTCCCCGACCAGGGTCTCCGCCAGCAACCCCAGGGCCCCCATCGGGGTCTTCAGCTCGTGGGAGACGTTGGCCACGAAGTCCCGCCGGATCTCCTCCAGCCGGCGCCGCTCGGACACGTCCTCGATGATGGCGATGACCCCCAGCGGCCGCCGCCCGTCGTCGATCTGCCGGGCCCGCACCGTCAGGGTCCGCCGCGGCGGGCCGTACAGGTCCAGGGTCCGTTCCGCCGTGCCCCCCTGCCAGGCGTCCTCCAGCAGCTCCGTCACCGCCTGGGCCGCCAGGGCGTCGCCGTGCCGGCTGGTCATCAGGGTGTTGGCCCGGCCGTTCCGGTACAGCACCGTGCCGTTCTCGTCGCAGATCACCACCCCCTGCGGCAGGGTGTCCAGGGACCGCCGCAGCCGGATGGCGTCGGCGCTGGACTCCGCCACCGCCTCCGCGGCGGCCCCGGTGACCTGTTCCAGGTAGGACAGGGCGGTCTCGATGTTGTGGTCGTCGGCCGGCGGATCGATCCCCAGCCGGGTGCCCAGGGCCGTCAGTCGCTGGGACAGCGCCCGCCGGCCCGCCCGCCGGCCGAGCAGGGCGGCCACCACCACCGCCACCACCAGTACCGCGGCGGCGACCGCGTACACCACCACCGCCGACAGGCCGTTGCCGCCGATCTGCGCGCCCGCCAGCACCGTGCCCTCCAGTCCCCGCAGGACGCCCATCACCCCCCAGCATGACAGGGCTGCGGGCCGTCCATCGACCGGGGGCCCACCGGCCCGTTCAGTTCCGCCCGTTCCGTTCGGTCCCTTCCGTCCGCCCGTGCCGTCCGCCCGTGCCGCCCGCCCGTGCCGCCCGCCCGTTCAGTCCCGGGCGGGCACGACGGCGGCTTCCGGCCCACTCCCACCACTTCCGGCCCGGCCCGGCCCGTCCCGGGCCGTCGACCCCCGCCTCCGCCCCCTCCCCTCCGTCTGGGAAAACATGAGAAATCATGAAACATATTGAAATATGGTCCCGGGGTCCGTATCCTCGGTGAGGTCCCACCGTCGCCCCGCAGCCCAGCCGGTATGCGCAGACCACCAGGAGCCACCTGTGATCGCCTCTTCCGCCGCCGTCCACCGGATCGTCCTCGACGGGGTCGCCGCCGTCCCGGCCAGCACCGTCCCGGCCACCACCGGACTGGCCAGCACCGGCCTGGCCAGTCCTGGTTCGGCCGGCGCCGGCCCGACCGCCGTCGGCAGCACCGGCCGGCTGGTGGGGGTGTCGTTGACACCCAACGCCGGGCAACTGCCCGGGGCGTCGCAACTGCAGACGCTGACCAACGGCATCGGTGGTTGGGCCCTCATCCTGGCCCTGGTCGGCATGGTGGTCGGGGCCGGCATCTGGGCCCTTGGTGCCCACAGCCAGAACTACCAGCAGTCGTTCGTGGGCCGCCGGGCGGTCCTGGTGTCCGGGCTGGCCGCCCTCCTCATCGGGGCCGCCCCGGCCGTCATCAATTTCTTCTTCTCCACCGGCCACGCGGTGCAGCCGTGACCGTCCCGGGCTGTCCCGGCATCCTGGACCCGGTCTGCCAGGTGGTCGGCGGCGCCGGGTCCACCGTCGTCGGCATCGGCACCGGGGCCGTCTTCGGCGACCTGGCCGGCTGGGTGGCCGGGGGAGCCGGCTGGCTGCTCGACCAGGTCGGTGCGGCCATGTCGGCGTCCACCTCCATCGACCTGACCGCCGGGTGGTTCACCGCCCACTACCGGGTCATGGTCGGCATCGCCGCGGCCGTCGCCCTCCCGGTGCTCCTGGCTGCCGTCGTCCAGGCCACCTACCGGCAGAACGCCGCCGTCCTGGTCCGCACCGCCCTGGTGCAGTTGCCCCTGGCCTTCCTGCTGACCGCCGTGGCGGTCCAGATGGTGCAGCTCTCCCTGGCCGTCACCGACGCCCTCTGCGCCGCCGTGTCGTCCGGCGCCGGCGGCGGTGTCCAACAGGAGCTGGCCGGGCTGGCCACCGCCCTGCTGGCCGGGGGGACACCGGAACTGCCGTCGTTCGTCCTGTTCATCGCCGGCATCCTCCTCGTGGTCGGGGCGCTGGCACTGTGGTTCGAGCTGCTGGCCCGGACCGCGGCGGTGTACGTGGCGGTGCTGTTCCTGCCGCTGGCCCTCGCCAGCATGGCCTGGCCGGCCATCTCCCACTGGGCCCGCCGCCTGGCCGACACCCTGGCCGCGCTGGTCCTGTCCAAGTTCGTCATCGTCGTCGTCCTGTCCCTGGCGGTCTCCGCCCTGGGCTCCGGCCAGAGCGGCCTGTCGTCGGTGTTCGCCGGCGCCGCCCTGCTGTTCCTGGCCGTGTTCGCCCCCTTCGTCCTCCTCCGGATCGTCCCCGCCGTCGAAGCCGGCGCGGTGCACCAACTGGAGGGCCTCCGCCGCCGGATGGTGCCGTCCGGCCCGGTCCCCCAGAGCGCCGCCCGGTTCGCCCTCCGGCAGGTCGCCGCCGCCTCCGTGGCCGACCCCGTGCCCGGCACCGGGGCCGCCCCGGCCTTCGGCGCCCCGGCCTTCGGCGCACCGGGCAGCCCTGGCGGGAGTAGTGGTGCCGACCGGGGCTCCGGAGCCGGTGGCCGCACCGGAGCCGACCGGGGCCACGGGCCCGGTGCCCGGGGGGCGGGGACCGGCGGCTCGCCCCGCCCGGTTGCCGGCAGATCGCCCGGCGGATCGCCGGGCGGGGACCACGTCCCCCGGAGCCGGTCCGGTCCGGAGCCCGCCGGACCCGGCGGGTTGCCGATGTGGCAGGCCGGCCCGTCGCCGGACGAGCTGCTTTCGGAGGACCTCGGCCGAAGCACCGTGTCCCCCGACGGCGCTCCCCGATCGGGGCGGGGGCCGATGCCCCTTTGGGGTGGGCCACCCGCCGCCGGAGCCGGGGGCGAGGGCGGTGGCGGGGGCGGTGGTGAGGGCGAGGGGCGGTCCGGGGCGGCCGGCTCCGGCACCGGGGGCACACGGTTCGCCGCCCGCGGGTCGGTGGCCCTGGCCCGGGACCGGATGGGCCCGGTGATCCGGTGGGTGCCGCCGGCCGGGTACGGCGGTGTGGACCGGGACGGCAGTGCCGACGGGAACGGCAGTACCGACGGGAACAACAGTGCGGTGGAGGGAGGTGGCGGCGGTGGACGGTGAAGGGGACCGGTACCGGTTCGGTCCGTTGGAGCGCCGGGGCCTGGTGGCCGGATGGCGGGCCGGCCAGATCGCGTCGGTGGCCGTCGGGCTGGTGGTGGCCGTGCTGGTGCTGCGGTCCGCGGTGGACCCGGCGACGGTGGCGGTGGCCGTCGTGACCGTCGGTGCCGGGGTGGCGGTGGGGTGCTGGCCGATCGGCGGCCGGGCCGGTGACGAGTGGCTGCCGACCGTCGTCCGGTGGGGTGCGGCGTCCGCCGCCGGCCGCCGTCGCTGGCGGTCGCCGGCGCCGTCGGTGGGCCACCGGCTGGGCCACCGGCTGGGGTTTGGTGGGGAGGCCGCGGCACCGGCCGGCCGTGGTGGTCCGGGACCGGCCGGCCCGTTCGCCGGGCTGCGCATCCTGGAGGTCACCACCGGGGCGGCTGGGGGCCCGGCCGCCGTGGTGCACGATGCCCGATCGGGGACCTACACGGCGGTCCTGGAGGTGCGGGGGCACAGCTTCGCCCTGCTGGGCGCCGAGGAGAAGGGGCGGCGAGTGGCCGGCTGGGCGGCGGTGCTGTCGTCGTTGGCCAGGGAGCGGCCGGTGGTGCACCGGCTGCAGTGGCTGGCCACCACCCTCTTCGACGACGGCCGGGCGGTCGAGGGGTTCGTGGCCGACCGGGCCACCCTGCCGCCGGCGTCGCCGGCCAGGCGGTCCTATGCCGCCCTGCTGGGCCAGGTGGGCGCCAGCACCTGCCGCCACGAGGTCCACCTGGCCGTGCAGGTTCGCGGGGTCCGTCCCGGCCGTCGCACCGCAACCCGGCCGGCTCCCGCCGGGGCCCGCCGGGCCGGTGACGCCGCGGCCTGTGCGGTACTGGACCGGGAGGTGGCGGCCATCCGGCGGGCCCTGGCCGACGCCGACGTGTCGGTGGAGGGGGTGCTGGGCCCCCGGGCGGTGGCTACGGTGCTCCGCCGCAGCGGCCAGCCCGGTCCGGCCGGGGGCGCGGCGGTGGAGGAGGCCGGCCGGGCCATCGGCGAAGGACGGATGCCCGCCGAGCCGGCCCCGGCCCGGTCGGCGGACCTGCCGTGGCCCTGGCCGGTGGCGGTGGAGGAGGAGTGGGGGCGGCTGCGGACCGACGGCACCTGGCAGGCCACCTACTGGATCGCGGAATGGCCCCGGGTGGAGGTCGGCCCGGACTTCCTGGGGCCGCTGCTGCTGGGGTCGGTCCGGAGGACGGTGTCGGTGGTCATGCAGCCGCTGAGCCCCGCCCGGGCCATCCGGCAGGCCGAGCAGGCCCGGACGGCCGACCTGGCGGACGCGGAGCTCCGGCGGCGGGGAGGGTTCCTGGCCACCGCCCGCCGGTCCCGGGAAGCCGACCTGGCCGCCCGCCGGGAGGCCGAGCTGGCCGACGGCCACGCCGCGGTGCGGTTCTCCGGCTACGTGACGGTGACGGCGGCCACGACGGAGGAGCTGGAGGAGGCCTGCGACGCCACCGAGCAGGCCGCCGGCCAGTGCCGGCTGGCGTTGCGGCGGCTCTACGGCGACCAGGGCCGTGCGTTCACCTTCACCCTGCCCCTGGCCCGGGGGCTCCGGTGAGCGCGGTGCCGGCGCACCAGGTGACCACCCGGAACCTCGGCGCGGCCTACCCGATGGTGGCCGAGCCCGGGCTGGGCCACCGCGGGGTGCTGATCGGCGACGACCTCCTGGGCGGATCGTTCGTGTTCGACCCGTTCGAGCTGTACCAGCAGGGGGTGTTGAGCAACCCCAACATGATCGTGTTCGGCCAGATCGGCCGGGGCAAGAGCGCCTTCGTCAAGACCTACCTGTGGCGCCAGGCGGTGTTCGGGCGCCGGGCCTGGGTGGTGGACCCGAAGGGGGAGTACGGGGCCCTGGCCGCGGCATGGGGGGTGGCCCCGGTCGCCCTCCGCCCCGGCGGCCCGGTACGCCTGAACCCGCTGGAGCGCGGTCCCGGCGACGCCGGCATCGTCGGGGTGCTGCAGGCCGACCACCGGCAGGTGGACCTGCTGGCGTCGCTGGCCACCACCTGCCTGGGACGGCCGCTGCAGCCCAGGGAACGGGTGGCCATCGACCTGGCGTTGGCCACCGTCGGCCGGGGGCGGTCGACGCCCACCCTGCCGGTGGTGGTCGACACCCTGTTGGACCCCCGTCCCGACGCCGCGGCGGCCATCCGGACCGACCGGGACACCCTCCTGGAGGACGGCCGGGACGTCGCCCTGGAGCTCCGCCGGCTGGTGCACGGCGACCTCCGCGGCATGTTCGACGGCCCGACCACCCCGGGGTTGGACCTCGACGGGCCGCTCGTGGTGTTGGATCTCTCCGCGCTGTACAACTCGGCGGCCCTCGGCATCCTGATGGCCTGCGCCACCGCCTGGCTGCAGGCCGCCCTGGCCCGCCAGGCGCCCGGGACCGCCGCTTCGCAGGTGCTGGTGGTCGTGGACGAAGCCTGGGCCGTGCTGGCCGACCTGGGAATTGCGCGGTGGTTGCAGGCATCGTGGAAGCTGTCCAGGGCGTACGGGGTGGCCAACGTGGCCGTGCTGCACCGCCTTTCCGACCTGCGGTCGGTGGGGGCGGCCGGGTCCCAGCAGGTCGGGCTGGCCAGCGGACTGCTGTCCGACTCGGAGACCCGGGTGGTGTACGCCCAGCCCACCGGCGAAGTGGCTGCGGCCAGCGACCTGCTGTCGCTGTCCGCCACCGAGGCCGACCTGCTGCCCCGGCTCCGCCGCGGCGTGGCCCTCTGGAAGGTCGGCAACCGGGCCTTCCTGGTTCAGCACCGGTTGAGCCCGATGGAGCGGCAACTGGTGGACACCGACGCCGCCATGACCGCCGGCTGACCCGTTCCGGCCGTGTCCCTCCACCTCTCACTGGGCGCCGTCGGGTCACTGGGCGCCGTCGGGCTGGCCGCGGCCGTCGCCACCGTGTTCGGCCTGGCCGCCCCCCGCCCCGGCCGCCGGCCCACCGCCGGGCCCGGCCGGTCGGGGGTCGCCGCCACCGGCGGCGGCCGCAGCACCCGCCGGTCGGTCGGGCCGCGGCC
>DASZUK010000058.1:0-18473 GCA_035547695.1 Acidimicrobiales bacterium
TCGACCGCCCGGTAGGGCTCTCCCTCGACCACCGCCGCAATGGCGGCTTCGAGCTCCGACGGTCCCCAGGGACCTTTCACGCCACGGGGCACCAGACACCTCCTGGTCAGGAGCTGTCGCGGTCACCCCTTGAGGCCAAGCACCGCTAGTGCGACGACGAAAACCTTCGCCCCCGGGCTCAGGGGCGGGTGGCCGGGCTGGTGGTGAAGGACGGGTCCCGCAGGACGGCCGGGGCCAGCACCTGGTCGATGGCCAGCATCAGCTCGGGTTCGAGGACCACGTCGAGCGCCTTGACGTTCTCGGCCACCTGCTCCGGCCGGGTGGCCCCGAGGATGGCGGTGGACACGTTCTCGTTCTGCAGCACCCAGGCCAGGGCGACGGCGGCCGGGGTGTGGCCGGCCTCCCGGGCGAAGGCGGCGAACTGCTGCACCGGGCCCAGCACCTCGTCGCGGAGCAGCCAGCCGATGTAGTTGGCCCCGTCCTTGGCGGTGGCCCGCGATCCCTCCGGCGGCGGGGCGCCGGGCAGGTACTTGCCGGTCAGCACCCCCTGGGCCAGCGGCGACCAGACGATCTGGCCGATGCCCTCCTTCTGGCACAGCGGCACCACCTCGGGCTCGATGACCCGCCACAGCAGGGAGTACTGGGGTTGGTTGGACACGATCCGGTCCAGGCCCATGTCGTCCGCGATGCGCAGGGCGGCCGCGATCTGCTCGGCGGTCCACTCGGACACCCCGACGTAGTGGACCTTGCCCTGGCGGACCAGGTCGTCGAAGGCGCGGAGGGTCTCCTCCAGCGGGGTCTCGTTGTCGTACCGGTGGGCCTGGAGCAGGTCGACGTGGTCGGTCTGCAGCCGCTGCAGCGATGCCTCCAGGGACTCCACGATGTGCTTGCGGGACAGCCCCCGGTTGTTAGGGTTGGGGCCGGTCGGCCAGTACACCTTGGTGAAGATCTCGATGGAGTCCCGGCGGACGCCCTTGAGGGCCCGGCCCAGCACTTCCTCGGCGGCCCCCATGGCGTAGACGTCGGCGGTGTCGAAGGTGGTGATGCCGGCGTCCAGTGCGGCCTTCACGCAGGCCTTGGCGGCCTGCTCCTGCACCTGGCCGCCGTGGGTGATCCAGTTGCCGTAGGACAGGGCCGAGACCACCATGCCGCTGCGTCCGAGGTGTCGGTATTCCATGGCCCGAGCGTAACGGCGGTGGCGGGCCGCTGCCCGGCGGCCGGCCTACGCTCGGTCGATGGACCCTGCCGGCCCCGCCCAGGACCGTTCCGCCCAGGACCGTCCTACCCAGGATCGTCCTACCCGGGACCGTCCTGCCCAGGATCGTCCTACCCGGGACCGTCCCGCCCAGGACCGTCCCGTCGGGGACCGACTACGGGTCAACGGGTCGCTGTCGATCCCGATGGAGGAGATCGGCTGGCGGGCCACCACGTCCGGCGGCCCCGGCGGCCAGCATGCCAACCGGGCCAGCAGCCGGGTGGAGGTCCGGTTCGACGTGGCGGCCTCCCGGGTCCTCGGGCCCCGGCAGCGGGCCCGGCTGCTGGACCGGCTGGGACCGGTGGTGCGGGCCACGGCGTCCGAGGACCGGTCGCAGGCCCGGAACCGGCAGGTGGCCCTGGACCGGCTGGCCGGCCGGCTGGCCGCCGCGCTGCGGGTGGAGCCGCCGCGGCGACCGACGGCGCCGACGGCGGGGTCCAAGGAGCGGCGGCTGGCCGAGAAGCGGCGACGGTCGCAGGTGAAGCGGCAGCGCCGGGACGGGTCAGATGCCGACGGCTGATCCGTCGCCGCTGCCTGCGGCGGCTTCCTCGGCGGCCCAGACCTCGTCCAGGAAGGCGACGATCTCCGTGGTGATGCGGGTCGGGGCCAGCCGCAGCTCGAACATCGACCGGGCCTCCACCAGCCGGGCGTTGGGTAGCTGGCGGGCCAGCATCCGGGCGTCGTCCAGCGGGTGCAGCCGGTCGGCCCCGTGGCCGATGACCAGCGCCGGCATGGTCATGGCCCGGCGCTGGTCCGCGGTGGGGGCGACCGGGCCGACCAGCACCCCGTGGATCACCGACATGAGCTCCTCGGGGTCGAGCAGGAGGGGGCCGTAGACCTGGTCCAGCCATCCCAGCCGGTGGCGGGGGATGCGGCGGGCCAGGGAGGCGGTGGCCCGGAGCAGCGGCTTGGCGTAGTAGGCCAGGGAGAGCAGCGGGGCGAAGACCAGGGCGGCGAACGGGGTGGCGTTCTCCAGCACCGGCATCTCGATGACCATGCCGGCCAGCCGCTCCGGGGCCAGCTCGGCCAACTGCAGGGCGACGTCGGCCCCGAGGGACATGCCGCCGACCACCGCCCGGTCGACCTGCAGCTCGTCCAGCAGGTGCAGCGCCCGCCGGGCGTAGGCGTCCATCCGGTGCACCGCGGCCCGCCGGGGCCGGTCCGACGCGCCGTGGCCGGGCAGGTCCAGCAACACCACCCGGTTGCCGTGCTCGGCCAGGTCACGGGCCAGGCGGCGGTTGACGGCGGCGTCGAGGAGGAGGCCGTGGAGGTACAGCAGGGTCCTCGGCCCGGTGCCGTGGACTTCGTAGGCCATGGTCAGGTCCCCGTCACGGAACCGGCGTACCTCGTGGGGCATCGCTTCCAGCCTGCCACCGGACGGCCCCGGCCGGGCCGCGCGTGGCCGGACGGGCCGGGGACCGGTGGACGGCGGCGTCAGGGGCGGAGGGTGGCCTGCAGCCCGGCGACCGCGTCGCGGACCAGCTCGTCGGCCCCGGACGCCGTGTCCTCGCGGACCCCCAGCAGGGCGGTCAGGGAGGCGAACCCGGCGGCGATGAGCGCGCCGTCGTCCTCGGGGTCCTCCCCGGCCACGTCGCCGAGGGACGGGATGGCGGTGCCCAGGGTCAGCCGGATCTCCCCCTCCTCGGGGTCCCCGCCGGTCCCCGGGCCGCCGCTGGCCGGGGCCGCCCGGCGGTCGCCGCCGGAGGCCCGCTTGATGATGCCGGCGGTGCTGATCCGGCCCCGGCGCACCCCGAGGAGCTCCGCCTTCGGCACCGACGGCACGTTCAGGTTCAGCACGGTCCGGGCCGGCGCAGCGACGAGGTGCGGCAGGACGGCCACGGCCAGGTCGGCCGCGGTCTCCCAGTGGTCCCGGGCGGCGCCGGACCGCAGGGAGACCGCCAGCCCGGACAGCCCCAGTTGGGCTCCGGTGAGGGTGGCGCCGACGGTGCCGGAGTGCAGCACCGACCGGCCGACGTTGACCCCGAGGTTGATGCCGGACACCACCAGGTCCGGCCGGGGCCCGAAGCCGCCGAGGGTGCCGACGATGACCGACAGTGCCGGGGAGGCGTCGAGGCCGTAGACGGGCACGTTGTCGACGCCGTCGATCGGCACCGCCCGGTAGGCCAGGGCCTCCCGCTCGTACACGGTGCCGACGGCCGCGGACGCCCCGCTGTGGTTGGTCAGCGGGGCCACCACCACCACGTCGCGGTCGGCGTCCTCGGCCGCCCAGGCCGCGAGGGCCCTGGTGATGGCGGCCAGGCCGGGCGCGTGTACCCCGTCGTCATTCGTCACCAGGATGCGCACGCGCCGATACGATACCGGGGCGACATGGCCCCCTCTGCACCGACTTCGCCGACCGGCCAGCAGTGGATCATCGGCCACGGCGCCCAGCAGGCGGTGCTGACCGAGGTCGGCGGGACCATCCGGTCCTACACGGTCGCCGGCCACGACGTCGTGGATGGGTTCGGCCCCGACGAGTGGTCCCACAGCGGCCGCGGCCAGGTGCTGGCCCCGTGGCCGAACCGGCTGGGTGACGGGCGGTACGAGTTCGCCGGCCAGGCCGCCCAGGCCGCGCTGGACGAGCCCGGCCTGGGCAACGCCATCCACGGGCTGGTCCGCTGGCTGCCGTGGCGGCTGGACGGCCAGGCCCAGAACGTGGTGGTCCTGGCCTGCCCGCTCCGGCCGACCCCCGGCTACCCGTTCAGCCTGGACCTCAAGGTGGAGTACCGGCTGGGCCGCGACGGCCTCACCGTCACCACCCAGGCGGTCAACGTCGGTGACCGCACCCTCCCGTTCGGCCTGGGGTTCCACCCGTACCTGACGGCCGGGGCCGACCGCATCGACCAGGCCGTGCTGCGGCTGCCGGCCACCGAGCGCCTGGTGCTGGACGCCCGGTCGCTGCCCACCGGGGAGGTCCTGGGGGTGGCCGGCACCGAGTACGACTTCACCGCCGGGCGGTCCATCGGGACCACCCGCATGGACACCGCGTTCACCGGCCTGCACCGGGCCCCCGACGGCCGGGCCTGGGCGTCCCTGGACGACCCCGTCACCGGTCGCGGCGTGGACCTGTGGGCGGACGACCGGTTCGGCTACCTGATGTGCTACACCGGCGACACCCTCGGTGACGTCGACCGGCGCCGCGCCGCGGTGGCCATCGAGCCGATGACCTGCCCGCCGGACGCCTTCCGTTCCGGCCGCGACCTCGTCGTCCTGGAGCCCGGCGACCAGTGGGAGGGCGCCTGGGGGCTGCGCCCCCGCTAGCCGGGCGGGGTGACCAACCAGCGGAGGCCGGTGCACAGCAGCCGGGCCGACGGGGTCACCACCAGCGGGTCGACCAGCGGCGGCAGCGGCAGCCGCAGGGCCTGCCGGGCCCAGTCCGGCAGCAGGGTCACCGCGGCGGCCACGACGACGGCGTGGACGGCTCGGTCGTTCGGCCGGGTGCCGACGCCGCGGAGCAGGAAGTCCCGGGCCGCCATGGCCTGCGGCCCGGCGTACAGGTCCGGCCGGACCCGTTGCAGGTAGGCCGTCGCCTGGTCGGCGGTCTCCGGCACCCAGGCCGCCCCGAGGGCCCGGGCCACCGCGGCGGTGTCGGCCCAGTAGCCGTCCCGTTCCGCCGCCGACAGCGGCCGGGGGCCGAACCGTTGGCAGGAGGCCAGGAAGCTGGACATCTCGGCGACGTGGATCCAGGTCACCAGGTCCGGGTCGTCGGCGGAGTACGGCCGTCCGTCCGGGGCCACGCCGCGGACCCGGCGGTGCACCGTCCGGACCTGCCGGATGGCCCGCTCGGCCTCCTCCACGGTGCCGAACGTGGTGTACCCCACGAACGACGCCGTGCGGCGCAGCCGGCCGAGGGCGTCGTCGCGGTAGTTCGAGTGGTCGGCCACCCCGGCCATGGCCAGGGGGTGCAGGCTCTGCAGCAGCAGGGCCGCCAGGCCGCCGATGAGCATGGACGGCAGGTCGCCGTGCACCCGTCGGGCGGCGCTGCCCGGCGGCAGGAACGCCTGCCCCGGGTCCGTGGACGGGGCCACCGGGTCCGCCGGCACCCCCAACGACCGGCGGACCTGCCGGCGCAGGTCCGTCCGGGCCGGCCCCACCAGCGTGGCCACCGCCCGTCGGGGGACCGCCGCCAGTTGCCAGGGGACGCCCACCAGTTGCCTCGCCGCCCGGAGCGGCGCTGTCACGACGCCTGCCACCGGTCCAGCTTGGCACGGGCGCCGCCCGTGCGGTCCGGCAGGGCACGGGCACCGCCCGTGCGGTCCGGCAGGGTGCCGGCGGGTCTGTGGCACCATCGATGCCGTGCGCTTCGTCATCTACGGCGCCGGTGCCGTCGGCGGGTCGATGGGTGGCTGCCTGTTCCAGGCCGGCCACCGGGTGGAGCTGATCGCCCGCGGCCGGCACCTGGCCGCCATCCAGTCCGGCGGGCTAGTGCTGGAGCGCCGGGGCCAGCGGGCGGTGCTGCCGGTCGCGGCGGTGGCCGGCCCCGGCGACGTCGACTGGGGCGAGCCGGCGGTGGTGGTGCTGGCGATGAAGAGCCAGGACACCGAGGCGGCGCTGGCCGCCCTGGAGGCGGTGGCGCCGCCGGAGACGGCGGTGGTCTGCGCCCAGAACGGGGTGGCCAACGAGCGGCGGACGTTGCGCCGGTTCGCCAACACCTACGGCCTCTGCGTCATGTGCCCGGCCACCTATCTCGAACCGGGGGTGGTGGTGGCCCACTGCGCGCCGTTGACCGGCATCTTGGACCTGGGCCGGTACCCTGCCGGGGTGGACGGCACCGCCGGGGCGGTGGCGGCGGCGCTGGAGGAGGCGGGGTTCGAGTCCCGCCCCGAGCCGGACATCATGCGGTGGAAGTACCGCAAGCTGCTGCTCAACCTGGCCAACGCCGTCGACGCCCTCGCCGGCCCGGAAGGGCTGGGCGGCGAGCTGGCCCAGATGGCGGTGGTGGAGGGCGAGGCGGTCCTGGCGGCGGCCGGCGTCGACGCGGCCTCCGCGGCCGAGGACCTGGACCGCCGGGGGGACCGGCTGCCGTTGGCCAACGGCTGGTCCGGTGGGTCGTCGTGGCAGAGCATCGCCCGGGGGGCCGGGTCCATCGAGACCGACTACCTGAACGGGGAGATCGTGCTGCTGGGCCGGCTGCACGGGGTGGCCACCCCGGTGAACCGGTTCCTGCAGGCCCGCGGCGCCGCCCTGGCCCGGGACGGTGCCCTGCTGCGGTCCACCACGCCCGAACGGCTGCTGGACCAGTTCCGCACCGCCCAGGCGGCCGGGACCCTGCCGGACTGACCCACTGGCCGGCCCGGCGGCCCGAACCGCCCGGTGGCCCGAACGGCCCTGGCCACCCGGCGCCCGCGGCGGACCCGGCCCGTCCCGTGGCGGCGACGTCAGTCGCTGTGCAGCGCCGCCCGGATCTCCTCCTGCGGGCTCGGCGGCGGCCCACCGGGGGTCTGCACCCGCAGGCTGGACAGCGCACCGTTCCAGTCGTACGGGGTGGCGTACCGGGTGGACACCGGCAGGCCGGCGTCCCGGCCCAGCCGGAGGCCGGCCCCGCCGTGCTGGATGGCCAGCGGCAGCATCCCGTCGAAGTCGACGGTGCCCACCACGGTGTCGCCGTGCAGCAGGCTGAAGGTGCCCTGCAGCTCGCCGGCGCCGCCGTCGGCGGCATCCCCGCCGGAGCCGCCGCCGGAGCCGCCGGGCCGGACGGCGTAGTGGACCCCCAGGGTCTGGCGGCCCGCCGGCACCGGCCGGTCGGCGACCACCTCCAGGACGTCGCCGGCCCGGCAGAACGTGAACACCAGCCGGCCGTCGGCCACGAACAGGGCGTAGCCGCCGTTCCAGTCGCCCATGGCCAGCAGCACCCCGGCGGGGTCGGCGGCCACGTCGACGTCGACGGTCATCTTGAACCCGCCCCACAGCATCGGGACGGACTCGTCCGAGACCGGGCTGCCGCCGGGGCGGAACACCCGGTCGGTGCCCGGCGGCCAGGCCGGCGGGATGAGGGCGCCGATCCGGTTGATGAAGGTGTCGTCCACCGGCAGCACCTGGTTGCGGCCGGCCTCGGCCAGCCAGCGGTCCTGCAACTGCCGGGCCAGGTCGGGGTGGTCGGCGGCCACGTCGGTGGACTCGGAGAAGTCGGCCCGCAGGTCGAACAGGGCCCAGTGGTCGTGGTCGAACCGGCGGCTGCCGGTGGCGGCCTCCTCCTCGTCGATCACCCCCACCGAGATGTGGTCGGTGGTGGCCTTCCAGCCCTGATGGACGATGGACCGGGAGCCCAGCATCTCGAAGTACTGGGTGTCCCTCGGGTCCGGGGCGTCCGGGTGGTCGAAGGTGCCGCGCAGGGTGGCCCCGTCCACCGGTTGCTGGGTGACCCCGTCCACCACCTCCGGCGGCTGCACCCCGACGGCGTCCAGCACCGTCGGCATCAGGTCGATGACGTGGGCGAACTGGTTGCGGACCTGCCCGCGGGAGGCCTCGGCCATGCCGGCCGGCCAGTGCACCACCAGCGGCGTCCGGGTGCCGCCCAGCCAGGTGTACCGCTTCCACAGCCGGAACGGGGTGTTCCCGGCCCAGGCCCAGGCCCAGGAGTAGTGGTTGTAGGTGGTCGGGCCGCCCCAGTCGTCGTAGGCGGCCAGGTTGTCGTCCATCGACTCGCGGACCCGGGCGGTGAACCGGTGCTCGTTGACGCTGCCGCTCCGGCCGCCCTCGGCGCTGGCCCCGTTGTCCGAGAACAGCAGCACCAGGGTGTTGTCCAACTGGCCCACCTCGGCCAGGAAGGCCAGCAGCCGGCCGATCTGGGCGTCGGTGTGGGTGAGGAACCCGGCGAACACCTCCTGCTGCCGGGCGTGCATCCGGCGGTGGTCGGCCGGCAGGTCGTCCCAGGCGTCCACCCAGTCCGGCCGCGGCGTCAGCACGGTGCCGTCCGGCACCACCCCGAGGGCCAGTTGCCGCTCGAACAGGGCCTCGCGCCAGGCGTCCCACCCCTGGTCGAACCGCCCCCGGTACGGCTCCACCCACTCGGGGGCCACGTGGTGCGGGGCGTGCATGGCGCCGAGGGCGAAGTACAAGAAGAACGGCTTTCCCGGGGCGGCCTGCTGCTGGTCCAGCACGTACCGGATGGCCCGGTCGGCCAGGTCCTCGCTCAGGTGGTACCCGTCACCGGGCCCGGCCGGCGGGTCGACGTAGTGGTTGTCCTGCACCAGGTTCGGCGCCCAGTGGTTGGCGTCACCCTGCAGGAACCCGTAGTACCGCTCGAACCCCAGGCCCAGCGGCCAACTGTCGAACGGGCCGGCCACCGACCGCTGGAACCGGGGGGTGAGGTGCCACTTGCCGACCGCCATGGTGTTGTACCCCACGTCGCGGAGCACCCGGGGCAGGGCGGCCGCCGTCTTCGGCAGCCGGGCGGTGTACCCGGGGAACCCCAGCGGGATGTCGGCCAGGAACCCCATGCCGACGGCGTGGTGGTTGCGGCCGGTGAAGAACGACGCCCGGGTCGGCGAGCACAGCGAGGTGACGTGGAACCGGCTGTACCGGAGCCCGCCGTCGGCCAGGCCGTCCATGTGCGGGGTGGCGATGTCCGACCCGAAGCAGCCCAGATGAGCGAACCCGGTGTCGTCGAGCACGATGGCCACCACGTTGGGCGCGCCGGCCGGCGGCCGGGGCTCCAGTGGCAGCAACGGAGCCGACTCGGCCACCGTGAGGCCCAGCCGTTGGGGTGCCGCGGGTTGAGGCGTCATCGTCGATGAAACTACTCCACCCAGCCACCCGGAGCCGGCCGCCGGCGACCCGGTCGCCGGCGGCCGGGTCGGAGCTCAGCCGGCGGCCAGCACCTCCACCTCGGCATCGGCGGTGGTCGGCACCTTCAGCCACCGCTCCGGGGTGTCCTCGATGAAGGCGATCATGCCGTCACGGCCCAAGAAGGCCTGCTCGACCCTGGCCACCGTGATCTCCACGTCCCGCACCCTGACCCGGTCGCCGGCGACCACCTGGCCGGCCGGCTTCGTGTTCCACTGTTCGCTCATGGGGCCATCTCAGCCGACGGCGCCGTGGGCCTGCCAGTTCCGGTTCATGGCCCCCTGCACCTTGAAGATCCAGACGAACCCGCCGATGATGGGCAGGAGCACCCAGAACCCGGTCTTGCCGCTGACCGGCTTGTCCTTGCCCTCGCCGGCGTACATGTTCCCGATCTCGGCCGGCAGCAGGAAGATGTTCACGATGCCGAGCAGGAAGGCCAGCAGCAGGCCCAGCCCGCCGCCGATGCCCTGGCCGGTGTACTGCTTCAGCTCCTTGAACGACCGGTACTGCCAGTACAGGCTGTAGATGCCGATGGTGATGATCCCGAACAGGACCACCGCCAGAGGGCTCCGCACCTTGCCCACCGGCTTCGTCACGTCGACCGCCATTGTGTCCCCTCCACCTTTTGCCACCTCTCCCCGTGGAGAGGTCGCCGCACTCTACTTTCTCGACGGCCGGCAAGGAAGGAATATTTTCCCTGGTCACCACCGGTTTTCGGTGGGTTGCCGGCCGGGTGCGGCCTGGGTGCCGGGGGTGCGGTCGGGCGCCGGGGTGCAGGCCGGGGTCCGGCCCGGTGGGGTCCGGTACGATCCTGCCGCCATGACGCACCGCCTCGGCACGCCGCTGCAGGACGGCCTGCCGGCTGTCGACCCCGGCGGGAAGCCGGCCTGACCGTGCCGGGGGGCCCGCAGTCGCCCGGCACCGGCGTCGACCGGGACGACCTGGTGGCGGCCTGCTACCCGGACAACGGCGGGATCTCCCGGGTGAAGGTGGTCCCGGGCCACCGCCTGGACCAGGCCGCCGCGTCGGGCATCGGCATGTCGCCGGTGTTCGACGCCTTCCTGTCCGACGACGCCGTCATCGCCACCGCGGATGCCGGCGGGCCGGTCGGTGACCTCCGGCTGCACCCCGACCCGGCGGCGGTCCGCCGGCTGCCGATGGACGGCTGGTGGTGGGCGCCGGCCGACCGCCGCCAGCCGGACGGGTCCGCCCACCCGCAGTGCCACCGGGCCGCGGCCCGCCGGATGGTCGACCGGGCCGCCGCCGCCGGCCTGGACGTCCGCATGGGGTTCGAGGTCGAATGGGTGGCCGGCCGGGCCGACGGCGGCGCCTTCCCGCCGGTGTCCGCCGCCCCGGCCTACGGCATGTCCCGGGTGGTCGAGACGGGCGCCTACCTCCGGGCGGTGTACCTGGCCCTGCAGGCCGCCGGCCTCGACGTCGAGCAACTGCACCCGGAGTACTCCCCGGGGCAGTTCGAGGTGGCCCTGCCCCCCGCCGACCCGGTGGCGGCCGCCGACGGGGCCTTCCTGGCCCAGGAGGTGGTCCGGGCCGTGGGGCGGACCTTCGGCTACGACACCAGCTTCTCCCCGGTGGTGTGGGCCGGCGGCGTCGGCAACGGCCGCCACGTCCACACCAGCGTCCGGCGGGCCGGCGTCCGGGGTGACCGCGACAACCTGCTGTCCGGTGGGGACGGCCCCCGCGGGGTCACCCGGGACGGCGAGGCGTTCATGGCCGGCCTGCTGGCGAACCTGCCTGCGCTGGTCGCCCTGGGTTGTCCCAGCCCGGTCAGCTTCCACCGGCTGGTCCCCGGCCACTGGTCCGGGCCGTTCGGCTGCTGGGGGCTGGAGAACCGGGAGGCCGCCCTCCGGCTGGTCACCGCCCCCCGGGCCGGCCACGACCCGTCGGCCAACGTCGAGTGGAAGAACCCCGACGCCACCGCCAGCCCGTACCTGGTGGTCGCCGGCGTGCTGGCCTGCGGCCTCCACGGCCTGGCCACCGCCGCCGAGCTGCCCGACGAGATCACCGTCGACCCCGCCCAACTGGCTCCGGCCGAGGTCAACCCGGTGCGGACCGCGCAGGGCGACGGGCCCCGCCGGCCCGGGGTGTTCCCGGTCTCCCTCGCCGCCGCCCTCGCCGCCTTCGACCGGTCCGACGTCCTGGCCGACGCGCTCGGGCCCGCCCTGCACCGGACCTACGCCGCCGTCCGCCGGGCCGAGCTGGACCGCTACGGCGACGAGCCCGTCGAGACCCTCGTCCCCCGGTACCGGTTCCGGTACTGAGCACCCAGTTCGGTGTCACAGCCGATTCGTAACTTTCGCACCGATGAAGGTGCGGGAGGTCATCCGAATATTGGAGCAGGAAGGCTGGCAACAGGTACGCCAGAAAGGGTCACACCGGCAGTTCCAGCATCCAGATCGGTCGGGCATCGTGACTGTTGCCGGAGCACCTGCCGAAGAGGTCCCGAAGGGTACGCTGGCCAGTATCTGGAGACAGGCGCATCTGCGAGGGCAGCGATGACCGGATACCCGGTGGTGATCGAGCACGAGGGGGACGCCTGGGGTGCGTACGTCCCCGATCTGCCGGGCTGTGTGGCGACCGGAACCTCCCGGCAGGAGGTGGAGGCCCGCATTCGGGAGGCCATCCCGGCCCACTTGTCGCTGATGCGCCAGGCTGGTGAGGAAGTACCCGAGCCCACGGCAGAGGGTGTGATCGTGGTGCCGGCTTCCTAGATCAGGCAGGGGTCCGTACATTCGACCCATGGTCGACGCCGTCGAGGGGCCGGTAACGAACGTTGGTTTGGTGCGCCCGTGCAGGTCCGATTGATATCCGACAAACCGTGTTCGGGTGATGTCCGACACCTTTGATCTGATGTTCTAGTGCCTCCGGTGAGGCTCTGCCCGCTTCTTCCTCACCTCCCCCTCCGTCGTCCGTAGGACGGTCTTGATGAGCTCGTTTCCGTCCCAGACCTCCAAGAGCTGGTCGAGCACTCGCACGTCGACCAAGTGGGCGCTGCGGTGCTTGCCGACGCTGAAGATCTGATTGGCGACCGAGATGGTGCCGTTGACCGAGACGGTGCGGCTGACCCAGCCCTCCCCGGTGCGGTTCTCGGTGACGACCCGCAGATCGGGAGGAAGGTCGAGGCCGGGACGGCCGACGGCGGCTGAGAACCGCTCGGCCGGGGTGGCCATCTTCAGGCTCTGGTGGGGACGTTCGCTGTTGTAGTCGTGCACCCAGCCATCGAGCGCCGCCTGGGCGTCGACCAGGGAAGAAAAGACCTGGCCGGAGAGGAACTCGATCCGCAGCGTCCGGTGGAACCGTTCGACCTTGCCGGTGGTGGTGGGCGAGGCCGGGGCGGTGAGGCGGTGGGTGATGCCGTTCTCCCGGCAGATCTTGTCGAAGAGCACCTCGGTAGGGGTGAGCCCGAAGCGGTTGGTGAAGACCTTGCCGTTGTCGGTGAGCACCTCCTCGGGCACTCCGTGGCGTTCCAAGGCCTGGGCGAAGAAGCCGCAGACCGCCCGTCCCGTGGCTCGGACCATGATGCCGGCGCACACGCAGAACCTCGAGTGGTCGTCGACCCCGGTCAAGACCTTGCCCTCGGTGCCGTCCGCCAACAGCACCCCACCCACCACGTCCATCTGCCACAGCTCCATGGGACGACCCCGTTCCCAGCTTCTTGCGCCCTCCCTGGGGCTCCACCAGGCCGTGGCGGACGAGGGCCCGGTAGATGCCCGAGACCGAGGGGAGTGGCGCCACCCCCTCTCGGCCGAGCTGGTGGCGGAGCCGGACCGGCCCCCAGTGCGGGCGATGCCGCCGCAGCTCGAGCAGTCGTGCTTCGACCACGGCCGGCATCTGGAGTGGCGAGGTCTTCGGTCGGTGCGACCGGTCACGCAGCCCGTCGAGGCCGTCGACCTCGTAGCGGGCCAGCCAGGAGTACACCGTGTCTCGGTGCACCCCGAACTTCTCGGCCACCTCGGTGACCCCCAATCCGTCCCGGATGACCGCCAGGACGGCGTCGTAACGCTGTTCCACCTTGCTGAGCTCCCTGAGCATCGGCCACCTCCTACGCCTGGGCGCAGGTTGGCGGGCAAGGTGTCGGACATCAACCGAACACGCGTCGGGGATCACCCGAACATGTGTCGGGGATCAAGCGAAGACGAATTGCCGGGCATCACCCGGAACAACACATTGGTTTGGTGCGCCCCACGGGATTTGAACCCGTAACCTGCGGATTAAGAGTCAGCGCAGAGAACGGGATGGGCATGGTCCCGAATAGCAAAAGGGCATCTGACCTGGGAGATTGTCAGAACGGATTAGCGACTCATAGTGGCCAACAGCGGGAGTATTAGGAAATTTTGTAGGACAAGGTTGTGGCACCATGTGGGCGGGATCGCTCGGCCCAGTCGACGTCGACGCTGTGCCGAGGTGGGTCACGCCGTCGGAACAGCACCCACGATGTCGTTGACGACGACGCCAAGGCTCGGCAGGGAGCCCACATAGCCAGCATCCCCGAAGGCGAAGATCCCGCCGTCCTGACCGATCAGCCAATAGCCGCCTTCGTCGGCCGTGTGGACGATCCCGACAACGGGCTTGGATGGGGAGACGCCGATTCCTGGGAGTGAATTGAAGCTCCTGGCATCACCGAAGGTATAGACGGACCCGTTCTGCGTCACGAGCCAGTAGCCGGCACCGCCAGGGGTGCCAGCAATGGCTGAGACAGGCGAACTGGTGGCCGGCGCTGAGCCGAGAGCTTGGGCAGCGCCGTAGGCGTAGACCGTCCCATCGGAGGCCACCAGCCAGTAGCCGTTGCCCGACGGCGTGGCGGCGATCCCCACGATGTCCGAACGGTGTACGCCACTTCCGGGCAGCGACCCAAGGAAGGGCGCATCGCCGAAGGCGAAAACTCCGCCGTCCTTGCCCACCAGGAAGTAGCCCTGGTCATCGCCAGTCGGGACGATCCCGGTGATCGAGCTGGTCGAAACCCCAAGTCCGGGCAGCGATCCGAGGTAAGGAGCGTTCCCGAAGGCGAACACTCCGCCATCGCTCCCAACAAGGAAATAGCCGCGGTTGTCAGCGGTGGGCACCAGGCCGACGATGTTGGAGACGTGGACACCAAGCCCTGGAAGCGACCCCTTGTATGGAGCGCTGCCGAAGGCGAATACCCCGCCATCGGAGCCCACCATCGTATAGCCCGAGGTTGTCGTGTGGGTAGGTGGCCCGGGCGCAGGCGGCGGCGGTGCTGGAGTTGATTGCAGGCTGATGGTGATGGACCATGTGCAGCCGCTGAACACTGAGAGATTGAACGTTCCCGTGTCGTGGTAGTAGTCGGTCCCTGATCCGCTGTGGCCTGTTTCGCTCGGTCCGACGTCGAATGTGTAGTCACCGGGCGGCGATGTAATGTCGACGCCGAAGAAGCCCGGCAGGTCGAATGTCGGTGTGATACAGATGAAGCTCCAGGCCATCTGCCACGGCCCATTGACGGTGAATTGGGGCGTTTCCCCGCTCTGGCCAATCTGGTCACTAGAGAATGATGCGATCGTTGGCCCCGTCGCCCCGGCCGGTTGCGCCCCCGTTGCGACTACTCCAGCCAAAGCCAGCAGCCCGACGGCTGCCGTCGTTCCAGCTTTTCGGATCATATTCCCTCCTCAGCCCGGTCCCCTTCTCGAACTCGCTCCGGAAGGGGTAGCAAAAATCAGTCCAGGGTCCGAAGGACCCCACCTCATTGTCACTGTCAGCCCACGTCGACCGTGACGCCCCCGCTGAACGCTGAGTCATGGAGCACCAACTGCTTGACGTGGGCCGTCGACGGGAGCCGGTAGGGCACCTGCACTGTGATCGAGACACCCGGATTGAGGGTTGTTGAGAGGACCGAGCCGGGACCCGATGTCAGGAGGATCACCTTTGTGTCGGCCGAGAGCTGGCGACCCTGTGTGTCGATGGCCTTCTGGTTGCCGGCAAAGTAGTCCTTGGACTCGCTCTTGTCGTTCGCGACGGTCATGTGGGCCACGCACCACTGCGTGCCGGCCGGCGCTGTTGTGCCGAATGTCGATGTCCCCATGTGGGTGATCCCACATGTCACCGAGTGCACGGTGAACGCGAAGTCACCATCAAGGGCCGGCTGGCCGAGCCCAGGGTTACCAGCGGTCGTCGTCGTGGTGGCCCCCCCGGTTGTTGCCGATGATGCTGTGCCATCCGCTGAGGTTGGGGACTTGCCGCCGCCGCCGGCAGTGGTGGCCACGATGATGATGACGATTACGGCGATGATGCCGAGTGCCCAGTAGCGCTTTTTCTTGTACCAGGGGCGCAGCGCCTTGGCGTGGGCCTTCGCTGCCTGCGCGGCAGCCCGAGCGGCTGCATGATCCTGCGGGAAAGGGGACCCGAGGGGCGCAGCTACCGCGTACCCGGGCGGCGGGGTCTTCCCGGCTGTGATCCAGTTAGAGCCGTCCCAGCGGCTCCACAATTGCGTGCCCGGATCAAACCGCCAGGATGATCCGTTGGAGTCCGTGAACTCGGTGGTGGTCATTGCCGCCCCCCTCCTCGCCATGACAGGAAAGGGAAAACGTACTAAACCTTCGGCATCAAGTCCAATCCATATGTGGACGATCCGGATCTCCCGGAGCGGCCCTGCGTAACTGGCCGGCAGCCCTATCCAGATGTGCTGCGGAGGATCACGCGTACATCTCCCGAGGCCGCCGCAAGAACGCCCACAGCAACACACGCAGTCGGGGATGGGCAACTTATTGATGAGATGTCCTGGATCACTAGCTCAGTCAGGCCCGTGGCCCGTTCCTCATCGGCCGTCATCTCAGATGGCAAGACGGCTGTGTGCCACGTAGCTCCTCCATCGAACGTACCCGCCAAATCGGCATCTCCAACCGAGAGCTGCATTCCGCCGGCCCAGCAGTGCTTGGAGCCCGTGCAGGCCAGGGATGTCATGGAGCCGGCAGCAGTGCCCCCTAGATGCCACGTGCGCCCAGCGGTCGTAGTGGTGATGGAGACGCTTGGGCCCAGAGGGTGACCTCCTTTGCCTGGTCCGTTCGCCAGAGCGATGCATGCTCGGCTCGTGCATGTAACAGCGTTCACGCGGTGAAATCCTCCTGGAATCTTCCCCGTATCCCACGACTCGCCACCCGTAACCGACCAAGCAGTCGCGGCTGTCGCATCAAGGCTGTACGCGGTCGACCCCACGACCACGCAGTTCGATGCCGTAGGGCATGCCAAGCCTTCTGGGCTGTCGGGTACGAAGGGGTCGGGCAATGGATAGGAGGACCAGTTGTGACCTTGGTCGCGGGTGATCACGACAGATGACGTTCCTGTGGTGGGAGATGGCGTGCCGAGGACGCGTGTCGTAGCTGGGTACGCGACATTGCTCAATTCGGCCATCCCAATCGGCAAGTACCAGATAGACCATGAGAACCCTCCGTTGTCCGTCGAGACGATTCCGGCCTGATGTAGAGGCGCTGTGGCTATGACGCCAGCAACACATGATGTAGTAGTGAGGCACGCGAGAGCTGAGGTCAAGCGCCAACCGGGAGGCAAATGAGAGGAGGACCAGTCACGGCCACCATCCCTACTGACCTCAACCAGCGTCCCACCTTGGGCTGATCCGGGGGCGAGGCTATAGCAGGCTGTCGGCGATGGACAGGTGATGAGGGCTTGCGCGAAGGCTGAACCGCCAGCAGTCCATGCCTGTTGCTCGATTATGCCTGCAGCCCTCCAGGTGGTAGGAGTTGTCGAGACGTGTTGGGGCTTCATTTTCGAGGTTGGCCATGCATATGCAGCGCTGAACGCTCCGGCGATCAGGACAATCAGGAGGAGGGCGGCTGCGATAGGGCGTCGAAAACCGCGCCGGGATCGTGCAGGGACGCTGTCTTCCTCAGTGGAGAGCAAGCGGAGCGTTGGTACCGATTCCGAGAGTGGTGTCCCCTCGAAATAGTCGGCGATGCGCTCCATTGAGCGCGCGATCAAGCGCAGGAGGGCTTCCTCCTCGGGCGTTGGTTGTTTAGGCAAAGCGGGTCCCCCACCAGCTCCTACGTCAAAGCCCCTATATGGGGCTATAGCTAGCTACGCGGCGCACCCCAAGGATGCACCAGTTGATGTCGTCCCGCCCTGCACTACCCCGTTCACGCTCCACAATTCAGCCGTGTGGAAGGTGTTCGGTCCGCCAGAACTGCAAGAGAAGAAGCTGTTCACCCCCAGATAGGTTCCCGAATCCGATCCTGTCGCGGTGGCACCCACATGGGTACCACCGATGTAAAGCGATACGATAGCCGCCAAATCTTCGGTCACCGAGCAGTTGATCGTTCCCAGGCCATCGACAAGTGGCCCGAAGATGCTGCCGATCACCATCGGAGGATACGCATAGGGATGGCAGCCGCCGATTGTCACCAGATGGACCCGAGCCCGACCATGGTGCGAACTCGTCTGGATGGTCGGTACTTGATACTCGTGCTGGATTGTCGTTCCGTTCGGGTCCAGCACCAGGACCGTGGCGCTGCTGGCACCTGCGACGGTGACGGTCAACTGCTGGCCGTCGAGGGAGGCCAGCGTCAGGTCGACCTTGCCAGACCCATCCTGGGCCTCAATGCTCTGTTGTTCGATGGTGATGGGACCGGAGCTGGTATCCACCAAGCTCACGGAGATAGGGCCCGGTAGTGCCGCCAGGGTCACGGGCCCCTGGTCTCGGATGGTGGACACCGCGTGGAGAGCATCGGCTTGCCAGGATTGCCAGGTGGGCGACAGTGCTTCCGTTGTCACAGCCGTGGCCGTCAACGGGGCAACGAGAGCTGCAATGGGTAATGCAGCTACCGTCGCCAAGTAGGCGATTCGTTTCATGAAGCCCCCTCCACTCTCCCCGACCCGTCGATCAGGTTGCCCCTAGAGTGACACGATTTTCACTTCCGTGCTCAGGCAGGCGGTCTCGTCGCGGAACTGTTACTGATTCGCGCAATTCGTGCCGCACCGCGTCTGACCGCCGCAACAGCAGGACTTGGCCTGTTCGGACTTTGAGAGTCGGCGCGAGGTGTAATTACGGTCAGACCTGCTCGCTGTAGCTGAGATAGTGCGATCATCCCTCCGAGGGTGCAGACTGTTACACCGAGGAAGTCCATCAAGACTTGGTAAGACTCAGGCTTCGGTACGGCTCCGCTAACCCATCGGCTCAATTGGTTCTTCTGAAGCCCGAGCCGAAGAGACTCCGCCTCCAGGGTCGACCCGGAGCATCGCTCTCGCAGCGCATCACCCAGGGTCGTACGCATTACGTACAGCGTAGACAAGTCCCGATTACTTCTCACGTAACGATGTAGTTACACGCAGGGAGTTCGCGAAACTACCAGGTCAGCGCCATTGACTACTCACTACGTAACGAGTAGGCTAGGCGTCCGTGAGCGATGAACTCCTTCGAGAGTGGGGCCGGAACATCCGGATGTTCCGGCGG